>JAFLSE010000001.1 GCA_022511075.1 Prevotella sp.
TATAAAGGTAGTATCTATAAGGCTTTTTTCTTTTGCCATTTTATTATAAATAACTGGAGTAGAATCATAATAAGTAATAGAATCCTTAGGGTTAAGATGGAATAAAGATTTTTGAGAATTGTAATCTATAGTTTCTATATTATTACAAAAACTAAACATTGATTTTGCAATATTTTCTATTGTATCAGGTAACATAATATTTTGCAAATCATAACAATTTGAGAAAAGCCTATATGTGCTTCCTTTTAAATTCCGTGGTAATTTCACGGTTTCTACACTATAACACGATTCAAAAGCAGACGAACCAACCTGTACTTCCTCTTGTTTGGAAATATCTACCTCTTTGAGATTAATACAATTCTCAAAAGCAGACGAACCAATTTTCTTTATTCCAGATAAATCTATATTGGAAAGATTTATACAGCCATAAAAAGCACTTTCAGGAATAATCTCAACATCGTTCAATTTAACAGAAACTATGTGCTTGTCATTTATAAACGGACTTGGAGTTGGAATCGAGGCATTCAAAGACACTTCTTTCTCACCATATTTAGGGAACGCAGAATCTGCCAAATATACTTTTCCTTTATAGTTTATTGTATCTATTCCAATGGGAAGCCTAAGTCTTTCGTCTGCTTTAGGTTCTCTCTGCATATAGATAGCATTTTGAGGGGTAGCTACATTATGCAGATAGCCAATAAAATTAGAGCCAGAAGAAGATACAACATATACACTGTCCCATTTCAAGACGTTGTTCTTTATGGATATAACAATATTAATACTATCTTTATAAATATGAAGGTTATTCATATTTGAAATGCTTTCTCCTATATGTATCTCTTTTATTATCTTTCCTATTGTCCTTTCTTTATATATATGATCAGAGAATACATCTATCCTAATACGCTCATCATTGTAGAATATGGTGTCAGGCTCATATTTTGTTATCGTTTGAGCCAAAGGACTATGTGAGTTCACAGAAGGTGTCCATGCCAGATTAACTGCTAATGTTCCTATTAAAAACAATAAAAGGACGACAATAATCCTCGTTATATTTCTAAACTTATTGCTGTCTCTACGCCTTTTGTGCATGTAGATAACCTTTGCGAGCCTGTCGTGCACAATTTCAATCTTCTTGCCTGTGTCGGTTTCAATTTCTTGCAAAATTCTGGCCCCATTAGCCAATAACCTATCACAATCAGGAATAGCCGCATCTTCAGGCTTGCGGTGTCCGTCGCTTGTCAACAAAGCCTCTTCGATAATCTTTCGCTGCTTCCTTGTGGTGTTGCTCATATAAAAGTCAAGCAAGATGCCGTCTGTGGTTTCCCGGGTTGACGGTATCTGCTTGTCCATAATAATCGGCTTGTCAGGATTGTTCTTAGCGGCCTGTCCGTACATCAAGCTGCAAACAAGCGAAAGTATCAGAGAGCTTATAGTTCCGTCTTCATCTTTGGAAATTTCAATTATTTTGTCTGCTATAGCATCCTCTATAGAACGATCAATGCAATCGAAACCAGGTTCAAGGATTGCCGTCTTAGCTTTCTCATTACTCAAAGGTCTTAATCGATAACGATTTTCTTTGTATAAATCCAAAGAAAACTCATCAATGCCATCTTCTAAATAAAACAAATTGTCTTCACGAATAGAGGCAACAAACCGATAATTAGTATCTGCAGAATACCCTTCTGGCAATGCCAAGTCGTCACTAAGCAAGACGTAAATCTGTTGTAGCAGTAGCTCTGCTTTCTTTTTATTAGAAAAGAAAATCTCTTCAAATTGATCTAAGACAATGACAGGATATATCTCTTGACCATCAGACCTAAACTTGGTTGTACAAAAATAATGCCATAAATATTTTTTTGATTTAGGGTCAAGATTTTCTGTTCTAATATTAACACGCCTTTTAAGCCCACTCTCTTTTATTTTATTAATAATAGCTTCTGCATATGTCTTCCCAGTTGCTTCTTGTGACAGCCGAATATATATAGGATAATATCCACGTTTTCTCAAAACAGGAAACACGCCAGCATTTAGCAACGATGTTTTTCCAACGCCCGTGCGTCCATATAATGTGACAAACAAATTATTGTCTATTAGTGTGGCTAAATCTGATATTTCCTGATTTCGTCCACAAAATTTGTATGTATGCTTTACTCCTATCGGGTCTTGATAAGGTGCAAGCCCACACCATGGATTATTCTTTGTTGCCATAATATTTGTCTATCAGTTTTTCATAAGATTGTTTATCAATTGTTTCAAAGATCCCAATGACTCTTTTGCCATTTCAAATGCTGTTACATTTAGAATGCTAAATTCTTCTGCTTTTTGATGATAGGCACTTCTAACCTGATATTCACCAATAACAACAGGCAGAACTTTCATCTTGTTAACACCGTCGCCTATACCTTTTTCGTCATTATATCTACTTTGTGCTATAAGCCATTCTGTATCACGATAGAATCTATGTTTATCTTCTATCAAATCATTTTTAACTTGAGTGCTTAGAATTGGCATAAAAATCTTACAACTGTTTATGGCATTGGTAATACGCGTTTCATATTCTGCACTTGGCTCTAATTGCTGTTCATCAATCCACACTTTATATCCTTGTTCATTTAATTTATGAAAAAGAGGTAAAGCAAGATATTTATCTTCATGCGCATACGATATGAAAATACCTCCACTTCTTCTTGGAAGGCTTCCTATTTTAAGCGCATCCTCAATTTTCGATGCTGCTTCTTTCATAAAGGAACGAGCATCAGGAAATAATTTTATATTTTCCTGTTGTAGATAGTTAATTAATTTTCTGTCTTCTTCATTAAATTCAACTGCAACTTGTCCATTTGACAAATTATTTATCTCACCTCTTAAGATAAACCAAAAGAAGCGAAATAGCCAATCATCAAATTTGCAACCTACAGAAACAATCTTCATACCCACCCCTTGAATGTATTTAAGTAGTTCTTTAGGTCGCTCAACAGAAAACCATTTAGAAATCAAACTCATTGCATCATTTTCTGAAAGAACAAATTGGTTATCTTTATTATTGATGTCGGCTTTGCCAAAAACATAGTATAGCGTAGGTTTTAATTCATTGAATTCATCTAATCCTTGTTCATTTGGACGCATATCCTTATCAATGTCATAAATATTCAGAATTCGGAATCCATTTTCTCCCCAAATATGTCTCATAGCAATTTCAACATACGGATCTATTGTTGTTGTAAGAACCACACGAAAACATTTTGTTTTTAATAAATCCAAAAGAGCAGGATCCAATTCTTCATGAAATTCTCTTTCAAATCTATCTTCAAACTCTTTATTATCTTCAAATTTGAAATAAGACTGAACAGTCTCTAAAATTGTTGAACGCAAGTTGTTTATATTACGAGATAGTTGGGTGAAATTAGTAGCCGTATTATCTGTTAACCCTTTTTCTTTTAATTCTTCTGTTGTCAAATTAAAAAGAAGTTTTGAACTGTCGCCATTTGCCTCTTGATTCTTATCTTTATTTAAGACAGCTTCGTTGCCAATAACAAGAACATATTTATTATTGACACAGTCCTTCACAAATCTATCCCAATTAAATTGGCTCTCGACGGAACCAATACCCGGTTTGGTCACTTTTTTCTCTGGCATAATTTATCAATTTATTAGTTGTTATTCATTTTTATCTTTTTATGCTAAATGTAAAAACCTTAGCCTTCGTCTTTTGTTCATCTATACAAAAAATAGGCGAAACTACTGTTTATTGTACTTGATAATCTCATACTTCGTTTCTTTATTATAACCTACTTTGCGCAGGAATCCTAATTTCACGAGTTCGCTTAGGCGTTCGCAGGCCGTGGTGCGTTTCATCTTGCAGAGCTTCTCCACTTGGGAACGAGTGATGCTGTCGTGGGTTTTGAAATAGTCCGTTAGGGCATACTGCATCTGCTCTACAGACATAATCACAGGACTTGCATTGCGTGGCACCGTGCGGAAATCTGGAGTGTCGATGGCATCCATCAGCACTTTGTTGGGCTGGAAATTGACTCCACGGACCACAACCTTGCGGTTGTGGTAAGGTGTTGTAGGAGTAATGTAGCCATCCGTACCTATCGACAATTTGAATACTCCAAAATCTTCAAGGTCGATCGTCTTGCCTTCATGGAGCAACATCTTCATGACATCTATAGTGTCACTGACGATGCCAATCACTGTTCCCATACTTTTAGAAGAATGTTTTGAGACTTTTTCACACAGTTTATGAAAGTCCACAACTTCATTGTCAACCAATCGGGGATATAGCTGTGGTTGCTTACCTTTTTCTTCGTGTGGGGTTGGCAGTGCCTGCCAATCTATATGAATCGCCATAGTTTTGATATGTTTTGTTTGTATCTCGTTTTCTTGTCCACCGTCCAGCGTCTGTTGGACGGTCAATAAACATAGGAACATCGGCTTTCGCACGTAGTTAACTCCACCGTCCAGCGACCGTTGGACGGTGAAGGGTGTTCCATTGCTGTTATTATGTAACCTTCTTCTCCATGTCTTTAATATACCTGTTTTTGATTTAAAGTCTATATATTAAACGTATTAATCTACTTTTTATTTTCCGAGCGCATCTTTATCAATTAGAGTCAAGACTTTCGTTTTCGCCACTTTATGCATCTTCACACAGAACCAGATGAGGGCAAAGGAACTTAATCCTCCGATATACGGATTTACAGAACCGCTCATTGCAATAGCATCATAAATGCCGTGTACTAATACAGGAACCAGCAGAATACAGGCGGCAGTCTTAGGAGAGCGATCCACGAAATGATAGACGGAATAATAATAGCCCATCAACACGGCAAAGGCATAATGCCCGGGAACAGCTAATAATGCACGGACAATTGCTGTTGAGAACCATTCTTCATCGCCAAACACATAACTGATGTTCTCTAATGCCGCAAATCCTAATCCGACACTGACGGCATAGACAATACCATCGAAATGTTCATCAAAATAGGGATTCTTTCTTAACACCATCCACAAGGCAAAAAGTTTGAAGGTCTCTTCAGGTATTGCTGCCACGAAAAAAGCATCAATAGTCGTGCCGACAAGGCTTGAAGGCTCGCCTTCCTCACCAAAAAGGATTGTCTGAATTCCCAATTCTAAGAAAGCAACAGGTATACATATTGCCACACCCCACATAACAGCTTTAACCAGCCATGACGTGGGCTCAGGCTGTGCATCTTTCTTCCAAATATAAAACCATAGCAATATGGCAGGAAGCAAAGCGGCTGTTAACATTATCAACGTGTTCATAGTTACTTGCGTTTGACGATTTCAAATCCTAATTTCTTTACCAATTTAATGGTGTCAAGAGCCATGAGGCGGTCATACTCTTTCTCGCTATCAGGTAAGGCCGAATACGGAATGAGGTCTGGATGTTTCTTGTTGGCATCGTCTCGCTCTCTGCCATATGTCCAACCTTCCTTGATTCGGGCAGAAGCCCAGACTTCATGGGCATTCTCGGCTATGGCTTCACGTAGTTCCAAAAGGTCGTCTGTCAGTTGGATACTATCGAGATTGATGGGCTGCGGTTCGTAGTCGCCAATGGACTGGAGCACACAAACCATATAGTTATGCGACTCTTTCCAGGCACGAAGGAAATACCGCATAGGCACGAAGACATTGGTATCTGGTGCAGAAGGGTCAAACAACTTAACTGTTTCTTGCTCAATGCCCAACACAACAACTGCGTGATTTGGGGCATCTTCCGAGTCTTCCCGTCCATCATATAGTTTGTCGCTATCCACCACGACCAGCACATCGTTGTCAAGGGTGAGTGCCTTAATGATGTCATCAATCGTAGCATCATACCTACGTGTCACCATCAAATCGTAGTGAGCCAGCAACTGACCGACGGCATAAAGTGGTGAGCCTTGTGATGTAAGCCAATGTTTTTTCTGTGCAATATCCAACAACTCACTTTCCTCAAATGGAATGTCCCTGCGATGCAAAACAAAAGCCTCGCATAGCACACTACATATATTGTTCCCGCTTTCCGCTGCCAATTTCATCATCGGCAGTATGTCGTATGTCTCTGCTTCGCTATCTTCCATGCTTAATGCAATATCAAGTACTTCCCGCAGTTCTGGGTCTGTTTTGATGGCATTCAGCACTTCATGCGTTTCTGCTTCGTTGGTATTGCCATCGAGGTAAGCAGCCAACAGCTCGTCAGATATATAATTCTTATTTGCCATATTCTTTGATGTCGTTTAAGGCGACATGGGTCAGCTGACCCATGGCACGCCGTTTTATATTATATAGGTTAGCCGTCGTAATGTTCATTTCCTTTGCCAACAGTTCCGGTTTCAAATCGTCAAGAATGAGCCGTTGAATGACATAGACATATCTCTTGTTTGGCATCTGGTCGAACAGTCTTTGCAGATCACCTTCCGCCGAACCGTCCTGTTCAGTTGCAGGCTGTTGCTCCTGCCCATTATAAGGAGACTCGTGGCTGGTGTCATCTATCAGCTTGCCCCGTTTCTTGACGAAGAACCGGACGGCAAGCACCTTCAGCCATTGATAGACCGAACTGCGATACTCAAAGTTCCTGAGTTTGACGGCATCATCCTCCATGAGGTAGACATACAACTCGTTCACGAACTCGTCATAGTCCACCTCATAGTCAAAGACTTTCCGTATGATGCTACAGAACAACGGACGACACTTGACGAAAAAGAAATCCTCCGTCACCCGATTATCCCGGTCAATCAGTCCTTTTATGATTTGTTGGTCAGTCATTGCCTGTTTGCATATTCTAATTTAAAACTTGTTTCTACCACTCCAAAGTCAAAGACCTTATAGTCATCAATATAGTCTACAGCATCAGACTCAGCATCTAAGTCTTGCCACGGCTTGAGGCAATTATGTCGTTTTCTGAGTTCGTCACACTCATGCCCATCATCATTGTTGACATAACCTAACATTTCATGAGCCGCGTTCCAACGAAGATGCTCACACATGGCAAGGTTTAGCATAAGTTTGTTTTCTTCCACTGTAAGCAACGGATATCCAATAGTGCTTTTCCGTCCCTCTCGTTGAGATAAAGCTCTCATTGCAAAATCACGGGCGTTTTCTTTTTCAACAGTTTTTTCCAAAAGCATGATTTTTGTGTGGGCATGTAGTGCGTTTGAACGGTCTTGGCTTTCCTTGCGTCGGATTTTGCTCATTCGTTCCCACTTTGTGGTCTTGCCATTTGGTTTCATATTATCTTGATGTCGTACTTCCCATAGGCCTTCGTCATTATCCGAATCTATCTGCAAACTACGGTAAGCTTCGTAATATTCTATGCCCTCTTCTTGGTACTTGTCTTTCACAACAAGTTCGTAAGTATATATTTGCTCATTTTGTCCGAAAAGGATTATTTTCTTAACCACATCTTCTTCGTTTTTGCCCAGCCGTAGGTTGTAATGTTTGGCAATCTCATCAAGGTGTTTGAACGTACCCTTTTCATAAGCACGCACATAAATGCAAAAGTCATCAAGGTTTTCACGTTTTTTTCGGACATAACGTAGTATCTCCACTGCAACAGTCATATTCAACTCATCATCGCCAATAGCCACAACCACATAATTAAGTTCTTTGGCAATTTTATCCAACACCTCTGTAAAGAATTCATCAGAACGATAGTCAAAAGGATATAACTTTATGTGTGTATTTAGAATTCTTTCCAAATCGGTTGGGTGGCTCTTTTGACAATGTACAGCAGGAATACCTGAAATGAAATGTCCTTCTAACTTTGCCATATCCTTATCAAGAACATGGCAGCAGAATGGGCTTCGCTTAGAATCCTGTTCTGTTGAATCTTTATCAACAAAAGCACCGTACTCATACAAAAACTCTACAGCTTCTTGACCAGTCTCGCCAAAACCCATCACCATACTGACAAATTTCGAAGAAACTGTTCCTGGATTTTCTTCACCAAGTTCTTGTACTTTAACAAAATTGACAGGATGATTCTCAACATTACGCTTCAAGTGCTCCATAGCCAGATGAGAAGAGTCAAGAATCTTGATTTCTATTCGGTTCTCGTCTTCTAATCCCATATCCTCAATGATACGGTTTATTCCATTTCGGCGAGCATGGCAATATATGATTGTTTTATATGATGAACAGCCAACCCACTTATCTTTAGCCATAATAGCCGACGAGCGTACGTTGGTGTCACGGTCTTCCGAAAGGAAGAATACGTGCAATTCACCATCATTTGTCGTGGCAAGCATCTTTAGCTGTTTTTTTACTGTATCCAAGCCAACATTCCCCCACACATCGTTTGTGTCTTCCTCTAAACTTGACACCATACAACTCGCAATAGCAAGGGCACGGCGCTCGTCTTCTTGTGTGTCCGTGAATGTCTTGCGACGGAGTATGAGCATGTTGACGATATTTTCCCAACTATCGGCTTGATCTTCTCCTTGTTCATTTTCTCCATTCTGGCTATTCTCAACAAAGACAATCACCGATTGGGAATCATTGGCGTAAATATCGTTAGCCAACAATTTTGAAGCATCATTCAAACCAAAGAAAACATACAGATGATTATGCTTATTGTCAACGGTAATATGCTGAACATGCAGATAAGCCATCAGACGAGACAGCACAAGACTCAAAATCAATATGGCCGTACAAACGACTGCTGCGAAACTTGCACAGACAATCATCCCTTTCAATACATCATGTCCCTGTATAGCATCCAAAATATTACTGTCAATATCCATGAGGAAAAGGTCAAGGGAAGCGATAGCAGACCGTAACAGCACTTCCGCTCCTACATGTGGCTGCATGGACACACCAATAGCTACAAAATAGATAACCCATCCGCAAGTCCATATCCACACCATTGTCTTTGCCAAAAGCATCAGATTGCTTTGTCGCCTATATGTCTCTGGCACAGGAGCATTGTTTTCCTTTTCTGTCCCCCAGAATCGGATACGCCGCATAACAGACCATCCTACAACAACGGTAGAGCCAATAACAAGAGTAACTGGTTGGGCGAACCAGAAACCATAGTGTTGCTGAGGAATGCATCCAAAAACGAAAACAGCAATCAAGGCACCAACAATGATAACAAGCCTTTGAGACATGCGCCTACGTTTGAACCATTCCAGCAAACGATAGCCCTTATACCAAAGAAATGTAGCTATCAATAAGTCAACAACCAACCAAAGACAAAACTCCCCATCAATAAGACTGGCAGTAATGAATCCCCACAAATCACCTTTTGTGGCTGGTTCGTCTATCAGCACAGCCTCATGTATGAGTATCGTCTGCTTACAGGAAGTTAGCAGGAAAGTGCATATAATGAGGAGACTTAGAATTACTTTAGCTTTCATTTTCCTTGATTTCACTATAAAGCTTATAAAGTTCATTAGCAGTATCTTTATCCGTTTTGCAATCTTTGCTTTTGGCCATTGAGGCAATCTCCTTTAATATCTTCATTGCGTTGTCTGTTTTATTCGGGCTATTAGTGCTACCCTTTTCAGATTCGTTGTGTTTATCCATCTCGGTTTCGCATCGATGCTCGTTGTCTGCTTTCTTTTGTTCATTGTCGAAACCTTTTTGCCTTTGTTCAACACAGACTTTCGTTAAACAATAAATTAGGACAGTTATGACCACAATCAATGTAATTGCTACTGCAGCCATGCAGATATACTTCACAACCTCTACATCTGCCCAATTGGTTGCAACCTCATTCACACACATCTGGCAAGCATCAGCTGCCTTTGTCATTTTCACTATGATACTATCACTTAAAACAATCGTATCATTCGGATTTAAAATGTAAGTACTCATAATATTTTATATCATTTCTAATGTTGAAACTATCTTCTTTAACATCTCCTTATTTGATTCCTCGATACGAGAATTGTCATAGACAACATAATCATGATTGATGATATCATATTCAATACTTTCTGAATAGGGAGACATATCCAAACGTATAGGAATGACTTTCTTTCCGTACTCCATCGCAATTGACACTTCGCTTATAACATTGCGTGATTTATTGGAATTCTCCGATGACATAAACAGCAATACCTTTGAGCGTTTTATTGCATCAACAATAACTTTCTTGTATGAAATACCACTGAACATCCCATCAACGTCCAACCAACATTTATACCCAGCCTTTTCAAGCCACTCGTAGATAAATTCGACAGTATTTGTATCTTTCCTTGAATAACTGATGAAAATATCTTTATCAGTATCTGGTATCGTGTTTTCTGTTGATTTTTTGATTATTGTTTCATCAGTAATCAATCGATTATCAGCTTGCTCACTCATCATTTTAGATATTGCTTCTTGTGCCGAAAATTGCTCAAACATAGGAAGAAAATCCCATGGCTTCATTCTGCCACGTCTATCCAAAAGATATAGTTCCACACTAAATGACTTATTAGTTTTTCTCAGGTTTTTGGCAATTGACTCAGACATAGTGTCTGCTACTCTGTTGAAAGGTATACCAGCCGCACCTGCACCAATAGATGGAAATGCAATAGAATTCAAATCCATGGCATGCATTAACAAAAAACATTTATCAATCGAATGTCCTATAATATATTGATGCACATCCTCTTTAGACACTAACGTAGGAGCAGGTGATTGTTTAGAACTAATAGCTCCAATTGTTATAGCATGAAATATGTATTTCTGAGGAAGTGTACCTGCCGTAGAGACAATAACATCTCCAATATCTGCTGGCACTTTATTTTTTACATCACGCAGAATTGCCCCAGTACCTTCTTGTAGTGCAATAGCCATAGAGACACCTCCACCCATAGATATATAACAATCATCACTGCTAACAATGACTTCTGCTTGACTATCCACGATGTTACCAAAAATAATCCTGATGGTAGAGTTATTAATATGATATTCTTTTACTTGTTCCATTGTTATATTTCTCCAAAATGATAATTTGATTTCATAGCATTAAGTAGTTCCACGCAAGGCTCAATGCTAATTATATATATTTAAATTATATTTTCTTTTCAATCTTATACCCAAGTGCCGTCAAAAGTTTCAAGGTGTCTTCTGCCATAAGACGGTCATATTGCTTTTCTGATTCAGGAAGCTGTGAATATGACACCATATCAGGGGTTTCTAATTTCAAATCATCGCGTGTGGGACCATATGTCCAACCTTCACTCTGACGCTCCAAAGCCCATCTGTCGTGCGCATTTTCGGCAATAGCTTCACGTAATTCCTCAAAACCATCAGGCAATTCCACTTCTTTTAAGTCAATCAGTTTGGGACGATAGGTATTCATATCACCAGGAAAAGCTGTTGTGCTGGCACCACCTGTCGCTTCCCATGCCTCTACAAAAACCGATATCGGGAATGTCTTAATTTCCTTCGACTTTGAAACATACAAATCAATCATATTCGTTACCTGATCTGCTTTAACAATGACAGTTGCTGTCATATCAGCCTCATCCTTGTCAAACAAAGAAGCTTTGACAACAGGAATAATTATCCCGCCTTTCCGTAATGTTTTAAAAACAGTGCCTGGATTGGCTGCATAGCGTTCATACACACGCAAGGTTGTGTCTTTAAATATTTCACCTGCAATACCTTTCATTTCCAAAGCATACTTTACACACTCATTGTAATTTGTAATATTCTTCATAGCTTCGTTTTTGTATTATAATAATATTTTTACAAAATTACACAAATAATTTGTAAATACAACTTATTTTACTCTTTTTAAGAAAAATAGGCAGAAAAACATTTGTTTTCCTGCCTATACGACTTTGTTCTTTATTCCTGTTTTATAGAAATAACTCCCTTAACTGAAATAGTTCTTGAACCTTTGGAATATGCTTTGCTTCGTGGCATTGTCGCCCTTGAAGTTGTCGCTGTTCCTGAACTTCTCTATTGCCTCGCGCTCGTCCTTGCTCAGTGTCTTTGGCACGTAGACGCTTATGTTTACAACCAAGTCGCCTGTTCCCCTGCCGTAGCCTTGCACCGCTGGCAGACCCTTTCCGCGCAGACGTAAGGTCTTTCCGGGTTGCGTTCCCGGCTCTATCTTCACTCTCAGGCGCGTGCCCTGTATCGTGGGAATCTCCACGTCACCGCCGAGTGCCGCCGTTGGGAAGTCGAGCAACAGGTTGTATATGAGGTTGTTGCCGTCGCGTACAAAGGTGTCGTTGTCTTCCTCCTCCACGAACACCTGAATGTCGCCGTTAATACCGTTGTTGGGTGCTGCGTTTCCCTTTCCGGGAACGTTCACGACCATTCCTTCGGCAACACCGCTCGGAATGTTTATCTCCACAACCTCCTCGCCCTTCACGATACCTGAGCCGTAGCAGTTCTTACATTTGTTCTTTATCACGTTGCCAGAGCCGTTGCAGGTGGGGCATACACCCTGTGTCTGCATCATTCCGAAGATGCTCTGGGTGGTGTGGCTTATAACACCGCTGCCGTGACACGTAGGACAGGTTTCATTGGCACTGCCATTCTCCGCGCCGCTGCCGTGACACACGGAGCAGGGAATGTCCTTGCGCACCTTGAACTTCTTGTTTACGCCTGTAGAAATCTCTGTAAGCGACAGGCGCACCTTCAGTCGAAGGTCGCTTCCGCGCTGCTTCTGCGGACGACGCGGCCCGCCACCGAAACCTCCTCCGAAGCCTCCGCGTCCGCCAAAGATGTCGCCGAACATAGAGAAGATATCGTCCATGTTCATACCTCCGCCGAAACCTCCGAAGCCTCCGCCGGCAGGTCCGTCGAAACCGAACTGGTCGTACTGCTGACGCTTCTTGTCGTCGTGCAGCACATCGTATGCCTCGGCAGCCTCCTTGAACTTCTCCTCGGCTTCCTTGTCGCCGGGATTGCGGTCAGGGTGGTATTTGATTGCTAATTTCTTGTAGGCTTTCTTTATTTCGTCGGCACTGGCTTTCTTGTCAACGCCAAGCACCTCGTAGTAATCTCTCTTTTGTGCCATAATCTATTATATATACGTCGTTCAGGGTTGTATATCGTTATCCTTCTATTATTGACCCACAGCCACCTTTGCGTGGCGTATCACTTTCTCGTTGAGCGTGTAGCCGGTCTGCACGCAGTCTATCACCTTGCCTTTCTTGTCGTCGCCCATTCCCGGCACCATAGCTATTGCCTCGTGAACGTCGGTGTTGAAGTCTGCGTCTTTGGTCTCAATTTTCTTCACGCCTTCTCCTGCGAGTATTTTCAGCATCTTGTGGTATATGAGTTCCATACCTTCTTGCAGCACCTCAATCTCCGTGGTGTTCTTGCCGTTCTCTATGGCGCGCTCCATATCGTCGAGCACTGGCAGTATCGCGGTTATAGCCTTCTCGCCGCCGTTGAGCCGCAGCTCGGTCATCTCACGGAGCATACGCTTGCGGTAGTTGTCAAACTCTGCCACCGAGCGCAGATATTTATCCTTCAGCGTTGCAATTTCCTCCTGCGCAAGCGTCAGAGGGTCTTTTTCTTCCTCTTTCTTCTCGTCTGCCACGCTGTCGCCGTCGTCTGCCACGTTGTCAGTATTTTCTGCCACGTTGTCAGCCGCCTTTTCGCCCTTTTCGCTTTCAGCGGTTGCAGCCTCGCTGCCGTTTGCAGCCTGCCCTGCGTCCTCGTTCTGCAAGTTTTCTATGTCTATTTCTTCTTTCTTCATCGTTTTCTCTGTTTTATGTTCTTTTTTCCACGGGTCATTGTTGCAAATGGCGTGCCAAGTAGTTTTCTCAACTATACATCTTTGCCTTCTGCTCCTTTATCTGCTCGTCGTATATATATTGGTCGTATTCCATCAACTTGTCTATCGTGCCCTTCGGCGTAAGCTCTATTATGCGGTCGGCAACGGTCTGTATAAACTCGTGGTCGTGGCTGGCAAAGATTATGTTGCCCTTGAAAAGCGTAAGGTTGTTGTTGAACGCCTGGATGCTTTCGAGGTCGAGGTGGTTCGTAGGCGTGTCGAGAATAAGGCAGTTGGCGTTTTTCAGCTGCATTCTCGCAATCATACAGCGCATCTTCTCACCTCCCGAAAGCACATTGACCTTTTTCAGCACGTCTTCCTCCTTGAACAGCATTCGTCCGAGGAACGACTTCATCTGCACCTCGTTGCCCTTGCCATATTGGCTCAGCCAGTCCACGAGGTTCAGATCGCTCTGGAAGAACTCAGTGTTGTCGAGCGGCAGGTATGCAGTGGTTATCGTCACGCCCCACTTATACTCGCCCTTGTCTGCCTGACGGTTGCCGTTGATAATCTCAAACAGTGCCGTCATTGCCTTCGGGTTGCGGCTCAGGAAAACCGTCTTTTGTCCTTTCTCTATCGTGAAGTTCACGTTGTCGAAAAGCACTGTTCCGTCTGGCTCCACTGCCTTCAGGTCGCTCACCTCAAGAATCTGCGTTCCAGGCTCGCGCTCCATTGAGAAGATGATGCCAGGATATTTGCGCGACGACGGACGAATCTCCTCCACGTTGAGCTTCTCCAGCATCTTCTTGCGTGATGTAGTCTGCTTGCTCTTTGCCACGTTTGCAGAGAAACGGCGTATAAACTCCTCCAGTTCCTTGCGCTTCTCCTCTGCCTTCTGGCGTTGGTTTTGTGCCTGGCGCAATGCCAACTGCGAACTCTGATACCAGAACGAATAGTTGCCCGAGAACACCGTAACCTTTCCGAAGTCGATGTCCACCGTCTGCGTGCTCACGGCATCAAGGAAGTGGCGGTCGTGGCTCACCACGAGCACCGTCTGCTCCACGTTGCTCAAATACTCCTCTAACCACTGCACGGTGTCGAGATCGAGGTCGTTGGTAGGCTCGTCGAGCAGCAGGTTGTCGGGATTTCCAAATAATGCCTTTGCCAGCATCACGCGCACCTTCTCGTTGTTCGACAACTCCGCCATCTGCTTGTAGTGCAAATCTTCGCCCACGCCAAGATTGCTCAACAACTGCGCGGCATTGCTCTCTGCTTCCCAACCGTCCATCTCGGCAAAAGCCATCTCCAAGTCGGCGGCTTCCACTCCGTCCTCTTCGGTCATCTCCTCCTTTGCGTATAGTGCCTCACGCTTTTTCATATTTGCCCACAACGGAGCGTGTCCCATAAACACCGTGTCCATCACGGTAAACTCATCATATTTGAAGTGGTCCTGCTCAAGCACAGAGAGTCTCTCGCCCGGTCCCATATCCACTGTTCCCTTGTTGGGTTCCAACTCACCGCTGATAGCCCGCAGCAGCGTTGATTTTCCTGCTCCGTTTGCGCCTATCACGCCATATATGTTACCCGGTGTGAATTTTATGTTAACGTCCTTGTAAAGAACTTTCTTGCCAAATTGAATGGCCAAATTAATTACTGTTATCATCTTTTTTTACCTTAAAATTATTTATTTTATCTCAATCGTCCCCACATCCTGTAGTTTCATCAGCATGTTGGGGGCTTTTACGTTGTCGAGCACAAGACCCTCTATCGGGCTTTCGGGCAATCCCGTAGCCTTGATGAGCATCGGACATGCATCTATCGTAACATCTTTCAAGACAATGTTGCGGAACACTGGCGTGAGTTCGTTCACGGCAGGTGTGGGGTGACGCTCCGCCATCTTGCCGACGTATGTGGGCGAGCCGAGCATATCGAAGAATATCGCGGCGCGCTCGCTGTTGTTTATGCGCACGTTTTCGAGCCAGAAGTTCTCACCGCCTCCGCCGCGCGGACGGCGTGTCTTGAAATACAGCGGCATCTTGGCGTTCTGCATCGTCAGGTCGGTGGCATACACGTTGCGTATCATCGCAGCCGTCTCGCTGCCGATGGCAATGCCGCCCACGCCGCGCTTCACAAGGCAGTGGCGAATCACAACGTTCTCCGTAGGGCGTTTCTTGTCCATACCGTCCTTGCCGCGCCCTGATTTCAGCGTGAAGCAGTCGTCGCCGCAGTCAAGGGTAGTATATTCTATCAGCGCGTTCACCGATGAGTCGATGTCTATGCCGTCGGTGCGTCCGCGTCCGTGGCTGTTCACGGTTATGCCGCGTATTATTATGTTCTCGCAGTATGTGGGTGCTATGTTCCAGAATATCGACTTCTCAAATGTCAGTCCTTCCACGATGATGTTCTTGCAGTAGATAGGTCCGAAGAACAAGGGTAGAAATATCTCTCCGCCGTTCTGCACACCGTCGAAGATGCGCTGCTCCTGCGGCATTTTTCCTATCTCCTCGTCAACGCCTTTCGTCACCATCTTGCTTATCTCGCAGTCGTAGCTCGGAGCCACGAGTTTGCCTTTTCCCACCAGTCCAATGTTCTCCGCACCATTGGCATAAATCATCGCGCCGAGCGAATACAGGTCAATGCCCTCGTCGCGTGTAAGCACTGCCGGCTGATAGTCTTTCAAGTCGCCACTGAAATGCAGTTCGCCGCCCTCGTCTATTCGCAGACAGATATTGCTTTTCAGCACTATTCGCCCCGTGAGCCATTTTCCGCGAGGCACTACCACCGTGCCGCCGCCTTTCTGCGCCAACTTGTCTATTGCCTTTTGTATCGCCGCCGTGGAAAGTTTCCCTTCCTTCGCTCCAGCCTTGTTTATGTACACTGTGCGGTCGGGGAACACCAGGCGCTGCAACTGCGGCATTTCAAACGGTGCTGCTATCGGCTCTATTTCCTCTGGCATCTGCCACGTCTGCGCATTCATTTCGGCAATCATTGCAAAGATAACTGCAAAAGCTAATGATATTTTTTTCATAAGTATTTGGATTTTTTATTTATTGTTTGCAAAATTACAAATTTTGCCCGAAATTACCAAATATTTAAATTAAAAAAGACTGTAAACGGCAATCTTACCTTGGCTTCCTGTTTCAATTGCCAACACTTGCGACTTCATTTGGCATTAAAGTAAGGTGCGATGATAGGGTTACATATATATTAAAGATAAAAAAGCCTTAAAAAAACGTTTTTTATTTGCATATTAGCAAAAAAGTAACTACCTTTGCACTCGCTTTTCAGCGATAGACATGTCGCGACAAGGCAAAATATACATTCGGGATGTAGCGCAGTTGGTTAGCGTACACGTCTGGGGGGCGTGTGGTCGTCAGTTCGAGTCTGATCATCCCGACACAAGGCGACAAGTGAGTTTTTTCACTTGCCGCTTTTTCTTTTTCTACGATATAACTTGCTGAAATACTGCGGAATATATGGAATACTTCATTCTCGTTTTCAGTTCGATAACTGCCTAAATGCTTGTCATACAAGATTCCGTTAGGATAAACAAGATTTTGGAGTTTTTGACGTGTACGGAAATTTGCATCTTGCCACAAAGTACCTAATTTACAAGACATTGCAATAACGTCACCTATATATTTCTTTTCGTTAGATAAGTCTTTGTCAGATTCTTTCAATGCCTTATCTATTTGCGTAAGCAAGTCGTTAAGATGTACAGATGTAGTGTTGTAAATGTCTCTGTCTATCTCGCCCATACCGAAACGTACCTTCAAGGCAGTCAATTTCTTCTCCGTTTCACTCTTGTTCTTTAGCAATAGCGTTCTCGTGGCACTCCTTTCTTGGTTATACTCCCTAAAGACTTTGTGTAGCACTTTAGTCAATATGGGAATAAGTGGCTTGGGGATACTGTATGTGTTCAATAACGCAGTATATTGCTGGTGCATTTTTTCTGTGCTGTGATTACTCTTGCAACCTGTCTTATTGCATTTATAGTAATCTTTTCCTTTGCTTTTCACTGTGTATCCAGTCAGATACCCACCACAATCAGAGCATCGCACATGGCGTTTGAGAGGAAACGGTTCTGTTTCCTCCTTATGCTCATAACCAGTATGTGTAATGTCTTGAATCTTGTTGAAGGTAGCCTCGTCAATGAGTTTTTCTTGTTTTCCCTCAATGATTTCATCACCTAACAGACTATGTATAATCTTTCCACAATAGAACGGATTATGCAGTATGCTGTTTAGATGCTTGCGATTGATTTTCAATCCCTCTAACGCCAAACGCTCGACTATCTCAATGTTTCGCATTCCCTCGTTTGCCTTCCACAAGAAGGCTTTCTTCAAGATACGTCCCGTATCATTAACGGTCAGGACGTGGCTTTTACCTACCTTCTTGTGGTCATATCCTAATGGTGGTTTACCGTACCATTCACCTCGTAGTAAGCACTCTGTCATTCCAGTAACAGCCTTGTCACGCCTGAGGCTGTTCTCGAACTGGTTGAACAAGAACAAAATATTCTCCATAAACTCACCAGCACAACTATCTGGGTCTGTTGGCTGAGTAGCACTGATAACATAGACACCTTTTGACTTCAAATAGGCTTTTGTCATTATTGCCTCATATCCAGCTCGACTAAAACGGTCAAATGAATACACGAGAATGATGTTGATGTCTCGGTCTGCTGCTACCTCGGCAATCATTTTGCGGTATAGTTGCCCCTCCGTCTTTGCACTTTCGTGCGTACCTCCGTAGTGCTTCTTGATAGTGATGCCGTGATTGGCTGCATACTCTCTACAGATGCGCTCTTGCGTTTCAAGGCTGCAATTATTTTCCTCTTGTCGCTCTGTTGACACCCTCGTCCATAGGGCAGCGACTTTGTTCTCCAACTCGGAGAATTTGGCGACTTTCTGCGCCTTAACTTTCTTCCTTATCATAAGCTATATTAAATTTATATGTTATTTTACCTAAAGTATAAAAGAACTCTAATACTTTCTTTTGTTCTTCCAACTTTGTCACTCCTATTTGATTGAAGTCTTTTTCGTAATTTATTGTTTCCTCATCTGAAAACATTATATTTTTGGTTTTTACCGTGTGCCACAAAGGACACTTATTTTACTGCCCACGATAGGGCTGGAGGGCTTTCACCTCCTCTCTTTTTGAGTGATTTGCAAATCTGAACGTTCATTGCAAAGATATGGAAAAAGTTTTAAAATTCCAAATAATTGTGAATAAATTTTAAATCAACGCTTGACATTTTCTTATTGTGTTAATGCTCGTGTGCGTAATCTTACTGATATTGCGGAGGCTGATACCCTTGCGCAGTAGACGTATTTCCTCGGCATACTGCTCACGCATATCAGTCTCACTCTTGCGGTAGCCCTCTTTACGCCCTACCTTGCCACCATTTGCACGATAGTTATTGTAGCCACTTTCCACACGCTCACGGATAGTCTTGCGCTCCATACGCGCAACCTCTGCCAATATGGTAATGAGGAACTGAGACATAGGATTTACCTTGCCGTCTTCTGTAAGTGTCTCTATACCGTAGTTTTGTATGTATAGGCTGATACCTAACTTGTTGAACCGCTCGATAACTTCCAATACTTGCAGAGTGTCACGTCCGAGGCGGCTCAATTCCGTTACTATCACCTTATTAATATGATGGGCTTGTACATACTCAACCAATCTTGTAAGTTCCTTGCGTTCTGTGTTTTTCTTTGCTCCACTCACCTTTTCACAAAAAGTAGCCTCAACCGTCCACTCATTGCGCACTGCGAGGGCGGTCAGTTCATTCACTTGGCGTTCGTAGTCTTGAATGCTTGTCGAAACTCTTGCGAAGATAGCTACCTTTTTCATTTTTCTTTTCTTTTCTTTTAGTTTTTGATATTGATGTTATCTTTTGTATTGTATACTTGATTTTAATATCAAGTATTTCCAATGCAAAGATATATAAAATAATTGATACTTCCAAGTGTTTCTTGATGTTTTTTTTAATTTTCCGTGATTTTCTTGCATTTTTCGACAATTATCACTAATTTTGCACAAAAAATAGAAAATGGAGAACATATTATCGCAGAATGTGAGACGTATCTGCAAAGAACGCAAGATTCAACTGAAAGAGCTTGCCTGGAGAATGGGTGTTGACCCTGCAGCCTTAACTCGTGCCTTGTCTGGTAATGCCCGACTTGACACGATGCAGAAAATGGCAACGTCTTTAGGTGTATCACTGAAAAGTCTGTTTGAGCCAATAGACGATGTGGAGGGATTTATAAGAATAGGGAAACAAGTCTATCAGTTCAATAGCAGAGCAGAACTTGAACAGATTTTAACAAATAATTCCGAAAAATCTTTGTTGTATAAGGAAAAATAACTACCTTTGCGATAAATTAAAGTGATTTGCCTATGATATAAAACTGATAAAAGACATATAGAAATTGAAGCGTCTGCTTAATTCTGTGATTCTGAAACTTCGACACTTTCAAAAATCACTCATCGGAATAAAGTTGATGCTCACGCTTCGGCGTGGGCTTTGTTCCATATTTGAGTGATAGGTAGTCGAAGACCTCAGAATCAGATAAGCGAAATAGTCCACGTTTTCTTTTTCTGTCTCCCTTAGACCCTTGGACTGACATTTATAACAAAAATCAAATTAAGACAAAGAACAATGAAAAAAATTTATTCAATGATGATGATGCTGTTAATGATGGTTGCAGCATTGAGTTTCACCGCTTGCAGTAGTGATGATGACGATAACGAGACTTCTGATGTCTCAATCTGTGGCACATGGAAATGTGTGTCTGCAAATTATGGTCAGTGGGATAACCCAGATGGCACTAAAGAGGGTGATATACTTTATATGAACGAAGACCACACATATAAAATTGTTGGCAGTAACAATGAAACTGGAACTTGGACTTTAAACGGTAATAAACTTATGTGCGATGTATCTGGTGGTATTCCTTGGACTTACACTGTAACCCAACTTACTGCATCAACTTTATCGTTTACGGCAGATGGATTTGGTATAAGTTTGTCATTTAAGAGGCAATAAGTTTCTCTCCTATAAAAGAAAAACCTTTTATATTAGACTAATACAAAAAGAATGTATCAATGTAGTTGAATTAAAGATTACATTGATACATTTTTAAATTGACACATTATCCCTTATAAATAAGAGTGTATAGATATATTTCAGTGCCTCAGATAGAGGTGGTTGTTATATACCTACGAGCGACCGAGTATGTGCACCCAACTAACATCGGTCTTGCTGCTCTGAAAGCGTATCACGTTGCCTAAAAAATGAAAGAACATATCTTCGAGGATAGCCTCATCAAATATTATCATAGATGTATAGTCGATGCTTCTACGCTCCACATAGTTTTTGATGTCCTCTGCATTGAGGTGTACCTCTGTACGATATAGACGTTTAGGATTGCCGTAGTACTCCATAATGTACTGCTTATCCGAGGCATTGCTAATCTCTGCCGCTTTATCATAAATAAGTACCGTTATTCCCTTGCTTTTGTCCTTGATAGCATTACGTTGCTTGATGTTTACGGTAAGGTATTTGTTTTGGTTATCAAGGCTTCCGCTTGTCGTGTATGTCAGTTCTGGTCTATCCTCACCTCGGTCTGTGACGCGCTTGCCATTCAATATAGTAGTCACGTCCTTATTATGGGCGTATGACTTGATAAGTCGGCTGATGTTGAAAGGTGTGTCAAGGCAAAGGTCAAGAGTTGTAACGTTATGGAATGCCAGACCCAGTTTTTGCCCTATATCCGTCAGAAGTTGAGTGTTCTCGGTGTATAGGGTTTCGTTGTTGAGGCTTATCCATACCTTACGCAGTCCGTTTGTGTGAGTGTTGCTCTTATCATTACCTCGCGTAATGTTAAATTTCAAATAGCCCCAATCAATATTATGCGTGTCGTTCTGTATCCTTATGGCATAGACATTATCAAAATATCTGCCGTCAATGCGATATAATCTGTAGTTGTCTACATCAAGCCACTCTCCAAAGTTTAGGTTATTCAGTTGGTCATAATAATAGGTATTAACAACCTCGTAACATAAGGTTAAGGCATCTATCTGAATAGGTCTCTTACATACTCGTTTCATTCTTTTGGTTATTACTCTCGTTATTTTCTGTTGGGCGATATGGTATCTTTGCCCAATACTGACGCATTGCGTCACTGATGGCTTGCTTATGGCTGTCACTGAATGTGCGACCTCGCAAACTCTGTGAGATACGTTTCTTGGTATCGTCACACAAATTTCTGTATTGTCTTTTCATAATTAGTAATATTAGCTTATTAGTTTTATTATAAATAGTAGGTTTATAAGAAAAAGAAGAAATAATAAAGAAGAAAAAGAAAATTTTTTTGCAGAATTTTATAGACAAAACGGTTTTAAGCCTATCATTCAGTAAGAATGATAAACTGTGTCAAGGAAACATAGACACATACCCCATTAGATAGAGGCGTTTCCCTTGTCTGTGACAATTTACTTTTTACTATACGTGAACAGCTGCAAGCATAAAGTTTACGATTTTGTCGAAATCATCAATGAACTTAATGTTCGATATTTCGTCAGTGATGCCGACAAAAGGAAAGAGCTTGTAACCTATTGGTTTACAAGCTCTTTCCTTTTTCATGTCGATTGTTACATATCTTAATTTGTACAGTAAAGATATCTTTTACAGATTAACTTTTTTCACAGGCTCTATCACGAATGTAAAGTCATAGTCGCCGTATGGCATTATGTATTGAGGCAATGGCAATGTACCCCAACTTGTTATGCACCCCAATCCCATTTGCCGTTGCTGAATGTGCACCTGTGTCTCTTTTCTTGGTGTAAGGTCGCCACTATGTCTGCCTATTGCGCGCTCTTTCACTCTTCCGTCGTCAAGGTCGGAAGTGAGATAGTTCAGTGCGCTGCATTCCATTGGGGCATTGGAGTAGAAACGCAGTCCGTTGCCAGTGTTGCCGTCGTACACCGTGAAATGGCGAATATCCGTATGGTTGCCGCTTTCCTGCGGACGGATATACTGATAATACTGACTTGCCACCGTTGTGTCTGCCTTTATTATGAACTGGCTCGTGTTGCGGTCGGTATAGTTTTCTATCGGTCCGCGCCCGTGATATTTTATGCGGTTGAAGTGTTCGGGCATTCTCAGTTGCATACCGTAGCGGAACATTTCCGACACTTTTGCAGCTGTATCGGCTGACATTTTTTCGTTAACCACAATCCTGCCGTCGGCAGTAAGTGTGTAGGTCATAGTCAAGGTGGCTTTCACCTCAGGCATATCAAACTTTGCCGTTACTTGCAGTCCGTTGTCTGCCGTCGGCTTGTGGCTTATCTCGCGCAGTGTCGTTTGCGGCGACTTCCACACATCGTATTTCATTTGCAGGCGTGCGCCGTAGTCATTGTCGGTCGGTGCTCTCCAAAACTCCGGGACAACCGAGGCTCGATCGGTAAGCATCGCTTGTCCGTTCACGTCAATATAGTCAATCCATCCGCTTTGCTTGCCAATAGTCATTACAGTGCCGTTAGCCGTGGCTTTTATGTACGATGTCGTTTCGCTCACATTCACACTGCCGTTATTCCCTTGTGACCTTGCTGCCATTTCTGCCGTTGGGAAACTATGCTGCTGTATTATAAACTGCTGGCGAGCCATTGTCTGGTTCTTGGCAACGAGCGGCTGACTTTCCTTTGAGTGGAAATAGAACTCCACGGCAATCTCTTCATTTGCATAATTTGCTGCAAGGGCATCAAGGTCTGTGCCTGTCGTCAGTTGTTTTGTCGTTTGCGGAGCAATGCCTTTAATGTCTATGCTTTTCGAGAAAACCACTGAGTCACGTCCAACGAGATATACCCTGACTTCAAGTTGCAGGTCGTCAAGCGTCTTGAAGAAGTTCTCGTTGTACACATCGAAAGAGCCGTTTTGTGCATTCAGGTTCTTCACCCAGGCGTTCTGGTAGAAATATTGCACTTCGTATGCGTGGGGATTGAGACGGCGGTCGGGTGCTATTATTCCGTTGCAGTTGAAGTTGTAGTCGCTTGCAGGATATCTGCCGTAGTCACCTCCGTATGTGAAAATCTCCTTGCCGGTAATCTTGCTCTTGTCGCGTAGTCCCTGGTCTACGAAATCCCAGATATATCCGCCTTGGTATTTCGGATATTTACGTATCAGTTCCCAATATTCCTTGAAGCCTCCCATGGAGTTTCCCATTGCGTGTGCATACTCACATTGAATCAAAGGACGAGGATTGTCGCCCTTGGCATATTCCTCGCAATGCTTGTAGTCATAGTACATCGGACAGAATATGTCCGTCATTCCGTTCTGTCCTGCCTGCTCATATTGTACGGGGCGTGTGTTGTCCTGCGACTTCACCCACTTGTATGCCTTCTCGAAGTTTATGCCATAGCCAGCCTCGTTGCCAAGACTCCATACTATTATCGACGGGTGGTTTCGCAGTGTCTTTATGTTTGCCTCGTTGCGCTCCAAGTGCATTTTCTCATAGTCTGCCCTCTTTGCTAATGTTTCCTTGCCGTAGCCCATGCCGTGACTTTCAATATTTGCCTCGGCAGTGACGTAAAGCCCATACTTGTCGCACAGGTCGTACCAGCGTGGGTCGTCTGGATAATGGCATGTGCGCACGGCGTTTATGTTGAGCTGCTTCATTATCTTGATATCCTCTATCATTCGCTCCACGCTTACCACATATCCGCCGTCGGGGTCGAGCTCATGGCGGTTTACACCCTTTATCAATATAGGTTGTCCGTTGACGTGCAGTCTGCCGTCGGCAATCTCAATATGCCTGAAACCAACGTTTTGCGGTATCACCTCCACCACCTCGCCTTTCTTTTTCAGCGTTACATACAGCGTGTATAGATATGGTGTCTCCGCCGTCCACGGCTTGGCATTGTCTATGCGCATTGTGTTTTTTATATTCTTGCCGGTAACTCCTACAGTCTGCGAAGCCACCGTGTTGCCTTTGTTGTCTTTCAGCACCAGTTCCACTTCGGTGTTCCTGTCGCCGTCCACGTCCACTTCGACATCGAGTAGTCCCGTCTTGAATCCTTCCGTAAGGTCCTGTCCTATCCTTATGTCACCCACGTGCGTTTTGGGTCTTGCATATAGATAGACCTCTCTTGCAACACCCGTGAATCTCCAGAAGTCTTGGTCTTCCAAATATGAGCCGTCGCACCACCTCATCACCTGCATTGCTATCGTGTTTGTACCGGCTTTCAGATATTTTGTTATGTCAAATTCAGCAGCCATTTTCGAGTCCTCGCTGTAGCCTGCATATTTACCGTTCACCCAAAGCATCAGGTTGCTCGTGGCAGAGCCAACATGGAAAAATACTTGTTCGCCTTTCCAGTCTGTCGGCAGCGTGAACGAACGGCGAAGCGAGCCTGTATAGTTGTTTGTCTCCGATATATACGGTGGATTGCTCTTGAATGTCGTTGCCCATGCATATCCGATATTCCTGTATATTCGGTCGCCATAGCCGTTTATCTCGAAAAGTCCCGGCAGCGTGAAGTCTGCCCATGCGGTATCGTCAAAATCGGTCTTGTAGAAGTCCTTAGGGCGTTCCCCGTAGTTGGTCACAAAGTTAAATTTCCATTTTCCCTCCATCGACAGGTAGCGTTTGGAGTTCTTCTTCTCTCCCTGTGCCGCCAGTTTCTCGTTCTCGAAGGCAAAGAAATTGCTGCGCCTTGCAGCCCTGTTCTGCTGGTTTACCTCCGGATTCTTCCATACAGGCGTTTCCTCTGCTGCTACATTTGTAGACATCATACAGCCTACAAGCAATGCCACAAAAATATTTTTTCTCATTAGGTATTGTTTTTATTCGTTATTCATAATTATAATATCTTTTGCAAAGATATACTAAATTAAAAGGAGTACAAAATAAATTAACTTTATTTATTTTTATTCCAATATATTAGGAATATGTTTAATGAATGATATTTTTCCCACTTTTCCACCAATTTATATTGGAGATATCAGAAAAAATAATTACCTTTGCAACCTGTTTATATATGCAGAAATAGAGTGGAAATAGATAAAAACAGCCTTTTAGGCGATATAAACTTTCCGGCAGACCTGCGCAAGCTGAGCGTTGACCAGTTGCCGCAACTCTGCAAGGAGCTTCGAGCCGACATAATAAAGGAACTGTCGGTAAACCCGGGACACTTTGCGTCGAGCCTCGGCGCAATAGAAATAACGGTAGCGTTGCACTATGTCTACAACACGCCCGAAGACCGCATTGTGTGGGACGTAGGGCATCAGGCATACGGACACAAGATACTTACAGGGCGCAAGGATAGATTCTACACCAACCGTAAACTGCACGGCATCAAGCCGTTCCCCTCGCCGCTTGAAAGCGAATACGACTCGTTTATATGCGGACACGCAAGCAATTCGATATCAGTGGCATTAGGAATGGCAGTGGCAGAGAAGCAATCGGGCAGCAACCGCAAGGTAGTGGCAGTGATAGGCGACGGCTCGATGAGCGGCGGACTTGCCTTTGAGGGGCTCAACAATGCTTCGAGCATGCCCAACGACATGCTGATAATATTGAACGACAACAACATGTCGATAGACCAGAGCGTGGGCGGCATCAAGCAATACCTGCTGAAGATGAACACCAACAAGACCTACAATGCAGTGAGGTTTAAGGTGTCGCAATGGCTGCAGAACATGGGTATGCTCGAAGACGACCGCAAGCACGGAATAATGCGACTGAGCAATGCAGTAAAATCTGCCATCAGCCATCAGCAGAACATCTTCGAAGGCATGAACATAAGGTACTTCGGACCTTTCGATGGGCACAACATTAAGGAACTTGTACGCATTCTGCAACAACTAAAAGACATGAAAGGTCCGCGCCTGCTTCACCTGCACACCGTAAAAGGCAAGGGCTATGAACCTGCCGAGAAAGCAGCAACGATATGGCATGCCCCAGGAAAGTTCGACCCCGAAACGGGCAAGCGCATAATAGAGGGAGGCAACAACGAGCCTGCAAAATACCAAGAGGTTTTCGGACACACGCTGCTTGAACTGGCACGAATGAATCCGCGCATAGTAGGCGTTACGCCTGCCATGCCCACAGGATGCTCAATGAACATAATGATGGAGGAGATGCCGGAGCGCACTTTCGACGTGGGCATTGCCGAAGGACACGCAGTGACATTTTCGGGAGGTATGGCAAAGGAAGGGCTAATACCTTTCTGCAACATATACAGTGCATTTGCCCAACGAGCCTACGACAACATAATACACGACATGGCTATGCTGAAACTGCCGGTGGTATTATGTCTCGACCGTGCAGGAATAGTGGGCGAAGACGGCTCTACGCACCATGGGGCATTTGACATCGTATCGCTGCGTGCCGTTCCCAACCTGACGATATCGTCGCCAATGGACGCACACGAACTGCGCAAACTGATGTACACGGCACAGTTGCCGGGCAAAGGCTCTTTCGTTATACGATATCCACGCGGCGGAGGCATACCTTTGGACTGGTACTGTCCATTCGAAGAGATAGAGATTGGCACGGGCAGGAAACTGAAAGACGGCAAGGACACAGCCATTCTGACGGTAGGCCCGATAGGCAACGATGCAGCAAAGGCGATAGAGGAAGCAGAAGCCGAAAGACCGGGAACGAGCATTGCCCACTACGACATGCGTTTTATAAAGCCGCTCGACGAGAGCCTTCTGCACGAGATAGGAAAGAAATTTGCACGCATAATGACAGTGGAGAACGGTGTGCGTAACGGAGGCTTCGGCTCGGCAGTACTTGAGTGGCTGCAAGACCACGGCTACAACACTCGCGTAACAAGGTTAGGCATGCCCGACGAGTTCGTGGAGCACGGCACTGTGGCTGAGTTGCACAAGATTGTGGGAATAGACAAGGACAACACAAAACGGCGCGTACTGGAACTGTGCGACGCACAATAACGACAAACTACAATGAAGATAATTATCGGCGGAGCAGGAGAGGTGGGCACGCACTTGGCGCGCCTGTTGAGTCGCGACAACCACGACATAACCCTTATGGACGAGTCGCAAGAACGCCTTGCAGGACTTGACAACAAGTTCGACATTATGACACTGCAAGGTGCACCCACAAGCATACAGGCACTGAAAGATGCCAATGCGGAGAACGCAGACTTGTTCGTGGGCGTTACACCCGAGGAGAGCACCAACATAAACGCATGCATAATGGCGCATGCAATAGGAGCGAAAAAGACCGTGGCTCGTATAGATAACTACGAGTACATGTCGCCCGACCTTGCGCCGTTCTTCAAGGAACTGGGCATAGACTCGCTAATCTATCCCGAAATGCTCGCCGCAAAGGACATAATAAACGGACTGAAGATGAGTTGGGTGCGCCAACGCTGGGATGTGCACGACGGAGTGCTGACGCTGCTCGGAATTAAACTGCGCCAGACAAGCAACATACTTAACCGTCCGTTAAAGGACTTGTGCGGTCCCGACGACCCTTACATAGTAGTGGCAATAAAGCGAGGCGACGAGACCATTATCCCCAGAGGTAACGACGAACTGCACAACGGCGACTTGGCATATTTCATGACTATGCCCAAGCACATTCCATACATAAGGGAGATTGCAGGCAAAGCGAAATATCCCGACGTAAAGAACGTGATAATAATGGGCGGCGGAAAGACTGCCGTAAGGGCTGCGCTGACCGCTCCCGACAACATGCACATAAAGATAATTGAGCGAGACCCAAAGCGCTGCGAACGCCTCAACCAACTGCTGTGCCACACAAAGAACACAATGGTGATAGAGGGTGACGGGCGCGACGTGAGCCTGCTGATGGAAGAGGGAATAAGGAACGTGCAGGCGTTCGTGGCACTGACGACAAACGCCGAGACAAACATCCTCGCCAGCATGACTGCCATGCGCATGGGTGTGAGCAAGACTATAGCGAGGGTGGAAAACCTCGACTATATAGCCATGGCAGAGAGTCTCGACATCGGCACTATAATAAACAAGAAAACGATTGCCGCCAGCCACATATACCAGATGCTGCTCGATGCAGATGTGAGCAACGTGCGCTCGCTGATGGTGGTAGACAGCGACGTGGCAGAGTTTGTGGCAGCACCCGACTCGCCCGTTACGAAGAAGCCAGTAAAGGCACTCGGTCTGCCTTTCGGAGTAACCATCGGAGGACTGGTGCGCAACGATGTGGGAATGCTCGTAAACGGAAACTCACAGATTGAGGCTGGCGACTCCGTTATGGTGTTCTGCCACGAGCACAACCTCAACAAGGTAGAGAAATTCTTCAAGCCCAAAGGACTGCTATGGTAAACCTGCGCATCGTATGTAAAATCATAGGACAACTGCTCCTGCTGCTTGCCTTCATGATGCTTGTCTGCATGGGAATGGCGTGTTGTTATGAGGAGGACGACATATTGCCCTTCCTCTATTCCACGCTTATAACGGCTGTATGCGGACTGCTGCTCCGCCAGTGGGGAAGCAACGCCGAGAACAACTTGTATCGTCGCGACGCATATCTTGTGGTGACGCTCACATGGGTGATATACAGTCTTTTCGGCATGCTGCCATTTATCATAGGAGGATATATAACCAACGTTGCCGATGCATACTTTGAGATGATGTCGGGATTCACGACAACGGGTGCCACGATACTCGACGATGTGGAGTGCCTGCCCCACGGCATACTGTTCTGGCGCTCACTTTCTCAATGGATTGGCGGATTAGGAATAGTGTTCTTCACGGTGGCACTGCTGCCGGCAATGGTGGGCGGAAGCACAAAGGTGTTCTCGGCAGAGATAACAGGACCGATGTACACAAGAATGCACCCACGAATAAGCACTAATGCCAAGTGGATTTGGAGCATCTATACCACGCTGACCGCAATATGCCTTTTCTGCTATTGGGCAGCAGGAATGGACTGGTATGACAGCCTCAACTACTCGATGACAACGCTTGCCACGGGAGGCTTCGCACCACACAACGAGAGCACAGCATTCTTCAGAAGGCCGCTGATAGAGTATCTTACAATCATCTTTATGTTCCTTTCGGGAACGAACTTTACATTATTATATATAGGCGTGTTCAAGATGAAGCTGAGGCGCATGCTGGAGAACACGGAGTTCAAACTATATATCTCACTCGTGGCGTTGTTCACAGTAACGATAATGCTGATACTCATAATACGCATGGACTACGGAATAGAACAGGCTCTGCGCTCGGGACTATTCCAGACGGTATCGTTCATGACCACCACGGGACTATTCAACGACGATGCCGCACAATGGCCGCACATCACATGGGTACTGCTCGGCATCTGCATGTTCGTGGGTGCGTGCGCAGGCAGCACGAGCGGAGGCTTCAAACTGATACGCAGTTCTATGATTCTGAAGATTATCCAGAACGAGTTCCGCCACAACCTGCATCCAAACGCCGTGCTGCCAATAAAGGTGAACGGCCAGACCGTGCCTCAAAACACACTGCCCACGCTCATAGCCTTCTTCGGCATATACGTGATAATGATTATAATAGCGGCATCGCTGATGATTATAATAGGCATAGACAACACCAACGCAATAACGATAGCACTGAGCTGCATGAGCAACGTAGGACCGACACTCGGCACGCAGATAGGACCAGAGATGTCGTGGTCGTCGCTGCCCGACGCAATAAAGTGGACGTGCTCGATAATGATGCTCATGGGGCGTCTTGAGATAATGACGGTGCTTGTGCTGTTTACAAAATCATATTGGAGAGAAAACTAAAAAAGCAGATATTTATATATGGGTTACTTTAAGTTTGAGCCTGTTTTGAAACAAACTCTTTGGGGTGGCAACAAGATTATCCCCTTCAAGCAACTCGACAGCGATTTGCAGAACGTTGGCGAGAGCTGGGAGATATCGGGCGTTAAAGGTAGCGAGACCACCGTGAAGAACGGAGAACATAAAGGTAAGAGCATCAACACACTGCTCAATGAAATGCAGGAACGACTGGTAGGCAGTAGTAACTACGAATGTTTCGGCAACGAGTTTCCACTGCTCATAAAGTTCATTGATGCACAGCTGCCATTGAGTATTCAGGTACACCCAAACGACGATGTGGCTTTCAAGCATCACAAATGCCACGGCAAAAGCGAGATGTGGTATTTCATGGAAAGCGAAAAGGATGCAAACATTCTATGCGGTCTGAAGAAAGCCATAACCGCAGAACAATATAAGCAAATGGTGGAAGACAACACCATCTGCGATGCCATTGCGGAATATAAGGTAAGCGAGGGCGATTGCTTCTTCCTGCCTGCCGGACGCATACACTCAATAGGAGCAGGCTGTTTCATTGCCGAAGTGCAGCAGACAAGCGACATAACATATCGCATTTACGACTATAAACGCAAGGACAAGAACGGCAATTATAGGGAGTTGCACACTGAACTGGCAGCAGAAGCCATAGACTATGCCGTGGAGCACGATTATCAAACGCACTATTCGGCAAAGAAGAACTACGGAGTAAGGCTTGTTGACTGTCCGCACTTCAACACCACAGTTTACGACATAGACGAGCCGATGACTATCGACTATAGTGAACTTGACAGTTTCGTAATACTCGTGGCATTGAGCGGAGAAAGCACAGTGATATGCGGCAACGGCGAAACAACATCGTTCAACGCCGGCGAGGTTATATTGCTTCCAGCCACGGAAAAAGAAGTTAAGATATCGGGGAAGGTAAAGTTTCTCGAAACCTATTGTTGAGATTTCTTCTCCATATCCTTTCGGCTCTTGCTCTTCGTTACAAGCCACACACCTGCGCAGACAAGAGCCGCGGCAAGAGCATGGGTTACGCTGAAGATGGCAATGCCCGTTATTATGCTTACTATCACCGACACCAACGGCTGCACATAGTTATATACACTGACCACCGTGGGGCGCAGTATTTGCTGCGCAACCATCGTAAGTATATAACTGACAAAGGTGCATATCACTACAACAAACGCAGCCTCCCAATATGAACGCACGGGCACGGCAGCCCAGTCGTTGGCAATGAGATGCGGCATAGTGAAAGGTGCAAGGATAATAGTACCGAAAAGAAACATCCACTTGTTTACTGTGAAAACCGAATAGCGGCGTATAAGAGGATTGAAAAGTGCAAGGTAAAGTGCAAAGGAGAACTGCGCAAACAAGCACAGCACATCGCCACGGATATCACCCATCTTGTCGCTTACGGCCTGCGCACTGGTAAGTATTAATATCAGCGCACCGCTACACCCCATCAGCACTCCCAATGCCTTCTTTCCAGTTATCGGTTCTTTCAATATCAGCGCAGCAAGCAACATGGCGAATATAGGCATCGATGTGGTTACGATACTTGCGTTTATAGGCGATGTTATGCTCAATCCCACGGTATAGCAACACTGGTTGAACACCAAACCGAACAAGCCGGCAAATATAAACTTCCACTTGTCCTTGAACGGCACATGCTCGTGCTTTACAAACAGGGATGCAATCCAAAACAAGATGCACGCACCAAACACACGGAGCGACACCATGCAGATGCCGTCGATGCCGTGGGTCATGGCATCCTTGCCAAGAGGCGCCATCAGTCCCCAAAAGGCACACGCAAAGAACATGCTTATATGAGCAACAACATGACGCTTGTTTTCTTCCATAGCAACACTTTATTTATTGTTTTAAAAAGATGCAAACAGGCCATCCCATTCGTCACGGAACGCCGGCATATTGTCGAACATTATGCTTGCACCCTCCGCCGACAGCATTTCGTTTGGCAGAGGACCAGAGTTTACCGCAATAGTGAATATCCTTGCAGCCACAGCCGCACGCACTCCCAAAGGAGCATTCTCCACTACAAGAGCCTGCCACGGTTCTATCCCAGCCTTTCGCAATCCCATTAGGTATGGTTCGGGATTGGGCTTGCCATGCTTTACATCGAAACTCGACACGATGAGTTCGGGAGAGACAAGTCCTTCAAACTCGTCTACCAACTTATCGAGCAGTGTGCGTTGTCCGCTGCCTGTCACGACCACAATCTTCATTCCGCAAGCCTTCATCTTGTGCATCAGTTCCTGTACTCCGTCCATAACGGTTGCTTCGGGACAAGAAGCAAAGATGCGCGACTTCACATCGTACATAGCCTGCGACTCCTCATCGCTTATCTCCTTTCCCCACTGCTCACGGCACAATTGCTTTATTGTCTCTACACCACGCATGCCCTCATACTTATAGGCATCTGCCTCCGACATGTCAAGTCCGCATTCTGCCATTGCCGTATGCCAACTATAGGCGTGGTTGGGCATGGAATTGTAAAGCACGCCGTCCATGTCAAAAAGTACGGCTCTGGGAGTCAATTCCCCAAAACCGTACTTATTCTTATATTCTTCTATTACGTTACTATACATTCTTATTTTTCGTTTGCCAGACGCTCCTGGATAGCCTTGCTCTCCGCCTCATAGCCTGGCTTGTTGAGCAGGGCAAACATATTCTTCTTGTAAGCCTCCACTCCAGGTTGGTTGAACGGATTAACTCCGAGAACATTGCCGCTTATGCCGCAGGCAATCTCGAAGAAATAGATAAGTTGACCAATATAATATGCATTGAGTTGCGGCACTGATATGCAGATATTTGGCACGCCACCGTCAACGTGAGCCAGGCGAGTACCAAGTTCTGCCATCTTATTAACCTCATCAACACGCTTGCCTGCGAGGAAGTTCAGACCGTCAAGATTCTCTTCGTCCTCTGGGAAAAGCATTGTGTTATCTGCGTTCTCAACACTGATAACAGTCTCGAATATGGTGCGCTCGCCTTCCTGAATCCACTGACCCATAGAGTGCAGGTCGGTGGTGAAGTCAACCGATGCAGGGAATATACCCTTGTTGTCCTTACCTTCAGACTCGCCGTAGAGTTGCTTCCACCACTCTGACATATAGTGCAGTTTAGGCTGATAGTTTACAAGAATCTCAATCTTCTTGCCAAGTTCTGCATAGAGGCAGTTGCGAACGGCAGCATATACCGCAGCAGGATTCTCCTCAAACGGCACATCGATGCCGCATTGCTTCTCCATGTCCTGTGCACCGCCAACGAGTTGTGCGATGTCGAAACCTGCACAAGCAATAGGCAGCAATCCTACAGGAGTGAGAACAGAGAAACGACCACCCACGTTGTCAGGAATGATGAACGATGTGTAGCCTTCCTTGTCAGCACATGTGCGTGCAGCACCGCGCTTTGCATCAGTAACGGCAACAATCACCTTCTTTGCCTCTTCCTTGCCGCGCTGTGCCTCGCACTGCTTCTTGAGCAAACGGAATGTGAGGGCTGTTTCGGTTGTCGTACCACTCTTTGATATGTTGATTACACCAAACTTCTTGTCTTTCAGATATGTGGTGAGTTCATAGAGGTAGTCCTCGCCGATGTTGTTACCGGCATAGAGGATTACAGGATTCTTCTTGTCAGCAACAAGCCAAGCAAAAGAATTGCTCAAAGCCTCAATCACGGCACGGGCACCGAGATAACTGCCGCCGATACCAGCCACGACTACAACCTCGCAGTTCTCGCGGAGCACATCGGCACAAGCCTGTATCTCCTTGATGAACTCTGGAGTTATCGACGATGGCAAGTGCAGCCAACCGAGGAAATCGTTACCGGGGCATGTGCCGTCTTCAAGCGACTGGCGGGCAGCCTTCACCTTTGGCTCAAGAGCCTTCACTGCACCTTCGTTCAGAAATTGTGCAGCCTTCGTAATGTCTAAGCTAATACTTTTCATTTGTTTTTCGATTTTATAATTATTAGTATTGTTATTGGTAGTCTCATCTAAACGAGTCTGTAAGCAGCTTTACTTCAATCTGCGGACTTATGCGTTCGTACAATATATTATATATCGCGTCGAGAATGGGCATGTTTACGTGCAGGTGGCGGTTTATCTCCTTCATACACTTAGTGCCGAAATATCCCTCGGCTATCATCTCCATTTCTATCTGTGCACTCTTCACCGAATATCCCTTGCCAATCATCGTGCCAAAGGTGCGGTTGCGTGAGAAGTTGGAATAGCCCGTAACAAGCAGGTCGCCGAGATATACGGAGTCCGTGACGTTTGTGTCTACCGAAGGATTTGCCACCTTCAGAAATCTCGACATCTCCTGCACCGCATTTGCCAAAAGCACTGCCTGGAAATTGTCGCCGAACTTCAGTCCGCTGCATATACCTGCGGCAATGGCATACACGTTTTTCAGCACCGACGAATACTCAATGCCCACCACATCACTTGAGGTCTTTGTCTTGATATACTCGCTCGACAATATTTCACAGAATGCCTCCGCCTTGTCGTTGTCGGAGCAACCTATGGTAAGGTAGCTCAAACGTTCAAGCGCAACCTCCTCGGCATGCGAAGGACCTCCGATGCAGGCTATGTTATCGTAGGGCACATCGTACACCTGATGGAAATACTCCGAGCAAACAAGGTTGTCTTCCGGAACGATGCCCTTTATCGCAGTAACAATAAACTTATCCTTAAGGCTTACCTTCAGTTTCTTCAGATGGTTTTTAAGGTATGGCGACGGGGTGACGAACACCAACGTGTCGTATTTCTTAACAATCTCATTGAGGTCGCTCGAAAAATACACATTGTCCATATTGAACCGCACGCTCATAAGATAGGCAGGGTTGTGTCCCAATCGGCGAAACTCCTCAATGCGGTCGTCGCGACGCATATACCATCCTATATGTCCGGTATGCTCCACAACAATCTTCGCTATCGCCGTAGCCCAACTTCCACCGCCTATTATGGCTATCTTTCCGCAGTCGTAATTCATATACCTTGCGCCATGAATGTCTTATGGGCGTTTATTCATTAGCCTTGTCAATCCACTGCTGGAACACATCAACAGCAGGATTGTCGTAGCCGAGTTTGTATTTCTTGTTCACTCCGCAAACGTCTTGCTGCAACTTCTGCGCCTTCACTTCCTTTATATCCTGTGTCAGGTAATAGCCACACTTGTTGAGCACAGGCACCCATTGCTCCGGCACTCCCAATGCTCCCCACTCGGCAACGCTGCTCTTCGGTGCTTTCTTCTCCGGGCGCATCTGTGGGAAAAACAACACTTCCTGAATGAAAGTCTTGCCTGTCATGAGCATCACAAGGCGGTCGATGCCGATACCGATACCCGATGTAGGCGGCATACCATATTGCAGTGCGCGAAGGAAATCTTGGTCTATAATCATAGCCTCGTCATCACCCTTGTCAGCAAGTCGCATCTGCTCGATGAAACGTTCCTCTTGGTCTATTGGGTCGTTAAGTTCCGAATATGCGTTGGCAAGTTCCTTGCCGTTCACCATAAGTTCAAAACGTTCCGTAAGTCCGGGCTTTGAGCGGTGCATCTTCGTGAGCGGCGACATCTCCACTGGATAGTCGGTTATGAATGTAGGTTGTATGTAAGTGCCTTCGCAGAATTCGCCAAAGATTTCGTCTATCAACTTACCCTTGCCCATGGTCTCATCAACCTCAAGGTTAAGTTTACCGCAAACCTCGCGTATTTGAGCCTCGTCCATTCCGTTGAGGTCGTAGCCTGTCTTTTCCTTTATAGCATCGAGAATAGGCAAACGACGGTAAGGTGCTTTGAAACTGATGATGTTTCCGTCCACCTCACGCTCCGGTTTGCCGTTCACTGCAATGCAGACGGTCTCTAAGAGTTTCTCGGTGAACGACATCATCCAGTTGTAATCCTTGTACTGCACATAAAGTTCCATGCAGGTAAACTCCGGATTGTGGTTGCGGTCCATACCCTCGTTGCGGAAGTTCTTGCCTATTTCATATACGCCCTCGAAGCCGCCGACAATCAGTCGTTTCAAGTACAGCTCCGTGGCAATGCGCATATACATATCCACGTTGAGGGCATTGAAGTGCGTAATAAATGGGCGTGCACTCGCTCCGCCGGCAATGGCTTGCAGCGTAGGTGTCTCCACCTCGGTATAGCCAGCCTCGTCGAGCACCTTGCGTATGGTGCGTATCACCGTGGCACGACTCAGGAAAGTGTCTTTAACGCCATCGTTCACCACAAGGTCAACATAACGTTGGCGATAACGCAGTTCGGGGTCTTCAAACTTGTCGTATGCCACGCCGTCCTTGTATTTCACTATCGGCAGCGGCTTCAGACTCTTCGACAGCATCGTTATCTCCTTGGCATGTACCGAAATCTCGCCTGTCTGCGTACGGAATACAAAGCCTTTCACGCCAACGAAGTCGCCGATGTCCATGAGTTTCTTGAACACCTTGTTATAAAGGTCCTTGTCCTCGCCGGGGCAAATCTCATCGCGCGATATATATACCTGCACCCTACCCTTCGAGTCTTGTATCTCGGCAAAACTTGCCTTGCCCATAACACGACGGCTCATCAGTCGTCCTGCAATGCACACATCGCGCTGTGGTGCATCATCGCTGAAGTTAGCAATAATGTCGGTTGAGAAAGCGTCCGTGGGATACTCTGCTGCCGGGTATGGATCGATACCCATCTGGCGCAATTCCTCAAGACTTTGCCTGCGCCCTATTTCTTGTTCACTGAGTTCTAAAACGTTCATAAATCAGAATATATTCTTTAAATATGGGTGCAAATTTACAAAAAAAAATTGTTTTGCCAACTCTTTTTCATCTTTAATTTACTAATCATGCACAATTAACATAAAAAAACAAGAAAAGATTTGGACGTAATTATTTTTTTTATTACTTTTGCAAAGACTTTAACTTAAAACTATAAATGGAATTAGCAACTTCAAAGACAAAGGTGCTGGGTGCACATATAAACAAGGCGATGACAAAGATAGCCATTGTCGATTCAAGAGCAAATATTGTTGCGATATCGTCATACAAGACTTCCGACTATCCTGAAATTGACGGGTATATTGACAAGTTTTGCGATGTTGTGACAGAATTGCTAACCGAATACAACTGTTTTGAAGAGATACACGCTTTGGGAATAAGTTGCTCAAACGCCAACTTCAAGACGGAATGTATAGAAAACCCAAACAACCTTCCTTGGCAGGGCGTGGTGCCCATTGCAAACCTGCTGCGCGACAGGCTCGGCATGGCTGTGGCTGTAGGAAACAACTGCCATGCGGCATCGTTGGCAGAAGCACATTACGGCGGTGCCCACGGTACTAAAGATTTCATATACATCAACATAGGCTACGGACTCGGAGGCTATATGTTCGTGCGTGGCAAGGAACATTATGGTGCCAACGGCTTTGCCGGTGAGATTGGACACACCTGCGTGCAGCAAGGCGGAAGGAAATGTGAGTGCGGACTTAACGGATGTCTCGAAACGTATGTTTCCATAAAAGGTGTTTTAAAGACTGCGAAAGAACTGATGCAGGAAAGCGACAAGCCGTCGCTGATGCGAGGTATTGACGACCTCACCGCCGACCAAATAATAGAATTCTGCGAACAGGGCGACGAACTTGCAATAGAGACAATGCGCCGCACGGGAGAAATACTTGGAAAAGGGCTTGCAACCTTCGCAACCATGTTCGACCCAGAGCAGGTAGTGGTGGGCGGCATTCTTACAAAGGCAGGTCATTGGCTTTTCGACAGCGCAAGGGAATCATACGACAAGTATGTATACCGAAACATCAAGGGCAGGGCAAGCCTTGTGATATCCACCATGACAGACGGCGAGCGCGAGATTATAGGCGCAAGCGCACTGGCATGGCAGGTAAAGACATATTCGCTTTTTGTATGACAAATGAACATAGACAAGATTAAGGAAAAAATAGAAAACGAACCGAATATGTCCACGGCTTTGGGAATGGAATTTTTCTCTACGCCTGAGGACGACACTTGCATAGGACGAATGAAGGTTGACGAGCGCACTCGCCAACCTTTCGGTTTCTTGAGCGGAGGCGCATCGCTGGCTCTTGCCGAAAACGTGGCAGGCATAGGCAGCAATGCCATTTGCGACGGTAGTGTGTGCGTAGGCATAAACGTGTGCGGCAACCACGTAAAGGCAGTGGCAGAAGGCGACACCGTCACTGCACACGGCAAACTTGTGAACAAGGGCAACAAGATTCATGTTTGGCACGTTGAAGTAACCAACTCCGCAGGAGAATTGGTATCTACAATACAGGTGACAAACTACGTTATAGACCCCGAAAAGAAACTCTGATACATCACAGCTATACAATGAGAAGTTTTGCACTATACCGTTTTCCGCACCAGGACCATTATATACAAATAAAGGGCAAGGCAACCACCCTGCCCGACCTCACTTCATTGGGCGAATGCAGCGGATTTGTAGTAGCACCATTTGCCGTTTCGCCCGACACTCCTATTGTGCTTATCAATCCTTCCGACATATATATAAATAAGGTGGATAGCACATCCATGGAAAACGAAGATGCGCCCTCAACAATAACGACAAACAGCGACAAGACACAATATCTTCGCGACTTCGCAATTTTTCACGACAGACTGGCAAGCGGTGAGTTTACGAAAATAGTACTTGCACGCACCTCGTCTGCCTATTGCAGTAGCACACCCATGCAACTTTTCACCCGTGCCTGCAACCTCTATCCGCGAATGTTCATTGCACTCGTCTCAACTCCATACACAGGCACATGGCTCGCCGCCACGCCGGAAGTGCTGCTCGAAAAAGCCAGCGAACGATGGCGGACAATGGCACTTGCCGGCACTATGAGAGTGGGCGACATAGAATGGTCGCAGAAAAACATCGAGGAGCAACGTATTGTAGCCCAATACATTTCAAGGTGCTTAGGCACATACGCAGACCATTTCAGCGAAGAAGGTCCTTACGCAGTGAGGGCAGGCGGTCTTGTGCACCTTCGCAGCGACTTCACCTTCAAACTCAAATCTCCATCCGACTTTGGAAATCTTGTTGCCGCCCTCCACCCCACCCCTGCCGTATGCGGCTTGCCAAAGGACGATACCTATAAGTTCATCATTGCCAACGAATCAATCAACCGCAAATATTACAGTGGTTTCATGGGGCCTATAAACATCATAGACAATACCCGTCTATATGTTACCCTCCGCTGCATGCACATACAGGACAACAATATCTGCACCCTATATGCCGGCGGTGGACTGATGAAAGAAAGCCTTGCCGAAAACGAGTGGGCAGAGACCGAAGACAAAATGGAAACGATGAAGCGCTTGCTTTTAGAGTAGCTATAAAAGAACTTTTTCTATACCTTGTTCCCTGTGACAAATCCTTACCTCTATACCAAATTTCTCGTGGATATGCTCAGCAAGATGTTGCGCGCTGTATACACTGCGATGCTGTCCGCCTGTGCATCCAAACGAAAACATCAGCGACGTGAACCCCCGTTCGATATAGCGTGCCACATGGGCATCGGCAAGCTTATAGATACTTTCCAAGAATGCAAGTATTTCGCCGTCGTCTTCGAGGAAACGTATCACCGGTTCGTCAAGTCCCGTCAAATTCTTGTATGGCTCATATCGTCCAGGGTTATGCGTTGAACGGCAGTCAAATACATATCCGCCCCCATTTCCAGACCCATCTTCTGGTATACCTTTCTTGTACGAGAAACTGAAAATCCTTACCACCAACGGTCCTTTGCCGTCATATTTTGAAAGCATAGCAACTTGTTCCACTTGTGAAAAGCATGCCAGTTCCGTAAGCTGGCGCAATACTTCCATCATATACGGATAATGAAAACAGTCAAGCTTCAGCAGTTCGTGCAAATTCTGTATTGCTGCCGGAATGCTGTCAATAAAATATTTCTTTTTCTCGAAATATCCTCTAAAACCATATGCACCAAGCACTTGCAGTGTGCGGAAAAGTACGAACAAACACAGACGGTTTACAAAGTGACGCTTCGTAGGTTGTTCGATATAGTCACCGAGTGCTTCATAATATTCCTTCACAAGTTCACGTCGTAGCTTGTGTGGATATTTTGCCGATGCCTGCCAAAGGAATGAGGCGACATCATAGTAAAAAGGTCCTCGCCTGCCACCCTGATAGTCTATAAAATGAGGCTTACCCTCATCGTCGAGCATCACGTTGCGTGCCTGAAAGTCACGATACATAAAAGAGTCACACTTCTCTTCCGTTAGGTCTTTGGCAAACTTACGGAAGTCGGCTTCTAATTCCACCTCGTTGAACTCCAGTCCAGTGGCTTTCAAGAAGCAATACTTGAAATAGTTGAGGTCAAAAAATACACTTTCCTCATTAAATTCTTCCTGTGGATAGCAGTACGAGAAATCTAATCCCTTTGCGCCATGCATCTGCATATTTGGCAGTTGGCGTATCGTTTCTGCAAGCAACTGATGTTCCTCGGTGGTATATTGTCCTCCACCTTTTCGTCCAGATGCAATAGCGTCATATAGAGAGGTGTTGCCTAAATCGGTTTGCAGATAGCGTATATGGTCACTGCTAACAGCGAGAATCGTCGGCACGGGCAACTGGCAACTGGCAAAGTGTTTGGTAAGATGCAAAAACGCCTCATTCTCGTCCTTGTTCGTACCTACCACGCCAATCACACTTTGCCATTCATTGTTTGTGAGACGAAAATATTGGCGGTTGCTGCCTGAGCCTTGAAGTCGCTCTACCACAGGCTCCTTGCCACACCATTCTCGATACAACTCAACAAGTTTCTCCATCACACGGATGCGTAATGTATTTTAGAAATAGCATGCAGCAGAAATCTGCCATGAATTACTCTTTACATCAGACTTACCTATGTTGGTAAAATTTAAGTCACCGGTCTTTCCGCATGCAATGTTATATACTGCTCCAATCTCAAGATAGTCGAACAAACGTACACCTGCGCCTAAGTTTACACTCATGTTAGATTTCTTTAATGCCATATTTCCTATAGCTGATGAGAATGTCTTATTGCCTATATTAAATCCAATTTGCGGACCTGCTGCAAAATATATTCCAGCCAAGTCGCCTAGACCAATGTTGTAGCGTAGATTTACAGGTACGTTGATATTCTTCTGAGTTATTTTTATTCCGCTTTCTTTTATTTCCGCCTCACGCTGGTCATAAAGCGCGGCGATGTCAAAGCCCAATCCCATAAGAGGAACCTTAAACTTCAGTGTAGGACCAACGAAAAATCCTGCTTTGTTTTCTGCTTTTAAAACATCTTTGTCAAAACTCATATCAGAAATATTGAGTCCGCCCTTGATACCAAGGCTCACTTGTGCCTGCGCAGGCATTGCCATAAAGGCAAAAAATGCAAAAAACGCACAAATTATTTTCTTCATTTTAACCTTTAAATTATTGATTAATATTCTTTATTAAATTATCGTGGCAAAATTACGAAATAAATTTCAAATAACATTCATTTTCGGCTTTTTTTTCATAAAAATTTGGTGGTTACGTTTTTTATTACTACCTTTGCAGTTGGATTTTAGCAAAGTGTTGCCGACATGGCTCAGTTGGTAGAGCAATTCATTCGTAATGAATAGGTCGCGGGTTCGAGTCCCGCTGTCGGCTCTCTTTGTCATGCGGTAGTAGCTCAGTTGGTAGAGCATCGGCTTCCCAAGCCGAGGGTCACGGGTTCGAGTCCCGCTTACCGCTCAAATACGCATTCATAAATATTTTATCTCCTTGCCTTGCATCAATCTTTTGGAGATGGTTGTTCAAAAGATTTGTAAACTCATAATTCTTTAATCCCCATTGCGGTGCGATGAGTAGGTTTGCCGGCGACTGACTGACAAACCTTTCCAAAACAATAGATGAACGAAGCAATCTTATGTAATTTGTTACAAGATTAATATATTCCTCAATACTATAAAGATGGAAAGGCGATTGTTGATATATTTCCGCAAGTCGTGTGTTTCTTATCACCTGCAACTGATGAATTTTCAACGTTGTGAGAGGTAGCCGTGATATTATCGGGGCTTGTCGAAGACTTTCGGCTGCATCCTCGTATGGTAGTCCGAGTATTATGTGACCTCCGCAAATAATTCTCCTATCAGCCGTGGCTCTGACAACCTTTTCAACACATTCGAAAGTATGTCCACGATTGATACGTTGCAAAGTATCGTTGTTAGCACTCTCTATGCCATATTCTATAACAACAAATGTAGTGCGCGAAAGTTCTGCTAAATAATCAAGAAAATCTTCAGAAACACAGTCAGGACGAGTGCCTATTATTATACCAACAACATCGGGAACCGCGAGTGCTTCCTCATACATCCTGCGAAGTACGTTTAGCGGTGCGTCGGTATTGGTATATGCCTGAAAATAGGCAAGATATTTCATTTCTGGATATTTGTGCACAAAAAAGCGTTTCCCCTCTTCAAGCTGCTGCGTTATGCTTGTGTTGCATTGACAATATGATGGGGTGAAAGTGAGATTGTTGCAATATATACAACCACCAGTACCAATACGCCCATCACGATTAGGACAAGTCATACCGGCATTTACCGATATTTTCTGCACCTTGAACGGAAACAGCGTCTTCAGCCACGAGCCGTAGTCATTGTATCTTTTCTCATTCACAGTTGGTTCACGATCTTGTCCATCTCCTCAAATTGCTTTCCCATATTGAGATTCAGATATATACGGTATAGTGCCGGCGCCCATTGCATCTTATCATCAGGACTAAGCAGACGATATTTCTCCATATACAGCAGTGCTTTTTTATATATCTCTTTTAGTGCTGTATTGTTCTTACGCTGTGCATTGGGCTCTTTCTCCAATTTTAGAGCCTCGTTCAGGCATGCCGTACCTGCATAGTAATATACGTCAGGTATTGTGTCGTTTAGCGATATAAACTTGTCGCAAACGGCTATACATTCATTGTTTTGCTCCATATTGAGCAATGTATTGCCCTTTGCCAGCAGCACAAGCTGCCAATTTTCGTCATTCCTTAGGGCTTCGTTACAAAGTTCCAATGCCTCGTCAAGCTGATTGTGTTTTGTGTACCAGTCTTGCAGGTAAATGAAGAAATACGGATGTCTCGTAAATTGTCTGAAACCACGACGCAGCGTGGCAATATAATTTGTAGTATCGCCCAATTCCCTATACGCCTCTGCTTTATACTGAGCAAGCGTTAGTCTATGGGCATTGTCGCGCTGTGCTATGTCAGCATATTTTAGTACCTTATTCATATCACCCAACTTGTATCCGCAATATGTTGCCAGATATGCTGCTTTCGGCATAAGCGTATCACTGTTCAGATAGTTATATTCTTCCTTGAACAAAGGCTGATTAACACAGTCAAGATAAGTGTCGAAAAACTCAAACGCCGCCTTATAGTCATTATTCCTCATAAAATATGAGCCTCCATAAAATAGATTTGGACGATATGCGTTCAGCTTTTGTGCGTGCTTGCTGCGATATTCCACCTTGTCGCCTTCTTTTTCTACTTTTTGTGCAGAAACAGAATCAAGCGCCTCAAAAATGCGAAACATCTCTTTTGCGTATGAAAAAAATTTTACTGTATCATATTTTTGTCCAAGATACAGTTGCTCATTGCCCAATGCATATTGTTTCTCCACAGCCTCATACCACGTAAGATACACCTTGTCTGTTTTCCTTGCCTCTTCGCTGTTTGCCAGCTGGTCAGTCATCAGTTGTATAGCTTTGTCAAGTTCCTTGCCGTTTTTTATCAGCGTGCGAGCCTGCGACAAATCCTTTTTCAGCTGTTTCGTTTGTGCGTTAGTATGATGTAAAACTGTGACTGACAAGAATATTATAAATAAAATCTTTTGCATATTATCCTGAAAATTTATTGTGGGTGCAAAGTTACTATTTTTTTGTATAAGACACATTGTATAGCAGCATAAAAAATATTAAATTTTCTGATTAATATGTGAAAGGACAGTCTGGGATTGGTATACTTAGCTTCAATTGGCATCGCATCTTGCTTCGATGCCAATCGAAACCTACTTCGTTGGCAGACGAACCTATATGCGTCAAACCACTAAATAAAATCAAATTTGTTACATTGTTACATAAAAAGATTGTTTGCAATAGGTATATTTATAAATTTTCTTCATTTATTGCATAAATATAAGCTAATTCGCATAATTTTATACGTAAATCAAACATATTTGCATTTTTTTTCGTATCTTTGCACACGTATCACCAAATTTATTATATTATGGGTATGCTAAAGCATATAACAAACAAATGCTTTCTAATTTAATAGGATTATGGATGGTTTTAAGAATATAGAAATTAATAATTTCAGAGGCATCAAGCATCTGGAGATAGACGATTTCTCCCGTGTCAATGTATTTCTTGGACAGAATAGTTCTGGCAAGAGCACCATATTGGAGTGCTTAATGCTGGCTGTGGGAATGTCTAATCCAGATTTGCCTCAGACTATCAATACAATCAGGGCACGAAACTATAGCAATTTTGTAGATTTGACTTATATGTTTCCAAACTTTGACACGAAAGTGAAACCAGAAATATCGGCAGAGTTGTTTGATGGTACAAAGCGTGATCTGAAACTCAGTATGACGTATGTCTTTGACGAGAAATCACAAGCCGACAATCAGCAAAACGGTCAGATACCCACATCAGAGACAAAGATTTTTTTGAATACTCTGAAGATGGAATTTGAGGTAGAGGCTGCCCAAGTGAAAAACAACTATGAGTGCAGTGTGACAATTAATCAACAGGGATTTGTCACAAACAAGAAATTAGCAGAAGATTATCTGGAAAAGAATAGCGTGGCTTTTCTTCCCGCAGATTTGTCAGCTGGCAATCCTGCCAATGATTTGGTGGAATTGGCAAAACGGAAAAAGAAAGATTTGGTTGCAGGGTTATTAAATAAGTTTGACAGTCGTATTACTACAATTGAGATATTGGGCAACTTAGCTTATGTAGGGTTGGAAGGCATTGACCAATTACTGACCGTCAATATGATGGGTGATGGATTGCGTCGCTATCTAAATATTGTTGCAGCCTCTGCAAATCCTAAAAACAATATCATCCTAATAGACGAGATAGACAACGGTCTGCATTATTCTGCCTACAAAAAGCTATGGGAAGCTATCTTTGCTTTGGCAATTGATACGAACAAGCAAGTGTTCGTCACGACCCACAGCAAGGAAACCATATATAAACTTAACGAAATGTTGTCAGAGAATCCCAACTATCAACAGGCATTCCGCCTTTACACGATAGCAAACACTCTGAAAAAAGGACACCAAGCCTACAAATATACTTTTGAGGGGCTGCAAGGAGCTTGTGAGAATGATGTGGAAATAAGAGGTATGGTGATATGAAAACGTTCTTGATAGTTGTTGAAGGAATTGCTGACGAAGTATTTATATCACAATATTTCCGTCACATTTTCGGAAATGAAGTCCCTGATAGTTGTTTTGTGAAGACTGATGGAAAAGACAATCGTCAGACTGCGATGAATCGAATGAGAGAAATGTCAGCCAATGGCGGCATTAATCTTGTTATATTTGATGCTGATAAGGATATAGATAAAAGAAGGACAGAACTCTTGAAATGGAAGAAAGATGAAAATCTGGATTTTGAATTATTCTTGATGCCAAATGATAAAGATTCTGGTGCACTGGAGGAATTATTGGAAAACATCATCAATCCAAATAATCGCCCTATAATGGAATGTTGGGAAAACTATGAGAAAGAACTCGTAAAGCTTGACATACCAGGACGTACTCCACCACCTTTAACCACTCCTGCTAAGAAAACCAAAATATACGGATATTTGGAGGCGTTGTTAAAACCGTCCGAGAAAGAGAGTATAAAAGAAAGAAAAAGAAAGTATTATAATACTCTGCACTGGAATTTTGACGATAAGTATTTAGAGCCACTGAAAGAGTTTTTATCTAAACATTTAAAATAACGATAAAACGGAAATGGCTAAAAAGAAATATACATTCATAGATTTATTTGCTGGTATAGGTGGATTTCATACTGCAATGCATAGCGTTGGGGCTAAGTGTGTATTTGCCAGCGAATGGGATAAGAATGCAAGATTATCATATGAGGCAAACTATATAAATATAGAGCCGAAACTTTTCAAAAAAAATAAAAAAGGAGAGTATTTGTACTTCAATGAAGATATAAATGATATAATACCATCAAAAGTTCCTAATTTCGATATTTGTTGTGGAGGATTCCCGTGCCAACCGTTTTCAGTTGCTGGATTGAAAAGAGGATTTGAGGATACAAGAGGAACGTTATTTTTTAACATTGCCAACCTCGTTAGAGAAAAGATAAAGGCAGGTCATCCTCCACGAGTGTTATTTCTGGAGAATGTTAGAGGACTGAAGAATCATGACAAAGGAAAAACACTTCAAGTTATTTTAGCTACACTTGAAGAACTTGGATATAAATATTCTATAGAAGTATTGAATGCTAAGTATTTTGGAGTGCCTCAAAATCGTGAACGCCTATTTATTATGGCGTGGTATAAAGATATAGTAAAAATAGATTCGTTTAGATTCCCTTATGGAATAAATAAAAATGGTGCAACTATCTATGATAAAGCGCAATTGAAAGAAGGAACACTTGCAACTAAAGTTTCAGATATATTTGAACCTGTAGATGTAACTTGTTCTTTTACAATTAGTGACAAAATGTGGGAAGGGCATAAAGCTCGAAAAGAGCGAAATCGGATGAACGGAAAAGGTTTTGGCTTCTCATTGTTTACTGGTAATTGTAATTACACAAGTACAATTTCAGCCCGTTATTGGAAAGATGGTAGTGAAATTCTTATAGACCAATCAGATTTGGGACTTAATCCTCGAACACTAACTCCTGTTGAAGCAGGAAGACTTCAAGGATATCGAATTTTGGGCAACGGATGGGCGTACCCAGAATGTGCAAATAATCAGAATTATAATGCATCTAATCCTGAATTTAGAATAGTTGTTTCTAAAAAAGAAGCCTATCATCAGTTTGGGAATAGCGTAGCAATCCCTGTTATAAAGAGACTTGCGGAAGAAATTATGAAACAATTGATGTAATATGGAAGAATTAAGAGATTTAAAACAGATTTGTAGCTTAGCCGCTAATCGTTTCAACCAATATGGTGGAAACGATTTTATCTTGCCCCAAATGTTTAAAGAGCAAGTTAAGGAAATTTATAGTAGTACTATAACATATAATGAATATTCTGCTGTTATTGAAACCAAAGGTACGCAAAATGGAGTATTGAATATTTTTCTTCCTAACCAATGGTTTTATATTGCATCTTATTTTACTGATTTTTATAATGAATTGCAAAGATATAAGAAAGAGGCTTTAAAAGTTGTTTCAAAGGAAAGGTTAAAGATTCTTAATGGTTCAACCTTAACCGCGCAAGAAGAGATTAAACTGCAACGATTGCCTTTGAATGAAACTTCAAAGTCTTATCTTATAAAATTCATTACCGATTATTCTTGGTGGAATGGAGGAAAAACAATAGACCGAGGCGATTTTTATGTGTCACCGATATTAAATAGTGCAAAATTAGTAAATGCATCCCAATCATATGTTGCGGATTTATGCGCATTTCTTTCCGATAAAACAGAATTAGTAAAAGCGATTATTTCTGGAGAAGAAGCTGCATCTCATGCTATTAATAACGAAAAGAGTGTTTCCAGTTTCCAACAGATTTTTTATGGTGCTCCAGGTACGGGGAAATCAAATACCATCAAGAAAGAAACTGCTAATGCAGAAAAAGATGGAAGAGTTATTCGCACGACTTTCCACCCAGACAGTGACTATTCTACATTTGTGGGTGCATACAAGCCTACAATGGACAAACAAATGAAACAGTTAAGAATGAATCTGTCGTTGGAAGACATTGCAAAAGAATTGGGAGGATATTACAATGATAACAAGTTAGGGAAAATAGGTGGTATTCAGAAATTTTGTTTAGACTATTACAAATACATTGACGGTGAATATATGAGTGTCAATGTAAGTAAATTGCTGGAACTGGCAGGAGTTCCCGAAACATATAGCGTTGAGATAAATAAATACCTAAAGTTTTGCCAACAATTGCCTAAGCAAGATGATAGCAAGATAATTTATACTTTCTGTCCGCAAGCCTTTACTAATGCATACGTGAAGGCTTGGAGCACTGAAGAAAAAGTATATTTGGTTATTGAAGAGATTAACCGAGGTAACTGTGCTCAAATATTTGGTGACTTATTCCAGTTGCTTGACCGTAAGAATGGTGTGTCAGAATATCCTGTAGAGGCGGATGCTGACCTGCAAATCTATCTTCAGAAGGCATTGGCTGACACAACACGAGATATTCCCGAAGAAGTAAAATCGGGTAAGAAACTGATGTTACCTAATAATCTTTATATCTGGGCTACGATGAATACCAGCGACCAGTCGCTCTTCCCCATTGACTCGGCTTTTAAACGTCGTTGGGAGTGGAAGTATATCAAGATTAAAGAAGGTAGAGACGAAAGTGGTAATAAGTTGGATTGGAAGGTCGACATCAAGATAGACGAGGAGGGGAATCAACTGTCCTGGTGGGAGTTCGTCAAGAAAATCAATGAGATTATTGCCTCCATGACATCAAGTGCTGACAAACAACTTGGTTATTTCTTCTGCTGTGCCAAAGATGGAGTTATAGATGAAGAAACGTTTGTATCGAAAGTAATCTTCTATCTATGGAATGATGTGTTCAAGGATTATGGTTTTGAAGATGCTTCGTTGTTCCGCTATAAGGATAAAGAGGGAGTGGACCACGACCTGACATTCCCTGACTTCTATGATGAGGATGGTGATAAGGTAAACACAAAGCAGTTGGAGGACTTTGTAAAAAGAGTCATGGACTGGAAGAAAGAAAACGCAGAAAACGACTGATGTATATCCTATTTGAAGAACACCAATACGATAGCCGCCTTGTGGAGAACATCCTAAAAGACATCTATGTCTTGCAGGATGTGGACAAGAAGGTGAGCGTGCAGTATGTAGGCTATTTCTATAACCCGCATCTGCATGATTGTGTGTTCATTCTGCCGAAAGTGCTGCTGACGGAAAAGGAAACATTGGTTGGTATGGTATTGCCGACAGGTGAGGAGGTTGCGCCAGAGCAGGTGCTGACACCAAAAGGACAGGAGAAGCTGAGCAAGGAGTATAGGAAATTTATCTATGAATTTTCTGTCTGGATATATCGGGCATTGAACGTATTCTATAAGGCTAATCCACAGAGTAAGGCCATTCTTTATAAACGATTGCCACAAGCAGGAAGGGGTAGCAGACATCGAGCAAATACATATTTGGACATTGTCTTGTCACTTATCAGCTTCAATCAAGAGAATAGAGATTTCGTACTCTTCACTATTAAGAACTTACATAGGGGCAATAACAAAATTAATTGGACACGTACTATCAACCATTCGCAGGCGTTCATTGAAGATGAAGATGTGGTGTATCTGAATCCCGTCAATAAGAAGCGCATCATCAACTACGAAGAAGAGTTGTTTGTCATTTTCTTCAGTATTCTGAACTATCTGAATCAAGAGTATGGTTTCCGCACACCCATCAATATTCAGTACGACCTGATAACGGGCAGGAAATTCCGTCAGTATCTACATGGTATGGGAAAGACAAGGCTGATGCAGATAAAGTATAAGTATTTCTCAGACAAGGCTCTGCAACTATGGGACTTATGCTATGCCTTTTTTGAAAACTCGTATCGCATCGCCATCAACACCCAGGCACAAGAATATATATTGGCAAAGAGTTTCAACGTGGTGTTTGAGGCTATGATAGATGAATTAATAGGCACACCACACAAGCATATACCAAAAGGACTTGCAGATCAAGATGATGGCAAGCGAGTAGACCACATATACACCGACTTGGCATTGACATCGGCTGATGCACAAATGAATAGGGAAGTGTATTACATAGGCGACAGTAAATATTACAAGAGTGGGCATTCGCTGACTTCAGAATCCATCTATAAGCAGTACACATACGCAAGGAATGTCATCCAGTGGAATGTCAATCTCTTCGCAGAAGACGATTCCCTGTTTGATAATAAGGAAAAGGAGCATCGAGAAGCAGACAAGGTTCGTTTTGATAATATACGCTTGCAAGATAATTCACTGACCGAAGGGTATGATGTGATTCCAAACTTTTTCATCAGTGCTTTTGTCTACAAAGACCATACGTATAATGACGGGGAATATAATATTCGCAAACACACAACAAAGGATGGGGAGCATTGTACTAAGATGTCTTGTCAGTTTCCCGACAGATTATTTGACCGTGATACTTTGTTTCTGTCGCAGTATGATGTGAATTTCCTCTATGTGCTTTTCTTGTATGCTCGCAACAAGGCTAATGAAAAGGCGTATTGGAAACAGCACGTGCGCAAGATATTCCGTGAGGAAATACGCGATGTGATTCGGCAAAAGTTTAAGATATATGCCATGAAAGCCCGATTGGGAGTAGATGGTGAACTATACTTGAAACAACATTTCTATGAACTTAACGGGCGAGTATTTCAGCCCTATGGCGAGGAGCGAAGTATGTTTTTTGCCTATGCTCAGACAAAAGATGAGGAAAAGCAGTCACAAGTACAGGCACAATACGATGAGTTATCCAAGTATTTCATCATTAAAGAGTGCAATATGGGGCAAGACCCACAGGAAATACTTCGGGAAGACATCGAGCAAGACCTGGCTCAGCCTGTAGCCACTCCACAATGGCTGACTATTCACTATTTAGAGCGTGACTTGGGTCGTGGTGTTTTGGTAGGCTATTACAAGAATAAAGAGCAGTTGCAATGGATATTGGGCAACAATGACAAGGGTACGCTGGTTTATAATGTGCGTTTGCGATTGCAGGGCGACCAAGAAGTGAGGGATGGGTCGCACACGGAACATTTTTATAGGAAAATGAATATCCAGTTTGTCGTTCTTTATACCGATGATGCGGAAAAAACGGGCGAATATCGTGTATTCCATGTGAAAGATACTGCGGGAAAGGTGACAGAGGAAAGAATGCGTGATACATGGTATCCGCTTGATGTGAAAGGCAATTATTTCTTCTTCCGTTTTGACGAGGAAGTAAGTATCGGAAAGCTTAATATTGCGAAATTACTCCCTGATCTCCGAAGCAAACACAAAAGCGAGTTTGAAGAATATGTACCTGGAGAACCTATGTTTACGACAGCTAAAAGCGTTTTGAATTATAGGACAGGATTTTGATATAATACCAACACAGCTTTAGAATGACCGACACCCTTAATTCACAACAACGCCATGCTAATATGGCAGCAATCCACGGCAAGGACACGAAACCGGAGATGATAGTGAGACGATATCTGTGGAGTCACGGATTTCGTTATAGGCTTAACCATCCGGGATTGCCAGGGAAGCCTGATGTGGTATTGAGGAAATACAGGACGTGCGTATTTGTGAATGGATGCTTTTGGCACGGACATCTCGTGGATATGCAACAATCAGAGATAGAGAATTCGGAATGCTGTAAGATTCCAAAATCAAATACTAACTTCTGGGTGAAGAAGATAAGGAGGAATCAGGAGCGCGATCGCATTGTGCAACAAAAACTTGCGGCGATGGGTTGGCACAGCATAACGATATGGGAATGCGAACTGAAGCCAGCAATAAGGGAAAAGACATTGGAGTCGCTGGCATATACGCTCAACAGGATTTTCCTTCAGGATCATAGCGTGAGATGGTATGGGATACCAGACGAAGAACCTATGATAGCTGCGGAAGAACTGCCTTCCAACAACCAATAAAAACGAGAAATAGGGAATTTCCTAAATGATTTTCGGGGAATACCCTTTGCTGTTTTGAGGAAAAACAAGTATCTTTGCACCGTGAACAATAAAATGATTGTGATATGAAAAAGGTTAGTATATGGATTGTGGGTGCAACTTTGCTCGTGACCAGTTGCGGCACTTATGCAGGACAAGGTGCATACGCAGGAGCTTCGTTCGGTTCTGTACTCGGTTCTGCCATTGGCGGAATCTCGGGCGGTTGGCGAGGCAGCGACATTGGCACAGTGGTGGGTATGGCCGGTGGTGCTGCCGTGGGAGCTGCAATTGGCTCTGCTGCCGACAAGAAACAGCAGGAGAGAATGGACGGCTACTATAATCGACCTGAACAGCGCGAACGTCAGTATGCGAGAGTGCAGCCTGTTTCTAATAACAGTGTGTCTAACGATATCGTTATACGCCACGCCCGTTTCATTGACGCAAACAACGACGGCATATTGAAGGCTGGCGAGGAATGCAAGATTACCTTCGAAATAATGAACCATACCAATCATACACTATTTGATGTACAGCCTACTGTGTATGACGTAACAGGCAACAAACACCTGCACATTTCGCCTAATTTGCTTATAGAGAGTATTGCCCCAAATAGTGGCGTGCGCTATACCGCCACAGTGCTTGCAGGCAAGAAACTAAAAGACGGTACGGTAAAGATAAGAGTTGGTGCCACGTTAGGCTATCAAGGAATCAGTGCCAATGAGCAAGAATTAACACTTGTAACAAGAAGAAAATAACAAATAAGGCTTCCCCGAAAAATAGAGGAAGCCTTATTTGTATACTCATATCCTTTATACACTTAATCCAAGAAGCGTTTGCAAAGACCAGAGAACTCCTCTATGCGGCGGTCGCGGAGGAATGGCCACCAGCGGCGCACCTGCTCACTGTGGTCGAGGTCGATGCTTACGATGATGCTCTCTTCTTCGTCGGGAGAGGCCTCGTAGAGTATTTCGCCCTGTGGACCTGCAACAAAAGATGTTCCCCAGAAGTCGATACCCTCGGTCTGTCCTGACGGGTCTGGCTCAAAGCCTACACGATTGACGGCAATGACGGGCAGTCCGTTTGCTACGGCGTGTCCGCGCTGAACGGTCTGCCATGCACGACGCTGACGCTCTTGCTCATCAGCAGAATCGTTGGCGGCATAGCCTATGGCGGTGGGATAGATGAGCATCTCCGCACCTGCAAGAGCCATGAGACGGGCACCTTCAGGATACCACTGGTCCCAACATACCTGCACGCCTAACACGCCTACGGAGGTCTTTATGGGGTGGAAGCCCAAGTCGCCGGGAGTGAAATAGAATTTTTCGTAATATGCAGGGTCGTCGGGAATGTGCATCTTGCGGTAAGTTCCGGCAATAGAGCCGTCGTGCTCTATCACCACGGCGGTGTTGTGGTAAAGACCTGCAGCGCGCTTCTCGAAAAGCGAGGTGACGATAACGACACCGTATGTGCGTGCAAGGTCACCGAAGAGTTGCGTGCTCGGACCGGGAATAGTCTCTGCAAGGTTGAAATTATCCACATCTTCCACTTGGCAGAAATAAAGCGAGTTGTGCAGTTCCTGCAACACTATGAGTTGCGCACCACGCTTGGCGAGGTCGGCTACGCCCTCTGCTAATCTTATCACGTTTGTCTTGCGGTCGGCAACATTGTGCTGTTGCAAGAAACCTATCTTCAGTTTTCTCATTTTGGAAATTGCATTGTGCAGCAATGGATTGACCCGTGCTGCCTGATTATTTGTATACTGTCTATCTCTACCATTTCGCGGTCGGGGAAAGCCTCGGCTATTATTTCCACTGCCTTGCGGTCGGTTTCTGGCTGTCCGTATGTTGGCACGAGCACCGCATTGTTTATTATCAGGAAATTGGCGTATGTTGCCGGCAAACGCTCACCGTCTATTACGATGGGCGCAGGCGTTGGCAGACGCAAAAGACGATAGGGTTTTCCATCGGCGGTGCGCAAGGCTTTGAGTTCCTGTTCCATTGCACAGAGTTCTTGATATTGCTCGTCATCGGCATCGTCGCAGCCTATATATAATAAGGTGTCGTCGGGAGCAATCCTCACGAGAGTGTCTATATGCCCGTCGGTGTCGTCGCCTATAAGAGTGCCGTGGTCAAGCCAAACAATACGCTTGGCATGCAGGCGACGTTTCAGTTCGTTCTCGATTTCTTCCTTTCCGAGCGGTTGATTGCGATTGGGGGCAAGAAGGCATTGCGAGGTTGTGAATATAGTGCCTTGTCCGTCACTCTCTATTGCACCGCCTTCAAGCACGAAGTCGAGATGACTTTCATACTCGCCGTCAATTACCTCCATATCGTAAAGGTTGCGGTTTATGGCGTTGTCGTTATCTGCCTCAAACTTATCTCCCCAACCGTTAAAGCAGAAGTCAAGACGGCGTTTGCTGCCGTCGGGAGAAACAAGGGTAATAAAACCGTGGTCGCGTGCCCACGTGTCGTCGGTGGGGCATTCCACCACCATAATGTCGCAGCCTGGTGCTTCCTCGCATATCCGCTCCACAACATCGTCGAGAGCATCGGCATCGGGTGCTACAATCAATAGTTTTTCGCGCTTGGCTATTTCCGCCGCCATACGGATATATACATCCGTAATCTCCGGAAGCATATAAGCCCAGTCGGTGGCGGCATGCGGCCAAGTGAGTTGCACGCAATCCTGTTCCGCCCATTCAGCAGGCAACACAAACATATCTTTTTCCATCATTTACTTATATCTTTCATTCTGTTACGCACCACGATGCAAGCCACCGCGAAATAAACCGCAACCTGCACCCACAATGCCCTAAACTCCACGATGCAGTCGGCAAGCGTAGCCCCCATTGTGTTCATTCGCACGAAGGAGCGGACACCGAACGTTGACGGGAACAGCCACGCAACACACTGCCACAGCCACGGCATATTGCTTTGCGGCCAAGACACACCAGACAGGAATAGCAATGGTATAGATGTGAACACCACGATTAACAACACGTTTTCGCGCTGATACACAAGCACCGATACTACAAAGGCGAAGAATATGCAGGCGAGTATGTAGGGCAGCATAATGGCGAGTAACGGCAACGGCTGCGCCAACGATACGAAGCCGAAAAGCCTCGGCACTATCACCGTGAGATAAGTACAAACGAGCATAAACACCATGAAATAGCACAGACTCTTGCCGAGCAGGACACTAAGCGTGCCAAAGCCCTGCGAACGCAACTCACGGTATTCGGCATAATGCCCATGTTCACGCGCCGTGCCGGCAAGCATACCAATGCCGAGCAAAAGCACCTGCTGCAATATAAGCACCAGCACGGCAGGGAGAATGAAATTGCCATAGCCCTCCGAGGGGTTGAATATCGCAACCTCGTGGAAAGCAAGGGGGCGCATGGTTATCTCGTCTTCACGATGGGTGAAGTTGCCCGACATGCTTACCTGTATCCTGCCGTTCATCTCTCCACTTACGGCAGTGGCAGTCTGGAATATCGCCTTATATGTGAGCATGAGGCTCATGTCGGTATATACGGCTATGCGCGACTGCTCCATGCGGTTGAGTCGTGTGGCAAAGTCGGCAGGTATGTGATATATGCCCCTTGCCTTTTGTTCACCCACCATTCTCTTTGCCTCTTCCATGTCAGCAGCGTATGCCACCACGCTCACCTCGGCAGTAGCATCGCACTTGCGGCAGAACTCGCGGCTCAGTCCGGATCGCGAATCGTCAACAACCACCACAGGCACTTCCTTTACCGTCTCGTTGTTGTATATCCACGAATAGAGCAGCGGATAGCCCAACGGCAGGAGAATGAAAAAGAGAAGCATAGCCTCGTCCTTGAAAATGCATCGCATCTCCGTTGCCCACACATCACACAGGTTTCTGATTCCCTGCACCATGCCGCCGAATATGTTTCTGATAGTACTCATGGCATATATACAAATGTGTTAAAGGCATTCTTGATACGGCGCATCACAAACAGCGGAGCAATGCAGAACAACAGCATTGCAAGCATATTAAATTCTACACCCGAAAGGGCATAGCCATTGAAAACGGAAGCCTGATAAATCTGGAAATAATGGCGCAACGGAAAGAGCCACGCCAACGATTGCAACGGTGCATCCATAGCCATCACGGGAAAGGCATTGCCGGCAATGGAGAAACTCAGCACAGCCCAAAGCGAGCAGATGCTCATGCTCATGCGCATGGACGGGGCAACACCGAAACAAAATACCCCGAACGCCTGCGACGGCACGACAATGAGCAATGCAAGCAGAAGCAATCCCCACGCACCGCCCGAATGGGGGAAATGGAGAGTGCCGAACACATACAGTAGGTAGACAGCCATGACGGCTGTGAATATGAGCGTATGAGGCAGCAACTTTCCTGTCAATACCACAAAGATATTATTGTCGGAACGGGCAAGAAGTTCGCGTGCCGTTCCTTTTTTCAGTTCCATACCAAGACTGTATGGGGTTATCAAGAAGACGAACAGCATCACCATTCCCGGCACAAGCACCGCCGAGAGATAGAAATTGTAGTTTACCCAAGGATTTTCTATCGGGTGCAGGTCTATCGTGATTGGTTGCAGGAATGCCATTATCTGCTCATCGGTAAAGCCTTTTGCCGTCATCGTTGCCTTTCCCACTGCAGCACCGCCGAGGGTGGAAATGGTCTTGAGGTCGCGAAACAGCAGCGAGCCTGCCGTTAGCGAATGCATTGAATAATAGAAAGATATTTCAGGACAGCGCATAGCGAGCAAGTCGCCTTCCATATTATGCGGTATATAAAGGAATGCATATATCTCGTTGCGCTGTATGGCGTGCCTTGCCTCGCCGATGTCTGCATATCGTGCAACGACGTGAGAGGTCTGGAATGCATCGAGGTTGCGAACGAGCTTGCGCGACGTTGTCGAGTTGTCACAATCTACCACACCTATTGGCATATCCTCGGGCTGTCCTTCTTCCATAAGCGATGTGAAGAACACCATCGTCAAAAGAGGAAACACAACCATAGCCAGCCAAAAGACAGGGTGGCGTTTGATTATTCCACACTCACGGCGCGCAATGTCGAGAATCCTCATCTCTTCAGTATCAATGACATGCCGGGGCGCAGACCCTCCGTAGGCTTAACCGGACGGGCTTTAACCTCAAAGGTCTTAAGGTCGTACTGCCCGTTTGCCTTCGTAGCCTTCCACGCAGCGTATGAGCCTTGGTCCTTTATGTAGTAAACCTTCATCTCTATGTCCTTGCTGAACGCAGGCAGGTATGCAGTGAACGTGTCGCCAACCTTCAGCCCATTCAGCATATCCTCGCGAACATTGAAAGTGCCCCATACATCAGACAATATAGCCACCGACATTATTGGACTGCCAGTGCCCACAAGTTCGCCCAACTTTGGATATATCTCGCTCACCTCGCCTTCCATCTGCGCCGTCTGCACTGTCTCATGGATATAGGCATCAACCTCCTGCACAGCACCCTTTGCACGATTTACCTGCGCAGCGGCGGCAAGTTTCTCTTCGCGGCGCACACCATTCTTAACCATGTCATACTGGCTCTGGGCTGCCTTCATCTGCGCCTCCATAGCCTTGTACGACGCAAAAGCCTCGTCGCGCTTCTGCTGTGTCATCACTCCCTCGTCGAACAATCGCTGCACACGCTGATATGACTTTTCGGCAATCTCCAGTCCTGCTTTCGACTGTTGCAACAGTTCGTATGCCGCACGCAATTGCTCCTGCCTTGCGCCGTTGCGAGCCATTTCTTCCAATGCACTTGCACCGCTCTCGGCACTCTCTGCCTGAACCATCTTTGCTCTTACTTCGGGAGCATCGAGAATGGCAAGCGTGTCGCCTACCTTCACATAGTCGCCCTCTTTCACACGGATTTCAAGAATGCGTCCCGGCACCTTACTCGACACGCGGTATTCGGAAACCTCCACCTGTCCTTGTATTGTCTCAGGCTCGGTCTTTATTGTGAAATATCCTATTACGCCCACAACTAATACCACGGCAACAAACGTCACCACGGCAAGCATCACGTTGTTATGTTGTGTTTTCTCACTCATATCCTATTTTGTTGTTTTTCTTGTGTTATCGTTCTATTCAAGTGTTCCCATTGCCTTGCGCAAGTCTACCTGCGACAGCCTTACATCTATCTCGGCATCTATCTTTTGCGACTGTGCCTCAAGCCAGGCCGTTTGCGCCTCCATCACCACGGTGCTTGACATTACTCCCTCGTAGAAACCGAGGTTTGCACAGCGCAGGTTCTCATCGGCACGCTTTATGTTTGCCTCTGCCAACTGCAGCCTCTTGCGCGCTTCCTTAACCTTGTGCGAACTTTGTGTCACTTGCAGTTCCATCTTCTCTTGGGCTTCTTCAAGTTCGAGCCTTGCCATAGTCGTCAACCCCTTTGCAGCACGCGCCTTGTATGCCACGTCGCCCCAGTTCCATACGGGCACGCTCACGAGTACACCCACATTCCACACACCTGCGAAACTACGATGGAAACCGTCGTAGACATTTGGATTGCTTACGGCATAGCCGCCCATAAGCATAACCTTTGGCAGATTGCCCGACTTCACAAAGTTCACATTCTGATTGTTAATGTCCACGATGTTCTGCAACGTTTTCAGTTCGGGGCGGTTATGAAGCATTTCTTCCTTGTCAACTTCCACTTCCGCAATATCCATTACGGCAATGTTCTCCACATCTTCGTCAGCAAGGGTTATCTCGGCTTCCGAGGGCAGTCCGCATATCTGGCAAAGCAGCATCTTAGCAAGTGTCAGTCCGTTGTCTACCTTCATCACTGCCATTTCCGCCTCGTTCACCTTCACGCTCACAGCCAGTCCTTCGCTGCGTGTGGCAACGCCCTCGCGAATCATCTTCTGCACATCGTCGTCAAGTTTCTTAACGAGCGAAAGGAAACCTTCGGCAAGACGTTTCTTCTGCTTCAGCGACACCACCGTCCAATAGGCTTGGTCAGTTCCGTAGAGCGTAGCCTGCTGCATGGTGTTTATGTCGTTGCCTGCCATCTGCAGGTTTATCTCCGCCATGCGGTTAAGTGCCGTTATCGCACCGCCTGCAAAAAGGGGCTGGCTCACCATTACTGCACCGCCGAACATATTGCGTGTGTCAGTGCGGAAGGCATCGACAATGCCCTGCCCCACTCCGTTGAGTGCGTCTGCCACCATAGGCAGTTCAAAGCCAAGCTGTCCGATAACCGCACCCACGGTGCTGCCCATCGAAGAGAGTTTATCTTTTTGTTCACTGCTGAGAATGGAAACCTCGCGGCTGGTGTACATATATCCACCCATGGCGTTCACCTTTGGCAGATACTTTGTGCGTGCCGCCTTCTTCAGATTGCCAGCCACATCCTGCTTAACCTTTGCCACGCCCAGCTGCTTGTTGTTGCGCAGTGCCAGCGCACGGCAACTGTCGAGCGACAGCACCTGTTGCGCCCCGACGGGCATTGTTGTGGCTGCCAGCAAGATTATGCCAAAAAGCCTGTTCATAATTTTTTGAGTTGTTGTTCTATTTTTCAAACGCAAACCTGCGAGAGCCAATCATATTTCCGTCAGCAAAGATGCTCACGGTGTAGTTACCAGCTGCAAGGAATTCGTTTACTTCCCAATATGTGGTAACGCCTACAGCCTCGCCTGTATATTCGAGCGTCTTTTTCATTGAGTATGCCAGTGAGCGATTCTCATAGTCGAATGTACCGCCCTTTAGCACGTCACCGTTCGGTGTCTGTATTCTTACATATACTGTGCGCATTCCGTTAGATGCAGTAACGTTCTTGGCTATGGTAAAGTTTACGACGATAGTCTTTGCATCCTTCACCTTCTTCACTACCTTGCCGTTCTTTTTCTGCAAGTTCATAGAGATGCCCGTAACATCGAGCTGTGCAGCAATAGCCACTTTCTCAGACAATGAAGCCTTCTCGCTGCTCAGTCCCTCAATCTGCCTATGCGCCTCTTCATTCTGTGCCCTCATACGGGTGTTCTCCTCGGTAAGATGCTCGTTGAGTCTGTTGAGCGAGTCTATCTGCAACACATAACTACGCAGCACGGCACGCACCGTTGCCAGTTCCTTTTTCAGTCGTGCAATCTCGCGTGCATCGGTGCTCTTCACACGTTTCAGTTCTTCGAGCAGTTCCTGCGTGCGCATCTGTTCCTGCGTAAGTTGTGCAATGATGGAGTCGTTATTAATCTTCGTCTTCATCTCGCTATATTGCAATGCAAACTGCTCATATTCGTTTTCCATTTCCTTCTTGTCGAGTGCCGCAAGTTCCTGCATCTCCTCGTTTGCCTCCTGCTGTTGCATAAGACTGTAGGCGAGGTAGCCAACACCGCCTATCAACAAAACAATCACCACAACAAGTGGAATCAACACATTCTTATTCATCTTTTAATCTTACTCAATTTAGTTAAATCGGCTGCAAATTTACACATTATTTATAATATAGCCAAACAAAAATGTGTTTTTATGGAATTAGTTATGTTTTTTATGCCAGGCATTCATTTGGTATCCTTAATTCATAGATAGTGAATTTCGTCATTTACATCTGCCGTCTATTTCTTTTCGACTCCAAGATAAATTAGTACACTGTTCCAGTCGGGAAATTTATCTGAACCAAACTCAATCCATTCGCCAGAGAACTCGCTCGTGCCGTTCTTGCCACGGTCATCTATCAAGTAATCACCCTGACATAAGTCCTTGCGATGAGTAATGACCATACGTTTATGAAACACATCATCAAGATATTGTGTCACCCACTTTACTTTGTCCGACCACGATGAATGATTCTTCCAAGGAGCCGTGGAGAGAATAAACAAGTCATAGTGTTTCTGCAACTTATGCACTGCCTCTATGGCTCCTGGCATCGGCTTCATCAGTCCAAACAATCCAGGTATCTCATCCAATCGTCCTTCATATTCTTTCTTGACTTCCTCGCTAACTTGTGCAAGTCCTGATTCAAAATCCACCAACACACCGTCCATATCAACAAACACACGCTTTTTTCTTTCATTAAAATCGTTACTTGTCATAAATTTGTAGTTTTAATTATATTTACGTTTTATTTGTTTTGATCTTCCATTATTTCCAACTATGACTTTTCATTCCATTCAATTATCCACATACCAAATAGGGTCAGTCTCTTGGTCATAGAAAGCTTGGTTTGCTACATTTATAGTTCTGTCTGTATACAAACCTACCATCACTCCCTTTTCATTATATGTTCTTGCCTTAATAAACACTCCTTTCCAATATGCCAATTCTGCTATAAGACTGCCGTTGCAATACATATAATTCACATAACTGCCATCAGTGGTATTAACTTTTTCAACGATAACAAAGAAGCCCAGGCATCCACCATTCAAGTCGCTTTCCCAGAATGGTCCCCATTCTTTTATATAAAACCTTGCCTTGTAGCCACTTGGTATCTCAACGCCTCCTATTGAGATGATTTCATCTCCGTCATTACGTTGAACAAAAGACGCACGCTGTTCTACGGGAGTTTCTTTTAATGACAGCTCCAACCATCTTTTCATAACTTTCACCGATGGCTCTTCGCCTAACTTTCTATATTCTTCGTCATCAAGTACTCCGATGGACATTACGTTGCACATCCTACCCTTGTCATCGTAGTCTATGCGATATCCGAATAGTCCGCCCATCTCTTGTGCACCAGAGGCAAAAATACGCAGGTTGCCATTAGGCGACAATAGTCTGTAATGCCCACTCGATGCAAATGTATGATGTTCTATCACCAAACAACGGCTACCGTCATCATCTACATCTTCTATCACCTCGAAACTTTCAGGGTCAAGCTCTATGTCACCTTCATAAATACATTCAGCATTTTTCGGGTCGGCTTCCCAAATGTTGATTTCTGCTTTTTCCTTGTTTCCGCCACAGCCCCACAATAAAGTGAAGACAAACAAAGCTGAAACAAGTCTTATCGTTTTACATTCCATCATTTTTTCTGTAAACATTCTTATTATTCCCGACATGTGGCAACAAGCATAAATCCCCCGTCGCCTACATAATAGACCATAGGCAGCATATCAAGAGGTATTCGCTCACTTATCCTGAATTTCTTTAATTGCAAAATCTCAGTTTCTCTAATCGGCTCTTTTCTTATGATATAGTTTTGGTAGAAACACCTTTCTGTTGCATAGTCCGATAAATCAAAACAAGGATAACGTTCCCACAATTGTCCGACATGCAGTTCTCCTCTTTTCTCAGGTTTTTCAATACTGGCAGATGTTTGGTTTATCCCTATGGAAATTTCCATATATGCCAAAATATCGTCCAAGCCATGCAAGGTCTCACCAAATATCTGAAAATTTTCTATAACTGAATACACCTGAATATCAAGATTTCCAATACAGTCGTCTGAATATTTGTTCTGGAAACGTTCAAACAGTTCTTCCAGTTTCTCGCTTGCAGGAGCAAACTCTTTGATTTGATTAATCACTTTCTTGACTCCAAAATTACGCATGGCATCTCGCAGCACAACGTTATGCAGCATCATGTCATCAAACCTTGCATAATTAAGTTTGTCATTACGAATATATTCCAGAGCCTCCGCAAGTGTAAACTCATACTGTGTATGGCTATATACCTCTCTCAGTACTCCCGTGTTGCCATCTTCCTTTAGCTTAGATGTAAGGGGAGTCTGTAATTTCACTTTCCAATTTTGCATCATTTCCATAAATAAAATCTATTAAAAGTTTGTATATAAATCTTTTTTATTATAGAGTGCGGCTACTAAAAAAACTATCACATCAACTATCAAAACTGGCATTAACGCTTTTTATGGTTTTCTTTGGTATAATCAGTCGCATCTACAACATTTTTGAATTAAGTAGAAATTGTATTCTTCAAATTCTCAAAAATATTTCTTAACGATCCATCGTAAATACCAAGGAGTACGTTTAAAAACTATATTTTTATATTTATCATGTTCATATTTCCTAATATTCTCAATTTCTGTTTCTGCTTTCTGACGAATATTTTCAAGTTTTAGTTCTGTCTGTTTCTTAATTTGTTCTTTATCCTTCCTGTATTGTTCTGCTTTTTTATTTACTTTTTCCTCAACTTTTTCTTCAAAGCGCCTATTTTCTCTGAGTTTAGCCTCGTTCAACTCTTTTTGCCTCCTTGAACAATTCCACATTTCTCCATAATAATAATAATGACATCCGCATTTTGAACATCGTAAAATAGTATTACGGTTAATAACCTTATTATTATTCTTGAGTGTCACGCCACAATGAGGGCATTCAAAATCATATTTAAATTCCAATGTTTTTTTAGACTGATATTGTATGAATAAATCATAAATAGCATTATTAACTATTTTATTTAATTCAAAAATGAACTGGTTTTTCTTATGGATTGGATAGGATTCTTTTGCTATTAATTCATATAGGATAGAAAAGACGGTCAATTTATTATTATAGTAACCTTCCTTTTCATTAAGTGTCTTAAAAAACACATTGTCATATTTTGCAAATTCATGTATCATGTCTAATTTGCACTGCTTAATTATTTGCTCTAATAATATCAGATTACGGTGAAATTCTGAAATTTGTCTTTCATTCTCACAAAAACAATCTTTCATAAGTTTGTATTCACTCTCGGCATTTTCCCATAATGCAAGTGCCTCATCTATTAAAACATCAACATCTTGTAAACCTGTTGAGCTCACTTTTTCTTTACCATATACAACACAAATAATTTGATGCGCAACCTTATAATTATTAATGTTAAGATAGCCAATGATTTGATTTTTAGATTCTGAAACATAGCCTTCAAGAATTAGATTACCAAATCCAACATATATCGTAGATAAGTCGACCAATGTTTCGTTGGTATTTATATCATAATCATATAACCCATTTACTGCTAACAATTTATGACATATCTCATGAGCAAGAATAGCTATGCAACATTTCCATTTCGTCACATAGTTATTTGACACATTAATGTGCACGGTTCTTTCAAATGTATTATTTGCGGACGAGATGTTTCCAGCAACACCGTCCTCTGTGATGCTAAACTTAACATAGGGAGTATATCCTTTTAGTCCAACAAACTCAAGCATAGACTTAGTTTCTTTCACAAGAATTTCATCTGTAACAACACTTACTGTATGTATAAATGAAGGTCTATATAATTCTAAACCTTCCCTTTGTATTGCTTTTTCGATTCTTTTCATATGCATCAAGATCCCTCTTGGTGTCAAATCTATAAGTGAATTTGCCATTTATCAATTAATAATATTAAATTATGACACAATATTTTCTCATTTTACAATTTCTTTGTAGATTTGTGATTGAAACTAAAAATCAGCTTTCAATGAATCTATTGTATTATTGAAATAAATTTCCTCTTCTTCCATTTGTTTTATTAATAATAAATTCTCTTCCTCTATGAACTTTAGTTGTTGAGTGAGAATCGCGGATTTTGTCTCATTGGCATTTATAGCTTTGGTTGTACAAGTATTCAAATATTCTCGAATACATTCAAAGACTCTATTAATATTTTCTTTTAAAGGTGATTCAACACGTTTCAGAGCTTCTTCTTTAGCAGCATCAAACATTTTGATACGTCTGTTATCATTCCATACAAACATTGACTCGACAGCCTCCAAAGCCACTGTTCTATACATTGCCGCCACAACATTGCTTCGCTCAACGATATGGTAGACGTAATAATAGTCAAATGTTTTATTTTCATCAAAAAAATCTATTAGTGAATTATCTACAGCAAATTTATTTATGGTGTTTGTAATTTGTTGTTCCAATTGATTAATAATAGGTTGCAGTTTATCTTCCAAAATCTGAACAGTTAAGTCTATAAACGGAGAAAGAGAAGTCTTAATATATTGGGTATCTGAGGAGGAACTGAAAATATTTAACTTTTTCACCATTATATCTTTCTTCAATGTCAAATAATCTACGAAACCAAATGAAACTTTATTTACTAAAGAATTATTTAATATTTCCACCCACCCATCATTGACATTCAGTACAAATTCATCAAACACATTATTAGAAAAACTACGTAGCGTATTGTATAACGTATCAAATAATGTCTCCACATAAGCAATATCCTCTGCGATTTTTCTTATTTCATCTTCTAATACTGAGATTTTGGAGTTATTAGATGCTATTTGATTGTCAAGTTCATTTTTTCTCAAGACCATAAGTTCTGTTAATTGTGTCTGAGCTATCTGTAGTTGCTTGTTAATAGCACCTTTTCTCGACACATCTGCATTTGCTTCCACATATTTGCAAACATCATTCATCATCTGCGTAAATCCACTGCGCTCTTGATAGTCCACCCCTTCACGCCAATCTTCATGGTCTGTAAAACCATTGGCAAACTCTTGGTATAGTGAAGAAAGCTGATATATTCCAGATAACGGGAATTTCTTTATATGTCCGGCTTTATTAAGGATACTATCCATTTTTAGTTTGACTAAATCAGATAATTCCTTTCTTTCATTCTTCTTCACAAGATCAATTCGATTTATGCATAAGAAGAAATCGTCCTTTTCCGGACTAAGATAGGTGGATATAAAATTGACATCTTTATCAGAAAGTCCACGCTCGCCACATATATAAATTGTAGCAATAGAATCTCTTATTGAAGCTATGGTTTTATTATTATCACTTTCATGTGCAAACAATCCCAAAGTGTCAACAATGCAAAGATTATTAACTTTTAGAAATTCAGACTTTACAAACATTACAGCATCGACAACATTCTTAAATCGCTGAATTTCGCCTATATCTGCTCTCTCTTGAAAGTCATTGAGGTTAAAAGCTGAAAATTCCCAAAAATCCTCATACCTCATTTCCTGTTCATTTCCGTCATTGTATTTAATAACAACTTTTGGCTTACTTCCATATTTGATTTTCGTTATAACAGCAGTACTTGGATTTGTAGAAACGGGCAATATCCTATCTCCAAGAATAGCGTTAACAAATGAACTCTTGCCTACAGTAAAATCTCCGATAACACCTATTGTAAATTCTTTATTATTTGCAGCAGCATAAGCTTGATGAACATGTTCTGCAATTTCAGTTATACACTTCTTGTAATTGTCAGGAAGTGCTTGTGGATAGTTACGAACAGATACTAATATTTCTGTATCATCGAATCTTACATACGAAGTTCTACCAAACAATTTGCTGAAAGCATTTTTTAATTTGTCAAAAAATCCCATATCTATACTATGATGTTTAGGAGTATAAGTTGGAGGACAGTAACAAATAAACTTCCGCTACTGTCCCCCCAAAGTGTCACGAAAGAATACGAATGATTTCTTTCAAATGATTATCAAGCTGATTCCTATATAAATCAACCAATTTTTCTTCGTAGTTGGCTTGCTTCTCTTTTATATACGATTGGCAAGCATACCACACCAAAATAGCAGTTCCAATGGTAAATACTGATTTACTGACAAATCCCATTTCTGACACCCAACAGAGAAGGTAATAGCATATAGGTAGTGATAAGGCCGTTGCCACATAGCCATACCATCGGGCAGGTTTTGGGACTGATTGTTCACTGATTTTTATACTTGCGATATGTGCTTTAAATTTTTGCGCCAACTCTGGACGTTCTTTCGCCAATTGTTGAAACCATATATGTGGAGCTAAATTTCCATCAAACCATTCACCACAAGAACTATGAAAGTCTCTGTTCACTATAGAAATGTCAAACGTGACATTGTTTAATTGACGGCGTACTGATGATAAGGTCTCATTTGTTATAGTGTTCCAACGTTTATGAAATGTTTCTATATTTCCCATTAGTTTAGAGATTTTCAAATTGGTGTAAGGTGATTTCTTTCCCATAAACTACGACATAAGCCTTATTGGCTTCGCCGTAGATAGCCGAGAGTATTGTGTCAAAGCGCTCCTTTTCAGCATTGAGATTAAAGTTGTGATTGGACAAAGTTGCATTGATAGTTTCCATTTTATTCTGCTCATCGCGCAACTTCAATCTCATATCTTCACATATCTCCACTTTTTTCTCGTTTATCCCTACAGCAATCTTTTCATTCAGGCTGTTGCGAATTTCTGAAGTTTGCTGACGAATAGTTTTTACTATATCATTCTTAGATTTAGAAAGGATCTTCTTGACATTATCATTCTTGTCGCTTCGTCCCTGCAGATACTCAATAGCTAAAGCCAAAAGGAATCCCAAACCGCCATCGACCAATGAAAGGAGAACAAATTGCCAAACAGTGTTGAAAATTGTCTTTTTCAAGAACTCTACCCATGACGTTTTGCCACCAGTTGCACCGTTTATCATCTTACTAATATCTCCTAAGTAGGCCGAAATTATTATTTGCAACCAGTTCTTATCGGATTCTGCAATAGGGGTTCCCCCTCCTTGTGTAATTTTCCCTGACAAACCTTCAAAAAGTGTTTCAATGCCATCCAACGAAGTATTAAGTTGTTTTTGACAACTCTCGACTTCTTTGTATATGACTTCCATATTCTCATTGAGATATTCCTCAACCTTCTCAACGAAATAATCGGATACAGCCGTTATGAACTTGCCAGTGAACTTCTCTATGTCTGCTTTTTTAGACTCTTTGCTTGCCAGAGGGTTCATTTGCTTGATTCCTGTCCACATATAGGAAAGGGTGCCAACATCTATTTTTCCCGCCAAAACAACCATATCCTGTTCCCAAGAGTTGCCAATCGTATTAGCACATCCATTCAACACATCGGCAATCTTATTTTGAATTCTCAGCGAACAGTTATCAACTGTTTTCTCTGTCAACGTGATGTGTTGGCGAATATCATCTATGATTTTTGCATATTCAGCTTTTTGATTCTCGTCCATCTGAATTTGACTTTCATAGGCTCTTATATAGTCGTCTATTTGTGCTTTAGCATTTCGATAAGTGGAGGCCATCCGTGAAAAACAGTTATCATATTGTACTACACATTTTTTGTCAGTTGTAAGGAATTCTTCTAACTCTGCCTCAAACGGAGCAAAATTACTAAGTTCGTATTTCCTTTTACATTCATCAGCTGAAAGTGGGCGTTCTTCCTCCGTTTCATAATCGTATGTCATTCCCCGCCGAGCATCAAGTGCTCGCAATGCACTAATTCCAAACACGCGGCGGTTATAAAGTTCCTCGTCAAATACACCTTTCTCATTGGTAAAAATAGGTTTCAGATCCAATTTGAGTTTTCCTTTTGCTTCTTCCCTTTCTTCTATTCTTACAAGATCAAACTTATTGAGTAAAAAGAAAACATTATTGGGGCAATTGTGAAATGTAGATGTAATGTATTGTTTGTCAGGGTTTGCAAATCCCTTCTGTGTAACAACATAAATTATTGCCTGTGCCTCTTGTGCAATCTTCAGAGCCAATTCTGTAGCTACTTTTTTGTCTTCTAATCCTGGAGAATCAATGATGCTTACACCTCCCTCCATTAATGGTTTTGAACAGTACATAACTGCATACTTTACTATAGCAAAACGATCAATTATCCCTGTTTCTTCGAATTGCCTTTGATCTGCAAGTGTATATCTATATTCCTCCTGGAAATCCGCTACGTTCATATAGCGGCATTCACCAGTTCTTACACTCCCGTCTTCCAAGATTTCATCAGCCATATACACATCTACATGATCCTCATCGGTACCATATTGTATGTAGGTAAGAATTGCTGTACTTGGTAGGGCTGATTCTGGTAAGATCTTTGATCCTACAAGCGCATTTATTACGGTACTCTTTCCACTAGCGAAAGTACCGATAATGGCAACTTTAAAAAGTCCATCACGAACAGCTTTAGCCTCTTCATTGCATTTGTTTTGTTCGAGTCCCATTCCAAGGCCCTCTACTCCATCAGCTGTTCCAGTAGTGTTGGTGCCAGCCAATGAGCCAATGTTTATAAGGCTCGTCATCAATTGTTGTTGTTTCTCTTTACTGTAAGCCATAATTATTAAATTAATTCATTTATAATGTTAATTGTTTCTGTTGCATGCTCTAAACGCTCTTTCTCTTCTTTTAAAACAGCATCTATTGATTTCATGATTTCATCATAATAACTCATAATTTCCTTTCGGAAATTTTCAGCAATTATACAAAAATTGCAATCTGCCTGATGAAGCAATTCTGCTTTATTACGTTCAATAACATCAGTTGTTTTCTCTATCAATACTTTTTTATGTTCATTATCAATAGACTCCTTTCCTACAATCTTGACCACTTCTGATGCAAATACGGCAGCCAACCCCAATGGAGTAAAAACAGTAGCCAAAAGTCCGCCTATGGTCAAAGCATCAGTAAGGCTGTTTCCCGAATTGGTCTTGCGAGCGAAAAACGTATGTACATTAAATGCAGAATCAAGTTGTTTTTTTACATCATTCTTTATTTCTATGGTGCGAATATTGCGAGTAATATGTCGTAAATCAAGATTCATCATGTCAATAAGTGCAGATGATTCGCGTTCAAACTCATTATACAATTTTATATTTTGGTCATCAGAAAATTGTTCCCATATTGTTGACAAATATCTTGGCAATGCGCGTGCATCCTGCTTGATGTTCTTAGATGTCAAAATATCTTCCTTTATTGATTTTTTTAACAATTCTGCAAATTGTTCTACTGCGGTACGATATTTAGCAATGAGCGGACTTTCCAAAAACAGACTAATATTACTTTCTAAGTGTTCCCGGCTTTCCACAAGCACTTTCTGATTCACCTGCGCTGAATTAACATCAATAATTCCAGCATTAGTGGCGCTCTCTAATTGTGACTTCAAATCAACAAGAGAGGCCCCAAATACAGAAGACTTATAAATAGCCAAGTCTTCGAAATGTGCTTCTCTCAAATAAATCAGATTCTGCTGCGTCTCGCTCAAAATAGTGTCTAGTGTTACATCATGCCCAGCATAACGACTACGACGCTCATCTGAAATTTCCTCGGTAAATATTGGAAAGACGCAATAATTTTCATTAGTTAGCATGTGTACACGTGCAACAGCATCAGTCCATTCGGAAGATTTAATATATTGTGCATTACCTATACCGAACAATAAACGTAAAGATGAGTGGTAAGGAATAACTAATGAACGGATAAACTCTTGTTCACCTGTATATAGAATATGGTTGGCATTAAGAACCATAATGGTCTTATCGCTTTCAAGCATCATATAACGCCAAGTGTCATTGTCAATATAATTGTATTCTGGCACATAAATAATCGTTAAATTCAAGTTTTTCAAACTATCATTAAGGACTTTTATTGTGCATTTTATGTCTTTTCGACTTGAGGCAAGGACTTTCGACAATAAAACATCATCAACAGACAATTCTCCATATTCTGTCGTAATTGTACTGTTTTTGGGACCATAAAAAGCTTTGACTTTTACTACGCAATCCGAATTTATATGTGCTACTAAGTCTAATTCATGACGAAGCACATATTCCGCAACGGCTTTGTCCGTTATAGTAAGGCATACCTTAACCTCTTTGTTCTGATCTATTTGTAACCCTTCAATCAGGTCATCAACGGCAATATATTTTGTTAGGCCTAAACCTGTAGCCAAAGTCAAAGACTCTTCTCGCGTTAAATTCTTTTTCAACATGAGCAGTTATTTTAAGACAGTTAATAATTCATCAGTTTTTTCTTTCAAGGCACTGTCAGGTAAAAGACTTTTCCCTGTTGGAATCTCTTTGCCTGTTACACGATAATAAAGTTCTGATTCACAGAAATATTGTAAAGCCTTCAACCGTTTTGGTGTTAGTGGATGGTCAAGCAAATATTCTTGCATCGCACCGAGTTTCATATTCTCTAAACTTTCAAGTGACTGATTTATATAGGTATCCAAATCCACATTCGTTACATTTGCAAACGAACTTTCCAATTTCATCAACGCGCGCTGGGCTGTACGCAAATCTCCACAGCAAAGAAGCCCAGCACGATCCGCCGTTATTTCTGAATAACGCGACCATGTCGATAACGGAAGATTAACTATTTGAACAAGCATTGGTCCAACCACAGGTATAAGTTGACCTAATTGTGTCAGTTGCCTACCAATCATGTGATATACTAAATGCTCCATTGCCAAATGTCCACATTCATGCCCAATGATGAATGTCAGTTCTTCTTTTGTCAACAAATGTGTACTCAAGTCACTGATTAATAGATAAGGATTGTCCACAGTACCAGACGCATATGCATTGATACCTGACATACGAGCAGAGACAACTCCATGAGGAATACTTATACCCAAAGTTTTACAACAATGCCGGAGTATCCCATTAATTTCAGGAAAATTGTTTGCGTCAATAACAATGCCACTACTAATCTCTGTGCCGCTTTGTATATTTACTAACAAATCTGCAAGTTTGTTCATAGCTTTCTGCACATGGGTAGCCTCAAGTGCTTTGATGACAGCCGAATCGATATTGTGGGCAAACTCCATTCGCTTACCATACAAACTGCCAGTATTTTCTTTCTCTGCTTGAATAAATTCTTCGAGAGAAGGATAGCTCTTATTGTTGTAATTTAAATTCATAAATTTGGTGATTAATATTATATTAAAATGTTAATTGCGCCAAGCAAACAACCAAGCAAAGCACCAAGCCATACAATAGCCTTTAACTCTTTGTCCATAACCTGAAAAATAAGTTTTTCTGTTTCATCCATATCCATTTCGTTTATACGTTCACTTACAATCTTGCTTATGTCTAAAGATTCAAGAATATGCGGTAAATGTTCTGTGATAATTGTTTTATAAATTGACTCTACAGCATAAGGAATCTGTGTCAATTGTTCATCATGCCCATCAAGAAGTTGTATAATAGGTTTGTCGAGGAAAGAATCGATCTCGCTGCCAACCATATTGCAGACAATCTCTTTTCCATTGGTACGCAACATCTCATTTATGTTGTTGGCAAGGAATCTTTCAGCCGGCTCTCTCAGCAATCCAAGGAATTTTCCCACAATGTCTACTCCCAACAATGAAGCAGCAATGCCATTAAGCCCTTTTGCCAATCCTCCTATTCCTGCCAATAGCACTTTGGCACCATCTCCGCTAAGCGTTTTTGACACATGCTCCATGACTACCTTTGCAACAGTGTTTCCAAATGCTGGGTCAGCTAATTTTGTATAAGTCTGCTGTGCAATCCCTTCATTGATATTGGAAGAGATGTTTGCAACTTCTTCGACTGAAAGATAATGTCCCAAAAATTGACGCACACTTTCTTCATTGGTTTTCTGAGTGTTTAAAAATTCCTCTGTAGAAGAGCGAATCTTGTTTAACATGTCGTCTGAAAGCAAATAGCGTCCCAAAACCTCTTTGCTCATCAGATTCTCGCTTATTGCCGCACCAATGGCTTCTGCTATGCGCCTTTTCTCTTTAGGTATGATACCTGGAGTAAAAGGCACATGTATTCCAAACACATGTTTTGCCTTATGTGGACGGAACAACATTCGTATGGCAATATCGTTTGTAATGTAACCGATAACACCCCCTAATATTGGAGCTATGATATATGACAATTCCATTGTTATTTTAGACCTTAATTTTATATACTTGCTGTATTAATATGCAAAAAGATAAGGACACAAAAATGGCGTGAGCCATTCTTATGCACTTGACCTAAGGGGCAGACGTGAGAATTTTGGAACCCCTCATCACATAATTTATAAGAATGCTACACGCCAATGGCGTGTGCATAGCTAATGTTTGTGATGAAAGAAACCTTTTCCAAGTTTCCCCTTGCTTCTTAAATCGAACTATTCCAAATTAGATTTCCTAGGTCTTTTCAGTCAAGTGCGAAATAATAAGCTAATGCATCGACTTGGAAGAGAAATTCCGAGTCGATGCAAAGGTATAAATAATTTGGAATACTACCAAAAGTTTTTAGAAAAAAATTATACCACAAACTCCTTTTTCATATCGAAGCATGGGCATGCCTTTTGCGGATTCAGGTCGCGGTACCTTCGTCAACTTGCACCCCTATATAGTACCTATTATAGTACCTATATAGGAGGATTTTGTTTTGGATTGTTTGTACCTTTGCAATAAGATACGGAAAAAGTACGAACAAGACAAAACGAAAGGATTATGGAAAACAAACTGATGAACAAACTCGATGTCGAACTGGCACACGCCTACCCCCTTCTGAAGCCTCCCCAAGACAATGGGTGTTATGGGGCGAATAGGATTAATGGGGATCATGGGAAAAACTGACTATAAAAGCAACGTTACGGCAATGAAGATTGAAGAACTCTTAAGATTGCTATCGAAGCTGGCTTCGATGGGCATCGCTTGCCGTCTCGATGTCCATCGAGACGGCAAGCGATGGCAAATGAAAGGGCAAGCGTTGGCAAAAAAAACATAAAAAAAGATATGCAACGTATAAAATATGAAGATAAATTATTATCTTCGCAACGAAAATTTATTAAAATGACAATATTAAAGAACTAACTTATGAGAACAAAATTCACTCAAACCATCTTATCACTCGTTGCGCTATTGACGTGCGTAATCACAACCAATGCCCAAGACGTGACCAAGAAGAAGTACACAAAAATCCGTGAGAATTTCGTTGTTGTAGAGCCTGGCTCCATTGACGGACTGTATCAGGCTCTTGAACTTGCAAACGCAAAGGGCAACGACAAGCGTTTCTGCATATTCCTGCCCGACGGAACATACGATATGGGAAGCACAGCACTGACGCAGATAGCAAGCAACAACATATCAATAATCGGTCAGTCGATGGATAATACCATCGTCGTGAACAAGCCGCTGAAAGAGGGTATCGGAGTTACAGCCACTTTCCTAATCAACAAAGGTGTTTCGGGAACTTATTTCCAAGACCTCACGCTGAAGAATGCCATCGACTACTATGGCGGTGCAGCAAAGGGCGAGGCGGCAGGTCGTGCCGTATGCCTGCAGGACAAGGGCAGCAAGACTATCTGCAAGAACGTGAAGATGCTTTCATACCAAGACACGTATTACAGCAACAACGCATCGGGAGACTACTATTTCGAGACAAGCGAGATTCACGGAACGGTGGACTTTATATGCGGCGGCGGTCAGGCATACTTCAACAAGTGTCTCATCTATGTTGAGGGTCGCAAGGCTGACGGCAGCGGCGGTTGCACCATTACAGCCCCTGCCACAGGCAACACCACATACGGCTACGTGTTCAACGATTGCACCATAGACAACCACACACAAGAATTCAACCTCGGTCGTGCATGGAACGGTGAGCCTAAATGTGCGTGGCTCAACACAACAATAAAGCCGGGACACGGAACGATAGTTAAGACTCGCTATAACCCAAAGGGAATGAACATCGCGGCAAAGGAGTTTTACGAGTATAACTCCGTAGACGAGCAGGGGAAACGAATATCTCCTGACTCCAACATACTGACATTCACACACAATACTGGTGACAATGCCGACTTTGAGACAATACTCACTAACGAGAAAGCAGCGCAGTTTGCTCTCGACAAGGTGTTCACCACATGGAAACCTAACGAAGAGGCAGCACAGATTGCTGTTACGAATGCCAAAATAAAGAAAAACACTATTTCCTGGAAAGTCGCAAAGAATGCAACAATGTATGCAATTTTCAAGGGCGACAAGTTCATAGGTATGACAGACAACACATCTTATCACGTGAAGCAAACGGCAAAAGACTACACCGTACGCGCCGCAAATGCTATGGGAGGACTTGGCACTGCGGTAGCTGTTCAGTGATTAGTGTTCAGTGATTAGTGTTTAGTTATTTTTAACTACCTTTTATTTACGTTATTAATATTTATTCATTATCTTTGCACACTGAAACTAACTGTAACAAGAAACATTATTAATAACAACAATCAAACTAAACTAAATTTTATGAAGCACAAACTATTAAGAATCTCGCTTCTAAGTGCCTTTGCCGTAATATCCGGCGGAGCGGCATTGGGAGCATTTATGAGTGCTGAAACTGAGGGAGCACGTGCTGCTGAAAGCAGTGACGGAGCCACTTTCAAGGATTTCAGCGTTACCCTTAATCACACAGACGGCACTCTGTTGACTGATGAAGAAAAGTCAGGAAGCACCACCATCACATTTGGTGTGGCTGTGGCTGACGACGGCACAGCAAGTCGCGTAGAGGCTGACGATGCCAACGCAAGTGCTGTTATCACAGGAAAAACAGGAAACGACCACGGATTGCAGAACTTTTCTGCTACCGTACCAGTGTCGGGTGCTGTAAAAATCACAATGAGCACTTGTAGTTGGGGTGGTCCTGTTACTGTGAAAAACAGTGCTGAGGCGACTGTAGCCGAATTTACCACCAAGAAAGGCGAAGGTGGAAGTGGCTGTTATGGCAACAAAGGTTTAAACGATGACAACATCGTTAGTGTTAAGTATGTGGGTGAAGCTACTACACTGACCATCAGCGGTGGTGCTTATGTAGGTTTCTTTGCCGTAGAGGCGATAGATGCTTCATCAGTAGATGTGACTTACTCTCTGGGCGATGTAGAATGTGAGGGCGACGTGCTTCCTACTGGTGGTTCTTTTGCTGCTGGCGATGAGTACACCATTCCAACAAACTACACCCTCTACAAAGAGGGTCATACCTTAACAGCTTGGACTGATGGCACCAACCAGTACGAAGTAGGAAAGAGTTACCCCATAGAAAGTAATTTGAATCTGACTCCAGTATTCACAGCCAACACCGTTTCACTGGCAGACCGCACTGAGGCTGTCACATTGAAGTATGACTTTGAGCCAGGCAAGATGTGGAAGTTGAATGTACAGAACAAGACTGGCATATTGGTTGTACCTGCTGTGGTCAATGGTAATACTATTGATGTAAAAATAGATTATGATACCAATAATGGCGGTAAACTATACAATGACGGTCGCACTTCATGGTGTCAAGCCAATGGCGGTACAAAGTTCACAATTCCTTCTTGTCAAGGCGCTACCATCAGCATGTTAGGGTATCAATCATTTGGCAGAGAAGATGCCGATACTAAAACAACGATTGATGGACAGAGCGACTATGCCGTAGGTACTACTCTCAATTATGAGGTGCAGAGTAAAGCAGAAACTATTGATATCATACTCGGTAGTGATTGTGGATATCTGAGTTATCTGCAAATTGTACTTCCTGTAGTAGAGGGTGACAATGTCGGTCAGACATTCGATAACGTAAGTGGTACTGTAACATGGAACGTAGGCAACGAAGAGAATGGTACGATTGATGACGCTATAAAAGGTGCGACCTCTCGTGCTACTGTATCATTTGGTAACGATTTGAAAGTTGAAACCGCTACCTATTTCGACCAAACGATGGCTAAATACACGCCAACTGTCAGCAACGCTGGTAATGTTGAAAGCGTAATGATTGAATATCGTGTGAAGCCAAAAGCTGGCATTACCTTTAAGCCAACTAAAGTTTCATTCGATGCCGTGAAGGTGGGTACAGATGGTGCTTACTTCAGCTATAGCTACACCACAGACGGAACAGAGAGCGACGTGACAGCAGTAGCCGCAAACACCATTCTCAGAAATAATAACGCCAATGCCGCAACGGCACAACTCAACCATAGCATTGACATCGCAGCTGATGCCGCTACAGAGTTTACCTTCCGCTTCTATATCTCCAATACTGCCAACGATAAGAATATAGCTCTGAGCAATATCGTTATTATGGGTATTGTGAACGGAACAGTAGAAGCCGTGCCTGAGTACACACTGACAGCCGTGGCTTCTCCTGCGGAAGGTGGTAGCGTAAGCATCTACCCCAATGGCGGAATTTACGAGGAAGGCAGCACCATCAGACTGACTGCCACCAAGAATTTCGGTTACAAGTTTATAAACTGGACTAATAAGGCTGGTGAAGAAGTATCTAAAGATGCCGTATACACCTTCGACATAATGGCTGACGAAGAAATGACAGCCAACTTCCAGAAGCTTAACACATACGAGTTGGCTGTAAACGTAGAAGGCGGTGCCAACGACTATATGGTAAGCCTGAATCCACAGCCTACAATGGTTGACGGAAAGAAAATGTACGAGGAAGGCACACAGGTGACACTGACAGCTGCCAGCAACACTATCCTGACTTTCGCAAACTGGACAGGCGACAGCAACGAGACCGCTGGCGAGATAAAGATAGACATGAATGCTGACCATGCCGTAACAGCCAACTATGCTGCAATAGACTATATCGTTGGCTGGGACTTCTATAAGAGTGGCAACAGCGGTCGTCCTGCCGACTTCGCTTCTACAGCCGACAACGAAAGTACCACGCTTATACTCGTTGACGAAAATGGCAACACACAGGGCTGGCTCGACAAGAGCACTGTGGCTGGCGGCTATGAGAACTTTGCCGGTGCTGCTGTAAACTGGAAAGATCTTGGCAAGTATCACTTCCAGACGAAGATAAACGCCAAAGACTTTACTAACATCAAGGTAAAGAGCCAGCTGCTCTGCAACTATAATGTATACAAGCACCTCACTCTTGATTGGTCAATAGACGGCGAGACATGGCACACTATCAACGAAATGACTTTTGAGGCAACAAAGACAGTATATGACCTCAATGCCGAGCTGCCACAAGAAACAGACCATGCAGACGCACTCTATATCCGCTGGATGCCAGACCTGACAAGCGGAACAATAGGAACAGAGTCAGGCAATGACGGTACAGCCCTCAGCAACATTTACATTCTTGCTGACGCTGCCATCTACGACGACGGCAAGAACCCTGCACTGGTATCTACTGTTCCTGCTAATGGTGCAGAAGGTGCATCTGCAACAGGTAAGATTGTGCTCAACTTCTCAGAGAAGGTACAATTGGCAGAGGGCGCAACAGCAACATTGGGTGACAAGACACTCACAGGCGCTGTAAGCAACAAGACCATAACATTTGCATACACAGGTCTTGACTATGCTACCTCATACACATTCAAGTTGTCAAAGGCTGCTGTAACCGACCTCTTCGGCAACAATCCTGATGCAGACATTACTCTCAACTTCACCACTATGGAACGCCCAACTGTAACAAAGGCACTCTACGATGTTGAAGTTTCCACAGCTGAAGAACTCTTGGCTGCACTCACATCTGCATCCGGCTCACAACGTTATCGCATCTTCCTGCACAACGGAACATACGATTTGGGCAATAAGTGTCTCACCAACGTAAAGAGCAACATCTCTCTCATCGGTGAAAGCATGGAGGGAACAACTATTGTGAACCATCCAGAGGCAGAGGGTATTGGCGTAACTGCAACGCTGCAAGTTCAAGGCTCTAATGTTTACATGCAGGACATCACTCTCGAGAATGCTTGGGACTACACAGGAACTACTGGTCGTGCCGTATGTCTGCAAGACCGCGGTGACAAGAACATCTACAAGAATGTTCGCCAACTGAGCTTCCAAGATACTTACTATTCTAACAACAGCAACGGACGCTTCTACTTCGAAGACGGCGAAATCCACGGTACTGTTGACTTCCTCTGTGGTGGTGGTGACGTTTACTTCAACCGAGTAAATCTTGTTATCGAAAACCGCAGCGGCAACGTAATCGCAGCACCTAACGGTCAGAAGAAGTATGGCTACGTATTCCTCGATTGCGAAATCAATCCTGTGAATGATGCTGCTTACGATGTAGTAAACGGTACATACCGCCTTGGTCGTCCTTGGGGTGCAAACTGCCGTGCACAGTACATCAATACGAAGATGAACATCTTGCCTGCAGCTGATGGCTGGGGCGAAATGGGCGGCAACAAGCCAGAAGTATTCGCAGAGTACAATAGTGTTGACAAGAACGGTAACCTCATCGACCTCTCTACACGTAAACTCACTTTCGACGGTGGAACACAGGCAAGCGCAATTCTCACAGAAGAGCAAGTTGCCGAACTCTCAATCGAGAATGTGATGGGTAGCACTGACAACTGGCAGCCAATTCTCCTTACCGAGCAGGCTCCAACTCCAAAGAACGTGAAACTCGAAGGCACAACCCTGACATGGGACGACAGCCAGTATGCACTGCTCTGGGCAGTATGCAAGAACGGCGAGGTTGTAGCTTTCACTATTGAGCCTACCTACACCGTTGACGACACTGAGGCTGAATACAGTGTTCGCGCAGCAAACGAAATGGGTGGACTGAGCGAGGCTGCAAAAGTTGGAGACGGTACTGGTATAGGAAATGTTCCAGTAGTAAACAACACAGAAAATGCTCCTATCTACAACCTCGCAGGACAGCGTCTGCAGAAGTTGCAGAAGGGTATCAACATCGTGGGTGGAAAGAAGATAATCGTTAAGTAAAGACTTTCTCCTAAAAACAAATAAACAATCGGCAAGAATTTCTATATAGTATTGCCGATTGTTTATTTTATATCATAGAAATTATATCTCCAAAATCACCTCAAACCCCTATTGTATAGAGTGTTGTTGAGTATAGTTACATATTTGTCGTACTGTTCTTTCGTAAGAATGTATGACATATTGCTGACAGCATTTTCTACAGCATGATCTACGAGCTTTTTGCGCTCTGACTTTTCGGCATTGCCGGCAACAAGCATTTCCATACAGAAAGTATTGTGGAAATCTGTTACCGTTTCCTTTTGGTCCTCGTTCAGTTGTAATGCTACGCAGAGAGCATTGATTTTGATGTCAATATTATAAACAGCGATATTATCGGTCTTTGCTTCTTTTTTCGTTTCTGCGAAAGTACCTATTGCCGCTGCGAACATTGCCACAAGTATAAAAATCATCTTTTTCATAACACTAATTCTTGATTTCATCAGTGCAAAGGTATAGTGTTTTTTCTGGCTGGGCAAGAAAAAGGAGTAATGTGTTCGCACACATTACTCCTTTTTTGATCTTTATCAATTTAGAGTGCTATCATTCCAAGTGCCTTGTTTTCTGCCTCTTCCATAATCTCACGCTCGCCAGGTGCCTTGTCGTTTATCCCGCAAAGATGTAGAATTCCGTGTATTATCACACGGTGCAGTTCCTCATCGTATGCCTTGCCGAAAAGGTCGGCATTAGTGCGAACAGTGTCGAGGCTTATCACAAGGTCGCCATTTATGGTATCGCCTTCACTATAGTCAAATGTAATGATATCGGTATAGTAGTCATGGGAGAGATATTCACGGTTTACTTCGAGAATCTTTTCATCGTTCACAAAAAGGTAGCCAACCTCGCCAACTTTCTTTCCGTATGTGCTTGTCACCGCTTTAATCCACGCTGTGATGGCTCGCTTCTTTATGTTGGGCATTCTCACGCCTTCGTTGTTATATGTTATCATTTCATTGTTGCTTTTTAGGCAGATATGCTGTTATATCCTTGCCAAAGCGTTTAAGTTCCCTCACTGCTGAACTTGACACACTTTGCAGATGCGGCTCACTGAAAAACAGCATGGTGTCTACGCCTGTTATTTGACGGAGAATGTCTGCCTGCTCTCGTTCATACTCAAAATCCTTAACGCTCCTTATGCCTTTTATTATATAAGAAGCACCTTCACGATGTGCAAAATCACATGTAAGGTCTGTATATTGCCTTACCTTTACTTTCGGTTCGTCGGCATATATCTCAGCAATGGCACTTACACGCTCCTCAGCGGAAAGCATACATTGCTTGTTTACATTGACCCCCACGCCGATAACAATCTTGTCGAACAAAGGCAGTGCTCTGCGCAATATATTGTCGTGCCCTATGGTATATGGGTCAAAACTGCCTACAAATACTCCAACCATTTTTTATGTATATTAATCAAAGATATCTGGTTGCATTATGTTTCCGCCATACGGGTTACGGTTATAGTGCTTATATGCCAGTTCCGTAGCCATACGTCCGCGCGGTGTTCGCTTGAGGAATCCCTCCATTATCAGGAATGGCTCATACACTTCTTCCACGGTTCCGCTGTCCTCGCCTATTGCGGTAGCAATGGTGCTTATACCCACAGGACCTCCTTTAAACTTGTCGATTATCGTCAACAGTATCTTGTTGTCAATCTCGTCAAGTCCGTATTTATCAATGTTGAGTGCCGACAATGCAACGTTCGTAATCTTCGTGTCGATGCCTCCGTTACCTTTTACCTGAGCGAAGTCTCTCACACGGCGTAGCAGCGCATTGGCAATACGTGGCGTACCACGGCTCCTGCCTGCAATTTCCAATGCCGCGTCTTCCGTAATGGGTACACCCATCAGTCGTGCAGAACGTTCTACGATATGTTGCAGCGTGTTTGCATCGTAGTATTCCAAGTGCATGTTTATTCCGAAGCGGGCACGCAAAGGAGCTGTGAGCAATCCACTGCGTGTGGTAGCAGCCACAAGCGTGAAGGGATTGAGGTCTATCTGTATGCTTCGCGCCGAAGGACCTTTGTCTATCATTATGTCTATGCGATAATCCTCCATTGCCGAGTATAGATATTCTTCCACTACTGGCGAGAGGCGGTGAATTTCATCGATGAAGAGCACGTCATTCTTTTCAAGAGACGTGAGTATTCCTGCCAAGTCGCCTGGTTTGTCGAGTACAGGACCGCTCGTCACCTTGAATCCCACACCTAATTCATTGGCAATTATGTTGCTCAATGTCGTCTTTCCCAATCCTGGCGGACCATGCAACAGCGTGTGGTCGAGTGGCTCTCCACGATATTTGGCAGCCTCCACAAACACTTCGAGATTACTCACCACCTTCTCCTGTCCGCTAAAGTCACCAAACCGCAGAGGGCGCAGGGCATTCTCGAAATCTTTCTCCGTACCACCATATTGTTCCTGTCTTATGTCAAAGTCTTCCTGCATATAATTATATTTGTTTTGGGTGCAAAGTTAATCAAAATATTTGAGAAATAAAACCGATAAAGATATTATTTAAAATACAATGTTTCTTAAAACTTTTGTTTTTTTATTATTCATGAATGCGAATTTCATATTTTTTACTAACTTTGCACAATTAAGCAAATACTTAATTAAGTAAAACGATAATGAATATGAAAAAGATTTTTGCATTACTGATTACAGCGATGGGGCTTTGCTCCTGTGGCGAGGCTGTTGCGCAAGGCAGCAAGTACGAAACTGATGTATTCACTACAAAGAGTGGAAAACAAGTGACATTTTATGCACTGATGCACGCATGCATACGCATTGAGTGTGACGGAAAAGAGATTGAGATAGACCCCGTAGGAAAACTCGGCAACCGTACCGTGGACTACTCTGCATTTCCAAAGGCCGACTATATCTTTATAACGCATGAGCATGGCGACCATTTTGACAAGGAGGCAATAAAACTGCTGTCGAATGAGTCAACACAGGTGATTGCCAACAAGCGATGCGCCGATATGCTCGGCTACGGCAAGGCCATGGTTAATGGCGACAAGATGGATATTGCTGATGGCTTCACGGTGGAGGCTGTGCCTGCATACAACACTACGGAAGGACACCTGCAGTTTCACCCCAAAGGGCGCGACAACGGATATATAATCACCGTTGACGGACTGAGGATATACATTGCCGGCGATACGGAGGATATTCCCGAAATGGAAGGCGTAAAAGATATTGACATTGCCTTCCTGCCTTGCAACCAGCCATACACAATGACTACCGACCAGCTTGTGAAGGCTGCGCGGACTATAAAACCCAAAGTACTGTTCCCTTACCACTACGGACAGACCGATGTGAGTACCCTGCCAGAGTTGCTGAAAGCCGACGGCGTGGATGTGAGGATAAGGCACTACGAGTAAGAATATAAGAAAGATGCGCAAATAAAGCGCATCTTCTTTTTTTTAACCTTTTTTAGAATAATGGTTGTTAAAGAATAAAAGAGATTTTTGTGTATTAAGAAATAAATAAGTATCTTTGCAGCCTAAAAACTTGAATGGTGACACAAAGTTTCCTAACTTGTGTGGCTATACATATTTATATATAATATATAGGAACGGATAATAATAATAACAAAAATAAAAGGTATGAGAATGAACAAGATTGTGATGTTTGCGGCTGCTGCCGCAATGTTGGTGTCTTGCGGTAGCAAAAGCGGAGGCGGAAAGCCTAACTTTGGCGACAACGAGTATGCCGTAAGGACACTGAAAGGACAAAATGCTGATTTGCAGACCACTTATCCTGCAACGATAAAGGGTGTGCAGGACGTAGAGATTCGTCCGAAAATTTCAGGATTCATAACAAAGGTTTGCGTAACCGAAGGTCAGCAGGTGAAGGCTGGTCAGGTGTTGTTTGTGATAGACAACGTTACCTATCAGGCTGCTGTTAATCAAGCAAAGGCTGCCGTTAACTCGGCAAAGGCACAACTTGCCACTGCGCAGTTGTCATACGAGAACAGCCAGAAGTTGTATGAGAACAACGTGATAGGAGAGTTTGACCTGTCGTCTACACGCAACAGCTACGAGACAGCGAAGGCTGCCGTTGCACAGGCCGAGGCAAACTATGCCGCTGCAAAGCAAAACTTGGACTTCTGCTATGTTACCAGTCCTGCCACGGGTGTGGTTGGCGAATTGCCATACAAGGTTGGTGCGCTCGTAAGTTCATCGAGCCAGCAGCCACTGACAACCGTTTCTGACATAAGGACAATGCAGATCTACTTCTCAATGACCGAGAAGGAAATAATGGACTTTACAAGGAAAGACGGCGGAATGACTGCTGCCATAAAGGATTTCCCGGCAGTGAAGTTGAAGTTGGCTGACGGTACAATCTTCAATCACGACGGACACATCTCTGCCATCAGTGGCGTTATCGACGCTGCCAAGGGTACTCTTCAGGTGCGTGCCGACTTCAGCAATCCGGAATCTTTGCTGAAGAGCGGAGGCTCTGGCTCTGTAATCATACCGAGAGTTACGCAGAACGCCATCGTTGTTCCGCAGGATGCTGTCGTTCAGGTGCAGGATAAGTTTTTCGTGTACGTAGTGGAGAAAGACAACAAGGTTAAGTACACGCCTGTTACAGTCAATCCCGAGAACGACGGCAAGACCTATATCATTGAGAGCGGTGTGAAGGCTGGCGAGACTATTGTGGTTTATGGTGTTACGACTCTTACCGACGGTATGGAAATAAAGCAACTCACAGAAGCACAATATGCAGAGAAACTTGAGAAAGCCGAGAAACTTGGCGAGGCGCAGAGCGACCTCGGTGCTTTCAAGAAGGCAATGGGAATGTAGAATTATTTATTTCAAAGACATTGAAAGACAATGAAATTAGATAGATTTATCGAACGCCCGGTGCTCTCCACGGTTATCTCAATCGTGATAGTGATTCTGGGTTTCATAGGACTGGTGTCGCTGCCTATTGAGCAGTATCCCGACATCGCCCCTCCAACGGTGATGGTGCGCGCCTCATATAGCGGTGCCAACGCCGAGACGGTGCTCAACTCGGTGCTTGCCCCACTTGAGGAGCAGATTAACGGTGTGGAAGGAATGACATACATGACTTCTGCCGCCACCAACGACGGTTCGGGCTCAATAACGATTTACTTTAAGCAGGGTTACAATGCCGACATGGCGCAGGTGAACGTGCAAAACCGTGTGTCGCAGGCTTCGGCACTCCTTCCTTCGGAGGTAACACGTGCCGGTGTGATGGTGATGAAGCGTCAGACAAGTACGGTGCTCATCTTCGCCATAACCGGTGACCCGAAGAAATACGACTCGCAGTTCCTCGGCAACTACGCCGATATCAACATCATTCCTGCCGTTAAGCGTGTGAATGGTGTGGGTGAGTGCCAGGCAATGGGTCTGCAGTCGTATACAATGCGCTTGTGGCTCGACCCGATAAAGATGAAGAGCCACGGTCTTATGCCGAGCGACATCACCGGCATATTGGCACAGCAGAATATCGAGGCTGCTCCCGGTAAGTTTGGTGAGCAGACAGAAAACCAATACGAGTATACCATTCGTTATAAAGGTCGTCTGAAGACTCCCGAGGAGTTTCAGGATATGATTATAACGAGCAACACCGATGGTCAGACAGTCCGTGTGAAGGACGTGGCAAAGGTGGAACTCGGCGGTCTTTACTATTCGTTCAGTCAGGCGGTTGACGGTGATCCTTCGTGTATGATGATGGTTACGCAGACTGCCGGTAGTAACGCTACGCAGATTGCGAAAGACGTGAAGGAAGTTATCGCCAATGCAGAGAAGTCGCTGCCTCCGGGTGTGCAGATGAAGGTGATGCAGGACGTTACGGAGTTCATCGACGCATCAATCGAGGAACTTGTTAAGACTCTCTTCGAGGCGTTCGTGCTCGTATTCATCGTGGTTTACATCTTCTTGCAGGACTTCCGCTCAACGCTCATACCGCTCATTGCTGTGCCGGTGTCGTTGATTGGTACGTTCTTCTTCCTCTACGTGTTCGGGTTCTCGCTCAACCTCCTTACCTTGGCGGCGCTTGTGCTTGCCATCGCCATTGTGGTCGACGATGCCATTGTGGTTGTGGAGGCTGTGCATGCAAAACTTGACCTCGGTTACAAGAGCACGCTTCTTGCCTCAAAGGATGCCATGAGCGAGATTGCAGGAGCCATCATCTCCATTACGCTTGTGATGGCTGCCGTGTTCGTGCCAGTGTCGTTCCTCGGCGGAACGAGTGGTACGTTCTATCGCGAGTTCGGTGTTACCATGGCTATCTCAATCGTCATTTCGGCTCTTAACGCCTTGACGCTCTCGCCTGCACTTTGTGCCGTGCTGCTGAAGCCTCACAACGAGGACGGCTCTGAGCGCAAGATGTCGCTTATAGACCGTTTCCATGCATCGTTCAATGCTGCATACGGCAAGATGCAAAACAAGTATCAGAAAGGTGCACGCCGCATAGTGGAACGCCCGATAATAGCCATAATTGCAGTTATTATTGGTATCGTTACGATGGGTACGCTCATGGCTACCACTCGTACTGGTCTTGTGCCTGACGAGGATACGGGTACGTTGTTCGTTACCGTTTCCACAGCTCCGGGTACGAGCTTGAAGAAAACCAATGCCGTGATGGACAGGGTTGACAATATGCTCAAGTCTAATCCTGCCATTAAGAGTACGCTGCGTATCACTGGTTACAGTTTCATTGGTGGTCAAGGTTCAAACCAGGGTACTTTCATCGTTAAGTTGAAGAGTTTCGAGGAACGTAACGCCGCAGAAGGACCATTGAAGTTCATCGGCGTTCACAATCTCGGTTCTACGATGGTGCTCGGTATGATTTACAAGCAGACGGCAGCCATAAAGGATGCGCAGATTCTTGCCTTCCAGCCGCCTATGGTGCAGGGTTTCTCTGCTACCAACGGTGTAACGTTCTCTATGCAGGACCGTACTGGTGGCGATGTAAACAAGTTTTTCGAGGTTACGCAACAGTTCCTCGGCGAACTTAACAAGCGTCCCGAGGTTACAAATGCCATGACGCAGTACAACTCGAAATATCCGCAGTATATTATGGATGTCGACGTTGCCAAGTGTAAGCAGAGCGGCATCGACCCGTCGGTTGTTCTCTCAACAATGCAGGGTTACTTCGGTGGTCTCTACGCCTCTAACTTCAACAGCTACGGTAAACTCTACCGTGTTATGATACAGGCGGCTCACGAGTTCCGCAGCGACGAGAAGAGTCTCGACAACATATATGTGCGCACGGCTACGGGTGAGATGAGCCCTATAAACTCATACGTGAGCCTTACGAAGGTTTACGCTCCGCAGGAGATTGACCGTTTCAACCTCTTTACATCTATCAACGTCAACGCATCGGCTTCGGAGGGTTACTCTACGGGTGATGTAATCAAGGCGATGGAAGAGGTTGCTGCCGAAAAACTGCCAGAGGGCTATTCATACGAGTTCTCTGGTCTTACACGTTCCGAGCAGCAGTCGAGCGACTCTACTGCCCTCATCTTTGTGCTCTGTCTCACATTCGTTTACCTCATCCTTTCGGCACAGTACGAGAGTTATATCCTTCCTCTGTCGGTTATTCTCTCAATACCGTTCGGACTCGCAGGTGCGTTCATCTTTACAACATTGTTCGGTAAGCAGAACGACATCTATATGCAGATTGCGCTCATCATGCTCATCGGTCTTTTGGCAAAGAACGCCATCCTTATCGTTGAGTTTGCCCTTGAGCGCCGCCGCACGGGTATGGCTATCTCGTGGTCGGCAGTGCTTGGTGCTGCAGCCCGTCTGCGTCCTATCCTCATGACTTCGCTTGCCATGATTATCGGTCTGTTGCCGTTGCTCGTTCCAATGGGTGTGGGCTACAATGGTAACATGACGCTCGGTGCGGCTGCCGTGGGCGGTATGCTCATCGGTATGCTCTGCCAGATTATGGTTGTGCCGGCCCTCTTCTACGTCTTCCAGATGTTGCAGGAGAAGCTGAAGCCGTTAGTATTCGACGACGACAATGCCCATGTGGACTCTGAGCTTAAGCAGTACACCAACCCGTATGCTGCTGCCCAGTTGCAAAATCAGATGGACAAGAACAAGTAAAAACAGATAGACGATGAAAATTGCAAAGATAATACTATTCGTTTCTGCCGCTGCCGTTATGGGCAGTTGCGGAATATACAACAAGTATGAGCGTCCGGAGGTGAACGCCACGGGGCTGGTGCGCGACACGGTGAGTGCCTACGACACACTTGCCGTGGCAGACACCGCAAGTTTCGGTAACCTGCCGTGGTGCAGCGTGTTCACCGACCCACAACTGCAGGCTCACATCAATTACGCCCTTGAGCACAACACCAACCTGCTAAACGCAGCGCTCAACGTTAAGATGGTAGAGGCACAGCTTATGGCAGCTCGTTTGGCATTCCTGCCTTCGTTCACGTTGTCACCGCAGGGAACGCTGTCGTCGTGGGACGGCAGCAAGCCTTCAAAAGTCTACTCCCTGCCTGTTCAGGCAAGTTGGAGTCTTGACCTCTTCGGCAACCTGCTCAATGCAAAGCGCAGTGCACAGATGTCGCTTCTTGCCACAAAGGATTATCAACTCGTTGTCAAGACAGGCGTAATAGCAAACGTGGCAAACATGTACTACACGCTCATGATGCTCGACAAGCAACTTGAGATAGTAGATAGCATGTCGGTGCTTACCAAGGACACCTGGGACAAGATGAAGCAGCAGAAAGAGTGGGGACGCGGCGTTTACGAGACAAGCGTAAAGAGTGCCGAGGCAAGTTACTACTCGGTACTCTCACAGGCTGCCGACCTGAAGCGCCAGATACGCGAGACGGAAAACTCAATGTCATTGCTTCTCGGACAGCCGGCGCAGACAATAAAGCGCGGAAGGCTTGAAGATCAGAGTCTGCCTTCGTCGTTCAGCACGGGAGTTGCCATCAATATGCTCAACAACCGCCCCGATGTTCACTATGCAGAGATGAGCCTCGCCTCCTGTTTCTACAACACCCAGAAGGCACGTTCACAGTTCTATCCTAACATCACTATCAGCGGTAGCGGTGCATACACCAATAGTGGCGGCATGGGTATAGTGAATCCTGGCAAGATGCTGCTTAGCGCAGTGGGCAGTCTCGTACAGCCAATATTTGCCCGTGGTCAGATTATTGCTGGCTTGAAGGTGGCGAAGGCGCAGCAGGAGCAGGCTTTCAACACATGGCAGAACGCAGTGTTGGCTGCCGGCAGCGAGGTGAGCAATGCCCTTGTGCTCTACAACTCTTCCGCCGAGAAGAGCAGCCTTGACGGCAAGCGTGTGGATGCTCTTACCCAGAATGTGGACATGACGCTGCAACTCTTCAACTCAAGGTCGGCAACGTATTTCGAGGTGATAACGGCGCAGAGCAACCTGCTCAACGCCCAGATTGCCAAGGTGCAGGACGACTTCTATAAGATGCAGGCTGTCGTAAACCTCTACTATGCACTTGGTGGAGGCAGGGATTAATCTTTCAAAAAACCGCAAGAACTATGAGTAATATAAGTCAACAAGCGTATATAGACCCCAAGGCGAAGATAGGAAACAACGTTACCATTTATCCTTTCGCTTATATTGAGGGTGATGTTGAGATAGGCGACGACTGCGTTATCTATCCTTACGCCAGCATTATGAACGGCACGCACATGGGGCGTGGCAACAAGGTTTTCCAGAACACCGTGCTCGGTGCAGAGCCGCAGGACTTCAACTATAAGGGTGATGCCACTCGTCTGGTGATAGGCGATGAGAATATCTTCCGTGAGAACGTGGTTATCAACCGTGCCACGTTCACTACGGGCGAGACACGCATCGGCAACCGCAACTTCTTTATGGAAGGCGTTCACGTATCGCACGACACGAAGGTAGATGACTACTGCACCTTCGGTTACGGTACGAAGGTTGCCGGCGACTGCGAGGTACACAGCGGAGTGATATTCTCTTCCAGTGTTATCATCAACCCCAACGTGCGCATTGGTGGTGCTTCAATGGTGACGGGAGGTGTGCGCGTAAGCCGCGATGTTCCTCCGTTTATTGTAGCCACCCACAATCCAGTGGAGTACGGCGGTGTCAATGAAACGTTGCTCAGGTCGTCTGGCTTCTCCGAAAAGGTCATTGGTCACATTGCCAATGCCTACCGTCTGGTGTTCCACGGACAGACCTCCGTAGTAGACGCAATAAACCAGATAAAGCAACAGGTGCCCGACGGTGATGCCGTGCGCAGCATTGTCAAGTTCCTCTCTTCTTCCGAGATAGGAATCATATCGAAGATTTAGTTTCTCTTTCAGAAACATATAATATTTATAGCATAACATAACAACAGGCTGCATAATGAATGCAGCCTGTTGTTAGTTTGTGGTAAAATATGTAAAAGTATCATAAAAACCAATAGTTTATTGATTCTATTTTATAGAAAATGCCTAATTTTGTAAATCAAACTTTATAAAATAGCCATGTTTTTATAAACTAAACTTTATATGAGTGTCAGTAAGGATATCATAAAGCAATGTCTTATCAGCAAGCAGCGAGAGGTGGACGAGGCGGTGATAGTGAATCGCCCTGTTGACTTTGAGGAGAACGGAAATTATGTGATTGTGGGCGTGAGGCATACAGGTAAGTCGTATCTGCTCTACCAGCGAGTGCAACAACTTAAGGCAAAAGGCATGGGCTGGGATGAGATATTGTTTGTAGACTTTGAGGACGAACGTTTGGCAGAGTTTCAGACGGAGGATTTTGAAAGTCTGCTGGAGGCACATCTTGAATTGTATGGCAAGAAGCCTGTGGTATTCCTTGACGAGGTGCAAAACATTCTGTATTGGGATAAGTTTGTGCGTCGGCTTGCCGATGCCAAATATCGGGTTTACGTGACGGGGAGCAATGCAAAGATGCTGAGCAAGGAAGTTGCCACCACGCTTGGCGGACGATTCTTTATCTATGACGCATATCCATATTCGTTTAAGGAATATCTTACTGCACAACAGGTGGAATTGAAGGAACATTGGGAGTATGACACGATTCAGCGAAGTGAGGTAAAACGGTATCTGAATGAGTATTTCTATTATGGCGGTCTGCCTGAGATACTTTTGTTCAAGAACAAACGTGCCATGTTGTCGAGCCTGTACCAGAAGATTTATTTAGGTGACATTTGCGCGCGAAACAACATCAAGAACGACCGCGTGATGAATATCCTGATTAAGAAAATGGCAGAGAGCGTGAAGCAACCTCTGTCATATAACAGATTAAAGAATGTGATTGCGGCAACGGGCTCGACCATCAGCGTGCCTACGACAATAGACTATGTGGGATATGCCGCTGACAGTTGGTTAGTATTGCCTATGGAGAATGAGGTGGGTAAGTTGGCAGAGAAAGAGTTGCAGAAGAAGTATTACTTCATCGACAACGGCTTGCTGAACCTGTTTCTGATGAATGCAGAAACGTCACTATTAGAGAATATTGTTGCTGTGGAACTGTGCAGGAGGTATGGCAAAGAAAACGTGTATTATCTGAATTCCGAAAAGGAGATTGACTTTATTGTGCCTGAAGAGAAATTGGCTATTCAAGTGTCGTATAGCATTAAGGATGAGGCAACTCGCAATAGAGAGGTATCTCCTTTGGTAAAGTTTGTCAAGACACATCAAGACTGGAAGTGCCTGCTTATAACATACGACGAGGAGGGTATTGAAGATGGTATCAGCGTAACGCCCGTGTGGAAGTGGTTGCTGTTATAGACATCATTCATTTTTTGTGCCGGACATTAGGAATAAAAATAAATAAAGTTAATTTATTTTGTTTTCCATTCTATTTGTTGTATCTTTGCAATAGAAACTACTTTCAGGCAGTTTCTTTTGTTTTAGAAACAATCTTTCTGAAAACATGCTTGCAGCGGCCGCTGCAAGATCTTTCACCGAACGCCGCAAGACTTTGCACCGCACGCTGCAAGATATTCGCACGTGCGCCAAAAACCAAAGATACGTATGAGTCCGCCTCTTTTTTCCTATGTCTTTTCACCAATATACTTATATGTACCAAAATAAGATTATTAGCAAAATGCGTATTATTCTCTTGTTCTGCTTTCGTGTCTAAATGCATCTAAATTTGATGGATATTCCATACAATTTTAACATTTCTGTTTGAAAAGTGTAGTTTTTCTTTGGTGTTTTTGTTTGAAAAGTGTAATTTTGCAGCATGATTTCTAATTGAAAAGTGTAAAATAGGCTATGTTATATAGGAAAATAGGAGTATACATCGAGGAACATTTCAAGTCGAATACCGACAAAATAATGATTCTTGAAGGTGCAAGACAAATAGGAAAGTCGTATATAATAAGAGAGGTGGGCAAGCGGAGTTTCAAGAACTTCGTGGAGTTGAACTTTGTGGAGGACGACGAAAGAGGACAGCTATTCAAAGAAATACACTCGAAGGAGGATTTCTATCTTGCACTGAGTATGGTTGCAGGAGAAAAACTCGGCAACTTTGATGACACGCTGATATTCCTTGATGAGATACAGCATTATCCACAATATCTTACTATGCTCAAATTTTTCCGCGAAGACCACCGCTTTCGTTTTATTGCCAGCGGCAGCCTTTTCGGCATAACACTGCGTTCTACAACCTCAATACCTATTGGCAGCATAATCCGCAAAGAGATGCGGCAACTCGACTTTGAGGAATTTCTCCTTGCAAACGGCTTTGGGTATGAAGCCATTGAGGAAATGAGGCGGAAGTTTGTGTGCAAGGAAAGCTTAAACGAACAACAGCACAACCACGTGATGGGACTTTTCAGGCGTTACCTACTTGTGGGTGGAATGCCTGATGCCGTGAATACCTATCTCGAAAGTCACAATATCGTGAAAGTTCGTGAAGTGCAGCAATCTATTATGGCATTATATGGCGTGGATGCATCGAAATATGAGACAGACAACGGGAAGAATCTCCTAATACGACGCATATATGACATGATTCCTTCTATAATGGAAAACAAGAAAAAGCGAATTGTAGCCAAAGATATTCGAGGCAAGCAAGGCGATCGCTTCAGCCGTTACCTTGACGAGTTCGAATATCTTGTCTCTTCTGGAATAACTCTCGACGTGCGCGCTGTTTCTAATCCACGCTTTCCGTTAAGCGAAACGATACAGAAAAACTTGCTGAAACTTTATCTGAACGACGTAGGAATGCTTACTGCCTGTCTCTATAGAAATAATCTCCGACCAGTACTTGACGACGTGAACAGCATAAATCTTGGCTCCGTATATGAAAACGTAGTGGCAGGAGAATTAAAATCCCAAGGTCATCGCCTGTTTTACTACGACAATAGGCACAAGGGCGAAGTGGATTTCATCATAGATGACTATAACAACCTAAGTATATTGCCCATAGAGGTAAAGTCAGGCAAGGACTACAGAGTTCACAATGCTCTGAACAACTTGCTTGCCACAGCTGATTATAACGTACGTTCAGCCTTGGTGTTGTCAAACGAAAGAGAGGTAAAGGTGGAAGGCAATATTATCTATATGCCAGTATATTATGTAATGTTCATTGGTGTATCAGATGATGCCACGCCAGAAAATGTACTATTTTAAATGCCAAGCTGCGATAACATTTTATGTAAATAATTCAAAGAGCGCTTTCTTTCGCGAATGATGGTGCATGACACCGTTTGTACAATGCAAAGATATTTAATTTCGCAATACTGCTGTCTGCTTTTGTCTGTATCTGGCACGATTTGGCGTGATTTGGCAGTTTCATGCAGTCTCACCGCCTGCAAGCCAAGCCCCCTATTGAAACCTCTGTCCCCTCTATGTCTATCCCCCTTTATAAGGGGGGATATAGACAGAGGGGTGAGGTTTCAGCGTCCCCCATATATGTTGACCGATGCATATAGTCTCGATAGCTATCGCTTGCCGTCTCGATTCTCCTCGAGACGGCAAGCGATGCCCAATGAAGCTGCAAGCGTTGGCAATTGCTTCCTGCTTCGTTAGCAAATTCATATTGGAGCATCTTTGCTAACCGTTCCATTCTGTCACATTAACTTCACAAATTCTTTTGGGGGAGTGAAGCCTCCCCCCTCACATCGTCCCCCTTATAGGGGGACAGATGTAGAGAGGGGGAACGAGGCTTCAGAGGGGGTATGGCTGTAGATTTGTATAATATTTTTAATCCCATCACACAAGACTTACATTAAAAATCTGCCAATATTGGCGATTTTTTAATAAATCGCACGTTTTCTTTGTGATGTCTGATAAAAAAACACATATTGATTATGAAAATATGGAATTAATTTTGTACCTTTGCAAATATATAGTGTTCAAAAAGATATGGCAAAAAAGACATCAAATAAAAAGGCAAAAGAGGATGTTCTGAATCTTGATGCTATTCTGTTCAAGTGCAGGGATATTCTGAGGCAGGCAAAGAACTCGGGGGCATTCTTTGAGAAGAGGGATATGATGCTGACTCTCGTTTTTCTTCGGTTTTTGGGAGAGAAATATGAGGATGGTGTGGCAAACCTCCGCCAGACACTCATTGAGCAGGGGTTAGACCCTGACGATGAGGAAATCCAGAAAGCTTTCTTTGAAGATGCCACATTTGCCGATGGCACATTTGACCTCCCTTTGGAAGCACGGTGGTCTACGATTATCAATACTGCTGCACCACAACTCAATGTGGCACTTGACACGGCACTCAGAAGCATTGGGACAACTACCCCACAACTGAAAGGCTGTTTCGTTGAGGGTACGTTCACCCAGCGCAATCTTGGGGCTAATGACATCAAGAAGATTGTAGATGAAATCAATAAGATTAGCCATAAGGCTTTCGGAGAAGAAAAAGACCTTATTGGACGTGTCTATGAGTATTTCCTGAAAGAGTTTGCTGTTCATGCCACTTCAGAAGAAGGTGAATTTTATACGCCTCACGATGTTGTGCAACTGATAGCAACAGTCATAGAACCTTTCGATGGAACAATCTATGACCCCTGCTGTGGCTCTGGTGGTATGTTTATCCAAAGTTCTGAGTTGGTCAAGACGAAGCAAGGAGACATCAGTCGCATCAATGTGTACGGACAGGAGTTGAAGGATGCTACATATCGACTGGCAAAAATGAATCTTGCCCTGCGTGGCATCAGTCACAATCTTGGTTCAAAAGGAGATTCTTCGTTTACAAATGATCTGCATAAAGGACTGTATTTCGACTACATTATGGCTAATCCACCGTTTAACCTCAAAGGATGGTGGGATGACAATTTGAGTACTGATGCTCGCTGGACGGACTATGCTATCCCGCCTGCAAGCAATGCCAATTATGCATGGATTTTGCACATGCTTTCGCATCTGAAACCGCTTTCGGGTGTTGCTGGGTTCTTGTTGGCGAATGGTGCTTTAGGAGACACCGACGCACTTGAAATCAGAAAGAAACTGATAGAGAACGACAAAGTTGAAGCCATTATCATTTTGCCAAGAGAGTTGTTTATTACGACTGACATCAGTGTCACGTTTTGGATTCTCAACCAAAACAAGAAAGGAGGTAAATATCACGGGCGGGAACTTCGTAATAGGGAGCATGAAATTCTTTTTGTGGATTTGCGCCAATGGACGGAGAATCCTGTCAAGGGTGAACAGAAAAAGAAAGTACAACTTGTGCCAGAACAGATACAACGAGTGGCTGACATCTATCGTCAGTGGCAGTCCATCGAAACAGACGGAAAGAATTTTGCTGTACCTGAACTATATAGGAGTGTTGGTATAGAAGAGATAGAGCAAAACAACTGGACACTTGTTCCCAGCAAATACATTGAGTTCATCGACCACGATTTAGAGATTGACTATCCTAAGGAGATGGCTCGTATACAACAGGAAATGAAAGAACTGATGCAAAGGGAGAAAGAATCACAAAAGATGCTTGAAGAGGCATTTAAGGGTATTGGGTATGGGATTGACTAAATATTATATTGGTGACCTCATTGAACTGGTCAATGAAACTAATTCAAAAGGAAAATACGGGGCAGATGATGTACGAGGAATGACCATTACCAAAGAGATTATTCCTACAAAAGCAGATGTTTCAAATACTGATTTGAGTAAGTTTCTAATTGTGCATCCAGAAGAATTTGTCTTTAATCCAAGAACTCATGGAAAGAGAATAGGTTTTGGATATAATAACAGTTCCGAGAATTTCATCATTAGTTGGAATAACATTGCGTTCAGAGTCAAGTCAGAGGCTAAAGATATAGTTCTCCCATCTTATCTATTTTTACATTTTAATCGGGATGAATGGGATCGTGAGGCTTGTTTCCGCTCATGGGGTAGCTCTACAGAAGTTTTTTCCTGGGATGCTTTATGTGAGATGAAACTAACTCTCCCTTCTATTGCCAAACAACGTAAATATGTAGATGTTTATCTAGCATTGCAAAACAATCTTGCCGCTTATCAAAGCAAAGTGGAAGAATTGAAAACTGTCTGCGATGGATATATTGACAAAATAAAAAAGGTAGCATCAAAAACAAAATTGGTAGAGTTACTTGAACCTATAGATAAGCGTAATAGTGATTTGGCTTATTCTGGGGTTCAAGGAATTAATATTAATAAAAACTTTTTTCCTACCGTGGCAAATGTTGACGAAAATAATACACATAACTACAAAATTGTGGAACAGAATCAGTTTGCTTTCAGCGGTATGCAGACAGGTCGAGACAAATGTATAAGAATTGCACTCCACGAGGAATCTTATCCAATAATAATATCCCCAGCTTATACTGTTTTTAAAGTTAAAAGTGAATCTGTTTTAAGCCACTATATTATGCTCTGGTTTGCCAGACAAGAAGTAGACCGTTATGGATGGTTTGCCAGCGATGGAAGCATTCGGTCGAATTTGGATTTAGAGCGTTTATATGATATGACAATACCTCTTCCTGACATTTCCATTCAGCAAAAGATAGTCAATATCCACAAGTGCTATATAGAACGCCAGCAAATTGCTGCTCAACTAAAAGAGCAATTGGGCAACCTCTGCCCTATTCTCATCAAAGGGTCACTTCAAACTGACAATTAACCTTTATCGGCTATGGCAAAATATCATTTAAAGAACATAAACGGGCACTTTGTAGAAAGCGACTATGAGAATGCTTTGATTTCGTTTCTTGAAGCAGAGGGATGGCAATACCTCTATGGCGAGAACATTTTGAGACAAAACAAGAAAGAAGTGCTTTATATGGATGACCTTCTCCACTTTTTGGAGAAGAACCATCCGCAATTAGACCACGAAGACATTCAGCAGATTGCAGACAATGTAAGGCTGGTTGGTAGCGATTCTGACTTTGCCACGCTGCATAAGGTTTATGGCTGGATGGTGGACGGCGTGCAGTTTGTTTCAAAGAGCGGAGAGCCACTCATGATTCCGCTAATCAACTTTGAAGAGCCAGACAAGAACAGTTTCCGAGTGGTCAATCAGTTTACGGTGGAGTATGTCAACAACGGAGAGACCAAGACACGCCGCCCCGATGTTTTGCTGTATGTGAATGGGCTTCCTGTCTGCGTGATAGAACTGAAGAATCCGGCAGATGCAAATGCTACGATAGAAGATGCATGGGAACAAATCAACATTCGATACTGGCGAGACATTCCTGCCTTGCTTCACTATTGTCCGTTGGCTTGCATCAGCGACGGTGTGAAAACACGGTTGGGTACTGTCCGCACACCATACGAACACTTCTATGCTTGGCGACGTGTAGAGGACGGCGACAAGGTTTCTACTATGCCTTTTGAGGAGTTGGAAACAATTGTAAAGGGTGTATATCGCCCAAAGCGGTTTTTGGAAATCTTTAGAGACTATATTTATTTCCAAGACAAGAACTTTGATGGTGAGGAAAAAGAGATTGTATGTCGCTATCCACAATTCTTTGCTACCCGTTTGCTGAGAGAAAGCGTCATCAAATCGGTTAAGTCAAGGAGTGGCAAGGGAGGTACTTATTTCGGTGCTACTGGCTGCGGAAAGACTTACACGATGGCTTTTCTGGCTCGCCAGCTCTCCATGCGTTGTGCAGAAGAGATTGGGTCGCCAACAATTCTGATGATTGTTGACAGAGAAGACCTACAGAAACAGGGTGCAAAGTTGTTTACCAAAAGTACGGAATTTCTCGGATTGGGCGAAGTGAGCGTTGTTCCAAATAGGAAGATATTACGTCAGGAACTCGGTGCTCGCGAAAGTGGCGGTTTCCTTATCTGCACCATCCAAAAGTTCTGCGACAGAAAAGATGATGCAATAGGTCTTATCAATGAACGTTCCAACATTATTTGTTTCAGCGATGAGGCACACAGAACGCAGATAGAAGGCTCGAAGCGCATCCAGTTCAGCGAAGATGTCGATGAGAATATGAAAGCTATGCTGTCCAAACCATACGCCAAAGTGCTGCGTGAGGCTCTGCCTAATGCTACTTTTGTTGGATTTACAGGTACGCCCATTGCAGAGACTTATCAGACCTTTGGCGATGAGATAGACAGGTACACAATGGATCAGGCGGTGGCAGACGGCATAACCGTGCCTATCAAGTATCATCCCCGAATAGCCAAAGTGCTTCTTAATCAAGAAAAGGCAAAGGAGATTGAGGCGTACTATGCGAAATGCGCAGACGAAGGCTCTACAAAGGAAGATATAGCCAAGAGCAAAAAGGCAATGAGTTCGCTGGAAGTGCTACTGGGCGAACCTGAACGACTTGACAAACTGGCAGTTGACATTCACGACCATTATATTTCGGCTGTAGCCAACGACCCAGAAAGAGTTCAGAAGGCAATGATTGTCTGTGCCAACAGAAAGATTGCCTACGACCTGCTGATGAGATTCAAGGCGCACTATCCTGAGTGGTTTGAAGAGCGGAAGACTCCAGAAGGTGTGGTTGCACCCACTGAAACACTGAAGAAACTGAAAGAAATGCCAACATTGGCTATGGTGGCAAGTGTGGGCAGCAATGACGAGGAAGGTATGTACAACTATCTTGGTGGCGTGAAGAACGACAAGCGCACAGATGCGTTGGACGCAGCTTTTAAACAACCTCTTTCCAATTTCCGCATTGTTATTGTAGTGGATATGTGGATAACGGGCTTCGATGTGGAGTGCCTGACTTACATGTATAACGACAAACCTTTGCAAAAACATAGCCTCATTCAGACCATTAGCCGTGCTAACCGTAAATATCCGGGCAAGGAGTATGGCTTGATTATTGACTACATCGGTATCAGAGACCAAATGATTGAGGCGAGGAAAATGTACGGAGGCGACAGTTCTTTAGCACCGACGGAAGATGATATCGAGCAAGCCACTGAAATTTTCAGAGAACATCTTGAAATCCTGCAAAAACTTTTCAGGAATTATGACCTGACTCCGTTCTTGAAGATTGATACAGACCCAGCGACAAGATATGTGCTTCTGGCAAAGGCGGCAGAATATGTGTTTGCATCTACTGAAGTGCTGAACTCTTTGAGCAATGACGGGAAGAAAACAAAAAAGGTATCGTTCAAAACTTACTTCTTGCAAGAGGTAAAGCGAATGCGAAAGGCATTTGACCTTTGCCAGCCATCGGGAGAATTGGGTGAAGAGGAGTCCGCTCTGGCTCAATGTTTCATGGCTGTGGCTGGTATGGTGTACAAAATGAACGGCACAGATGCTCCAGATGCAGGAACTATGAACCGCCGTGTAGCCAAGATGGTTGAGGAAGCATTGAAATATAACAATGTGGAAAGTATTCTGGAGGACGGCGAAGAAATGGATATCTTCGGACCAGAGTTTACGGAAAGACTTGCCGACATCAAGATGCCCGCCTCTAAACTTGAAATGCTGATAAAACTTCTTCGCCATCAGATTACAGAGTATGGCAAAACCAATCAGGTGGCATCTAAAAAGTTCCAAGAACTTCTGGAAGCAACCATCAAGCAGTATCACGACAGGCGCAAGTTCTTGTCGGAGCAAGAAGCGGGAGCCACGCAGGAGGAAACAGCAGAAGACATCATCAAGAAAGCCACTGAGCAAGCATTGAACATTCTTAGCGAAATGAATGCCGATCGTGAGAGTTTCAGAAAATTGGGTCTTACTTTCGAGGAGAAAGCCTTCTATGACATTCTGATTCATCTTAGAGATCAGCACAATTTCGTTTATGGCGAGGACAAAACAGTGGATGGAGTTGTCATTAATGAAAAGTGCAAGAGTCTTGCCCGTAAGATTCGTGAAATCATTGATGCTAAATCTTCATTTGCTGATTGGCTTAACAACTCAAATGTACGCAACCAACTAAAACAAGATATCAAGATATGCCTTATCAAGAACGGCTATCCTCCACGCTATACATCTGAGGTATTCAAGGATGTTATGGAGCAGGTGGAGAACTTCAAGGAGAATGAGCAAATAGATATTAAAGAAGCGGAAAGAATGGCATCCCACGCAAATTCTATGTACCCTCAATATGAAGAGGAAGAAGGACTTATGATGGTAGCAGAAGACAGGAATACACTATAGATGAAGCCTCAGGAAAGATATAAAATATTATGAATAGAATTGTTCTCATAGGTAATGGCTTTGATTTAGCTCATGGGCTTCTAACGAGTTATAAGCACTTTATGCTCTGGATCATATAAGGTGTAACTTACCAATATAAGAATATTGTTAAATTCATCAACAATCTTATTGATGCCGGACTCATTGAAAGGACTATTCCTGACATACCTAATTCTCCACAACAGAAATATGTGGTGAAAAGATAATTAACAAAAATCCGTGTGGCTCATTGAACCACACGGATTTTGTTTCTAAGCATTATCGCTTCTTATTTAACCTCCTCGAAGTCAGCATCTTGGATGTTGTCGCCTTGGTTGCTGCTGCCGCCTTGTGCACCGCCGTTGAAGTCGGTGTTTGGCTGCTGTGCACCTGCTCCCGGCTGTGAGTATGCCTGCTGTGTGGCAGCCTGCATAACATTGTTGATTGCAGATGTTGCGGCATCAATACCAGCCATGTCTTGTGCCTTGTGGGCATCCTTGAGCTGTTGCAGAGCCTGCTCTACTGCTGACTTTGTGTCTGGAGCGAGTTTGTCACCATTGTCTTTCAAGAAGTTCTCGGTGGTGAAAATCATTGAGTCTGCCTGGTTCAACTTGTCAATGCGCTCACGCTCCTTCTTGTCGCTCTCGGCATTCTGCTCTGCCTCTGCCTTCATGCGCTTGATTTCGTCCTCGCTCAGACCAGAGGAAGCCTCTATGCGGATAGCCTGCTCCTTGCCTGTCTTCTTGTCTTTTGCAGACACGTTGAGGATACCGTTTGCGTCGATGTCGAACGTCACCTCTATCTGTGGAACACCGCGGCGCTCTGGAGCAATGCCTGTGAGGTTGAACTGACCGATTGACTTGTTTTGTGCAGCCATCGGACGCTCACCCTGGAGCACGTGGATAGTTACCTCTGTCTGGTTGTCGGCAGCAGTAGAGAATGTCTCGCTCTTCTTGCACGGAATGGTTGTGTTAGCCTCGATGAGTTTTGTCATTACGCCACCCATTGTCTCGATACCGAGGGTAAGAGGAGTAACGTCGAGCAGAACGATGTCGCCAACGCCGCCTTCCTTGTTGAGGATAGCACCCTGTATTGAAGCACCCACTGCCACAACCTCATCAGGATTTACACCCTTTGAAGGCTCTTTGCCGAAGTAGTTCTTAACGAGAGTCTGCACGGCAGGTATACGGCTTGAACCACCTACGAGGATAACCTCGTCAATTTCGCTTGTAGAGAGCTTTGCGTCGCGCATTGCATTCTGGCAAGGTATGAGACAGGCCTGAATGAGTGAGTGTGCGAGCTGCTCGAACTTTGCACGAGTAAGGGTCTTTACCAAGTGCTTTGGCACACCGCCTACCGGCATGATGTAAGGCAGGTTGATTTCCGTAGATGTTGAACTTGAAAGTTCAATCTTTGCCTTCTCGGCAGCCTCCTTGAGACGCTGCATCGCCATTGGGTCTTGTGTGAGGTCTGCACCCTCGTCGCTCTTGAACTCCTGCACGAGCCAGTCGATGATTACCTGGTCGAAGTCGTCACCGCCAAGGTGAGTGTCACCATTTGTTGAGAGTACCTCGAACACGCCGCCGCCAAACTCGAGGATAGAGATATCGAACGTACCACCACCGAGGTCGAACACAGCAATCTTCATATCCTTGTTTGCCTTGTCAACACCGTATGCAAGGGCTGCAGCCGTTGGCTCGTTTACGATACGCTTAACGTTGAGTCCTGCAATCTGTCCTGCTTCCTTTGTTGCCTGACGCTGTGAGTCAGAGAAATATGCAGGTACTGTGATGACTGCTTCCGTTACTTCCTGTCCGAGATAGTCCTCGGCAGTTTTCTTCATCTTCTGCAATACTATTGCGGAAATCTCCTGTGGAGTGTACTTGCGGCCGTTGATGTCAACGCGTGGATAACCACCTTCGTTAACTACCGAGTAAGGCACGCGGTCTATTTCCTTTGATGTCTGCTCCCATGTCTCGCCCATAAAGCGCTTGATAGAGTAAACAGTGTTCTTTGGGTTTGTGATTGCCTGACGCTTGGCTGGGTCGCCCACCTTGCGCTCGCCGTTCTCAACAAAACCTACTACTGAAGGAGTGGTGCGCTTGCCTTCGCTGTTGGCAATTACAACCGGCTCGTTACCTTCAAATACAGCAACACATGAGTTTGTTGTTCCTAAGTCAATTCCAATAATCTTTCCCATAATCTTATAATTTTTTAGTTGTTATTTTTTTGTTTTTGTTCGTGGGCATCTTGCTTGTGGCTTGCTGCCCGTTTTTGTTTCATTTTCTGCCTAATTTGGTGCAAAGGGTGTGCCAAATGTTTTTTTTTAGGATTTTATGACGAAATGTCACGTCATTTTGTCACGAAATAAAAAAAAATATATTACCTTTGCAGCCGTATAACATATATAAAATAATGAACGTATAATAATTATCGGTATATGAAAAGGTTATTTTTGTCTGCCTGTGTGGCAGTTGCTGCAATTACACTGCAAGCGCAAAACTCTTACATCGTAAAGACAAAGGGTGTCCAAAAAACTGCCAAAGTGTCTACATCCGAAGGTGGTGCAGAAGAAGAAAAAGAGGAGGCACAAGACTTTATTGGCAAGAATTTCAAGTACTACAGCCTATGCGACTGGAAGGAAGGAATGAAATTCATGGTGTTGCCGGAGAAATACGACATGGTGGTAAATACATTTTGTGATGCGGCAACAGACAAGGAAGTGAGCAGCAACCGTCTGCGCTATAAGATAATGGTATATCAAGGCCATTCAGAAACCGATGACAATCACACTCGCATTAACTTCCTTTGCGAGGATGACAATAAAAACTATTACTACCAAATACCCAACGGTACGTTTGACGACTATTGCTATGGCAAACTCGGTGTGCCAACGTTGGCATATCTCGGCGATGTAGACATTGCACGTACATTGCTCAATGGTAAGAAACTGTATACAAAGACAACCCTTTATCGTGTTGACACCGATGCTGATGGTGATGGCTACAAAGAGGTAACCGTTCCAAAGAACGAAGAGGTAACCGTAGTGGCTATTGGTGTTGGTTCACGTAGTTTCCCAGTAAAGATTATCGTTGCAGACAAGAAGGGTAACGAGTTCTTCCAAAACGTTGCAATGAGTAAGACCAACAGTGGTATGCGTGATGATGAGTTTATTATGGATAATACTAAGTTTACGTTCTACGGCTCTTTCGAACTCATTGATGCCAACGAGACCGCAAGCGGTGAATATGCTAAATATATTGGCAGGGATGTATATACAAAATACAAGACCACTATGGAGAACGAGAAGGGTGATAAGGTTACAATCGTACGCCTGAGTTCGTTCAAGATAGAGAAGGTACAGCCGCAAAGCAACACAAACTATTGCAAGTTGACACTTAAAGCCCCGTCAGGAGCAATATACTATAAGCAGGTTACTTTCGTAAACGAGAATGTTGCCGGTGATATAGACGGTATGAAAGAGGATTACTATCCATATCTCTTCGGCAATGGCAAGGGAGCTTCTGGTGTTCCTGCTTCTCATATGAAACTTATACAGCAAGGCAAGGTTGGTGTTGGCTATACCAAGGAAGAGGTGCGTATGGCAAAGGGCGAACCTAACCGTACTGCAGCTTCTTCTAACGGAGCAGAAGATTGGATTTACACTAACCTCGGACAAATTGTGAAATTCAGCAGGGCAGGCAAGGTTTTGAGAGTTATAAGCACACGATAATAATTCTCATATAAAATCCCAAACTATCGGGTAATGAGAATAATATCTGTAATATTGTTGCTGGCGGCATATAGTTTTATGTCGCCAGCACAAGTTATTAAGAAGCAAGGTGATTACATAGAGTCATACACATACAACAAGCCATCTGACAAATCATCACGCAAGATGCAATATACTCCAGAGGGCAGGGCTTTTGTATGTGTTAACGGCGCAAACAGATTTACGCGCGCCCTATACGGAGGATATACTGACTATCGTATAGAGACAAGCGACCGACCGATTTTTGCCATTGCGAAAAAGGGATATCACAGGAATATACGTTTTAATATTGTTACGCAAGACACCACAATTCAACTTGACAGCACCGAGTGGTGCGAGAGTCGCTATGAGGACGGTATGCGTAGCTACACGTTGAAAGACAGTCGCTGGAACGACGGCAGTCTGAAGATAGAGGTTGTTGCGCCAGTAACAGCCGAATCGGGAATATGGCGTTTTACTGCCATTGGCTTTGATAAACCGGTAGAACTTTCTGCTACAGTGTGCGATATAGCAGTGGCGAAACTATCGCGCAACGGTGACATCGGTGCAGATCCCCCCGGAGTATTCGAGCCTTCAACCGCTCCAAAGAACATCGAAATGAAGAATTTCGTATTGGAAAACGGAAACGATACGTTTTTTGCAGTAGAACTTGCCACCATAAGCACGCAGTCGCAGTCAGCATTGCAGTCGATGTTTGATGCTGCCGTGATTTACAACAAGCAGTTGGCAGGACGAATAGTGTTCGACACTCCCGACAAGTATATCAACACTCTCGGCGGTGCTCTCGTAATGGCTGCCGATGGTGACTGGGACGGACAGACATGGCTTCACGGTTGTATTGGCTGGCGAATGCCGTTGGCTGGCTGGCGTGCTGGCTATCTCGGTGATGTGCTTGGTTGGAACGACCGTGCCATAAGCCATTTCGATGCATACGCAAAGAGTCAGGTCACCAACGTTGAGCCAACAATACCTCATCCCTCGCAGGACGGCAAGATGAATATGGCAAGGGCTGAAAAGAAATGGGGCACACAAATGTACAGCAACGGCTACATCTGTCGCAATCCTGAACGCAACGACCAGATGCACCATTATGATATGAACCTGAACTATGTCGATGAGTTGTTGTGGCATTTCCAATATGATGCAGATACCGTTTATATGCGCAAGATGTGGAAGGTGTTGACTTCGCACTTGGCTTGGGAAAAACGCAACTACGACCCTGACGACGACGGACTTTATGATGCCTACTGTTGTATTTGGGCAAGCGACGCGTTGTATTACAATGGTGGTGCCGTGACTCATTCTTCGGCATACAACTACAGGGCAAACCTTCTCGCATCACGTATTGCAGAGATTATCGGCGAGGACGGTACGCAATACAAAAAAGAGGCAGAAAAGATTTTGCAGGCTATGAACCAGCGCCTGTGGCTTGATGACAAAGGACGCTGGGCAGAATTTGAAGACCTTATGGGACTGCAACGCAAGCACGAGAGTGCTGCCGTGTGGTCGATATACACGCCTATAGACTGCGGAGCAGGCAACGGTGAGCAGTTTTATAGGGCAACCGAATATGTAAGTCGGAACATTCCGCACATAGATGTCGTTGCCGACGGCAAGAACTACGGACAGACAATATCAACCACCAACTGGCTGCCATACGCATGGAGCATCAACAATGTGGCTGCTGCCGAAGTGATGCACACTGCGCTTGCCTTCTACGAGGCAGGACGCACCGACGAGGCTTTTGCACTGATGAAAGCCAACATTATGGACCAGATGTATATAGGACAAAGTCCAGCAAACTTCGGACAGATTTCCTATTACGATGCTGCCCGTGGCGAATGCTATCGCGACTTTGGCGACTGCATCGGCATATCATCGCGCACTCTCCTGGAAGGCTTGTTCGGTATAAAGCCACAGGCTCTCTACGGCAAATGCATAATACAGCCGGGCTTCCCTGCGGAGTGGGAAAACGCATCTGTAACCACTCCCTATCTCTCCTATATATATAATAAGGTGGGAGGCAAGGTTGTGCTGAAGATAGAACAAAACTTCTCGCGTCCGCTGAAAATCGTGATAAGGCAGCACATCGGCGGTGGCAAGTTCCGTGAGATTGAGGGCAGCAGCGACCTGTGTCAGACAATAGAGTTTGATGATGTTGCCAATATGGCATCTCCATCATACAATACTTGTTGTAATATGCCACAAGATGCTGATGTACTTGGCTTGTCAGAACCTGATGCCACTTTGGGTAAGTATAGCCAGATAAACATTGACAAGCATTTCAATGCCAACGTGACCGACATTTTCAACAACCAGTATGTATCGCCACGCCCACAGACAACAACATTGCAAATACCATTGCAAGGCATAGGCGAGTGGTGTCACCCTCTCTTCAATGTAGAGATAAACGATTCCGTTTTCCGTTCCCTTATAGCAAACAACAAGTTCAATGTTGCAGGCATACCTTTCCGCACTCCGTCAAGCGGCAGCAACATCGTCTATACATCGTTGTGGGACAACTATCCCGACAGCATTTCGATACCTCTCGGTAAGGCTCGTGCCAATCGCATCTGTCTGCTTATGGCTGGCTCAACAAACCACATGCAATGCCACATAGACAATGCTTTGCTTGTGGCTCACTACACCGACGGCACTGCCGATACTCTTGCGTTGCGCAATCCCGACAACTGGTGCCCAATAGAGCAAGACTATTTCATAGACGGCAAGGCATTCCGTGCCCCTGCCCCTCGCCCTTACCGTGTGTGTCTCGGCACAGGCGATGTAAGTCGCGACCTCGGCAGCAAACTCAACATAAAGGGAGTTTACGGGCGTGAAATCCCTGGTGGTGCAGCCCAAATGCTCATCATGCCAGTCAATGGCAGCAAGCGTATGCAGTCGCTCACCTTGCGAACACTCTCCAACGATATCGTTGTCGGCATTATGGGCATTACCTTGCAGAAACCTTGACGAAATTGTAAAAAACTCTTCTTTTAAAGCGGCTTCTTTATCACAAATGCAAGCACCTTCCTAAATTTCTCTATAAACTCATCGGCTTGCGCCATAGTGAGGCAAAGCGGAGGCAAGAGTCGCAACACGTTTGTGCCGGCACAACCTGTGAAGCAATGCTCCTCATATATGAGCGGCAGACGCACGTCTTTATGCGGACAAGCCAAGTCGATGCCAATCATCAAGCCACGACCACGCACATCGAGAATTAAATCGGGATATTCTTGTTGCAGCTTATTCAGTTCGGCAATAAGGTGCTCGCCAACATTGTGTGCGTTCTCCACAAGATTTTCCTTTTCCATTATGTCGAGCACGGCAAGGGCGGCGCTGCAACCAAGATGATTGCCGCCGAAAGTTGTGCCGAGTTGTCCGTATACAGGAGTGAATTGTGGAGAGATAAGCACGCCACCCATAGGGAAACCATTTGCAATGCCTTTTGCTACGGTGATAATATCGGGGCGTATACCGAGCCATTGATGTGCAAAAAACTTTCCACTGCGTCCATAGCCGCATTGTATTTCGTCGCAGATGAGCACCGTGCCGTGTTTCTTGCAAGCGGCGTGCAGTCCTTGCGCAAATTCCTCGGTTGCCATCCTTATACCACCGACACCCTGAATACATTCAATAATCACTGCGCACACATCACCTTTTGCAAGTTCCTTTTCCCATGCTTCAAGGTTGTTGAGGGGCAGGTATGTAACGTGTCCGTTGGCATTGATTGGTGCGATAATCTTCGGATTGTCGGTAGCCTCTACAGCCAACGATGTTCTTCCGTGGAAAGCCTTTTGAGCCGCCAGCACCCGTGTCCTGCCTGTACTGAAAGATGCAAGTTTCAAGGCATTCTCGTTTGCCTCTGCACCGCTGTTGATAAGAAACAATTGATAGTCCTCATATCCGCTTGCCTTTCCCAAGCGCAGTGCAAGTTCCTCTTGCAAACGATTTATTACAGAGTTGCTGTAGAATGAAATATTTTGCAACTGCTCTGTAATCTTCTTTATATAATGTGGGTGGCTGTGTCCTACGCTTATCACTGCGTGTCCGCCATACAGGTCAAGATATTCCTGTCCTTTGTCGTCCCACACCTTGCATCCTTGTCCCTTCACAATGTTTACATCGAACAAGGGATATACATCGAATAGTTTCATTGTCTAAAATGCTGAAGGTTTAAGTTTCAATCCTGTTGTCTCTTCAATCCCGAACATTATGTTCATATTCTGCACCGCCTGCCCAACAGCACCTTTCAGCAGATTGTCTATGGTTGCCGTTATGAGAAGTTTGTCGTCAAACTTGTCGCAATGCACGAGAGCCTTGTTGGTGTTCACCACCTGCTTCATGTCTATTGGCTTGTCAACATAATGAGTGAAAGCCGCATCGCGATAGAACTCCTTGTAAGCCTCTACGATACTTTCTTCGGGCATGTCGGTCTTAACCACGCAGGTGGCAAAAATGCCACGGGCAAAGTCACCACGATAGGGAATGAAGTCAATGGAAGCATCGAGACTGCCCTGCACCTGACGCAGACTCTGCCTAATCTCGGCAATGTGTTGGTGCTTGAATGCCTTGTAGATGCTGAAATTGTTGTTGCGCCAAGAGAAATGGGTGGTTGCGCTCGGCTTCTGTCCTGCGCCCGTGCTGCCGGTAATGGCATTCACCGCCACATCCTTGTCTATTATCTTAAGGTTTGCGGCAGGAAGCAGCGCCAACTGTATGCATGTGGCAAAGCAACCGGGATTGGCAACGTGCTGCGCCTGGGCAATCTCCTTGCGGTTTATCTCTGGCAAGCCGTAAACATAGTCGTTGCCGTCGGCGGCAATACGGAAATCCTGCGCAAGGTCTATTATCTTCACGTGCTGCAGTATGGAGTGTTCTTTCAGGAACTGCTCGCTCTTGCCGTGTCCGAAGCAGAAGAAAACCACGTCAACATCGTCAAATGGCATGGCATCGGTAAAGCGCATATCGGTGTCGCCATACAATCCCTCGTGTACATCGGTGAGTAAATTGCCTGCATTGCTCTCGCTGTTCACGAATACAATCTCCGCTTCCGGGTGGTTGATGAGCAACCTTACAAGTTCACCGGCAGTATAGCCTGCGCCGCCTAATATTCCTACTCTAATCATTGTTATCTCAAGTATCTGTTTTCACGCGGTGCTATCAGCCAAATGAGCAGATATAACCAAAGTCCTATTGTGCCGCACCAAACAAGTACAAACACTATTATGCGTACCAACAGCGAGTCTATACCGAAATACTCGGCAAGTCCGCCGCATACACCGCCAATCTTCTTGTCTCTATCCGATAAATAAAACTGTTTCATATCCTAATTTATATATGTATGTTATCTGTCTTCGGGGTGCAGCGAATAATATGCGCGCAGAGGCGTTGAAGTAACCTTTATGAAACCTTTTGCCTCGTCACTTGTCCAACCCTTTTGCGTTTCGCCATACTCTCCAAACTTATTCTTCACAAGGTCGTCGGGCGAATCCACGCCTACTGTCTGGAATCCGTAAGGACGAAGTTCAAGCGTCACCGTACCATTCACATTGCGCTGACTGCTTGTGAGCATAGCCTCAATGTCTGGCATCACTGGCTCAAGATACTGGCTTTCGTGCAGGAACATTCCATACCAGTTGGCTACTTGGTCTTTCCAATACTGCTGCCATTTAGACAACGTGTATTTCTCCAAGAAGCGGTGCGCGCCAATGATGAGCATCGGAGCGGCAGCCTCAAAGCCAACGCGACCCTTTATGCCAATAATGGTATCGCCCACATGGCAGTCGCGCCCTATGGCGTATGCCGCACCAATCTCCTCCACCTTCTGTATTGCAGCAATCTTGTCGTCAAACTCCTCACCATTCACTGAACACAATTCACCCTTCTTGAATCCGAGCGTAAGTATCTCCGTACCCTCCTTCGTAGGGTGTTTCAGGTATGCGCTTTCAGGCAATCCCTGCTTTGAGTCGAGAATTTCGCCTCCGCAGATGCTCGTGCCCCATATACCTACGTTGTATGAATATTTCAGTTTAGTAAAGTCGGCAAAGAAACCGTTGGCATTGAGATAGTCCACTTCTTCCTTGCGACTGAGGTTGCGGTCGCGCGTCAGGGTTATTATCTCCACTCCCGGTGCCATCACGAGGAAAGTCATGTCGAAACGTATCTGGTCGTTGCCAGCACCCGTAGAGCCGTGCGCTATTGCGTCTGCCCCAATCTCCTTGGCATATCGGGCAATGGCTATTGCCTGGAATATGCGCTCCGAACTTACTGAAATAGGGTAGCAGTTATTGCGAAGCACGTTGCCATATACCATATATTTCAACGACTTCTCGTAATACTCCTGTGTAACGTCGAGCGTAACATATTTCACCGCTCCTAACTTATATGCGTTTTCCTCGTTTGTCTTCAATTGTTCCTCACTGAAACCACCCGTGTTTGCACAAGCAGCATATACGTCATATCCCATCTCTTTCGTAAGATACATAACATTGTAGCTGGTGTCGAGTCCACCACTGAATGCTACCACAACTTTTTTCCTTGCCATATTTCTTTTACTCCTTTTTTTTACTAAATAATAATCCTTTTCACTCTTCGCGCTTCAATCCTCAAGTTTCTTTATCCTGTCTATCACCTCTTGCGGAATCTTTGCCGGAAGATGCTCTTCTGGGTCGTAAAGCATACCTGTACAGATGCAGTATTTCCTTCCCGTGCGCATCAGCACATCATGGTTCACACAACCCTCGCAACCTCGCCAAAACGCCTCATCGTCCGTAAGTTCCGCAAACGTAACGGGCTGATATCCCAGCTGTGTGTTCATCATCATCACCGCAGCACCGCTCGTCAGCGAAAATATCTTTGCGTGCGGCCAACGAGTGCGAGCCAGCGAGAAGGTCATATCCTTTATTCGCTTTGCAAGTCCCATACCACGAAAGTCGGGGTGTACAATCAAGCCCGATGTCGTTACATACTGCTTGTTGCCCCATGTCTCAATATAACTGAAACCTGCAAACTTCTCGCCCTGCAATGCTATCACCGCCTTTGCCTCGCGCATTTTTGTGGCTACATACTCGTGGGTACGCTTGGCAATTCCCGTGCCTCGCACCTGCGCAGCCTCCTCTATGGTCTTTAATATTACGTCTACATACTTCTCGTGTGTGGCATCAGCCACCAACACCTCAATTTCTCCCATTTCCTATATTTTACTACATCATATTTGGCACGACATAACTCAACGCCTTCACCACATCACGCTCGTCAGCACCCTCGCGTATCACCATGAATATCGTGTCGTCACCGGCTATCGTGCCTATTATTATCGGTATGTTGCTGCTGTCTATGTTGTATGCTATGCTGCTGGCATATCCCGGTCGTGTTTTTATCACCGCCATGTTACCCGAGAACTGTATTGAGAGAAAGCCCGGCACCTCCATCATCTCTTTTATCTGCACCGGCGTACTCACCCTCTTGTACATCGTCTGGTTTGGCAACACATATACGTAATTGCCGTTCATAGACGCTGCCTTTGCCACCTTCAACTGCTTCAAGTCCCTGCTCAGCGTGGCTTGCGTGAGCGAGAAGCCTTCCTGCTGCAATGCGTGCAGCAACTCTTCCTGACTACCCATCTCCCTGCTCGATATTATCATTCTCAGGGTGTCGAGCCTATCATTCTTTGTTTTCATGCTGTATCTGTATATTTATTCTAATTGGGTTGCAAAATTACGCATTTTTTTGCAACCTTGCAAGCCTTTGTGTATATTTATTTGTAATTAATATAAAATACAAGGTTTATAGGTTCTGACTATTTGTGTAGTTAAAAAAGCATAATGGTAGAAGAATTATAGTGCATAGGTTTTGCAATATAAAATAATATTGCTACCTTTGCATAAAAAAACAAGGGCGTATCGGTTAGATCGGGATACTCATCAAATAAATAGAAAACCGAGTAGTTTTCGCATTTCAATGGCGGGCCACGCTTCCGGGTAGCAAGAAACTTGCCGGTGGATTACAAAGAGTGCGGGACCTCAAACCTTATAAAATAGGAGTTTTCATCACAATCACGATACGCCCATTTTTTATAAACCTTTAATTATATCTTACCATATATGTTTTCAGGCATCATTGAAGAATTTGCAACCGTAGTTGCAATTAAGCGCGACAGAGACAACATAGACCTGACACTCACTTGTTCATTCACCAAAGAGTTGAAGATTGACCAAAGCGTGGCACACAACGGCGTATGCCTTACAGTGGTTGAGATTGACGGCGACAATTATGTGGTTACGGCAATGCGCGAGACATTGGAGCGCAGCAACCTCGGACTGCTGAAAGTTGGTGACAAGGTGAACGTGGAGCGTTCGATGCTCATGAACGGCAGACTCGACGGGCATATTGTGCAGGGACACGTGGACCACACGGCGGTATGCACGAAGACGGAAGATGCAAACGGCAGCATATATTTTACGTTTGAATATGAATTTGACCCCGAAATGGCTAAAAACGGCTACTTTTGCGTAGACAAGGGCAGCGTGACGGTGAACGGCGTTTCGCTTACAGTATGCAACCCGACTAACAACACCTTCCAAGTTGCAATAATACCCTATACACTTGAGCACACCAATTTCTGCGACATAAAGGTGGGCAGCGTGGTAAACATTGAGTTTGACATTCTCGGCAAATATATAGCAAGATTGCAAAACCTTGCATAAGTAAAGAAAGTATAAATACAAATAAAATCCCCCACTTGCACAAGTGAGGGATTTTTGTTTATCATATTGTCTGCACTATACTTTAGTACGCAAACAACGGATAATCTTTCATTATTTCGTTCACACGAGCTTTCACGCTTACAATCACTGCCTGGTCTTCTGGGGCATTGAGCACAGTCTCAATAAGCTCGGCAATCACTACCATCAAGTCCTCCTTTGCACCACGCGTTGTAATGGCAGGTGTTCCAAGGCGTATTCCGCTTGTCTGGAAGGCAGAACGCGTGTCAAACGGCACGAGGTTCATGTTAACAGTGATATCGGCTGCAACAAGTGCATTCTCCGCAATACGACCCGTCATTTCAGGATATTTCTTGCGAAGGTCAACGAGCATAGAGTGGTTGTCCGTGCCACCGCTCACGATGTCGAAGCCGCGCTTTATCAGTTCCTCTGCCAACACGGCTGCATTCTTCTGCACCTGCTTTGCCCACTCTTTGAACTCAGGCTGCAATGCCTCGCCGAAAGCCACTGCCTTGGCTGCAATGACGTGCTCCAGCGGACCGCCCTGTATTCCTGGGAACACTGCCGAGTTGAGCAGCATGCTCATTGGCTTTATAGTGCCTTTCTTGGTCATCTTTCCCCACGGATTCGGGAAATCCTTACCCATAAGGATAATACCGCCACGAGGACCGCGCAGTGTCTTGTGTGTGGTACTTGTAACGATGTGGGCATATTTAACAGGGTTGTCAAGCACACCGGCAGCAATAAGTCCGGCAGGGTGAGCCATGTCTATCATAAGTATTGCACCTATCATGTCGGCAATCTTGCGCATCCTTTCATAGTCCCATTCGCGACTGTATGCAGAGCCGCCGCCGATAATCAGCTTTGGTTTTTCCTCCAAGGCTATACGTTCCATTTCGTCATAGTCTACCCTACCCGTCTCTTTGTTAAGGAAATATGGCACGGGCTTGTAGAGCAATCCCGAAGTGTTAACCAATGAGCCGTGGCTCAAGTGACCGCCGTGATTAAGGTCAAGTCCCATAAACTTATCGCCCGGCTCAAGCACAGCAAGCAACACAGCAGCATTAGCCTGCGCACCAGAGTGCGGCTGCACATTTGCATACTCTGCACCATAAAGCTCCTTTACGCGGTCTATCGCAAGAGTCTCAATCTCGTCAACCACCTCGCAACCGCCATAATGACGCTTGCCGGGATAGCCTTCGGCATACTTGTTGGTACAATAAGAGCCCATAGCTCTCATAACATCGTCGCTCACGAAGTTCTCAGACGCAATTAGCTCTATACCGCGCAACTGGCGCTGATGCTCCTTCTCAATGAGGTCGAAAATCTCTTGTTCCTTTTTCATAATTAACGATATTATAGTTTATTGTTAAATGTCGTTTTTACTTTTATTTTATATTATACCAAGCTCACCTTGTTTATCTCCTGCTCTTTCTCGCAGTAGTGGCATCTCAGTATTCCACGATCCTTGTCGCTCACATGCATCACGGTAGGCATCGGCTCGTTGTTGGTAACGCATCGTGGATTGTTGCATTTCACTATGCCCCTCAAGTCATCGGGCAGGCTCACGGTCTTTTTCTCCGTCACCTCATAGTCCTTTATGATGTTGAGCACCACATTAGGTGCAACCACCGACAGGCGCGAAATCTCCTCGTCGGTAAAAAACTTGTCTGCAACCTTTATTATGCCCTTGCTGCCAAGCTTCTCGGAGCGGTAGTTCTGACCTATCGTCACTGGTGTTTCCAACTTGTCGAGTGCCAACACGCTCAGCACCGTAAATGTCTTTTCCGAAGGAATATGGTCTATCACCGTGCCGTTCTCTATGGCGGCAACTAATCTTTCTTGCTTGCTCATCGTCTACGGATTAATAATTGTCTTGTCGTTTCTTACCTCATCGAGCGTTATGCCCAGCACATCGCAGAATATAGCCTCGCGTGCAAACAGTCCGTTGCCTGCCTGCTGTATGTAGTAGGCATGCGGATTATCGTCCACGTCGTATGCAATCTCGTTAACTCGCGGCAGTGGATGCAAAATCTTCATGTTCTCCTTCGCCTTGCCGAGCATATCGGCTTTCAGTATGTAAACGTTCTTCACACGCTCGTACTCCATAAGGTCGGAGAAACGCTCCTTCTGCACACGCGTCATATATATAATGTCGGCATCGGCTATCACGTTCTCGTTGAAGTCAGAATGCTCCTTATACTTTATGCCGTGTTCCTTACAGTACAGTTTATACTCCTTCGGCATTGCAAGTTCTTTCGGCGCAACGAAGTGGAACGTAGGGTTGAAATGCCTCATCGCCATGACAAGCGAATGCACCGTGCGCCCATACTTCAGGTCGCCGACAAGATATATATTGAGATTTTCGAGCGTGCCCTGTGTCTTGTATATTGAATACACATCGAGCATACACTGCGACGGGTGCTGATGCGCTCCGTCGCCAGCATTCACTATCGGCACTGGCGATACCTCGCTTGCATACTGCGCAGCACCCTCTATGTAGTGGCGCATCACAATCACGTCGGCATAGTTCGACACCATCAGTATCGTGTCTTTCAGTGTCTCCCCCTTCGTGCCGCTGCTCACCTTCGGGTCTGCAAAACCTATCACCTTTGCTCCCAATCGGTTGGCAGCCGTCTCAAAGCTAAGACGGGTGCGCGTTGAAGGCTCGAAAAACAGCGTGGCAACCACTTTGCCTTTCAAAATCTCCCTGTTGGGATATTTCTCAAACTCGCTTGCCATTTCCAGCATGTACATTATCTGTTCCTTGCTGATGTCGGCAATGGTCACAAAATCTTTCTTTACGTTTCTCATTTGCAAATGAACTCATTACGTTATCCGTTTGCAAATTTACAAATTTATATTCATATATTAAAACGCATTAAACACAATTTCCATTTTTTCACGAATATTTAGACACTGTATTATTTAACTCGCAAATTAAATATAAAGTAATTTGCTCAGTTTATATTTTGTATAAAAAATATGTTTCTTTGCAGAAAAATACAATAAAAATACTTTTTATAAGTTTTATACTAAAAACATTTAATAAAAACAAACCAACAATGAGAAAATTTATTCTTATATTGACTCTTCTTATTTTTTGCCCCATCATATATGTACAGGCGCAGTCATCCATGACCGACCAACAGGTAATGGAATTTGTTGTCAAGGAGCATGAGGCGGGAACGTCACAGGCACAGATTGTCACAAAACTTATGCAACGTGGAGTTACTATTGACCAGATTCGCCGTGTGAAAAGCAAATACGAACGACAGATGAATGGTGACGGATTGGGAGTTAAGGATATAACGACGTCGGGACAGAATAGCGATGACCGTATGCGTAAAAATAATAGTAAGGCAAAGGAAGATCAAAATACGGTATCGAAATATAGACTAAAAGAATCCGAGGATAAGGACAAAAAATCTAATATTTTTAATGAAACTAATCCTAACTATCTCAGAATGCAACGCGAACTTAGTTCATTTCTTCCTGACTCTGCTGAGATTTACGACCGTGAGTATATGGAAATGATGATGAGCAAGGATAAAGACAAACGAAAAGTATTCGGAAGAGATATTTTCAATAATAAAGACCTTACATTTGAACCAAATATGAACATCGCAACGCCGCAAAACTATATTCTTGGTCCGGGCGACGCCGTGTTCATTGATATTTACGGAGCTTCTCAAAAAACAATAGAGAGTACCATATCACCCGATGGAACCGTTATTATAGAAGGCTTCGGTCCTGTAAGCGTAAGCGGACTCACTGTGGCACAAGCAAACAACCGTCTGCGTAGTACACTTGGTGCAAGATATAGCAGCTCGAAGATAAACCTTACCGTTGGACAAACAAAAACAATAATGGTAAATGTGATGGGTAATGTAAATGCTCCCGGCTCATACACTTTGTCAGCATTTGCAACAGTTTTTCATGCACTTTACATGGCTGGAGGAATAAATGAAATTGGAACATTGAGAAACATCAAGGTATTCAGACAAGGCAGGCAGATAACTTCCGTAGATATTTACGACTATATTTTGAACGGAAAACTAACTGGAAACATACGTCTCGCTGAAGGTGATGTAATAATAGTGGGAGAATACGACTGTCTCGTTAACATAACGGGAAAGGTGAAACGCCCGATGTTCTATGAGATGAAACGCACTGAAAGTGTGGGTACACTCTTAAAATATTCCGGCGGTTTCACAGGCGACGCATACAAAAAATCCATACGCCTTGTACGCAAGGCTGGCACACAATATTCTATATATACCGTAGATGAATTTGAACAAAATACTTTCACATTAGAGGATGAGGACTCGCTGAGCGTAGATTCAATACTGCCGCGTTTCCAAAACATGGTGGAGGTTAAAGGAGCGGTGTTCCGTCCTGGAATGTACCAAGTAGGAGGAAGTATCTCCAGTGTAAGACAGTTGATTGAAGCTGCCGAAGGAGTAACTGAAGATGCATTTACTCCTCATGCTGTGATGCACAGAATGAAAGAAGATCGCACACTTGAGGCTTTGTCAGTGGATGTACAGGGAATACTAAACGGCTCCGTAGCAGACATTCCTTTACGAAACGAGGACGTTCTGTATGTGCCAAGCAAAAAAGAACTACAAGAGGAGAAAACCATAACCATCCACGGCGAGGTTATGTATCCTGGCATATATAAATATGCAGAAAACGAGACGGTAGAGGATTTTGTGATGCAGGCAGGCGGATTGAAAGATGCAGCATCTGTTATGAAAGTAGACGTAAGCCGGCGCATCTACGACCAATACGCAACCACCTCTTCCGACACGATAGCAAAAATGTACACTTTCAAACTGAAAGACGGATTCATAATAGACGGGCAGCCCAATTTTACGTTGCAACCATTTGATGAGGTATACATACGTACCAGTCCAAGTTACATAAAGCAACGCAATGTAGCTGTTGAGGGCGAGGTTATATATCCTGGTAAATATACACTTGAGAAAAAGAGTCAGCGCCTTAGCGACATCATAGCACAGACTGGTGGTTTCACGAACTGGGCATATATAAAGGGAGCACGCCTTGAACGTACCATAACTCCCGATGAACGCCTGCGTATGCAGTCAGTACAAAAGATGCTCGCAATACAGAACAACGACAACGACACCATAGACGTGTCGCAACTCGATTTCGGTGAAACATACTATTTCGCTATAGACTTGGAAAAGGCAATGAATGCACCGGGAAGTTCTGCCGACGTTGTGTTGCGCGACGGCGATAAGATTTTCATTCCTCAACATACCAACTCTGTTAAGATTAACGGAAATGTAATGTACCCCAACACTGTCACCTACAAAGAAGGCAAGGGAGTTAAATATTATATAAAACAAGCCGGAGGCTGGGGAAACAGAGCTAAAAAGAGGAAGACAATCATTGTCTATATGAACGGCTCGGCAGAACAGGTAGGACACGGTGTGAAGATAGAACCTGGTTGTGAGATTATTGTACCAAGCAAGCAGAAATCACAGAAGATGTCAACAGCCGAGGTTGTGGCATTGGCAAGTGGAACTGCATCGCTCGCAACAATGATTGCCACGATAGCTAATATCATAAACTAAGAATCTCGCTAAGAGGAAGCATAACAAAATTGCGTTCCTTCATAAGCGGATGAGGAATTTTGAGGTCGGGAGTGTCCAAGACAATATCGTCATAAAGTAGAATGTCTATATCAATAGGTCGGTCATGGTATTCGCCATTTACCGACTTTTTCGTTCTTCCAAGCATGCGTTCTATCTCTTGGCATATATGCAGCACCTCATGTGGCGACTTGTCGGTGAGGCAGCAGACGGCAGCATTGAGAAAGCGGTTGTTGCTGCGAAATCCCCACGGCTCGGTATCGTGAAAAGAAGATTGGCGCGTAACAGCGCCAATCTTTTCGTCTATCAGCATTATCGCACGCTGCAAATTAGCCTCACGGTCGCCGATATTTGTTCCTATTGAAAAATAAACCTCATGCATCAGTCGTCGAGAATGAGGAAAGCATCGCCAAAGCAACCAAACTTATAATCGTTGTCTACCGCCTTCTGGTATGCCTCCATCACTAATTCATAACCACCAAAGGCGGTGGCAGCCATTACCATTGTAGACATTGGGTGATAGAAGTTGGAAACAAGGGCATTGCACAATCCGAAATCGTAGGGAGGGAATATGAATTTGTTAGTCCAGCCGTCATACTCTTTCATATAGCCATCGGTACCCACCGAGGTCTCCGTGGCACGCAAAGTACTTATGCCAATGGCGCAGATACGCTTGCCGGCTTCCTTGTGTGAGTTAACCAAATCGCAGGTTTCTTTATTGATTATCATTCTCTCACTGCCCATTTTGTGCTTTGTCAAGTCTTCCACCTCTATCGGGTCAAAACTGCCAAGTCCGCAATGCACAGTCAGGTATGCAGGCTCTATTCCGCGGATTTCCATTCTCTTCATCAACTCGCGAGTAAAATGTAGACCCGTTGCCGGGGCAGTAACAGCACCTTCGTTCTTGGCATATATTGTCTGGAAGTTATCCATGTCGTCCTTATGCACTTCACGATGTTCCAAGATGTAGCGTGGCAACGGTGCCGTTCCGAGAGCATATAGTTCTTTCTTGAAATCATCATGCGGACAGTCGTAAAGGAAACGCAATGTGCGTCCACGACTGGTAGTATTGTCAATGACTTCTGCCACCATAGGACCGTCGCCGTCGAAAAACAGTTTATTTCCTATACGTATCTTACGTGCAGGCTCAACGAGCACATCCCACAAACGGAATTCAGAATTGAGTTCCCTCAACAGAAACACCTCAATCTGCGCATCGGTCTTTTCCTTCGTACCATACAGACGTGCAGGAAAAACCTTAGTGTCGTTGAATATGAACACATCGCCATCATCAAAGAATTTCACAATGTCCTTAAACTGAAGGTCCATTTCAATCTGTCCACTCTTGCGATGTATGACCATCAACTTACTTTCGTCACGACGATACACCCTCTCGATGCTGCCGTCCTCTTCTTCAAATACCTTGTGCATGGGCTCAAGAGCCACTTGCGACTGAGGCAATTTAAAATCAAACTGTGATAACTTCATTAATATATATTTGCTTTCTTACTTTTCAGTTCTCTATGTCAATTGTTTCCAACCATTGCGGAAAGTCCTCCATTGTTATGCAGTCCTCAATGCGCACGTCACCCAGACGAGTGCGACAAAGGGCTGTGAGGTATGCTCCAGAATCGAGTGCCTCGCCGATGTCGCGAGCAAGGGAACGTATGTATGTGCCCTTACCGCATACCACTCGTATGCTTGCTTGCATTGTCTCAGGAGAGAAATTTGTCAGTTCTATCTCTTCTACGTGTACCGGCTTTGCCTGCAATTCCAAGTCGCCACCCTTGCGTGCCATCTTGTATGCACGGTGTCCGTCCACCTTCACTGCACTGTAGACTGGCGGCACTTGCATAATGTCGCCCTCAAAGCGTTTCAGCGTGTCTAATATCAGTTCTCGTGTTATGTGTGCGGTGGGATATGTTGCATTCACTTCATGTTCACGGTCATAACTTGCCGTGGTTGCACCGAGTTGCAATGTTGCTGTATATTCCTTGGTGTGCCCCTGCAACTGACTTATCTGCTTGGTCATCTTCCCTGTGCAGAGCAACAGCACTCCTGTAGCCAATGGGTCAAGTGTTCCTGCGTGCCCCATCTTGACACGCTTTACTCCTACCTTGCGAGAAACGAGAAAACGCACTCTCGCCAATGCCCCGAAACTCGACATGCCGTAGGGCTTGTTCAAACATATTATCTCTCCTTGCTGAAAATTCACTGCGTCTATAGTATTACTGCATCAATGAGCAGGCAATAGTAACTGCACCCATTATGGCGCAATATATACCGAAATATACGAGTTTGCCCCGCTTCACTATATTTATCATCCACTTGCAGGCAAGACAGCCACTAATAAACGCTGCCACAAAGCCCACTACAAGCGGCAATGTGCCTATGCCACCAAAAGCCTCCTCACCCTTCACTGCTTTCAGTATGTCGAGCAGCATCTCACCGAGAATGGGAGGAATAACCATTAGGAAAGAGAACTTTGCAAGCGTCTCTTTCTTGTTGCCGAGCAGCAAGCCTGTAGCAATGGTAGAACCGGAACGCGACAAGCCCGGCAGCACAGCAACAGCCTGTGCAAGACCTATTATGAACGCATCCTTAATGCCTATCTTCTCCTTCTGACGAGGCTTATAATAATATGTGAAAGTAAGCAATACCGCCGTAATAAGCAGCATACAGCCTACTATGAGGAGTCCCGAGCCGAATATTGCCTCTACATCATCCTTGAAGAACACACCAACAATGCCAATAGGTATTATCGAAATCAATATATTGAGTGCATACCTCGTCTCGTCGTTCATTTCAAACTTGAAAAGTCCCTTCAATATCCACGATATCTCGCTCCAAAGCACAACAAACGTACTCAACACCGTGGCAACGTGTACGGTAACGATGAATGAGAGATTTTCCTCGCTTTCAACTCCGAACAGGTAAGAGCCTATTGCCAAATGTCCGCTGCTACTTACCGGAAGATATTCTGTGAGTCCTTGGATAAGACCCAGTAACAATGCCTGCAACCAATCCATGTCCACAATTAATTATATTGTTTGTTATCTTCGTTATCTTTCGGTCTGCGAATCACGGCATACACCATCGACAGGAAGCCCACAAGACAAACCACCGGCGCAACCTTTATTCGTCTCACACTAAAAATATCAGGATTGTAAGCCTCTTCAGTGCTCGCACCGCCACTCATAAGTATAAAACCAATCACAACTATTGCCATACCCACGGCAAGCAATATGAAGTTTACTTTGTCGAAAGCAAAATTTCTCTTGTCCATATTCGTTTTCTATCTTTTAAAAAACTATTTTCTAATTACTAAATCTTATACAGTTCACCTGCCTTCATCTTCAGGAAGCGGTTAACCGTAACATACGAGCAGAACGTAGTGATGACCACTCCGAAGAAAAACACTGCTGCTACCGTAAATGCCATTACCTCCCAAGTGACCACAACGAGAATGCCCGGCTGATACTTGTAAAGGGCGCAGACGCCTGCACCAAGAACAATGCAAGCCAACACTGACGCCACAAGTCCAATCATAAGCGCACTCGACATAAACGGTCTGCGGATAAATCCCCACGATGCACCCACAAGTGTCATTGTGTGTATCATGAACCGTCTTGAATATACGCTTAGCCTTATGCTGTTGTTTATTAGCGAGAACGAAACGAAGGTGAGCAATGCCGCAAGTACAAGCAACACTATCATCACTCTCCTCAGATTGTCATTAACCTTGTCCATCAAGTCCTTTTGATAGTCTATTTCGCTCACATTGGCAGTAGCCAGCAGCTCTTTCGATATCCACTTCAGTGAGTCATTGTTTGCATATTCACCTTTGAGGTTTATTTCAAACGTTGCCGAGAAAGGATTGAATCCCAAAAACTCTGACGGGTCGCTGCCCATCGCCTCCATCTGCTCCTTCTTCGCCTTGTCCTTGCTGATATATACCACCTTATGAGTATATGGGCGCGCTTTCAGTTTGTCATACATACTTACCACTTGCTTGTTGGTAGTGCTGTCGCTCAGCAGAACAGTGACGGTAAGATTTTCCTTGACGTATGTGGATAAGTTACGTGCCGTAAGTGAAAATAGCACCGCCAGACCAAGCAGCACAAGCACCATAGTGATGCTTATGCACAACGTAATCACTTGTAGCCTGTGATGACTACCTGTCTTTTTCTTTCTTTTTCCCATTATCTTATTGTGCGTACTACACCTAATTTGCTGCAAAGTTACTTAATTTTCTTTCACGGCACAAACTTTTAACACGTATTAACTGCCATAATAAGTTTTTTTTCATACCTTTGCCTTAAAAAACAACGACAATGAGCACTATAATATATCCATCACCGATATTCGGTCCTGTGCGCAGTCGCCGCCTCGGAATATCACTTGGCGTAAATCTTATGCCTGCCGACGGCAAGGTGTGTACATTCGACTGCGTTTATTGCGAATGCGGTTTCAATGCCGACCGCCGCCCTACCCTGCCACGTCCAACACGTGAGCAAGTGGCAGCAACACTTGAGGAAAAACTAAAGGAAATGGTATCTGATGGCGAACTGCCCGACGTGATAACCTTCGCAGGTAACGGCGAGCCGACGGCACATCCCCGCTTTGCAGAGATTGTTGACGACACACTGCAACTACGCAACCAATATTGCCCAAAAGCAAAGGTTAGTGTGCTCAGCAACTCAACCTTCATACATCGTCCAGAAGTACGCGCTGCATTAATGAAGATAGACAACAATATCCTTAAACTCGACACCATAGACCCTATATATATAAATAATGTAGACCGCCCTACGCAAAAAAGCTACAACGTGGAAGACATTATAGGGCACATGAAAGAATTTCACGGTCATATCATCATACAAACAATGTTTATGCAGGGCACTCTCTCAAATGGATTCTCCGTTGACAACACCAAAGAGGAGTATGTAGCCCCGTGGCTCGACACAATAAGGCAGATCGCACCACAGGAAGTGATGATTTACACAATAGACCGGGAAACACCCGACCATAACCTCAAAAAAGCAAGCCACGAAACACTTGACGGGATTTGCGAACGGGTAAAGGCTATGGGGATAAAATGCAGTGCATCATATTAACAACAAGGGTAGCATTTCAGTCATTTTTTACTACTATACACATAAAATCTGTTAAATATTTGGCACTTTGAAGTAAAAAGTGTAACTTTGTAACGCCTTTTTACTTTAAGGTAAAACCAATATTATTCAAACTATGGCAACTACTATACGCAAAATCGGCATAATTGTATGTTTCCTGTTGTTATTGGTCAATATTGCTACGGCACAAGTGCAGCCAATAATAGAAAATTACAGGACAGAAAACGGACTACCCCACAACACCATATACGGTGCACTGCGCGACAACGAAGGATTCCTATGGCTGTGCACTTGGCACGGACTTACAGTGTATGACGGATACACTTTCCGCCCGTTCATAAAGCGCGGAACAAGGAGTGGAGACATACCTCCACACAAAGTATTCACGCTCGTAGACGACGGGAAAGGGCACTTGTGGATGCGCAATATTGACAACGGCTTCTATATGTTCGACAAGAAAAGCGAAGTGTTCACCGACCTCTATCCCTATCTGAAACCCCTTGCCAGGAATATGTTAGTGCGCAAGATAAAAGATATTGGTGAAGGTAAGGTGCTGTTTATCACACGCGACAAGAACCTATACATTGCGTTTGCCGACGATAACGGCAAGCCAATAATAAAGAAACTCTACGATGCGCATAACGACATAGAGCCGACCACCCTAAACCTAAAGCGAAATATACACGGAGAGAAGGACGGCTACCTGTTTTGGATAGGAACCGACAGGAACATAGATGCCGTGCGCCGAGGTGCAAAAAATTATAGCAGCATCGTGGCTGCACACAGTCCCAAACGCGTCGCAGACGAATGGGAAAGCCTTATCCCTGAAGAAAGTGACTCCATAATGTCGGAGATAAAACATTGTGAAACAGGACAGCACGGAGTATTCATTCTTTCACGTGCCGGACATCTCTACCATTACGATCGCAACAGGCGTGCAATGACCGATCTTGACAACAGCAGCTATGCTGCATTAGAGGCTGGGAAGCAGACTTTCTATGACATTCATGCCGACTACGACGGCAATATCTGGCTCACAAGCGGAAAGAACGGTCTCTACAAGATAAGTTTCCCTACGGGCAAGTTCAGTATGCTCTACCCCAACCTGTTTCCTCCACAGAAATACGTTGACAATGACAACACTGGCATAAGGGCACTATTCCGAACGAAAGACGGAATGCTGATGGTAGGCAGCAGAGGGGAATGCCTGAAAGTCATCGACCCTACCACCGGCACAGTGGTACACATCTTCGACGAGGACGTGCAGAACATTTACCACATAATGCAGGACAACAACGGCAACATTTGGATTTCATCAAAAGGCAACGGACTAATTAAGGCTACCCACACAGGTAATAGCAACATGCTCTATACCTGTGAATACTTTCGCCATGAGCCCGACAATCCATACAGTATCAGTTCCGACCGGGTATATTACACCAAGCAAGACCACAAGGGACGCATTTGGGTGTGTACATATGGCGGAGGCATAAACCTGATTGAGGTGGTGAAAGGTACAACAATATTTCACCACCACGCCAACACTTTCGTAAACTATCCCCACGGCGACCTATATATAAATGTACGCGCGATAGAAGAGGACAGCAAGAACAACCTATGGGCTTCCACCACAAACGGAATGATATACATACAGTCGGCGGACGACAACGATTTGAGCAAGACCGTTTTCGAGACAAGCAACAGGATAAGCGACGACATATATTCAATGTACCGCGATTCCAAAGGCGACATCTGGCTTAGCATACTTGGAGGCGGACTAAACAAAATAACCGGATATGACAAGGAAAACCACTCTCCCATACTGCAACAATATGGCGACCACGGGAAATGGCGCTACAACACCATCAACGCAATAATGCAAGACAGGCAGGGCGACATATGGATATGCACCGACAGCGAACTCGCATCACTCGACATTCGTACAGGGGTAATAAACGCATACGACCATTACGTTGGTTTCCCATCTGTACACATCGAGGACAATACCGTGGCAATGACTCCCGACGGCAATATACTGTTAGGCTGCAAGGAAGGACTGCTCATGTTCTCGCCCGAACAACTAAAACGCAGCACAGGCAAGAAGTACAACACGTTCATAGTGAATATGAGGGTGATGAACCACTGCCTGCAATATTTCAAGCCGTCAATATGCGACAAGAGCATATTTTATGCCGATACCATTGTGCTCAAGCACGACCAAAACATGTTCTCGCTTGAGTTTGCCACTCTGAGGTTCTACAACCATTCGCAACTATCCTACACTTATCTTTTGGAAGGGCACGAGGAACACTGGCACATTTCCAACAACAGCAACGTGGCATCCTATTCCAGCGTTGCACCCGGCACTTACACTTTCAGGGTGCGTGCCATCGGCGACGATTTTCCTGAGCGCAGGCTTACAATAATAGTACGTCCGCCGTGGTGGGCAACATGGTGGGCATACACCATATACCTGATATTGTTCTTAGCCGCTGCATACGGGGTGTTCAGACTCGTGACATACATAATAAAAATGCGCAACGAGATTTACATCCACAAGCGCATAGATACCATAAAGAAGCAGGTGTTGCAGCAGCGCACCGTCGAGGAAGAGCACGAGTTCGTGAGCAAGGTGAAGAAACTTGTTGAAGACAATATCGCACTCGACCTTAGCGTGGATGCCATGGCAGATGAAATGGGACTGAGCCGAAGCGCATTCTTCAAGCGCATCAAGTCGCTTACAGGCAAGGCACCGATAGACTTCGTAAAGGATATAAGGCTCAACACCGCAGCCCACCTAATAGCCACAACATCTATGGGCATCACAGAGATTGCCTATCAGGTGGGATTCAACGACCCTGGATATTTTGGGAAGTGTTTCCGCAAGAAGTTCGATATGACTCCAAAGGAATATAGGAACAAGCAATAATACGCATTACTTGTCGTAGGCATGATGCGGATAGTCAATCGTGTAGTGCAGTCCGCGACACTCCTTGCGCTCTATAGCCCAACGAGTTATGAGATAGCCTACGTTAATCATATTACGAAGCTCGCAGATGTCTTTGGTTGGTTTCACACGCTTATATAGAGCCTCGGTTTCTTCATACAGCATATCGAGCCTGTCCCAGGCACGTTTAAGTCGCAGGTCGCTGCGAACAATACCAACATAGTTCGACATTATCTGCGCCACCTCGTTCTTCGATTGTGTTATCAACACTTTTTCTTCGTTAGTCATCGTGCCGTCATCGTTCCACTCCGGCACTTTCTCGTTGAAGTCATACTCGTCAATATGCTCCAAAGAGTGCCTTGCCGCAGCCTCGGCATACACCACCGCCTCTATCAGCGAGTTGCTTGCCAGACGGTTTCCTCCGTGCAGACCAGTGCAGGCACATTCGCCTATGGCATACAGTCGGTCAATGCTCGACTGTCCGTTAAGGTCAACCTTTATTCCGCCACACATATAGTGGGCAGCAGGGCGCACGGGGATATAGTCTTTCGTTATGTCTATGCCTATCGACAGACACTTTTGATAAATGTTAGGGAAGTGATGTTTTGTCTCCTCGGCATCCTTGTGCGTAACATCAAGGCAAACATGGTCGAGTCCGTGTATCTTCATCTCCTTGTCAATGGCACGTGCCACTATGTCGCGCGGTGCAAGCGAAAGTCGCTCGTCGTATTTCTCCATAAAAGTGCTGCCATCGGGCAATCGCAACACGCCTCCATACCCTCGCATGGCTTCCGTAATGAGGTATGCAGGGTGTGTCTCCTCTGGATTATGCAGCACAGTTGGGTGGAACTGCACAAATTCCATATCAGCCACTGTTCCCTTGGCGCGATACACCATTGCTTCACCGTCGCCTGTGGCAATAACGGGGTTTGAGGTGGTCATATATATTGCTCCACAACCTCCTGTGCACATCACCGTAACCTTGCTCAGATAAGTGTCCACCTTTTCCGTTTCGGGATTCAGGATATATGCCCCGTAGCAGTTCTTGTATGGTGTGCGGCGCGTTACACGGGCACCAAGGTGGTGCTGCGTTATTATCTCAACGGCAAAATGATTTTCCTTTATCTCTATGTCAGGACACGAACGCACGGCATTCATCAGTCCGCGCTGTATCTCCGCACCAGTATCGTCGGCATGGTGCAGTATTCTGAATTCCGAGTGTCCGCCCTCGCGGTGCAGGTCATAGCTTCCATCCTCCTTACGGTCGAAGTTCACTCCCCAGTTAACGAGTTCCTTTATCTGCTCCGGACCGTTCTTTACCACCAGTTCCACAGCCTTTGGGTCGCTGATATAGTCGCCAGCCACCATAGTGTCCTCTATATGCTTGTCGAAGTTGTCCACAAGCATATTCGTAACCGAAGCCACGCCGCCTTGCGCCCTCGTGGTGTTTGCTTCGTCGAGCGTAGTCTTGCATATCAGGCATATCTTCCCCTTCTTTGCCCGTGCTACCTTCAGTGCATAGCTCATACCGGCAACGCCTCCGCCGATAATCAGGAAATCATATTTATAGACCATTAGTTTCGTATTATTAGTTGTGCAAAATTATAAAAAAATCTTGAATGCACAAAAGAATTACACTTTTTTCTTTCCTGTAACGCAATTCCTCACTACTGACACAATATCATAACCCAAAAACAAAAGCTGCCATCACAAATTGCGACAGCAGCTTTTAAGTAACACATTTATTCGTTCAAATAAATGTCATTTCTGGAACGTCAAACAAAAGCGGAGTGTTTCCGTTATAACGCCTTTATGAACTGCGGAATCTTCCACAGCATCTTTTCTATTTTTGTAATCGTGGGATTCATGCCATGCGAACGGTACATACGGATATCCTCATGCCACATCTGTCTGCGCTTGTTGTTGTCGGTACTCATACCGCCCATACGCATTCTAACGATATACTCGTTGAGATATGCCACCGACAATTCTCCGCCGAGAAGATAACGGAAAAGAAGGTCAGAGTCGGCAGCAATCTTATAGGTCTCGTTGTATAGTCCGCGCCTCATCATCACATCCCTGCGTATATAGCACGTCGGGTGAAGCGGTAGCCAGCCGTGCCGCACTTTCCATAGGCGGTAGTCGCCGCCTATCCAGTTACGAGTCACCTTGTCCGTATTCTCTGCATTGACAAACAGTCCGTTGCCGTACAGGAAGTCTGCGCCGGTCTCCTTAATCCTTGCCGCCACCTTCGATACCGTGTCTGTGGCATACAGCATATCGTCGCTGTGCAGCAGTCCTATAACATCGCCGGTGGCAAGACGAACACCCTTGTTAATAGCCTCATACATCCCGTGGTCAGGCTCCGATATTACTTCTGACAATCGTCCCCGATACTCATCTATAATATTAAGCGAGCCGTCAGTCGAAGCCCCGTCCACCACGATATACTCAATATCAGGATAGTCCTGCGACAGCACGCTCTCTATGGCACCACGAACAGTAGCCACACGGTTATAGCATGTGGTTATTATCGTTATTTTCATAAAAGAACTACCTCAAAAATACAAAATAGATTTGGTAGATACAAAAAATATTACCCTTACTGATAATAAGTTATCCCTTTAACAATGTCAAAGGCTTAGTTATATATTGTAAATCAGTCCTTTCAAGCAAGTATGTCTACCTCAACATGGTTGTAGCATTCCTGTATGATATTCTTTGCTTAACAGCTCATACACATAGGATGGACTCTGTGTATAAATACCAGTTTCTATGTCTTGCAGTTTTGCATAAGTCTCTGAATTATAGATTATATCCAATGCCTCTGCGATGTCTAATCCATTATCCGTCATCAGAAATTCTGTCATTTCGTCCACAATCTGTGCCACAAGAAAATCCTGCATCTGCTTACTTTTCATAAGTGTCAATTTATGCGTTCAAGTAATCGAATTGCTTTTATACTTGCAAAAAGATATTGGTTGTTCAGTTGCTTGTATTCCAATTCTTTTGCCAACTGTTCAATGGAGATTGTGCCTTCGTGATATCGTCCCATAAGATATGCAACACCATCATCTGCAACAGGACCAATCACAATGTCAAAACTATGCTCGAATGGCGATAACTTCCTATTTCTGTTTCTTTCTATAAATCTTGCCCATTCCACATCAGGACGCTCAAAAACCATTACGTTCAACTCTCCGTTTTTCAGCAATCGGTTGTCAAAATTGTATTCCTGCACTATTGGAGTCCCACCAAACAATTTAGCTTTTCGTTCCGCCATTCTCTCTGCCTGTCCACGAATATCAGTCAGATAAAATCCCTGTCCAAAATCCTTGAACCTATGCGATTTTGTAATATCTAATTTGTGAAATCAATATATGTACCATGATAGAGAATCATGTCAACTCTCCTCCGTTCTTTTGGCATATCAAGACCATGTCATCCACCGTGTCATCTATTGACTGCAGATGCAAAGTGTCATAAAAGTCAATTAGAAATTCTATTCCATGAAAATGTTTCAGATAAAGAAATACATTTTTTGCGGAATACCCATAGCGTTTTGCCATACTTCTTATGCATGAATTTATAAACGGAATCTTGTATTTTTCTGACTCAGACATCTCTATCTCATTTTCAGTTTCCGTTGCAAAGATACTACAAATCGAATGGAATACAAAATAAATTAACTTTATTTATTTTTATTCCTGAGATGCAGCGTATCTTATGTAAAATACTCTTTGCTTAACAATTCAAATATGTCTGGGAATTAAACCAATGGTCAAGTGCATCCCGAATAATGACCTCAGCATTTCCGTTTTCCAATTTTTGGAAACGGAAATGCCTCGCCCTCTCTATGGCAGCGGCAAGGGCTTTCTCATCAAAGACACCTATAACACATCCTAATGAATCCAGTTTCCTGACAAGTTGGAACTGGTCGTGAATGTGTTCCGTCTTATTATATCGAGGCATCACCACAATCTTTTTCTGCTTTTCCATTGCCTCCGATATTGCTCCCCAGCCGCCTTGCAGTATCACGATGTCTGCCTCATCTATGTAACGCTGCATCTCTTCCTTCGTGCAGAACTTGAATGCCTGCGCATGCCTATAGGGATAATCAGTATAACCAGTCTGCACTACAACACTCTCCTGCGTAGTGGAAGCCCACTCGTCCACGGCTCGTGCCATACGTTCAAAAGCCATATCCATTGTACCTAAACTCGCAAATATCATAGTACACCAATATAAACAGCATTCGGGAAAATACGTTTCATCTCCTCCCATTGCACGAGGAACAAATCCGTATACTTCTCTATCCAGCGCGGGGTCTTGGATGCTTCCGTCACATCAGCAGCAGAATTGATAAATATAACTTTTGTCCCCAAAAGTTTCTTGGCAAAGAACACCGTTGGCACAACCACACCTGCCCCCGTGGTTATAATGACATCAGGACGTTTCACCAACACCCAGAACAGTGCCTGTATGCCGTTTACAAAAAGTGTCCACATTTTTGACGGTTGAAAGTTGATTAAGAACACATGTTCTTTGTCCTTCAAAAAAGCCTCAGTCGATACAGTCCTCAATGTCAACCAATAACAATTCATTTCCTCAGGAATAGAGCCGACGGCAAGCTGTAGTTCACGCAAGTGTCCACCAGCAGAACAGGCAAGGCATATTTTAGGGTAGCTACGCCGCATATCGCCTCCTTTCTGCAGGAAGCAGCAATGCCACGTTGTTTACAGGTATACATTTACCCCCCCCTAAATCAGACTTCTGTGGGAATCTCTCCCGTATCTCTGCCTTTATCCTATTATCGTCCCAGCCGCAGCGTTTCTTTAACTCAAATATTTTCGCATCTACAAGCATCCTGTACCAGAAACCCTGAAGGACATGCCACAGGAAGCCTTCTTTTCCATCGAGGAAGCCTAATTTCATAATATAGCGCACGGCAAAGTTGATGAATGGGCGGACAAACAATGGTGACTTTACATACTTTATTTTCAGCCAACGCTTGCGCTCTGCCTCCGAACCGAACAGCTTGGGGACAATTTCTTCTGCCGAAGCATCAAGCCCATACTCCATCATCAACATATCAGCCATCTCACGCGTGGCATAGCCGTTGTGCTTGTCCGTCCACCAACTCAGGTCGTTAAGGTTGGCATCAACCTGATTACCCACCTCCAATGTCACCGCCCTGCCGTCAAACAAGCGTATGTGCTCGTCCATCCAGCGGTTCTCACAGTCGCCATGACCGCAACGGAAAACCTTCAGATGCCAGCTCGGATACCAGCCGCCGTGCAGCAGGGGACGACCCATAAAGTCGATGCGCTTGCGAACATATATACCGTTTACGTCATCGCCACACGTCGCCACAACCTCCTTTACCGCCTCGCCTATACCACCCTCCAAATACTCATCAGCGTCGATACGCCATATCCAATCGGCAGATATACCACATTCATACACTCCGAAGTTAAACTGCGTGGCATAGTTCTTCCACGGGTGCTGCACTACACGTGCGCCAAATCCCGTGGCAAGCTCCACCGTATTGTCATCACTGAAACTGTCCACAACTACAATCTCATCGCAGATACCTTTCAATGACTCCAAACAGCGTACAATATGCCTCTCCTCGTTCTTGGTTAAGACTATTGCCGCTATGGTATTACTCATTTCTCAAGTCTCTTCTTTTTATAAACCTTGCAGGATTTCCGCCTACGACAGTCCACGGCTCAACGTCCTTATATACGGAAGCTGTCGCGCCAATAATAGCTCCCTCTCCTATAGTCACTCCTGGGCCAACAAATGCCCTTGCCGCAACCCATGCATAGTCATTTATGATTATGTCTCTCCAATAAAGCGGTTTTAAAAGTAACGTATAATCATGTGTTGCCGTGCAAAGATACGCATACTGGCTTATACAGACACAACTACCCAATACTATTTTCCCAGGATTATAGATAATCGTATGGGGACCAATACAAGTACGTTGACCTATTTGAAGATTCCATGGAGCCCATATCCTTGCAGAACTGTGGACAATGCTTCCTCTGCCTATTTCTGCTCCCATCATACGGAGAATCCAATTTCGCCACCAATTAAAGACCGGCAATGAAAACGGTCTGAATAACAACATACATATTATGTTCCACGCAAGTCTGTGAAGCTTATTCCTTAATGTATAGTTATCAATATACTTCGGATATTCTTTTTTCATCATCCTAATTTTCTATCGATTGTCTGATAAAGTCCCTTGACACCTCCCGCCATGCTGTAATCTTTTTGTTTGGAATACCAAAATCTACACAAAAACCACTTGCATCAGGAAAATCCATGCTGTCATCTATAAGTCGGTCTATAAGCCCGCACGATTCCAGAAGATTTTCCTGACGTGAATTATTGGTGCTCCTTTTGGATATTACGGTATAGAAGTCCTTATTGAAGATGATACTGAACACGGTGCCGTGAAAACTGTTTGTGACAATAAAGTCTGCATGGGCAAAAGCATACAGAAATTTTGCAGGACCGCATTCTCTCAGGTTCAGCACTTTTCCGTCGTCTTTCCCTTGAACCACGTCCTTGCATATACGCACGATTTTCAGTTTTTGCCGTTCTGCCACATATTCTGCCATTTTCATAATATATGGGGTTGCAGCCAACTCATATACCAACAGATAGTGTGCAGGAAGTTCGTCTACTTTTTCGCATACTTGCAGCCATTCGCTTTTTTCAAGTAGTATAGTCGGGTCGCATACAACAGTTGCTTCCTGTCCTGAAATACCTTTCACCAAAGTCTTTCCTGTCCACTCGCGAACACCAATATTATTCAACTCCAACAAACTTTTCCTGTAACAATCCTTGGCAGAGGCAGGGATAGAGGACACCCCAAAACTGCTGGCATAGGAAAACCTTTTTTTCCCCTTTGGCGCAAATGTCAGGAAATAAGGATACAGTGAAGTATAACAACGCGGATTCCACACCTGGTCGCTTCCCACGCAATAAACATCATATTGGGGAGGATTGTCGTATAATTCCGACATCCTGCGATAGCAAAAGGAAGACATTTTAGTATGTTTCTTGTGAAAGTTTTCAAATGCAGTCTCTCTCTTCACTGCCTTACGTCTGTGCAACACTAAAGACATCTTGTCGCGTACTCGCAGCAAATACTCCTTTATCTTGTTCTTTAATGGATACGGATAGAAAGGTTCTGAGATTCTTTCCCTAACATACCTTTTGTTCTTATAAAACAGGTAATCTATTATCTCCGCATCGTATCCCATATTCTCCATAGCCTTCTGCGTGGCATAGGCTTGGAGTTCCGCACCATAGTTGTTAACCTTGAGAATAGTGATAATCCCAACTGACTTCATCGCAGTCCTTATTTTCGTTATTTCTGATTTGCAAGTCTCACACGTTTTATAATACAATACGGCAGATACTCTCGGAATAGTTTCAGCATACGCTGCCTGACATTCGGAACCATATACTTTTCACAAAGCGTCTCGAAATCCATTCTGTTCAAATCCTTATAGAAGGTATCTCTCTCTTTCGGCCTGTCACAAGACTGAATACCGGCAATATTTCCGGCAATGGCTTCTTCCAACGTCCTTTCCTCAAGGTACAAGCGTGTACCAACTTCCTTGATAAACGCTTTTGCCTTCCCATTATTTGCTACTATCATCGACACGCCTTTCTCAATATCATCCCTATGCCCAAATGGTATGCGATGCCCTATTCTCCAAAAGTCTGCCAACGTAATATCACTTGCTCGAGGAAATCCCAATGCCTTGCATGCATAGCAGCTCTCCTGTAAATTATTATTATTATTAAACGCAAACCAATACACGTCGTATTTTCCCCTCAACGTAATCTCTCTACCACTTTCATTATAGGCAATACGCAGGTTGTCATACCAACCTTTTCGTTTGTCCCTAAACACCAAATGGTTTATTTTACCGAAACGTGAGGACAGCCATTCTATATACTTATGCAAAACAGAGGTACTTGGTACACCATGACATATAAAGTCTACCAAAAGAAGGTTTTCATAGTCCTTGCCCATATAGCATTTCAGTCCAGCCACTTGACATGGAGTACCAACAAACATTACCTTCTTGCCGCTCCGTAAGTGACTACGTATGTCGGCATACACGCTCCCGATGCGGCTTTGTGCATATTTGCTCCTTCTAAGTCGTACAAGGTCGTTGGCATCACTGATAATGGTATGCGCAATACTCATGTCCTCCGTATATACAGCACCTGCCACAAGACCTCCCTGTCCAAGCATCGTTTCCGCCAAGGCGGTGAATGCACCGCCAGAACTGCTATGGTTCCTTATTTCATCATCCCTGTGCCATGCAGCATACACCACCGCATCACTCGCAGGATTCCTGTCGGGAGGATTAAGTATCGGACATGTCTTTTCACACATACCACAGCCGATACATACATCCTCGTTTAACCTCGGTCTGTAGAATCCTTCCTCATTACAAGCTAACGTCAATGCTCCATGATTGCATATATTCACACAGGCAGCACATCCAGTGCAGTCCTTGTCTTCGCAGAGTATAGGAAAATTTTTGCTCTCCATTATAGTTTTAATAGCGAAAATTAAGTTTTAACATAAGTCAATTAATATTACTGCGAAGTGTTCAATGCCAAACGTATTGCAGCAGTAATCTCAAATTAGTTTAATAATTCTATTTAAAATATTTGGCTATACTCTAAAAAGTTTGTATTTTTGCAAAAAAAATCGAGTATGGACGAAAATTTTGACAAGCTACGCAAGTACAACCTTTGGAACGGCAACACCATAGACTGCGGTTTTGAAAGACCTCTTTATACCAATAAGATTGCAGACTATCTCGGAAGCAGAGTCGTAAAAGTACTGACTGGGCAGCGACGCGTCGGCAAGAGTTATATCTTGCGACAAATGGCTATGAAGCTGCTGAGCCAGGGGGTCAATGGCAATAACATCTTGTTCATAAACCGTGAACTTGCCGCTTTTGATTTCATTGCTACGCATAGGGAATTGGCAGAACTTGTTGACCGATTCAAGATGGAATTTAAGCCCGAGGGCAAAATATACCTTTTCATAGATGAAGTGCAGGACATTGAAGGCTGGGAGCGCATCGTCAATTCATATTCTCAAGACTACGCCGAGGAATACGAGGTGTTTATCACCGGCTCAAACTCCAAGATGTTCTCTGGCGAGCTGTCCACCCTGCTATCAGGCAGGTATATAGAATTTACGGTGTTCCCATTGTCATACAGCGAGTATATCGGAATAAAAGGTCTGGCAGACAACCGGCAGAGCTATCTGCAATATATGCAAGACGGAGGCTACCCTGAGCTTGTTAACTTCTCCAGTAACGAGGTAAAGCATAACTATGTTTCCGCACTGAAAGACACCGTATTGCTAAAAGACATAGTACGCAGGTACACCATCAAGGATGTGCGCCTGTTGGAAGACCTGTTTTCATATCTTGTCAACAATGCGTCAAATATGCTTTCCATATCCAATATCACCAATTTCCTGAAGAGCAAAGGGCGTAAGACCAGTTATGAGACGGTTGCCGCATATATTGGCTATATTGAGGAGGTCTACCTTGCACATCGCACTTTGAGATACAACATCAAAGGCAGGGAAACCATAGCCGGAATGTACAAGTACTACATAAACGACTTATCTTTCAAAAATTATCTTTACGGCGGCCTCGGCTATGGAGTTGGTTATATGCTTGAGAACCTTGTATACCTGGAACTTGCCCGTTGTGGTTACGATGTATATATTGGCACCATCAAGGACAAAGAAGTAGATTTTATAGCCATAAAGAACGATCGCACCATATATTTACAAGTGACATACCTCCTCGCCGACGAGCAAACCATCAACCGTGAATACGCATCGCTGGAGGCCATTGCTGACAACTATGAGAAAGTGGTCGTCTCGCTCGATGAAATCCAGTTGCCCACCCGTTTGGGCATCAAACATGTGCAGGCATGGAACTTGGATAAGTTCATCAAAGTGTAAATTTGATTATTAGTGATAATTTCGTGATTAAGTGAATATAAAACTTATAGCTGACGATACAAGCTTAACATATCCTTTGCTATTTTGAATGTGGAATACCTTTCCTCGACAAGACGGCGACCGTTTCTACCCATTGCCTCCAACTCCTCATCAGATAATGACAGGAATTCATTTAGCGCACCGACAAGGGCATTTTCCCCAATATCTATCCACCAGCCGCAGTGTTCCGTGTTCAGCTCATTCCATGGCGTACCTGTGGTCGTTATCACAGGCGTTCCGCTTGCCAATGCCTCTGCAACAACAATTCCGAAATTCTCTGAATAGGTGGGCAGCACAAAGACATCGGCATCCTTGAAATACTTCCATTTGTTGTCGCCGTATATACCACCGAGAAAATCTATCCTGTCAGCAACTCCTTTTTTCTTTGCCAAATCCTTTAATTGTTCAATATAGTCTTGCTCGCCCTCTCCTGCTATGAGGCATTGCAGTTCGCCTTTTATCCTTGACATTGCCTCTATCAGGAACTCCAAGCCCTTTTTAGGATGCACACGGCTAAGAAACAAGATTTTTCCTGTCCTTTTCCAGGAACCTTTCATCTCAATATTGCCTACATCCACTCCGTTGGCAACAACGGAAATGCGGTTGTTCCAGCCTAATTTCAGAAGATTATCCTTCTCGCTCTCTGCCGTGGCGTGCAGGAAGTCAGCCCTTTTCACTGCTGCTTTCTGATAGAGCAGCAGTGCCGGGAATTTCCTTGTCCAGTAATGTCGTTGCATAATCCACGGCTCAAGCATACCGTGGGGCGAAAGCACTATCTTGCAGCCTTTTGCCTGTGCCCATTTCTGCGCCAAGGCAGAGCCTGGCATCCAGCAGCAGTTCACATGTACAATGTCAGGGCGTATCTTGTCGAGCAGTTCCTCCCACTGCCTCCTCATTCTCCGGATATACTTCCATTCCGGAATACAATGTACATGGCTGTTCGCCATCCCATACATGTTCGTCGAGGCATGCGTCGCGATATGCAGGTCAACAAGTTTACCCAACTCGCCGGCCATCAGCTGCATATAGCTTCCAACGCCTCCCGAGCTTCTGTCTATGGAAGGGAGGTAGTGCAACACTTTCATAAACTTTTTCATCAATGAAATTAAAACTCAATCTACAATCTTTTGTCCAGGACGATATGTGCGTGTCAAGAAAGAGTATTCATCATCTAATTTCTTGATAAACTTTGCAGGTACACCTCCATAAAGGCAATAGGTCTCTGTGTATGATTTCTGTAAAACAGCTCCTGCTCCCAATACACAACAGTCAGGCAGTGCTGTACCTGTCAATAAAATACTCCTCGTTCCAATGAAACAATTACGACCAATCTTTATGGGAGCACACATCTGTCTATTATATTTAAGAGATGTTGAATGTGTTAAAATTTGAGTTCCATAACCTCCTATAGAAGTGAATTTACCTACCATAACCATATCTGTACAATCAACATGATGCTTTTTTGTTATGGCTGCCCCTTCATCCATAATCAAATATGTCTTCCTGTCTGGGCATTCTTTGAAATAATTTTTGTTCTCCATAGGAAAAGCCGTTACCCAGTTTTGTTGTGTTATAGTCGTATTTTTGTCCATATTCACCAAATCCAAACGAATAATAACATTCAGGTGTCCTATCGTCGCACCTGGTCCCATAACAAGTTTCTTGGGATAAACATAGGAAAAACCTATGTGAGCCCGTTTATCGAGTTCGTAACCATAGCAATGCTGCAAAATAAATCTTTTTATTCTCCATGGTAAGAATATGATTAAAACTTTTATAATAAGGCTTAATAGTTTTTTAACTGCTCTTACCCCCCCCACAAACGGATTGAAAATAGAATGTTTACGCATAAAGAGTCGCTTAATATATATAGGCAAATTGTAAAATCGGAATCTTACTACATGCCAAAAACTTGATTTCTGTGAATATCTTATTTCTGAAAGCAGACGTTCGTGCTCTATGCTTTGCGTCGTATGATCTGATGATAATTGACCTTGTTGTATCATATAGGCAGCACACACTACATTTATATATTTAAATCTAATATCAGACAGAAGAGAAACAAGTGCCCAGAATTTTGTGTCTGCAATAAGCTTATACGACTCATCAAACCCTCCAATACGAAAATATAGACTACTTTTTATCAATGTGGCCTGCTGTGTTAACAATATAATTTTTTCTTTAAGCAACGTTGTAAATTGCCGCAGCTGTGGAGAACTTGTTTGTTCTCCAATCTTCACAAATTGATCATCAACATAACAAGTTCGCGCATATACCATATCCAGCGTGTTGTCTGCAAGCATTGTATCTATAAGCTTACGATAAGACGGTAGCCAATAGTCATCATCATTGATGAACGTCATATATTCATAATCATGACCGTATGTCTCAAAGCCATGATTCAAAGCAGCATATATACCATGTTTGTCTGTCCGTTCGGCAAGACACTCAATATTGTCGTATTTCTCTTTGATTGTAGCAATACATTTTTCTGGGCATACGATTATATGTTTTACATCGTCCTTACCAATACATTTTACTGATGCAATTGTCTTTGCAATAGACTCTCTATTACCAAGGGTTGCTGTAATAACTAATATTTTATGAAACATTACATTTTAGTTTTTTTAATAATACATATCTTTCATAAGCATACAAGCAACAGCAGAAATATATGGGGAAAAATCCCCGGAAATGACCGACAGGCGAAAACAATCCGTTCCAGGCCAATTGCATGACACAAAAGACAATCAGATAATTGTATTCATTGCCTTTATATAAAGCGCGAGTACCATTTTTTATGAAGAACCATAAGATGAGAGTCATAGCAAACATTGCAAATATACCATTATTAACTCCAGACCCCAATATTACGGAATGTGAAGGAATAACATTTGTCCCCATACGTGCTATATTAAACTCTTCTTCATGTGATTCTGCAATAATCATATGATACTTATATCCAGGATCAGGTGCCCATGCTCCAAATCCTGTGAGCGGACGGTCTGAAATAGCAGCTAACGAGGAAGCTGATTCTTTGCGTCCAGCAAGCAAAACATTAACAGGGTTATAAGGCTCTTTCAATTTAGCAATCTGTTCACTGGAATTACCACTGATAATAGACCCATTAAGCACAGCGGTAACATACATCACAAAAACACCATAACAAAGAATCGCGCCGGCAGCACTCCACACTATCACTTTTTGTCTGCTCATATGTCGCATATGTTCAATTGCATACACAATCGCCCCTGTGAGGAAAATCATCAATCCCGTACTTCTTGCCCCTAAAACAATGCAGATGCCTCCTACTACGATAAACGCGAGAGACATTTTTACATTTTTCTTCAAGAGTGACATAACAACAAGAAGCATGCCAATGAGTGGGGCCACCTTGAATTTGAAGAACACATAAGCAGTACCTTTCAGAATGTCAGCCACATCTACTCCCTCATCTTCCAACTCCATATTAAACAATCTTGCCAATGCTGTGAAAAGGAACAAGAATATAAGGAGTCTACCGTCTTTTCTGACAACAGACCATAGGCAGGTGAATTTTACATATGACAAAACTGTTACGGCAAGTCCTTTTGCTGCATTCGAGAACTCATTGCCCACCATTATCTCTGATATGAGTTGGAAGAAAAACAGCCACCCATACAACATTGTCAGTTTTCTTATGTTTCCATCACGCAATAAAACAGCCTGTTTGCCTGTCAACACATTGAAAACAAACCACAGCATAAATACAATCTCGGACAAAGACATTTGCCCAATCAATTGTATCTGCACCAAGTCGCCTAATTGCAGAAGAAATAGGAAAATATAAATCCACATAAAGCAACAGAGGGTCACCCCTTTTGTAAGATGATGACCAAAATGTGATTAGAAAAAATTTCAGTTAATAATCCCTTCGATTATTTGTCAAAGTCTTTATGATGCGCATCTGCTATGGCATCGGCATATTTTAGATGTTCCTCCCGGGATATGATATGGAAAAAATATGGTTCCGCAACACCTTGAATGGCTACTACGCGATTATGGACATTACCAATGTGATGATGAGTTGTGAACCGCTCAAACATACGGGAAAAGAGTTGACTACGATATTGCTGCACGGTCATACCCTTCTTTCTCTTACTCATGGCTGGGACGGTATGTATGAAATCGCAGAAGAAACTGATAATCACGTTTGAATGCGACAAAAACATATCTGCAATAATTTGCTCTATCTGAGCCAATGCAAGCGGACTGACGGAGGCTGTTCCTTTTGTGCGTCCAAGACCAATCTCAACAACATCTATGCCTTCAGAATTTATCTGGTCAAGTAACTCCGCAGCTATCATTCCACTACGTTCAGTGGTGAACTCAAGTTTATACTCATCTCCAGAGCCAGACTGAATTACGTAGACTTCCTTCATCAAATCTTGACAATATGCGTAGGCGAAGTTTCGTCTGAGCATAGCTTCTCCAGCCACAAATACTTTTGTACACCAATCTTACGGATAGCTTCTTCGAGCTTCCGGGATGGATTTTGGATGGTGATAATCTCAGTTTTGTTCATAGTCTCTCGTTTCTTGTTTGCAAAATTAAGCAATTCCTTGCAAACTGCCAAATATTTCTAAAGATTTTTATCTATATCTGCACCAACTCGCCTAATTGCAGAAGAAATAGGAAAACATAAATCCACATAACAAAATGAAACTTACTGATATAGCAATTCCTTATAGATTCCTAAAACATTCTCTGCGTACATCTCCCATGTGTTGTTTGTGGCAATCTTGTCTGCAGCCGCTTTACCCATACTCTCACGCAGCGTCTTGTCAGAAGCGACTCTTTCAAGCGATTCCACAATAGCAGATACCTGCTTGCTCTGGATTATCATCCCGTCCTTGCCATCCTCTATTGGCAGACCACTTTCCCATGTAGCAATTACTGGTAAACCTGCTGCCATGGCTTCCATGCCACTGCTTGCACAGCCCTCACACAACGATGGGAATAGATATACGTCACTTTCTGCCAAATAAGATTTTAGCAAGTCCTGAGGCACAGTATTGACCAAGTTCAAATGTTGAGGGCAATATCGTTCGAGGATTGATTTTGCACCATCACTGCAACCAACTACTGTCATTTCATATTTGAAGCCCTTCTTGTCTAACTCACACAAGGCACGCAGGATATACTCAGCCCCTTTACGGAATCCGAATCCTCCCGTGAAAAGAATTCGTAACGTATTATCTTTCAAGGCATAGCCTTTTTTCAGTGCAAAAAAGTCTTTTCGTACACCAAGATATGCCACCCTTATTTTATCTGCATCAAAACCGCTCGCAACGAAAGTGTCCTTGACAAAATCCGAATTGACAAGCACCACATCTCCTCTCTTGCACTCTTCTACAATTCCTGCCCAAAAAGGATTGTCAAGCCCAAGGTCAAAATGCTCTCCGTTTCTTTCATATTCACTACGCAGTTGTCTGTCCATAAAAGCAGGATGTGCTATGCTATGGTCTACAACCACTTTCATTCCTCTTTCACGTGCTTTCTCAATTGCACCATTGCCACCGCTACCACTACGCACATGATACACGTCCGCATCTTTCAGATATTTCTGCTGCAGTTTGCCATACAACTGTGCCGAATAGACCGCCGCCGTCCGTCCACTTGCAATCTTAAACAACCTACATCCCCAATAGAACATGTCTGGAATGGCAAGTCCGCGGTTGCGACCGTTTAGGCATTCAGGCGTACGCTTTTTTATTGTGATGTAAATATTCCTTTTTTGTATTCTACTTGCAATTCCCAAAAGCCATCTGTTCCACCATCGGGGAATCCAGCCCTGAATAACCTGAATGTCGACTAATTTACTCAGATACTCAGCACTCTTTATCAAATGCAATGGACCGTTTGTTGATAGTATTACTTTCATTTAATTTACAAATAACTTATCCTTTTCTTATTGGGGCTATTCGCACCGTTATTCCTTTAATTAATCAGGAAGTTTCACACCTTTATGTTGCATGACTCTCTCCAAACGTAAACGTTCCTCGTCTGTGAGATTCCCATCAACTCCATAAACTCTTTTATCTTTGTAAAATGTTTCAAAAAGTTCTTCAAGCTCCTTTGGGGAAAGTCTATCACTTGGAGCATATAACTTTTCTTCATGCTGCAATATCTGTTCTATGTTGAACTTGACGGCTATAATACGTGCAGGTGAACCTGCTATAACTGAATATGGGGGACATAAAGTTCGTTTGTTAACCAACGTGTTTGCTCCAATTATGCACCCTCTTCTAACATGACATCCGCCCAACAGCGTAACATTGGTACCAAGCCATACATCCTCTTCCACGATTACATCCATTACCTTATCATGGATATGGGATGCTCCCAAACAGCATTGCGGTATTCCAACTGTTGATATGTGCAGATCCGGGACAACTCTCAAGCCTGTAGCAGCTACACTATACTTTCCCATAATGAGTTTCCCTTCATTATTCAATACAACATTATATGGTCCCATACATGCGTAGTCATGCATAAAAACACACTGTGGACGAGTAATAAAAGAAGGCTGACCTATATAGCACCGTTCTCCTCGCAATCCAAGCGGCAGCATCTCAGACAATATGTTATAGTAGCCACCTTTCAAGAAAGAATGAAGCCTGCTGAATTCTTTCAAAAAAAATTTTTTTATTCTACTCATACATTCCTTAAATAATCATTTACAACTGATATTTCTGTAATATCAATTCTTAATCAAGGTTAAATAAGAAATAAACTTATCTCCAATACGACTTGCCTGATATAATAAAAACAATATGCAGTTTTCAGTCCAACAAAGTTGACGGCTATACAAATGTTTAGACTCTTCCGGATATGAAAACTTTGATTGAACATATAACTTATACACAGCAAACTTTTGCCCCCCCCATAGAGAAACTTTTAAATTTAAATATCCTAAGTAATCTTCGCTGATATCTTTTCGTTTGATGCTTGCTTCAACATAGTCTTTGTGATAAAGCATAACAGGTATTGGATGTCGTACAAAACTGTATTCTTTCATGATTCTAAAGAGCCATTCTGCATCTTCATAACGTCTAAGGTGTTCCATAAATTTATATTTTGCTGCCACACTTTTATGTACAGTCAGTGCCCCAGCTCTTGGACTCAAGCAATGAAAACTCCATGCCCAGAAAGGATTTTTTATAATTTTCTCACTATATAATGTTGAATAAAGTTTTCTTTTCCCATTATGTACGGAATAATAATTGCAAGCGAAACAACTTTCAGACGGATATTTATATATCATACCTAAAAAAGTTTGTAACGCATTCGGCAACAATTCGTCATCGGCATCTAAAAATAATATCCAATCCCCTTTAGCATATTCTACACCAATGTTTCTTGCTTTTGATGGACCGCCGTTTTCTTGGCGAACCAACTTTATACGGGAATCTTTAAGGCTCAAAACAACATCAACGCTTCTATCCGTACAACCGTCATCTACAACTACAATTTCAAAATCCTGATAGGTCTGAACAAGAACAGAGCGAATCGTTGTTTCTATGCAAGTTTCCTTATTGTATAATGGTATTATTACTGAAAACATATGATTAATAATTTTAAGTAAACATCCTAAATTAGGTTCGTATACAGAATCTTTTATTTTGTTATGGCATTATGTAATGGCTTCAGCTATGCTTACTTATGATGATGTTCTTTAATTTTATTCCCAAACATTGACACGCAGACGGCAGTACCAACATTGCCATAAGTACATCCATGGCAGTATAGCCTATTGCAGCACCCGTCACCCCCCATTCACGGGCAAAAAAATATGAAAGAATAGTGGATGCAAATGCTGATATAAATCCGTATAAAGCAAAACGATAAGGTTTGTTAATTACGCGGAAAACACAACCAGCAGTCCACCATGTAGAATTAAAAACTATGCTTGCCATAAAAGTATACCACAAAGATGTTGGAATTGTAAGTTTGTTTTGCGTCCACCATGAATACAAAGGTTGACCGAAAACAAAAAGAAATAGAGTACCAACACACGCGACAAAAAAGACTGTTTTTATGGAATAAATAAATATCTTACGACACTTATCCACATTTCCGCTACCATAGGCTATCTGCATTTCCGGAAATATCGAATGATTAACAACACTATACAACTGATTCACACTTCTGCAAAGTGTTCGTACAGTGTTGAATACAGCAACTGTTTCTGCACCAAGAACTATTCTTACAATAAAAGTTGTACCTTGAAAATACATAGACTGCCATATAGGAGATGCCATATAGCCAAAACCTTTACTAAAGATGCTTTTTGCGATGGTTTTATCATATTTACCTTTGGGTAGCGGACCTAAAATGTGTAGTCCTAATATTGCATAAACTACATTGAACACTACCGCCACAACAAGATTTCCTAAGGCAAAGACCACCACACCATAGCCCATCGTCAGGACAGCGATTCCCACTCCTATGCGAACAAAACCCTCAACAGTTAAATAGTTTGTAGCTGTCGCTGCACGGTGTTTACAATTGAACATTGCTCCATATAACTGATTATAAAATCCAGTAATGCGGCTTGTCGTCAAAAACACAAAACTCCATACTGCGTCTTCCGGACTTATTAGCGATTTGCTTAAGAGACCTGTATGCAATGCTATGAGCATTACAATGATGCTTATCGTAATACATAACAACACTGCATAGGTTATGACCTTAAGACCTGTTTTGTAAATATCAGCAGCTCGCTGATGGTTGCCACTGGAATATGTTAACACGAAAGAATTACCTGCTGCCGATCCAAAACCAAGATCCAAAAAAGCCAAAATACTTGGTATGGTTGTCAGCGTCAGCCATTCACCGTAATACGCAGCACCCCATTCCGTTAGGAAAAAGGGAATAAGCAACAACTGGTCTGCTATGCGAACCGTCCTGGAAACGATGTTGGCAATGCCGTTTAGAATAATATTTTTTCGGATTGACACAAGTAAAATATTAATATTTAACCACCATTTCTGCACATTGTGGCAAAAGTGTGATGCCGCATTTTTTTAAAGTCCTACGACTAAGAATACCATACATAAAACCTGTTAGAAAAGAAAGCTTTTTAGACTCATAACAGGTTATTTTCATATTCCCAACAAGTTTTGCCCAACACATTGCCGTAGTATTGTACCCTATAATACTATCCGAATAGCCTGAAAGTAAGACTTCTTCAGCACAAATAAAAAAATCCAATGGTATTTGTTGCCCATCTATTATGATTTTATTCAATTTTGACGTTGCAATGTATTGTTTTATATTTAAGGCGTTTGCCATTTTTTTATGGTCATATTCAAAACCAGATATCAACAACGGACGTTTTTGTCCACCCGTAATTTTATGCAGAAAATCTGATTTCTCTTTTGCTATAGATGGGATATATGCTTTTATGGTTTTTCTACAAAAAGGATTCTTTATGTACTCACCCATATTATAAAAGCATAAATCAGGTTTATGAGTTATGGCATATAAGTACATTGCAGGGATAGCCAACAGTTGTTTCAAATTTATTTTTTTTATTTTAAATCCAAAGCGATAACCTATCGGTCCAAAAGAGTCTGGTAAACTTTCACTTAAGTGAACCGTTTGAATTTTTTTAGTTCTAGCCAAACGTACATATTTCCATATAGAACGATAGCGAACAAAGGGTGCGGCCAAAACGTCCCCTTTTTTCATTATAGAAATTGTGTCACCAATTGCATCAATAAACTCACTCTTTATTTTATGGCCTTCATAATAAAAAGGATACTCTCTTTGATATTCTTGAAACAGTTTCCTTACAGAATACATATTGTTTCTGTGATCTTCGAGAAACAATATCTTTACCTCTTTTATAGAGGTATAATATTGGAATATGCTATAAGCCTCCAACCAATCAGAAAATTTCTCTAAGCAAATTACAACCTTCATATCTACAACATCTCTATAACGTAATTTTATATGCTTTTATGTTTAATGTTTTTCTATTGCAAATCCACCTTCCTCCAAAAGCCATTGTTCCGTGCGCCTCAGATCCTCCTCATCATGTACATCAAAACTTTCCTTCACAACAATTGGCTTTATATCGTTGCCCATAAAAGCCCAGGGTTGCTGCCCCTCCGATTTTGAGTAAATCGAGTTTTTAAGGTTTAGCGTCCAGAAATTGTGGCATAGGAAATAGTTTTGCGGAAGGTCTTGTCGGTTTGTTGATATGCTTTTTCCCGTGAAATCGAGCCAAGTATCAAGACACCCGTCTTCTCTGAGTCTTTTTGCCCTGTACGGATGGTTGTCCATTTCGAGCAGCACGGGAACGGAAGCCGACAGACAGGGATTGTCAAGCAGGTTGTTTATGGATTCCTCTATCCATTCCGTTTTTATGATACCTGAGTTTGCGAGAAGCACTACAAGAATGTCTGGCTCATCACCATGCTCCTTCATAACGCTCAAGGCATGCATTATGGCATCTACATGCTGGGCTGTAGGAAGAGCAAGCTTTGCTGGTCTGACTATCTTTTGGTAGCCACATTCAGCTGCCGCATTGAGTATCTTGTCGTCGTCGCTGCTTACATAGAAGTCTGTAATTATTGTGCATTTCCTTGCCGCCATGGCAGGATAGTACAACAAAGGTCTGCCGAGCACGGGCAGGACATTCTTGTCCTTGAGGGTGTTGTTTCCCCGTCCCGTCAATAATGCTGATACTTTCATGCAACCCTCCTTTCTGCCATAGGTTGCATATAGACAATGTATTTGGGGCTATTTACACCCCAAAATGTCTTTGTTTTTTCATCACAATACTCTAGGGCACGTTTGTGAGTTTCTGCACCCGAAGCCTTTGCCATCTCCAACATCAAGTCGGAATCGGAAGAAACTACAATCCGGGTAATCTCGGAAAACTCCTGCAGCTGGTGGATTTTGTTCACAAGCAAGTTTGTACCAGCAAAAGGTGCTACATTTTTGTTTTTCAGGCGTGTACTTCCGGCACGCACAGGAATAATTGCCGTAATTGTTTTCATTTATCCTAATTGTTTTTAATTTATTACTTGGTTATATGTCTCTGTTTGTCTATATCAATCACGGCAATTCACATAGTTTAATCCAGTATGTTTTTATTTTTTATAAACAACTTTTTGTAAAGTTGTTCCGCAACATAAAAATCCAAAGGAGTGTCTATGTCTATGGACTCAATCTCGTCCGTTAAAACGAAATTGGGATGCTTGCCTATGATATTACTGTTTTTAATCAAATCTTCCCTGCCTATCACCGTTGCACCAAAGTTAAGGGCAAGAATGTCAGGAAGATTCTGGGAATTTGGTGCATTCAAAGGGTCGTAATTGACAGGACTACCATTGAGCCATAAAAACTCTTTAATATAGGAGACTGTCGATACGCAGTCAAAATTACCACCATCAAGGAATACACGTATACACTGTGAAATTGTTTCTGGTTTGATGAACGGAGAGGTACAGGGTGTATAGACGAAAACATCCGTGTCGGTCACCTCGCCAAGATGTCTGAAGAATTCGCTTCCAGAGCAGTCGGAAGAGGCGTAGTATTCCTCACGCCTATGTAAGGAGACTTTGTCGTTTACCCCCCCCGTATAATATTTGTTAACAATACTGATAGCATCGTCACTGTTCGTGTTGACGATAATACTATCGAGCTCGGGAACCTTAAGGAGTGAGGACATTTTCAGCTCCATAAGATTAGTGTCGCCAAAAGGACGAAGATTCTTGTCCTTTACACGCTGACTGCCCTTGCGAATAGGAATTACTGCCGTTATTTTCATAATAGCTTGAGTATAAAGTTATATTTTTTTATATTCTGTGTTTTGATAATATTTATTTATAAAGAACAAAACACAACCCCAAAAGATTTCGCCTTTGGGAAAAACGTAAGTAGTTAGCTGTGTTTAGTGCCCTACTTTAGTTAGTAGCGTTTAGTGTCCAGTTTTCACGGCAATGCCAAGCTCCTCAAAAAGTTGGTCTACGGAATCATAATGAATCACATGTCCGTTCTTGACATCGTCCGTTGCCTCCATATATCCTGCAGTTTTGGTTATGTCATCATCTTCTGTAGGTTTCAGAATTTTTATCGAAGCCACACCTTTTAACATCTGACATGCTTTTTTAAATGTGTTGCCATGAACATATAGTTAACTGTCGCCTGAACATATAGTTCATCAGCACTTGAACATAGGGTTCTGCGGCATTTGAACATATAGTTCGTTTTAATGGGGAGATTTCATCGTGCGGCAACGCTTCCGCCAAGCCGTATCAATGTGTATGCGGAGGTTGTCTATGCTCGTTCCTTTCGTGAGCTGTGGGGCAAGTGGCGGCAGCAGTGCGATGAAGCGTTCCTTTACAATCTCATCGGAGGTGATAGTTTTAGTGTATATTGCTGTTGTTTTCGGTAGTGTTTAGTTAATAAGTTAAGTAAGCTAAAGATGAATGTTGGTTTTTATTTTTGAATAAATCAGAATGGATTCCAGTTTGAAGAAACAAGAGAGTCAATTGATTATCATTTAAATCGAATAAGCGAGTAAAACGCAAGAATGTTAACCTTTTTTTGTATTCTCGAGCGAGAGATTTTTATTTATATTTCTCACATCTCCAAAAGAAAGGCCCCCAAAAGTGGTAAAAGCATTCCATAAACTGCCATAAACGGAAACTGCCGTTTGTGGACATATTATCTTTGCAGCATTAAAATATACACGAATATGAAAGTATCTTATTTTAGGAACAGTAACAGTAAGGAACAGTATTTTTCAAGACTTTCTCACGCACGTACGCAGGAACAGTCCAGCCGTCGAAGAGTTCCTGCGTACGTGCGAGGAATTTTCAGAATTTAGTGATTCTTACTGTTACTGTTCCCATCAAAACGTAAGTAGTCTCGATGGCAGACGAACCTGCTCTCAATGGCAAACGAACCTGCTCTCGATGGCAAACGAACCTGCTTTCGATGGACAACGGACTTGCTTTCAATGGCAGACGGACTTAAGTGAGGAGTGAAGAACGAATTTATTTAATGATTAACATTCAGTATTTAGCTATAATGTTTTTATTCAATAATCTCAAGCAGATCTAACGGAATTTCAGTCTTAGCATATCCGAGGAAGTCGAGGCAGATGGTGACAAAGGTCTTGCCATTCGGCTCACGAAGGATATTTCCTTCGAAACCATTAAGTTTTCCACCACGAACAAGGACACGCCTGCCGACACGAAGCTGTGTAGGGTCGATGGTAACAGGACTTTCTGCATCGGCAATCATACGGCGGAGACTATTCATCTGATGGTCTGGAATGAAAGCGAAGGGAGAAGCACCAAAAATATTGCGCTCACGCGACGGATCTTTCATAAAACCACGGATATATGGGGCATTCTCCTTTATAATCTTACGAACATTTTCCGTGCAGTGAATAAAAAGGTAAGAAGGAAAGAGTATACGATCTACCATCTTGCGCCTCCCGTTGCGCCAAACGTGAAGCTCACGCTGTGAGGCAACGTAAGGTTCGAAATCGGAAGCGAAGGAATAGTCGGCAAAGTCTGAGAGCAGGCGACGATAACACGATTTCTCAGTATTGTGCATCACAAAGGAGACAAACCATTTCTTATCATCTAAAAACAATGGCATTTTCTGTGCTGAAGATACGCCTACGGCGACGGCAAGCGACATTGTGCCTGTCGGAGGAAAAGACGGTTTACCACTCGTTTCTTCCATTATACATGATTAAAATATAAGGGCAAAATGCCCTGAAAAACAGCCTTTTTTCGTAAGAAAAGAGAATGTCAGTGCAAAGGTATAAAAAAAATTTTGAATGCACAAAAGAATTATACATTTTTCTTTGTACCAATGAAAATTCTGACAGCAGTGTAGCCTATTACGGATACAAAAATAATAGCAGCTCCGGAAGGAACGCTGAGCCAAAAACTGACGAGGAGACCGCAAAAGCAAAATAGCATGCTGATGCAAATGCTAAGCAATGACATACGGACATAGCTGTTAGTAAGCAGGTTGGCGGTCATCTGCGGTATGGTGAGCAGGCTGATAACCATCACTATGCCTATCATACGGAGAGTGGCAACGATGGTAACAGCAATGAGAACCATCATGCCGTATTCTACAAACGACACGGGAAGGCGCTGCACACGGGCAAACATGCTGTCGAAAGCCACTGCAACAATGACGCGACGGAACAAAAGGAACACAGCAACGACCACGAGCGCCAAAAGTGCCAGTATTAATATGTCGGTACTGCCTATGGTGAGTATGCTGCCGAAAAGATATGACGACATATCGGTGACGAAACCGGGAGTCATATAGCAGAAGATGATGCCGATGCTCATACCAAAAGTCCAAAAGAGGGCTATGGCAGAGTCTTGTCTAACGCTCCGTTTGTCTGCCAGCAACTGCACGCCTACGGCACTTGCCACGGCAAAGAGCATTGCACCGACAATGGGGCTGAGACCAAAATATACGCCAAGACCTATGCCGCCAAATGATGCGTGGGTGATGCCTCCGCTGATGAACACCAAACGGCGTGCCACGATATACGTGCCAACAATGCCACAAACGATGCTTGCCAGCAGACAGCCCAAGAGGGCGTTTTGGAAAAAGGCGTATTCAAAAATCGACATTACACATTATTATATATTATACCTACAGTTCAGTCCCCGATGAGCATCACCACCTCGTCCTTCAGTTGGTCGGGCAAGTTTATGCCACGGAGTATCAGACTGCGATTCCAACCCTTCACCTCATCCTGACGCATGGTGTAAAGCACATCGCGAAACTGCTCCGCTTCTTCGTCTGTATAGCAATCTGACGGTCTGTCCTTGTATGCATCGAGTTCCTCGTCGTCGTAATACTCTATGTCTTTCAGGGATGCTTCCATCATACATACCTGCTCGCACTTGTCGTTATCGCCGCTGCACGTGCCACAATCCTTGGCTGTTGCGGATGTGATTCCTTCGGCATCACCTTGCCGCAACAACAACTTTGTAGCCACGGCAGCCACTATGCCAAGCACTACGAGGGCGGCAAGGAGTATCAGCATGGCACGGAGGTTATTGTCCAGCCCGTGGCACGGAGGTCGTTCCAGAAATGCGGATATGACTTAGACACTACGTGAGGGTCGTTTATGCGCATCTCGCCTAATCGCAACGCAAGCGGTGCAAAGGCAAGTGCCATGCGATGGTCCTCGTAGGTATCAATAGAACGGTCCTCGGCAGGCTCACAACGCTCACCGTCCCAATACAATTCGCAGCCGTCAACATCGTGCAGCACATAGCCAAGTTTGCGCATCTCGGTCTTCAATGCCTCTATGCGGTCGGTCTCCTTTATCTTCAGAGTCTGCAAACCCTTGAAACGGAACTTTATGTTCATTGCACAACAACATGCCACGAAAGTCTGCGCCAAGTCTGGTGCGTTAATAAAATCGTATTCCAAGTGCGACACCACAGTCTTGACACGCTTCAATGTGACATCAGCCATCAAGCCCTGTTTGCTGAAAACGGTCTTTACGCCGAGCAGACTGAAAACATAGCGCAGCGACGAGTCGCCCTGCTTTGAGCCGTCCATAAGTCCTGTGAGCACAATCTCGTCGTCTATACTTTGCGAGAGTGCCATCATCTCGTACCAGTAACTCGCAGAACTCCAGTCGTTTTCTATCATGTAATTTCGCGGCATGTATGGCTTAGGCTCTACCACTATCGTCCGTCTGTCGGTCCACTCCACCTTTGCGCCCCACTCGTTCATCATCCAGAGAGTGAGGTCGATGTATGGGCGTGATATTACATCGTCCTGCAGGTTGAGCGTCAAACCGTTTTTCATCAACGGACCAACCATCAATAGCGCAGAAATGTATTGCGAACTAACGTTGCCTGGAATGTCGAGTTCTCCGCCGTCGAGTTTCCTGCCTCGTATGCGCAATGGCGGAAAGCCTTCGTTTTCCACATATTCAATGTCGGCACCGAGAAAGCGCAGTGCATCAACAAGCACTTTTATGGGGCGGTGTTTCATCCGCTCCGTGCCCGTGATTACGTGATCGCCGCCTTCAAGCGTCGACAGGTAGGCAGTCATAAAGCGCATGGCAGTGCCGGCAGCCTTTATGTCGATTACATCCGGCATATCCTTCAGCGCAGCCACCACCACCTCCGTGTCGTCGCAGTCGCTGAGGTTGTCGGGAATAACTCCTCCGCCTGCAAGGGCACTGATTATGAGCGCACGATTGCTTATGCTCTTCGACGATGGAAGGTCTATCTTTGCACAAAGCCTTTCGGGTGCTTTCAGTGTATATTGCTTATCAGTATTGTCCATTTCAAATATACTTTCGATGTGCAAAAATACAAAGAAAATCTGAAATACATCACAAAAAAACATACATTTTCTTTGGATAGTCAATTTTTTGCAGTAATTTTGCAGCCATAATTCACAAGCAAAACAGGATAAACTATGGGTGGTTTTTTTGGAACAATAGCCAAGCACAACTGTTCCACAGACTTATTTTACGGCACTGACTACAATTCGCACCTCGGCACAAAGCGAGGAGGTATGGCAACCTATGATGCAGAAAAGAACGCTTTTTCGCGTGTAATCCACAATCTTGAGAACACTTATTTCCGCACGAAGTTTGAGTGCGAACTCGGTAAGTTCACTGGCAATTCGGGAATAGGCATAATAAGCGACACCGACCCGCAGCCGATAATTCTCAACTCACACCTCGGACGCTTTGCCATAGTGACAGTGGCGAAAATCACCAACACCGAAGAGATTGTGCAGGAACTGCTCGAAAAGAACATGCACTTCGGCGAGCAGAGTTCTGGCACAAACCAGACGGAACTTGTGGCACTGCTGATAATACAGGGCAAGAACTTTGTGGAGGGAATTGAAAACGTGTTCAGCCACATAAAAGGATCTTGCTCAATGCTGCTGCTCACGGAAGACGGCATAATATGCGCGAGAGACCAATGGGGACGCACACCCATAATAATAGGAAAGAAAGAAGGGGCTTACGCCATAACGAGCGAGACCTCGAGTTTCCCCAACCTCGACTACGAAATAGAGCGATATATTGGACCGGGCGAGATTGTGAGAGTGAAAGCCGACGGCATAGAACAGATGCGCAAACCCAACGAGGAAATGCAGATATGCTCATTCCTGTGGGTGTACTACGGATTCCCCACCTCATACTACGAAGGCATGAACGTAGAGGACGTGCGCAACAAGTCGGGCTATATGATGGGCAAGGAAGACACGGAAACCGATGTGGACTGCGCCTGCGGCATTCCTGATTCAGGAGTGGGCATGGCTCTCGGATATGCAGAAGGAAAGGGAGTGCCCTATCACCGTGCAATATCGAAATACACCCCTACCTGGCCACGCAGCTTTACGCCCGGAACACAAGAGATGCGCAATCTCGTGGCAAAGATGAAACTGATACCCAACAAGGAAATGCTCGCCGGCAAGAAGGTACTTTTCTGCGACGACTCAATAGTGAGGGGCACACAGTTGCGCGACAACGTGAAGATGCTCTACGACTGCGGAGCGAAGGAGGTTCACATACGCATTGCCTGTCCGCCGCTCATCTATGGATGTCCGTTCATAGGCTTCACAAGCTCGAAGAGCGACCTTGAACTGATAACACGCAGAATAATAAAGGAATTAGAGGGCGACGAGAACGCCAACCTCGAAAAATATGCGCAGACAGACAGTCCTGAATACAAGAAATTAGTAGAGATAATGCGCAGCCGCTTCGGCTTTGAATCGTTGAAATTCAGCAAGCTCGAAAATCTTGTGGAGGCTATCGGACTGCCCAAATGCAAACTCTGCACGCACTGTTTCGACGGCAGCAGCCATTTCTGATAATATTTATTTGGTGGTTAGAATATTTTTTCTTACCTTTGCACAAAATAAAGACACTAAATTGTTGTAAACAAATGAGAATATTGGCGGTAATAGCATTGGTAGTTGCAGCACTCACAATCACAAGTTGTGGTGAAAACCCGAAGAAAATGGTTGAGAGGCGCAAGGCATCGAGGGCAGAGTATCTCGACTCGCTGCTTACGGAGGCGCAAGCCAAATTGCAAAAGACCGACAGCACCCTGCAAGCAGAGGAGGCAGAATATCAGAAGATGGCAGAGACGGTGGAACAGCACCGCAAAGACCTGACCGCCACGAAAGAGGAACTTGACGCGCTTAACAAAAAGCGCGTGCGCGTAGACTCGCTGAAGGTGCAGTTCGATGTGGACTGTGGGCGAATAAAATTCATACACAAGAAACAACAACAGGCAAAATAAGAAATATAGGCAAATGGCAGACGAAAGACTGGAGCGCACAAACAAGCAGTTTGAGGACACGATAGCAGAGTGCAGGGCACTGTTTCAGAAGAAGCTGCACGACTATGGTGCATCGTGGCGCATACTTAGAGTGTCGTCGCTTACCGACCAACTATATATAAAAGCAAAGCGCATACGCTCCATAGAGATAAAGAAGGTGTCGTTAGTGGGCGACGACATACGCCCGGAGTTCATTGCCCTGATAAACTATGGCATCATAGGACTTATACAGATTGAAAAGGGCTTCTCGGACAACACCGACATAACACCCGACGAGGCGTTAGAGCTATATGACAAATATGCTGCCACGAGCCTTGAACTGATGAAACGAAAGAACCACGACTATGACGAGGCTTGGCGAGAGATGCGAGTGAGCAGCTACACCGACCTCATACTGACAAAGATAGAGCGTGTGAAAGAGATAGAGGATCTCGGAGGAGCAACCCTCGTGAGCGAAGGCATAGATGCCAACTATATGGACATAATAAACTATGCGGTGTTCGGAGCGATAAAGCTGAGTGAGTAGTGTTTAGCGTTCAGTGAGTAGTGATGGCAATGAAGGTAGTTGTAAATGTTTGCAGGTTGGTGTTGGCGCTGACGCTTGTCCTTTCAGGATTCGTGAAGGCGGTTGACCCAATAGGTACACAATACAAGATAAACGACTACCTCGAAGCGTGGGGACTCTATGCCATAGTGGGCGACACCGTAACACTGTTATCATCGGTGCTGCTGTCGGCAATTGAGTTTGTGATGGGCATCTGCCTGCTGTTCGCCATACGTCGCAGGTTAGTGTCGAGGTTAGTACTGGTAGTGATGGCGTTCATGACGGTGCTAACATTGTGGTTGGCAATAGCAAACCCGATAAGCGACTGCGGTTGCTTCGGTGATGCGATAAAACTCACAAACTGGCAGACATTCTGGAAAAACATCGTGCTGTTGGTATGCGCAGCAGTGGTATGTGCAAGACCTTTGGATATGGTGCGCTTCATAAGCAAGACCAACCAATGGATAGTGACCAACTACAGCGTGGTGTTCATAATGGCAGTGTCGGGTTACAGCCTCTACCTGCTGCCGATGTTCGACTTCCGTCCATACCACGTGGGAGCAGACATAAGGCAGGGCATGGATATGCCTGAAGATGCGGAGCAACCGCAATTTGAAACAACGTTCATATTAGAGAAGGACGGAGAGAAAAAAGAGTTTACTGCCGACAACTATCCAGACTCTACGTGGACATTCGTTGACAGCAAGACAGTGCAACTGACGGAAGGATACGTACCGCCGATTCACGACTTCTCGATAACTACCGAGGAAGGTGACGACATAACCGAAGAGGTAATCGGCGACAAAGGCTATACCTTTCTGCTGATAGCACCACACTTGGAACAGGCAGACGACAGCAGGCTCGACCGCATAAACGAGATATACGACTATGCGCAGGAACAGGGTTATCCCTTCTACTGCCTGACAGCCAGCAGCGACAATGCGAGACAAAGGTGGCGCAACATTACAGGAGCGGAATATCCATACTGCACCACCGACGAGACGACACTGAAGACAATGATAAGGAGCAATCCTGGACTGATGCTCCTGAAAGACGGAAAGGTGATACGCAAGTGGAGCCACAACAAACTGCCCTACCAGGAAGTGCTGACCGAGCGGCTGGAAAAGTTAGAAATTGGGAAGATGCCGAAAGAATCGACAAGCGGCAAGATACTCAACATAGTAATGTGGTTTGTGCTGCCATTGGTACTGCTCACATTCGCCGACCGCCTCTGGGCATGGACAACATGGCTGAAAAAGAAGAAACGTTCAAGAAAAAAAATATCAACATTAAAACAAAAAACAAAAATGAGAAAGAAAATTGTAGCGGGTAACTGGAAAATGAACATGAACCTGCAAGAAGGTGTAGCACTTGCAAAAGAACTGAACGAAGCACTTGCTGCCGACAAGCCAAACTGCGACGTAGTGATTTGCACTCCGTTCATACACTTGGCAACAGTAGCAGGTATTCTTGACGCAAGCACCATAGGTCTTGGCGCAGAGAACTGTGCCGACAAGGAGAAGGGTGCTTATACTGGCGAGGTTTCGGCAGAAATGGTAAAGAGCACAGGAGCACAATATGTAATACTCGGCCACTCTGAGCGCCGCGAGTACTACAAGGAGACTCCAGAGATTTTGAAAGAGAAGGTGCTGTTGGCACTGAAGAACGGCTTGAAGGTAATCTTCTGTATCGGTGAGAGCCTTGACGAGCGCGAGGCAGGCAAGCAGAACGAGGTAGTGAAGGCAGAACTTGAGGGCAGTGTGTTCAACCTCAGCGCAGAAGAGTTCAAGAACATCATCATTGCATACGAGCCAATCTGGGCTATCGGTACAGGCAAGACTGCAACATCGGAGCAGGCTGAGGAGATACATGCCTATATCCGTTCAATCATTGCCGACAAGTATGGCAAGGAGTTGGCAGACGAGACGAGCATACTCTACGGCGGAAGTTGCAAGGCAAGCAATGCTCCAGAACTGTTTGCAAAGCCCGACATCGACGGTGGCCTCATTGGTGGTGCATCACTGAAGTGCGCCGACTTCAAGGGCATAATCGATGCTTGGAAATAAGTTGCAACAAATGTTACAATAAATTCCAAAGAATTGAAACGAACAATAACCATAATAATGTGCTGTGCGCTCTGCATCCTGTGTGCAGAGGCACAGACATTTACTGACCGTATACAACAGAAACAGGCCGGTAAGGGAACTATAACCATTGAGCAGGACAAACAGATAGACCAACTCGTGAACGGCAGGTTCTCTGACCCCAATGCAGCAGGAATGCGTCCCGACACGAAACCAGGACAGCCTGCAAAAGAACAACCCAAGACAACACAACAAACTACGCAACAGACAACACCGCACAGCAACACTACACAGCAGACAACACCACAGCAACAGCAAGACGACACGCCTGCGCAGACAACCGAGCCGGACATGGGCAAGAAGGTAATGACCAACGGCTACAAGACCAAAGGTTACAGGGTGCAGGTGTGGGCAGGCGGAAATTCGAGAATTGACCGCCAAAAGGCTGAAAAGGCAGGCATGGATATAAAGCGTAATATGCCGGGAGTGCCAGTCTACGTGCATTTCTACTCGCCTCGATGGATATGCCGCATAGGCAACTACCGCACGTATGAGGAAGCGCACGAGGCGTTGCAGGAGGTTAAGGAGATTGGCTACAAGGAAGCCATCATCGTAAAAGGAACAATAACAGTGCAATACTGACAAGATATAAACATCAAGGTGGAATACAATACAGAATATAGGGAAGGATTAGAGGAACTTGCCTCGCATTATAAAGAGATACTGGGACTGCTCGACGAAAATCCAGAACGTGAAGGGCTGCTGAAAACCCCGATGCGCGTGGCAAAGGCAATGCAGGTACTGACAAGGGGATATGGTATGGACCCACGCAAGGTGCTGACAGACGCAATCTTCAAAGAGGACTACGACAAGATGGTAATAGTGAAAGACATTGACGTGTTCTCCATTTGCGAACATCACATGCTGCCCTTCTACGGCAAGGCACACGTGGCATATTTCCCTAACAAGTGCATCACGGGACTGAGCAAGATAGTACGTGTAGTAGATATATTCTCACACCGACTGCAAGTGCAGGAACGAATGACACTGCAAATAAGGCAGTGCATTGAAGAGACGCTAAATCCACTGGGCGTAATGGTGGTGGTTGAAGCCAGACACATGTGCATGCAAATGCGTGGCGTGGAAGCACACAATTCGATAACAACAACAATGGAATACTCTGGTGTGTTTAACGAAGAAAGCCACCGCGAGGAGTTTATGAAACTCATAAAACATTCTACAAACAACTTTTAGACAATTAACACATTTGAAACAATAATAAAAAACAGAAACTATGGGAATAATAAAAGACGAGTCCTACAAAGGCGAAGGATTAAGCACTGATTTTAGAAGAAGCTGCCTCGGCAGACTTTTGGTAGTTGGCGTGATTTGTGGACTGTTGTTACTTGTTGCGAGTATGACCGTTCCTTCGGGTGAGAAAATGGCTGCAGAAATACAAGATGATATCGTGGAGTGCCTCAATGACCCAAACTGTGCACAGGCTGATGCAGCCGATGATTTTGTGCGCAACCTAACCACCACTTTCACTAAGGCAGATTCTATTAAAGACCCCAGTCTGCTGAAACAATTTTACAAATATAACAAGATTGAGGTATATCCTCACACTTTCTATTCGACAGCACGTCTTCACAACAGTTTCAATCCTGACGGAATACGAGTTGCAATAGGTCTTTTCGGTTTGGTCTTCCCTACCGATAATTTCTCACGTTACCTGCTCCGCGAAGGTCCATTGCGCAAAGGATATAACGAGCGCATAATAAAAGCCAGTTATTCTGGTACTGATTTAGGGCACGGACAAGATTTCGGCAATACATACAATACATACGAAGGTGGTGCAAGCGGTCAGGACTAAAATAGCTGACTTGCACCGATTTCTATGGATACACTGAAGGAGAAAACCGCCAAAGGATTGTTCTGGGGGGCTGTGAATAATGGCAGCACCCAAATATTTGCTTTGCTTATAGGCATATTCTTGACGCGACTGCTGTCGCCAAGCGATTATGGCTTGGTGGGAATGCTAACCATTTTTACAGTATTGGCAGGAAACCTGCAAAGCTGCGGCTTTACGCAGGCGCTCGTGAACATACGCCGCCCTACGGACAACGACTATAACTCGGTGTTTTGGTTTAATGTCATTGCAAGCGTGTCGATATATATAGTGCTGTTTTTCTGTGCTCCGCTCATTGCCGCCTACTATCGGCAGCCGTCGCTCGTGGTACTATCGCGCGTAGTGTTTCTTGCTTTCCTGATTTCTTCGTTGGGTATAGCCCATAACGCCTATATGTTCAAGAACATGATGAACAAGGAGCAGACCATTATCGGAGGTATTGCACTATTGCTATCGGGAGTTATAGCTATTGTGCTGGCGGTCTGCGACTTCACCTACTGGGCACTGGCTTGGCAGCAGATAGCATATATCACGATTGTAAATATTGGCAGGTACTATTTCGTGAAATGGCGACCGACACTGCACATAGATTTCACACCAGTGCGACGCATGTTCGGTTTCAGCTCGAAGATGCTTGTAACGTCTATCATCAACACTATTAACAGCCATATCCTCACAGTAATCTTCGGAAGGCTTTTTCCTGCACACATCGTGGGACATTTCACTGTGGCAAACAAGTGGAACACCATGGCATCGTCGTTTGTATCGGGCACTATAACGCAGGTGGCACAGCCTGTAATGTCGACACTTACCGAAGAGAGAGAGCGCGAGTTGAGGGTGTTTCGCAAGATGATGCGCTTCACGTCGTTTCTGTCGTTTCCCTGTATGTTCGGAATGGCATTCGTTGCGCGCGAGTTTATTCTTGTATTGCCCGGCGAGCAATGGGAGCAATGTGTGCCGCTGATGCAGGTGCTTTGCATAGGGGGAGCATTCATGCCCCTGTACACGCTCTACCAAAACCTTGCCATAAGCAACGGGCGCAGCGACATATATATGTGGTGCAACATAGCGCAGATTATTTTGCAGATAGGCGTGATTATACTTTTCCACGAATACGGTATACAACGTATGGTGGAGGCCTGCACATTATTTAATATATTATGGCTCGTTGTGTGGCACCTATGTACAGCCTCGTTGATAAAACTTCGCGTACTAGATGTGCTGCTTGATATTGTACCTTTCATCATTGTCACGATATTTACAATGGTGCTGAGCGGCATCATCATATTGTCCGTTGACAACATCCACTTGAAGCTTATGGCAAAAGTCATTATCGCAATAGTTGTCTATGTCGGTACAATGAAACTGCTGAAGGTGAAAATACTTGACGAATGCCTTCAGTTTGTCAAGCGCAGAAAATAAGACTGACGCAAGAAATGATTACGGCAAGTCATCGCCTAATAATCCTTGTTTTCCTTCACCGATACGAAATGACTTGACGTTGGGTTGAGTTTATGCTCGCGGAACACGTCTACGATGTGGTGATGCAGTTCACTGTATACCGCATACAGGCGTTCCGTCTCACGCGTATATGCATTTATTTCGTAACGGGTATAGAAATCTTCCAAGGCGGTGATGAGGACGAATGGTGCCGGTTCTTTCAGCAACATTGTACAACGCCCTGCCGCCTCAAGCAGGTATTTCTCTATGATTTCCCGCTCCACAACGTATGTAAACGTAAAGTCGCTATGTACGATACTACCTTCACCATGACGCAAGGCGGCGGTATAGTTGACAGTATGTTGTGAAAGTATGGAGTTGTTTGGCACGGTAACAATGTTACCCTTTATATCCTGCAGACGGGTGATAAAAGCATTTTTCTCTATCACCACACCCTCACGATGGTCGATACGTACATAGTCACCGACGACAAACGGACGCATATAGGTTATGATAATACCTGATATAAGGTTGCCTATTGTTGTTGTACTACCTAACGAGAAAAGAGCGGCAACAAAAATGCTGACACCCTTGAAAATGCCAGACTCGGAACCAGGGAGCCACGGCCAAATGACAACTACCGTGAATGCCACTACAAAGATGCGGATAATATGATATGTAGGTTCTGCCCAGTCTTGATAAAAACCCTCTATCTTCAGATTGCCGGCCTCAATCTCGTCAGCAATGTGGCGTATAGCCTTCAACAGCCAATGTACAACGTAAATAATGACTATTATCTTCACCATGTTGGGGAAATAGAACACAACGGAAAGGGCAATATCGCGAAGAGGAGTCCATACATAATTGACCATATTCCAAGTGAACTTCTCCGTTTCGGGGAATATACTGAATAGCAACGGTAGTGATATTATAAGTTGAACAATAACCAATATGCCTTGAAGCACACGTGTCAGCAGCAATAATATACGTTTCGACTGACGTACATTGAGCAGTTCATATCCTTTGATGGCAAGTGGATGTATCTTGCCATTGAAGCCATGGGCAATCTTACTGCGCAGATGACGGATAAAGCGAGCCGTAAGCACAAAGAACACTATCTGCACGACAACGAGGAAAACCGCCCATCCAAGACCTTGAAGCTTGGCTTTCAGTCCATATTCTGCATGTAGCTTGTCTATCTCTTCCGAGATTATCTTCATATTATTCTTTGCCAAGTCAATGCGCGACATTCCATGCCAAAGTCCGTCAAGGTCGCTGATACTCATAATCACCAGTTCGCCGTTCATGATGTCAGCTGTGTACTCGCTCTCAAAAATATGCATTGAATCAGTGGTGAGAGTAAGACTCTTGCCTATCTGCAAAATCTTCTTTTGTACGTTTTCCACCCTGTGCGCAGGATCCTCGCCTCCCAAACTTGCATATACATAAAACAGAGTGTCGTGATTTACCACAAGCGGTATACCAGGTGTCTCGTTACGCAAGGAATCTATATAGCGTTTCTGCTCTGCCTTTCGTATAGAGTCTTGTCTTAATGTCTCGCCATTCTTTGCCAGCGCCTCCTGCATCACCATTTCTTTCAGCTTCATTTCCTGCAACTCGCGCATCAGTGAATCAATCATCAGTCGTGTGGAATCTATATGCTGCTCCGTACCACCTGCCAGCATGGCACACAGCAACAAACACCAAGTCAATATACATTTTTTCATAGTAAATCCTTATTAAACGCCACAAAGATAATCATTTTTATGGAAAAAGCAATAGCCAAAAGGCAATTATTGTTTGCAAAGATGTAATATTTTATTTCTTTCTGACAATGAATGGTACATATTTATATATAAGCCATGTCAAAAAAGTTGCTAAAATATAACAACAAATCACAGCAATGGCAAAACGACAGAAATGGCTATTGTAGTCTAATCCTATTTTATTTAATACTCTTGAAACAATTACCGGACAGCCTCCGCAAAGAAAATAATATACAATACAATGACTACCAGTCCATTCTACAAGTTTGCATCTTGGAATGTATCTGATAACAGAAATAACCAACAGCAAAAAGACCGCAGAATCAGTAACAAAAAGCGGTATATTTTCAATTGCAATATTCCTCATAGGTAGGTCCAAATCCATTTCGTATAATTTTACGATAATAAGCGCTATGGTCAGAGGTATCAAATATATAGGTTTTATATTATGAGCTATTTGATTTTCGTGTTTATGAAACATATATCCTGCTAAAAGAAAAGGTATAGTAAGCAAAGCATCTTGCCACCGCCAATAGTTATGAAGATTGAAAGGGACAAGATAGTAGGAAACAAAACATATAATTGATACAGTAAATAACAAAAGGCTTTTACCGCGACTAACAACAAGCAAAAGAGTAAAACACAATTCCGCTAATATTAAGGCTGCAATAAACCATGATGCACGTCCGCTAATAATGGTAATAATAATTTCCCGTAAATCAAAAGTATCGTACAATATGTTTTTTAATAAAGCTATAATCGGAGTGAATACAAAATATGGAACAAGCATGAAGCGAAAGATGGAATGTATTTTTGCACCAACATTAAAATCTTTCTCGTTAAAGAAAAGATAGCCTGAAATAAAATAGAACAGGATAATGGCATTAGTGGTATAGACATAATATTGTGTTGCATCAGAGTCCTTGTAATACACTTCAGTGTGAAACACTAATATCATAATCATGGCTATGCCACGTAAAAAGTCAATCCACCTGATTCTTTCCATATAAAAGAACAATCAGAGTTAATTGATAACGGCTATTTTGCATACCGTTCCCTTATTACCATCTTCGGTTGCAGCCATAACCATATATATGCCACTTACTACGCGCTTGCCTTGCAGGTCGTTGCAATCCCACGTAAATGCCCCACCGTTGCTCCTTCCTTGTGCAACAAGCACGCCGTTTACAGTTACAATCTTTACGTCAGCGTTATAACTTAATCCCGTGATAGTAACAAGTCCATTGTAATCTGGCGTTACGGGGTTAGGATAGGCATACACATTATCTTTAGTCATTTCTTCTGCCGCTTGCGTCACATTACTTATATATGAGCAGAGACCTGTAGAAGTGAGAAAGAAAACTTCACCAGTCTGACCGTCAATCTCTATTGAGCTAATACTATTTGATAATAATCCTGAATTATCAATTGTGAAATGCTCCAACTGAGTCATATTATCAGCACTTATAAGAAATACTCCCATATCATTAGTACCAAACCATTTGCGATTTCCACCATCAATCACAATATTACTGATACTAACGTTCGACATAAGATAGTCGGCATAGTTTGTTCCGTCATTTCTTGGAACTTTAATTTGCTGAAAGGTGATTTTCTCCTGTCCTACTTCATTCTTTAGAATCAAAAATGCCCCAACATTGGTACCAACCCAAATATTTCCTTCAAGATCTTCGCAGGTACAGTAAACCGATGTTATTTCATTTTTAGTTCCGTCTTGATTGGTAAAGTCAGTATATTTGTATAGCTTGTTGTTATCAATGTTATAGCAAAATAGTGCAGGATTTTTCCAACTTGAATTGACAAACCACAACAATCCCCGACTGTCTATAGTCATTTGCTTCAGCCCTTCTAACCCTATACCGTCAGACTCTGCCAACAAACTTTGGTATGCATCAATCCACTCACCATCTTTAGTAAGTTTTAGCAGATTTACTCCTTTTGCCTGGCTATTAAGCACCCAAAGATTACCTTGAGAGTCATATTTCAGACCGTTTATCAAATTATAGTGATTGCCAAGTTGAGTTGCCCCAGACATAGCACCACGTATTGGGCTATTTTGTTGGTTGTAATATCTAAACAATTTCCCGTCCTTGAACTCATACAGTCCACATCGTCCACCAACAGCAACATGGCTATTATCTGTTGGGTCGTAATCAATGCAATTATTGTCCAAGTATTCATAACCTGTTATTGTTTCTATTTGCTCTTCATAAATTTGCCATTCATTACCGTTCCATACTTGAACCGTTCCTGGTCTCAGATAGTCTGCAACCCCAGATAGGAAATAGCCACCAGTGGTATAAAGTTTGCCATCATTAAATTTAGATTCGCAGAAATAGTTATATTTCGGTCCTCCCGGCTTTAGTGTTCTTACAACATCAATATATTTATTCCAGTCAGTAAGGTCGTGGTCGAATATCGTTGCAGGAAAATCCGTTGTCGGTTGCCAATTAGCTGGGTCTTGCAAATTGGTGTTTGTTGTGGCAGTAAGTACAATGCCTGATATTGTGCGTGCAAGAATACTGCCACCACTAATAGCTACATCACTTATTTGCATTTGCAGATTGTATGTCTCACTTATCTCTGCGCGCTGCATATCAACTTTCACTATACCAAAATTGGTAGAGAGATAGGCATAACGATTGTTGATATATATACTGTTTATTGTCTTATCATCGGTAGTAGTTTTATTGTAAAGATCGCTGATATTGATTATATTGCCATCGGTATCAACCATATCAATATTTGAGTCAGAATATGTGGCAATTAAGCGTTTGACAGTCTTATTCCATGCAATGTTGGTAATATCCACACCGTTCATTCCACTTACCTTGTCGTATGTCGTTATCAGTCCGTCAACGGTATTATATTGGTAAAGACCATTACTGGCAAGCACAAAGATATCGTTACCCGATGCTGCAGCTATCTGCTGTGGCTCACTGTAAGCAAGATAATTACGCCAAGTACCCATTTGCGCTGAAGAAGGAGCGCAAACGAAGCAAAATATTGTGATAAACAAAGCTTGTAGTGTAGCCTTCATCTTAATGTTCTTTATTTGTTCAACAGATAGTCTGCCAACTGCTGTACGGCACGGGCACGATGGCTTATTCCATTTTTCACCTCGATACCGAGTTCGGCAAACGATTTATCATAACCGTCGGGACAGAACACTGGGTCATAGCCAAAGCCTTCCTCTCCGTGTTTCTCTGTAAGAATAGTACCGTCTACCCTACCAATAAAGTATTCCGTATTTACGTTGCCATCCGCAGATTTCTCAATCATCGTTATTACGGTGCTGAAATGTGCCTTGCGGTTTTCCTTCCCTTCAAGGTTTTTCAGCAGCAACTTCATATTCGCCTCGCTGTCGTGTCCGTCACCTCCTGCATAACGTGCCGTATGCACTCCGGGTGCCCCGTCGAGTGCATCTACCAACAGTCCTGTATCATCTGCAATCACAGCATATGGAAATGGATAGTCATTACTCTCAAGATAATCCATCACAAAAGAGGCTTTCAGGTGAGAGTTTTCCTTTAGCGTCGTCCCGTTTTCTTCAATATCGGTATGCAGGTCAATGTCATTCAACGACAATACCTCAATATTGTCACCAAGTATTGAGCGTATTTCCGACAGTTTATGTTCGTTATTGGTTGCTGCTATTAGTTTCATTATGTGGCTGATTTATTTTTTTCGTTTTTAACTTTCACCTTTATAGTGTCGAATCCTTCGCCATAGACACCAATAACGCGGCTCTGACTCACAAAAGCATCTGGGTCTATCATCTTTATCAGGCGGAACACCGTGACGCTGTTACGCTTTCTTGTCAGCGTACATAGCACTTTCACTTCCTTGCCCGTATACCAGCCGTGTCCGTCGAGTATAGTCACTCCCGTGTCTACCGTACGTGCCACGGCATCTGCAATCTCTTGGTATTTCTTTGAGAAAATAAGAAACTGCACCGACTCACGGCGGGCATTCATCACATAGTCGAGCGTCACGGTTTCAATAACGATAGTGCAAAGACCGAACACAATCTTTGAGAAGTCGTGGAACAGGAAATAGCTGCAACTTACTATGCACACGTCAACAATCTGTATTACCGTTCCCAACGACATATTATAATATTTATTGACGCATGCAGCAATAATATCCGTACCACCAGTGCTTCCATTGTGCAGGAACACCATGGCAAGTGAAACGCCATTGATTATACTGGCTATTATAAGTGCCATGAAATCGTTACCTTCGCCAAGCGATTTCACAAGCAGCCCGTCTGCCGTATGGGGGGCTATCTCCTGTGCTGCCCACAAAAAGCCTGACAAGGCAAAGATGGCATATATTGTCTTTATCAAGAACTTGAAGCCAAGTATTTTCAAAGCTCCTGCAAGTAGGAACATATTCACCACGAAGAATGTGTCCTCAACAGGTAAACGCACTGCATAATAGAATAGGGATGCAAGACCCGTAAGTCCTCCTGTCACGATTTCATATGGCAGCAGAAAAACCGTATAGGAGAATGAAAAGAGCATGAGGGCGACGGTTATATATAAATAATCCCTCACCTCATTGAGTATTACCTGCTTGTTCATGTTCATCATTTGCATACTATATTCACAAGTCTGCCTTTTACAACGATAACCTTCATTACCTGCTTGCCGTCAATATATTTCTGTGCCCTTTCGTCGGCAAGCACCGCACTCTCTATTGTGGCATTGTCGGCATCTGCAGGGAATTCCATATCGTAGCGAGTCTTTCCGTTGAACGATATGCCGAGCTTCACGCTGCTTTCAACAAGATATTCTTCGTTATGCTTTGGCCAAGCCGCATCGCATACGGTAGTCTCGTTGCCCAATGCGTGCCAAAGTTCTTCGGCTATATGTGGGGCAAACGGTGCGATGAGTACAACGAGTATGCCAAGCAGTTCCTTGTTGCGGCATTTCAGCTGCTGCAACTCGTTTGCGCATATCATAAATGCCGGTATACTTGTGTTGTAAGAGAAGTTCTCAATGTCTTGAGTCACCTTCTTTATCAACTTGTGTACACTCTTCAACTGTTCCTTCGTTGCTTCCTCATCGTTTGGCAGGAACTCGCCTGTGCGACTATAGTACAACGCCCAGAATTTCTTCAGGAATCGGTGGCATCCGTCAATACCGTTTGTGTCCCACGGCTTGCTCTGCTCCACAGGACCGAGGAACATTTCGTAGAGACGCAGCGTGTCTGCACCGTATTTCTCTACAATCATATCGGGATTGACCACGTTGAACATCGACTTCGACATCTTCTCTACAGCCCATCCGCATACATATTTGCCATCTTCCAAGATGAACTCCGCATTGTTGTATTCCGGTCGCCATTGCTTGAACGCCTCCGTGTCGAGCACATCAGCATCAACAATATTCACGTCTACACGTATAGGAGTAACCTCATATTTGTCCTTCAAACCAAAGGAAACAAATACCGGAGCCTTTGAATGGTCGTCGCTGTTTATGCGGTACACAAAATTAGAGCGGCCTTGTATCATTCCCTGGTTAACCAACTTTTGGAATGGCTCTTCCTTCACGCTATATCCATAGTCATAGAGGAACTTGTTCCAAAAACGCGAATATATAAGATGTCCTGTGGCGTGTTCTGTTCCACCCACGTACAAGTCTACGTTCTTCCAATACTCGTCAGCCTCCTTGCCCACGAGAGCCGTGTCGTTCTTCGGATCCATATAGCGCAGATAGTAAGCCGAACTACCTGCAAATCCAGGCATTGTGTTGAGTTCCAACGGGAATATCTTTTCGTTGTCCACCAATTTCTTGTCAACAACCTTGTTGTTCTCCGTGTCCCAAGCCCATTTCTCTGCGTTGCCCAATGGTGGCTCTCCGCTTTCCGTAGGCTTGTACTGGCTCACTTCGGGCAGTTCCAATGGCAGGCACTCTTCGGGCAGCATATATGGCATACCGTCTTTATAGTACACAGGGAATGGCTCGCCCCAATAGCGTTGACGGCTGAATATGGCATCGCGCAGACGGAAGTTCACCTTTACGCGTCCCAAGTTATGTGTCTTAACATATTCCTTTGTTGCCGCAATGGCTTCCTTCACTGTCATACCGTTCAGCGAGAAGTCGATATACGGAGTTTTTCCTGCTGCAGGCGAGTTTGCCACGATACCCTCTTTTGCATCATAACTTTCCTCGCTCACGTCAGCACCCTCAATAAGCGGCACTATCGGCAGACCGAAATGCTTTGCAAAGGCATAGTCACGGCTGTCGTGAGCAGGCACAGCCATTATCGCACCCGTACCATAGCCAGCCAACACATAGTCGCTCACCCACACGGGTATAGCCTCGCCCGTAAACGGATTTATGGCGTATGCACCAGTGAACACTCCGCTAACCTTACGGTCGGCTATGCGTTCGCGTTCCGTGCGCTTCTTCGTAGCGGCAATATAGTCGTCTACAGCCTGTTTCTGTTCAGCGGTGGTTATCTGTGCCACATATTCGCTTTCAGGCGCAAGCACCATAAACGTAACACCAAACATTGTGTCGGCACGTGTAGTGAATATAGTGAACTTCACATCGCTGTCCTTCACGCTGAACTCCACTTCCGTTCCTTCCGAGCGACCTATCCAGTTGCGCTGTGTCTCTTTCAGCGAGTCGGTCCAGTCAATGTTCTCCAAGCCGTCGAGCAGTCGCTGTGCGTATGCCGACACACGCAGACACCATTGCTTCATCTTCTTCTGCACCACGGGATAGCCGCCACGCTCGCTCACTCCGTCCACAACCTCATCGTTGGCAAGCACCGTGCCGAGTCCTGCACACCAGTTCACCATCGTCTCGCCGAGATATGCAATGCGGTAGTTCATCAGTGTCTGCTGCTGCTCCTTCTCACTCATCTTGCGCCACTCGTCGGCGGTGAAATGCAGTTCCTCACCCATTGCTACGTTGAGGTTTGCCGTTCCTTCCTGCTCAAAGTGCTTTACCAATTCCTCTATTGGCAACGCCTTCTCACAACTCTTGCAATAGAACGAGTTGAACATCTTCTGGAATGCCCATTGTGTCCAATGATAGTAGCCTGGCTCGCAAGTGCGCACCTCCCTGTCCCAGTCGAATGAGAAGCCAATTTTGTCCAACTGCTCACGATATCGGCTTATGTTTGCCTCGGTCGTCTTTGCCGGGTGTTGTCCCGTCTGTATGGCATATTGTTCCGCCGGCAGTCCGTATGCGTCGTAGCCCATAGGATTAAGCACGTTAAAGCCCTGCTGACGCTTGTATCTTGCATATATGTCGCTTGCAATGTAGCCGAGTGGGTGACCTACGTGCAGTCCTGCTCCCGATGGATAGGGGAACATGTTTAGCACATAGAACTTCTCCTTCGTCTTGTCTATTTCCACCTTATAGGTCTTGTCTTCCACCCATTTCTGCTGCCATTTTTTCTCTATTTCCCTGAAATTGTATTCCATATATTTTAATGTTTTATTCTTTGTTATTATCATGCTATTTAGCGCACAAAATTACACATTATTTATATAATAGCCAAATTTTGTATGACATTTTAATTTGTTTTTGCAAAAGCGAAACACGCCAATCTTTCCAAAATCCAAGGTAAAACAAAAATAGCGGAGTCTTAATGACTCCGCTATTTTTATTATATAATATATGTAGCTATTACTTCTGAACGAACTTCTTACCATTCTGGATAACAATACCCTTGTATGAAGCGTCTACCTTCTGACCAGCGAGGTTGTATGCAGGAGCGTTTACGTTCTTCTCCGCAATAGTGTTGCTAATGCCTGTCTCGCCGCTAGCGGTTTTTTCATAGCTGAATCCCTTTACAGCATATTTTGTACCAGAGGCATAGAAATTATAGGTCTTGCCTGCTTCCAACATATAGTATATACCTTCGCCTGCAGCCAGTTCTTCATGATTTGCGCCTGATTCAATAACGCTATCATCTTTCACGCGATTGCAAGAAATAGTGTTCTCTGTATCACCGTCAACAAACATTACGACAGGCTTGTTATCAGCAAGTTTGGCTTGGAAATAGATTATAAGCTTACCTGCGGCCGTAGGCTCAAACTTAATCTCACAAGAGTTCTGATCCGCTATAGCCTTACCATCAGTGAATGTCCATGTGCCAGCATCTGCAGTAGAACCTTTTGACGTATTATTGAGGAAGGTTATCGTAATGTTTGCCAACTTCACCTCACCTGTACAATCCGCCTTTACAGTGTATTCGTCAGAATCGGAATCGCTGTCTCCGCCTTCATCTCCGGCACTTTCTGCAACATCAATGCCATACAAGTTGATTGTAGAACCTCTGCGGTAGATTGTATAAACACCACCTTCAACGAACTTATATGTTTTCTTTGCATAAGCATACTGCTCATCATCTGTAATTGGAATTATTTCTTCTTCATACTTATACTTAGCACCATTTTGAGCATAGCATAGCATATCTTTATTATCATCTGTGTCAAAACCTGCATTTCCTTTCTGACGGCGGAAATAGAATGTAACATCAGCGTCTTTATTGGCTTTTACAACAAGAGCAGTACAATCCGTTTGAACTCCACCTGTAGGAGAATCTGCTGAAGGATCTGGGTTGTCCGTGCGTACCTGAATATAATAATCGAAAGTATATTCATCGATAGTCACTGGGTCTTTTAAATCAACTACCTTTGTTTCACTAACGGTGTTTATGGTCACCAGATCATTGTCAATAATTTTAGCACCAGCCTCTGGAGCTGTCTCACCAGCCTTCCATGTTTGTGCATTAACTCCCATTGATACAAGAGCCATTGTTACAAAAGTAAAAATTTTCTTCATAATAATTAAATGTTTAAAGTTAGTTAAATAAATATGTTTGTTAAAATCAGTTCACCGCCCCCCTGTTATCAGGAGGAGAGCGGTGAACGTTAAAATTAATACCAACGTGGGTCACCTACGTTCTGCAGTTCCTTTGTATTAATGATTGTGAAATCACTATGCTCAGGGTCTTTGAATGTACCTTTGGTATCAGTACCAATCGTAGTACCTGCGAACTGAGCTGTAGGAGTAGGAGGATCACCACCCATCTTCCATTCTACATCGCTGGTAAAGTAGCAGTCATCTGCTGTTGGCACAGGATTGCATTTACTGTTCCAGCCAGAGAATGTAGTAGACGTATTTTGAGGTGTTTCTCCCGGTATTCCGAACAAGCAGTTCTTGATGGTGAAGCTCTTGCAATCTGTAATATCGTCAAAGTTGCGGCTGGCACCAACACAATACACAAATGTGCAGTTTGTGATAGTATTGTTACCTGCTACAGACTTCTGGTCATTTACAAACGTACGCTGCACATTAGCACAAGTTGTGTTATTCATAGTCATATTATAAACACATGCCTGGTCTTCTGCCATTGCAATACCGTAACCGCCGATAGAATCGATGATACAATCGTCGAATACAAGGTTGTCGAGCTGGAATGTGCTACGTGCACGAATGATACCACGCTTGTATTTAATCTGGCAGCTCTTGAATGTCATGTTCTCCAAATGTCCGCTGGTGCTTGCATTTATCAGATAGTGACCACCATAGTTATCGGAAGTCTTATTGCCTTCATAGTCAAGGAAGTTAATCTTCTCAAGCGTGATACCACCAACTGTAACACCGTTTGGCACACCAAACTCACTGGCGCAATCAAAGATAGCGTTGCCTTCCAGTGTCAAACCTGTAACAAACTTAATCGTTCCAGTTGTTTGTGGAAGGTTAAGGCTCTGCAAACGATAGTGAAGACCGCCTTTCAAGACGATTGTAATATCTTGGTCGGGGTATTCGCTTACAATCTCCTCAAGATGTGCAGCTGAAAACCATTTGTACAAATCGTCATCACTCATATCTTCCTTGCGCAAGTCAACGACAACACCGTCATAACTTTCCTCAGCACTGGTTGTGAAACGTTTCTTACCAAGATATTGGTCGTTAACATAGACACGTGCCTGATATGTGGTTTTTGGTGCAAGTCCCTCTACAATCACATTCTTCACAGCATTGTCTGCATCCGTCAATACTACAGAAGTTACAAGAGAATCATTACTATCCTTGTAAATCTCCAAATTGTCATAGACAATATCAGACCACGAAATACGAGCTGCCACGTCGATGATGTCGGTAGCTCCTGGGGTCAACAGCTTTGTTGGATAGTCAAGAGTTGTTGTCGTCAGGGTATAGTCCTTAGACTGAAGTCCTGTATTGGTATTCACGCAGCGAAGACTTACGTTGTACTCCTTGTCATACTCCAAGTTGGTGAATGTGCAAGTTGTCTCTTCGGTCGTAATTGTCTTGGTGTCGCTGCCATCGTTGGCTTCAGCCGTGATTACATATTCCGTGGCATCGGTATAGTTGTCCCATGTGACAATCATATATGGCGAGAGGTTATCGTCAAGACCATGCTCGATGTTGTCGCTCTCGGTAATCACGGGACGGAACAGTGCGTCTGCCGTAGGCAGATCGTCGTCGCTACAGCTGGTCAGCACCACACTTGTTGATGCAGCCAGCAGGAACAACATTGATTTAAATATCTTTTTCATATTCTTATCTCCGTATTATTTATAATCATTATCTAAAGTTATAATGTCAACATTGACACCCTCGCCCATATCCGTTGCAGCAAAGCCGTAGCCGTCGTTGTTCAGCACGTCTGATGCATTGAGCGTGGTAATGTTGATAGGAATCAAATAAGGCACGACACCGCTGCCGGTAAGAGCACCACCCGTGTAACCACGGAAGAGGCGTGTTACATAGTCGCTGGCTTGATATTTACGGTGACGTGTTATGCCTGGATATTCTCCATCAGCAACCTCAACCTTGACTTGGTTTGGCTCTACACCTAAAGTATATGTTGCAACACCGTTTGCTACAGTTTTTGTACAAGCTGTATAATCCTTGCCTTGATATGTATAAGTGTTTACAGTCTTTATACAGTTGACACCCCAGTTCAGACGCACCCAGTGGTCAGTTTCCATAGCATCGTGTTCTCTGTCAACTCTAAATTTTTCATTATACCATATAATGTCATCCTTAGTGTTGTTGCCTCCAGGCTGTTTTTGATAGTACAGATATGGAGCCCAATCTGTATAGTTGCGTGCCTCTGGGTAAGCTGCCAATACGGTTTCATTATTCATCAAGTCGTTGTTTGTAGAGATACCCCAGCAAATCATAGTGCGCAGAGTTTCCTCAATCTTCTTGGCATAGAGGTTCCAGCGTACAAGGTCGAACTTACGCACACCTTCACCACCACCAAGCTCCCATGCACGCTCGTCAACTATGGCGTTGAAGAAAGCCTCCTTCGTTGTCAGGTCATTAACGTATTGTGTCACCTGCTCGTTGTAGTCGGCTGCACCGGCAAAAGCACGTGCGCGAACCTTGGTCAGTGCTTCCTTTGCCACTGCCGTAGGACCGTTCAGCTCGTTCTCTGCCTCGGCAAGCATAAGCAATACATCAGAATAGCGCATCAACGGGTAGTTGATACCAGTACCCTTGGACGAGCCAGAGCCAAGGTCTTTGGCAGCGAGGGCGCGATCCCACTTACCAACATACAATCCTGTTGCTGTAGCGGCTGCGACTGTGTCGTTGGCATGACTGTATTTAGCACAGTTGATGTCACGACGGGTATCGCTGTCAGCAAACGACATATAGTAAGTCGGGGTAACTGCTACCTGGGCTGTTGTTGTACCCTTTGCACAAGAACCTGTGTTAGGCACACCGAGCGACCAGCCCACATCACCACCATAGTTCTGTACGAATGCAACCTCATAGAGGATCTCGGCATTGTTCTCAACCATGTAGTTCATCTCGTTGGCGAATGCCTGCCCATAGTCAGCATACAACTCGCGCGGCTTCAGCTGGATGAGCTTCTGGCAATAGTCCTTTGCCATCTGGTAATACTGGGTGTAGGTCTGAGCTGTCTTCTCTGTACCATTCACGTCCTTGTACACCACGGTCAGGTCTTCTGAAGTCACGTCGAGATAGTCGTCGGCACGCTTCATCTGGTTGTCGTAGGTCTTTCCATAGCCGGCACGGAACAGAGCCAGACGGGCGATGAGACCGATTGCGAAGTCGCGGTTCATGCGCTCGATACCGCCAGTGTTAACATCAGAGAATTTCATGTTAGGCTCTATGTCAACCAACTGCTGCAATACCTTACTGAAAATGATGTTCTTGTCTGTACGTGGCTTGTCCAGCTCGTCGCCTGCCTTTGCAGCTTCATCGTAATAAGGAACATCGCCAAACAAGCCTGTCATCAAATAGTAGCGGTAAGCCTTCAGGCAAGTTGCCTCACCCTTAATCTGCTGAAGCTCGTCAGTGTTGCCGATAGGGCTTGCGTCTACACCGGCACGCACCTGGTTGGCACGCTCAATGGCTTGCAGGTTGTTGTTCCACACATTATATACATCGTTGAAGCTCTCCAAAGCAGGACCTTGCAGCGACCACACTGATGAACGGTGAGCTGTTGGCAAGCCCGCACTTGGACCCATGGCTTCAACGTCGGTGTTCTGCATCCATACACCCATCATACGTGATGAGTATGGGTCTTCACCGAACAATACATATACGCCGTTGATGGCGTTGGTGGCAAATTCTGTTGAGGCGTAGACCATTGCCTGGTCGTTCTGCGACGGCGCATCCACATTCAGGAAGTCGTTGCACGATGTAAGTGCTGCCACTCCAACAGTTGCCAATGCTATATATTTATTCTTTAATTTCATAATATTAATTTGCTTTTTTAACTGTTTCACTGTTTCATTCTGTTACAACGTAACGTTAACACCGAATGTCCAAGCGCGGCTCTTCGGATAAGAAGAGAAGTCGATGCCCGGAGTCAAGCCAGAGTAGCTGCTGTTGCGTACGTATGAACTAACTTCTGGGTCGTAGCCTGGATAGTTGGTTATACAGAACAGGTTGGTAGCCGTCACGTAGAGGCGCAGGCGCTGTATGGCAACCTTGCGTGTAATCTTGGTTGGCAAGGTGTAACCCACTGTCACGCTCTGCAAGCGCAGGAATGAAGCATCGTCAAGTGCCCAGTCGGTTGGAACAACCACTGCATCACCGGTAGAGAACGGGCTCCACATAGCCTTTGGTGCTTTGCCGTTGCCACCTTCGTTCCAGTAAGCGAGATCCTCAAGGCTTGTAAGCAGACCGCCAGTCTCTGGATTTATGTATGAATAGGCATTGGATGGGCGCATGTCGTCGCGCATGTTAGGATAGTTACCTGCACGATAGCGTGATGAGGTCTGAATCTTGTTGGCGTTGTAGATTTGGTTGCCGTATGTATATGTGAAGTTTAATTGGAAATCAAAGTCATATACTGTTCCGCTGAATCCGAAACCACCGGCAAAGTCAGGATTGGTATCACCGATAACTGTGATATCCTCAGTATCAACAACACCATCACCGTTAAGGTCTACAAGTTTCATAGTACCAGGGCGAATACCTATCTGACCACCGAGCAATGCAGTAGAAGCAACGCCATCCTTCAGCTTGTATGTGCCTGTTGCAGCATCGTAGCTCTCAAAGTCGTCGGTAGTATAGTAACCTGCACTCTTCCAACCGTATACAAGACCTATTGGGTCGCCAATGCGAACGATATAGTCCTGCTGGTTCTTGTTGTCGGTACTTGCCCATCCTGATGGGAAGGTCATCTGGTCGATGCCGTTTGCAAGACTCTTCACGTTAGACTTGTCGAAGCCGATATTGAAGTATGCATTGAGACTGAAGTTTTTCTTCTGCACGATAGCTGCGTTTAAGGTAAGCTCAACACCCTTGTTGCTTGTGGAAGCAGAGTTCTCATACATAGAGGTGTAACCAGGAGCTGCAATAGCGTGGTTGATAAGCAGGTCGTCGGTACTGTTCCAGTAAAGGTCGATGTTACCAGTGAGTCGCTCATTCAAGAAGCCAAAGTCGAGACCGATGTTACGTGTAGTACGCTTCTCCCATGTGAGGTTAGGGTTGGCAAGCACTGCCGTCACAGAGCTGTGTACATTAGCCTGCTCGCCCACACCGTAGCGCTTTGAACCGCTGTTGAACGAATAGAGCTGTGAGAACATATAGCTTGGCAGCTTGTTGTTACCAACCTTACCGTATGAAAGACGGAGTTTCAAGTTAGACATCCACGACTTTGCACCCTCCATCCAAGGTTCCTCAATGATTCGCCATGATGCAGCTGCTGCAGGGAAGAAACCCCACTGGTGTCCAGGTGCAAACTTGGAGCTACCGTCCTCGCGGAATGTAAGGGTGAGAAGATAGCGATCCTTGAAGTCATAGTTCAAACGTCCGAAGAAAGACACTGTGTTTTCATCAGGGCTGACAACACTGCCCATACTCTGCATCACACCCGAACCGAAGTTAGCGAACACCTGATCTGGGGTGTAAGCCTCACTGAAACCGTTGGCGTTCATTGAGCTATTGTCGCTCTTTGCCGAACGAACTTCCTGACCAACCATTACGTTGAAGTGATGATCCTCACCGAGTTTCTTGTCGTATGTCAGCGTTGCACTCTCGCGCAGCGTGCGGGTGTTGGTCTTTGTCCAGTCTGCCAAAGGAAGACCTCCAACGTAAGAAGCCTGGGTAGTTGTGGAACCATACCAGTTCTTAACCTCGTTGAATCCGTATGCATAACCGCCTTCCACATGAGCTGTCAAGCCCTTCAATGGAGTCTTCCAGTCGAGGGCACCATTGAAGCTGAAAGCACGGTTGTTGCGCTTGCGCCAGTATTGCGCTGCCTGATCTGCCAATGACATGTTGGCACGACGATATTCCTCAATTTCATCGTCAGACATGTTTGAGAAATCAGGTGTCGTGAAACCTGACAGACCCTTTGTTGCAACAGAATAGATAGCCTGCTCAGTACGTACCTTGTAAGTACCACCCTGTGTACCCTGTCCGTTAGCAATCTGGTCGCTCACACGTGCGTTCAAAGAGAACTTAAGGTTCTTGTTTATTTCGTGGTTCAACTTAAAGAGGAATGCGTAGCGGCTGAAGTCGTTGTTTGGCATAAGACCGCCGTTGAAGTCGTATGTTCCTGAAAGTGTGAACTTGGTCTTGTCTGTACCACCAGTGAGCGAAACGTTGTGGCTCTGCGAAAGAACGTTTGCACCGAACATATCCTCCTGCCAGTCGATAGCCTCGATGCTCTTGTAGAGATAGAGGTCGTCGTAAACACCAAACTGACGGTAGAACGAGTTGAGAGCGCTCTCGCCGCGGAGTGATGCATACTCATAGTTCGACATCACATAGTCGTAGGTGTTCATCGGGCTGAGGCGCTTAGATACGGTCTTTGTCTGCAAGAAACCGTTGTAGTTGATAACGGTCTTACCGCTCTTTGCGTTTTTAGTAGTGATGAGGATAACACCGTTTGCACCCTGCGAACCGTAGATGGCTGTTGAAGAAGCGTCCTTCAGCACAGTGATGTCCTCGATGTCGTTTGGCGAGATGTCGCTGATAGAACTTGTCTGGAAACCGTCCACAACGTAGAGCGGAGAGTTGTCACCAGTGATAGAACCTCCACCGCGCACGCGGATAAGGATTTCAGCATCGGGAGAACCGTCGGTGGTGGTGATGTTCACACCTGCCATCTTACCGGTCAGGGCCTCACTAACGTTTGCCACCGGCACTTTCACGAGGTCTTGTCCCTTCACTGTAGCTACCGAACCGGTCAAGTCCTTCTTGCGAACGGAACCGTAACCGATTACCACTACGTCGTTGAGCGTGGTGTTGTCGTCCTCGAGCACCACATCAACAGTTTTCTTACCTGCAACGTTCACCGTCTGATTCTTCATACCAATGTATGAGACAACGATTTGGCTGCCATTCAACTTCAGTGTGAAATTACCGTCGAGGTCGGTAACGGTAGCATTCTTGGCATTGCCCCTTTCTGCAACGGTAGCACCAATCACGGCTTCACCTGTTCCGTCCTTGACATTTCCACTGATTGTCGTCTGTGCCTGCACTGCCATCGCCAATGTGGCAAACAGCGTAACAAGCACCAATCGAATGTTTGTTTTAATAGACATAAATTGTTGTTTTTAATAATTATAATTTGTTATGAAATTTATTTTCCATTTGGTTACATTATTTAAACTCATTTGTTACACCTTGGCACACAAGGTGCGAGCATTTTTGCATATTTTACATGCCTCGATGTACGAGGTACATGCTTATTTGCCATGTATGAATAGCAATATATGCTGTGCAAAGTTAACAAAAAAATAACAATACGACAATTTCTTTAACACAAACGGCGAAACATATAACGTTCATTAACAAAAAACGCCACCTCCTAAGGATTTTTTAACTAACACGTATTTATTTCTGTATAGATATTACACAATGATAAAAATGAAAACATCTTGTTTACATTTGCAAATGCAATTGTTTACTTTTCCAAATGCATTATTTGCTTCATGAAATTCATTGGTTTCTCTCGCGCGTATATATAAATAATGTATGGATATTTATCAAAAAACAGTAGTGTACCTATGACAACGACCGGAAGATGGACTTTGCCTTGGATTTTGATAAATAGAATAATTGGGGGGATTTTCGTGGGCGTTGACGGATTCGAACCGCCGACCCTCTGCTTGTAAGGCAGATGCTCTAAACCAGCTGAGCTAAACGCCCTCACGAACTGTGAATACTTAAAAGAACTTTTATTGTTTTGTGGGCGTTGACGGATTCGAACCGCCGACCCTCTGCTTGTAAGGCAGATGCTCTAAACCAGCTGAGCTAAACGCCCTTGTTCTTTTAAGCGAGTGCAAAGGTAATGCTTTTTTCTTAAACCACCAAATTTTTCTTGGATTTTTTTATGTTTATGGGGAAAATATGGGGTTAATAGGGTGTTATGGGATTATTGGGGTTGCTGGGAATTGATTTGATTACGAAGCATCTCGTTTTCAGCTTCGAGGTCGGCAATCTGGGCATTGAGGGCATCAATCTCCATTTGTGTCATGCTGTTTATTGTCTCGGTGTCGCCTGCCTTGTGCCATGTTGTTTTGCCGAGTCTGTAGGAGATGCCGGCTTCGATGGCGAAGATGCGGTCGCTTGATGAAGGAGGCAGGGTGGCAAGTCCACCGCCAAAGTCGTTTGACAGCGCCTTGTAGGAGCATTCAAGGGTGATGTCGAGCTTGGTGCAAACTTTCCATGAGGATATGATGCCGCCACCAACTACCGGGGTATAGTGGTTGAGAGTGCAGTTGCGCCCTACTCCACCGGCAAGGTATGGAATGAGATTCCATACACGAGTCTCGTTGTAGCCTTTGAAGAGGTTGGTGAAATTAAACATCACATCGGCAGTGAGAGTCCAGTATTTATTGTGATTGTCAGATGTAGCGAAGTTATTGTTTTTTGTGTCCCAGCCATTATACTTGGCACGCAGACCAAGTCCGGGAGTGAACCACTTACCGAGCGACAACGAGCCGCCCCAAGTGGGCGTGGACAATAGAGAGTTGCCGGCTCCGCCGTCCATATAGTTTGACCAAGAGCCTTGAATGCCTACAAACCAGTTGCAGGCAAAAGAGTTGGTAGTTACCTTGAACTTATCTATAGGATTGGATTCCTCTTGTGCCACGGAAACCATATTGACTGCAAAGAGTGCTATTGCTACAAAAAACTTTCTCATATCTGTAAATGTTTTGTTTGTAAATCGTGATTGTATTATCTGTCGCCCTAATTGAGCAGCTTTTCTATGTTGGCTTGCTGCAGTATTGCCAGAATTGAGTGCCCGTCGGGAGTATAGTTTACATTCTCGCAGGCAAACAGCTCGTTGACGAGGTTTTCCATCTCGTCGTTGGAGAGAATCTCACCGTAGGTTATTGCGGCACTGCGCGCCATACTCAATGCCATATTGCTTACAAGTTCGTCGGAAGCACCGCCTGTCATTTCGGTGGCATCGTCGACAATACCATGCAGCAACGACACAGGATTGAGCTTTTCTATTCCTGCCGGCACACCATTAAGAGCATAGCTGCCGCCACCAAGCGGAGACAGCTCGAAACCTATGCCGCACAGCTCAGGCATGACTTTCTCAACGATAGGCAGCACCGCCGTATCAAACTGCACCACTTCGGGGAAAAGCAGTCGTTGCGTAGTGCCTATGCGGTTGCGTATCATCTTCAGGTAGCGCTCGTATCTTATGCGCAGGTCGGCACGTTGCTGGTCTATAATCATCAGTCCCGACTTCACTGCAGTCATAATATATTGTCCTTTGTATTGATAATGCGCCGGCGACCTCTCGTCGAGCAACGATGAGGATTTTACGGTCGTTTCATCCTGCGGTGCTATAACATTGTCCTCGTCGGCATTGAAGAAATCCTGCTGCGTGCCACCTTGTCCTTGCGTGCCTATGTTCCTATAAAGTTCCTCCCAGTCGGATGCAACGGAAGAACGCCTTGCGCTGACGGTAGTCTTTCCTGTGGAACTGCCCTTGAAAGGATTGTATGACGGATTGAACGACATTGCAGGCTGCTCGGCTTTGCTGTCGGGATTGAACACGGGAATTTCGGGACGACCTTCGGTGTCGAAGTCAATGGTAGCTATCTCGCAGAACTTGCCTATGGAATCTTTTACGGCAGCCAACAGTATCTGCCATATAGGCTGCTCGTTCTCAAACTTTATCTCGGTCTTAGTGGGGTGTATGTTCACATCGATATCGGCAGGATTGACATCGAAATATATGAAATAAGGCACGCACATTCCCACAGGCACGAGACGGTCGTATGCCTGCATCACAGCCTTGTGAAAATAAGGGTGCTTCATATATCTGCCATTGACAAAGAAATATTCCTGCGCTCCTTTCTTCCGTGCCGTCTCGGGCTTGCCTATGAAGCCCGTTATCCTGCACATCGTGGTATTGACATCGAGAGGCAGAAGGTCTGTGCCGAGTTTCTTGCCGAACACGTCGACGATGCGCTGACGGAGACTGCCGGCACGAAGATTAAAGAGTTCAGAGCCGTTGCTATGGAACGTGAAACTTATTTCGGGATATACCAATACTATGCGCTGGAACGCCACGAGGATATTGTTAAGTTCGGTGGCGTTGGTCTTGAGGAACTTGCGACGGGCAGGAACATTGAAAAACAGGTTCTCAACCTTGAAATTGCTGCCCACGGGACAAGACACAGGTGTCTGGCTCACAACCTTGCTGCCCGATATAACGATATGAGTGCCAACCTCGCTGTCTGCCATGCGCGAACGCAGCTCCACCATTGCCACTGCCGCTATCGAGGGCAGCGCCTCGCCGCGGAATCCCATTGAATGAAGGGCAAACAAGTCTTCGGCCTTGCGTATCTTGGATGTGGCATGACGCTCGAAGGCAAGACGTGCATCGGTCATACTCATGCCCTTGCCGTCGTCGATTACCTGAATGGATGTGCGCCCGGCATCAACAACAATAACGTTGATGGTCTTTGCACCGGCATCAACGGCATTCTCCACCAATTCCTTTATTACCGAGGCAGGGCGTTGTATCACCTCGCCGGCGGCAATCTGGTTTGCAACCGAGTCGGGCAAAAGTTGTATTATATCGCTCATGTCACAATAAAAGGGCTGTTATTGTTGTCATTCCAAACTCTGCACAGGAGCCACGCGCCGCTTCTCAGGCTGCAGCTCCTGCTCCTTTTTCTTACCACGCCAAACAAAGATGTCGTCTTTGTCAAGCGGTCGTATATAGTCGAACCACGCAAACGACGGCAAAGCACGCCTGTCGGGTGGTATCTGCGACAAGGGATATGCATCGCCTTCTGCCTTCGGTGTCCATACCCTTTGCAGTTTCCTATCATTGAAAAACGCCTTCAACAACGTTGTGGTAAGATAGTTTTGCAGGATAATGGTACTGTCGGCATCGTCCATAGGGAAGAATATGGTAAGCACATTGTCTACGGCATGCGACTCGCGTATGTTACCGTTGTCGAAATACGCGAACATCTCCTTCGACGATACTTGATTGAACTTCGTGGTGTCTACCGTAAGCTGCTCCACTGACAAAGCCTGATTAATGACGTGAGCCCAGTCTACGGTGGAATCTTTCATATAAACCCTTATCTCCTCGCCAAGCAACTGCTGGTTGTTGTTCCACACAATAGGGTCTTTATACATCGTCATGCAGGAGTCGAGACTGTTGTATACCAACGAGTCGCACACTGCCTGCACATCAATGCGATAGGCACGCACCTTGTTGTATGCATGAATCTTGCGGTACACGGAGTCGGTGTTGATATTGAACGTGAACAGCTTGAACGTGTCGGCGTGCATATACAGCGAGTCCTGCTGTGAGTAGTCTATCACCCTTGCGTTCTTTGTAACCATGGCATAGCCCTCGCCACCGTCGTACCAGCCATAGTCGCTCGTAAGCATATTCTTGTTTATGCTGTCAACATAGACCACGTTGCCGAAAGCCTCGCTGATGTCCTTCTCGCTGTTGTGATAAACACTGTCGCCTATAAGGGTCTTGCCACCGTCTTTCAACACCGAACGCCCATAGAGTTCGGAGTATTCAGTCTTGGTGTTGTAATAGCCGTCGTTGGTGTTTATTATGCTGCCGCCATTGATAATTGTGGAAGGACCAACGGCATGGGCGAGTGACTTGCTTGTGTCGTAATAGAGCGTATCGCCAGTGAGCAGCATCTTATTATCGCGCAGGCGTACATTATAATTAAATACAGCCATACGCGTGTCGGTATGGTATTCGCCCCAGTCGCTCGTAAGAACGGTCTTGCCATCAACGAGCTTTCCACCCTCGAAGAAATAGCCTATATTGTAAAGACGGTCGTAGTTGAGACTATCGGTATAGAGTTTCTGCTTGCGGTGCGTAAGCACGACATCGTAGCGTGCCTCCGCCATCTGCTCGTTACCGTCGTAGAAGGCATACTTGCTAATAAGTGTGAGCGTGTCGCCCTGCACCATCTTTACGTTGCCGAATGCCTCGAAGGAGTTGCTTGCCTCATAGAAATAGGCACTGTCGCAATAGAGCGTGGCACCATTGTGCCTAAACTGCACATCGCCATTGAGAATCTGCGCATCGGCTTTCTTGTATTGGTCGTAGTGCAGCACATCGGCGTGTATCAAGTACACGCGGTTATCCTTTGGCTCTGGTGCTTTTTTCGTCTTTGCCCTCGTCTTGCGTGCACGCTGCTGCACGGCAGGCATCGACTGTGATGCTAAAAGTCCAAATAGGCACAGGATAGCCACGATGACCAGCCTATGCCTGTTGAGATATTTCCTGTTTTCCGATTCCTGCGTCATTTAATCCATCCTTGATATTCAAAGTTGCAGTTTTTGTATCTGTCGTTCACACGCACATAAACTGTCTTTATCTTGTTTACCACCCACTCGTGAATGGCTTCGTTCCTGCGCTTGTCGAGAACAACGTTTTTCAGAATCTGATAGTCGTCGGTGATGTTTGCCTTGTGTCCTTCGGTCCTGCTCTTCAGCTTTGCTATGGCACACACGGTCTTACCACGGGAGTTTATCATTTCGAACGGAGCAGATATCTCTCCTACAGCCAAGCCGTCGATAGCCTTTGCCACCTCTTGCGGAAGGTCTTGCATCTGGAATTTAGATGTGCGCGACATCTGCGATGAGTTCGACATCAGTCCGAAGTTGTTCTTCGTGTCCTTGTCATCGCTCAATGCCGATGCAGCCTGCTCAAAAGTAAACTTGCCGTCAACCATATCAGTCTTTATGGAGTCGAGACGGGCAAGTCCTGCACTGATTGCCTCTGGCGAAACCTTGGGCTTCATAAGTATGTGGCGGCACTTTATCTTGTCGCCTCGTCTGTCGATAAGCTGAATGATATGGAAACCAAACTCCGACTCCACCACCTTTGATATCTTCTTCGGGTCGGTGAGGTTGAATGCCACGTTGGCAAATGCCGGGTCGAGCATTCCACGACCTGTGTAGTCGAGTTCACCACCACGGCGAGCCGAGCCGGGGTCTTCGGAATATAGTCTTGCAAGCGACGAGAAAGATGTTTCGCCATTCGTTATTCTTTCGGTAAAACTGCGCAGCTCGTCTTTCACGCGGTCTATCTCTTCGCGCGGTATGCGCGGTGTCTGCGTTATTATCTGCACTTCAACCTCGGTAGGCACGAACGGCAGACTATCCTGCGGCACATCCTTGAAATAGCGACGTACATCGGCAGGTGTAACCGTAATGTCTTCCACAAGTTTCTCGCGCATCTTTGCCACCGTATGCCTGTCGCGTAGTGCTTCACGCAGCTCTGTGCGTATCTGACTTATGCTTTGCTTCTTGTATTCCTCAAGTTTCTCGCGCGAACCTACCATCTGAATCCAATAGTCCAATTGCTGGTCAGCCTCCGTCATGACATCGGCATCGGTCACCTCAATACTGTCTATCGCTGCTTGTTGCAGAAACAGTTTCTGTACTGCCAACTGCTCTGGAATAACACAATCGGGGTCGCCATCAAAATGCTGTCCTTCCTGTATTGCCTGCAGACGCATAGCCTCGACATCTGATTTCAGTATAGCCTCATCGCCGACAACCCATATAACCTCGTCGATTATGCTTTGCTCGGCAATGGCAAGACTGTCTTCTTCAGGAGCTGCCATAAAGGATGCCCTGCGGATATTTGCCATTGAGCCGAATACAACGATGGCACAGAATGCCAAAAGCAAAAGGCGGTGCATTGAATTCTTGTTCATATACGCAATATTAATGTTTGTTTACGGTGCGGAGAACATCTTGGTCTACCTCCACCGAGTATTTCCTACGAAGGTCTGCTATCCATTCCTTCTCCAACATCTCCTGATAGTCGGACACCACGAGACCGCGAACATCGTTGTAGTCCTCTGGTGCCTTTATCTTCTTGCCGTATGTAGCATCTATAGGATAGTCTTTCAACGAAGTAACCGTAGTATCTTTCTTGAACACGTCGCGGTCGATAAGTGCATTGTCGCCCTGCTTGAAGATGCCTTTCTCCACGCGAATGCGTATCACGGAGTCGTTGTTGAAGGTGGTGCGCAGCGCCTCGTTCCACTTATCGAACTTCAGGTTCTTCACGCATTTCTTCACAGCCTCAACATCAGCCTGCTGCTTAACGTGATATGCCATACCCTTGAAGCGCGGTTCTGTCCACTTGTACTTATTCTTGTTTTTCTTGAAATAAGCCTCAAGTCCGGCATCGTCCTTGGCTGCCTTTTCCCATACGGTGTTGTTGCTTATCTCATAGAGCAGCAAACCGTCGTAATACTCACGAATGAGATATTTCAGTTCAGGGTCTTGCGCTTCCATTTCCTTGCTGCGCTTGTCGAGCACTTCCCCTACAGTGAGGTTGCCTTCGCTTTTAGCCACAATGGAGTCGAGCTTCTGGCTTATGATACGCTCACGCACGCCACGCTGCTCAAGAAAACGAATGATGTTTGTACGCAACGAGTCGTAAGGGTCTGGTCCTTTAAAGCCCTTCATATCAATGATGTGATAACCTGCCGGCGAAAGGAAAGGCTTGCTCATCTCGCCTGCCTTCAGCGAATATGCCACATCCTCAAACTCCTTGAGTGTCTGGTTTGGTGCTACCCACGGCAGTAGTCCGCCATTTTGTGCAGAGCCTGGGTCTTGTGAGAACTCCTTTGCCATTGCAGCAAAGTCAGCTCCACCCTGCAATACATTGTAAATGGAGTCGATGCGTGCTTTCGCCTTATCCTGTTCTGCCTGTGGTGCCTGCTGCGGAAGGCGCAACAATATGTGGGCGGCTTGGAACATTCCACGGTCGCCAATATTGTTCTTATAGTTTTCATATACTTTTTTTGCCTCCTGCTCCACATCGTCATCGGTAACAAACGAAGGGCGAATCTGCTGGTCGCGATATTGCAGGAACTCCTGCTTAAACGACTGCATAGTATCATATCGTGCATCGAGTGCCGCAGCCACTTTAAGTTTATAGTTGGCAAAGAGGTCAACATATTCCTCTACGCTCTTCTTGTCTATAACGCCCTCGGAATTGTTCTTGTTGTAAGAATATTCAAACTCCGACCTGAGTACAGGCTGACCATTAATCTTCATCAACACTGGGTCGTCATTGCTCTGCGCCATTGCCGTTGCAGTACAGAGCAACCCCACGATGCCATAAAATACTTTCTTAATATTCATTGTTAGTGTTTTGTAGTTACATCAGTTATTGGGGCGGCTATAGTTAGGTGCCTCGCTTGTTATGGAAATGTCGTGCGGATGGCTCTCAAGCACACCTGCATTTGTTATGCGTGTGAACTTTGCATCATGCAGCTTTTCTATGTTTGCAGCACCGCAATAACCCATACCCGAACGCAAGCCGCCAACGAGTTGATATATCACCTCCTGTACCGTTCCCTTGTAAGGCACACGCCCTGCGATGCCTTCTGGCACGAGTTTCTTCACATCGGTAGTGTCGCCCTGGAAATAGCGGTCCTTTGAACCGTTCTTTTGTTCCATTGCCTCCAAAGAGCCCATACCGCGATAGCTCTTGAACTTCCTGCCGTTGAAGATAATCGTCTCGCCCGGACTTTCCTCCGTACCTGCCACGAGAGAGCCTATCATCACCGAACTACCGCCGGCTGCGATTGCCTTCACGATATCGCCCGAATAGCGCAAACCGCCGTCGGCAATCAAAGGCACACCTGTACCCTTCAACGCACTATATACATCATATACCGCAGAAAGCTGTGGAACGCCCACACCTGCAACCACACGGGTAGTACAGATAGAGCCTGGACCAATGCCAACCTTCACAGCATCAGCTCCGTTGTCAACAAGCATCTTGGCTGCCTCACCCGTAGCTACGTTACCTACAACGATGTCTACATTGGGGAATGATTTCTTTGCCTCGACAAGTTTCTCAACCACCGACTTTGAGTGTCCGTGAGCGGTGTCTATCACAATGGCATCGGCACCTGCCGATATCAACGCCTCCATGCGCTGCAACGTGTCTGCCGTAATGCCTACGCCGGCAGCAACACGCAGACGACCTTTTGCGTCTTTGCAAGCCATCGGCTTGTCCTTCGCCTTCGTAATGTCCTTGTATGTGATAAGTCCCACAAGACGATTGTTGCTGTCAACCACCGGCAGCTTCTCAATCTTGTTCTCCTGCAATATCTCGGCTGCAGCGGCAAGGTCGGTCTGCTGATGTGTGGTCACAAGATTTTCCTTTGTCATTATGTCGTCTATCTTGCGGTCGAGGTCGCGCTGGAAACGCAGGTCACGGTTTGTTACGATACCCACAAGCCTGCCTTCCTCGTCAACCACAGGAATGCCGCCGATGTGATACTCTGCCATCATCATCAGTGCGTCTTTCACGGTTTTGCCGCGACGAATGGTCACAGGGTCGTAAATCATACCGTTCTCTGCACGCTTCACTATAGCCACGTGGCGTGCCTGCTCCTCTATCGTCATATTCTTGTGTATAACACCGATACCACCCTCACGTGCAATGGCAATTGCCATCTGCGATTCCGTAACGGTGTCCATTGCAGCCGTCACGAAAGGAACGTTCAAGTCAATGTTACGGGAGAACTTTGTTTTCAACTCCACTGCTTTTGGCAGTATTTCAGAATATGCAGGAATCAGCAGGACATCATCATAGGTCAAGCCGTCCATTACAATCTTATCTGCAATAAATGAAGACATAACTATACTGTTTTTATTTTTTATTGCGTGCAAAATTAGCAATAAAATATGAGATAGCACACAACTTTCGGTATTTTCACACCGAGATTAATATGATTTAACTATAAATGAGCTAACTAATTTGCCATTTCGCTAATGAACTTGATTCTTACGAGCCTTATCTCGTTCTCGTCGAAGTCCTTCTCGAATTTTCTTATCAGCGCCGGCACGTCGTCGTCCTCCTGACTTCGCAGGTACTCGTATATCGTGTCAACATCGTCGTCGTCCATTATCTCCTCAAGGAAATAGTCGATGTTCAGCTTCGTGCCGCTCATCACTATTGTCTCCAACTCATTAACGAGCTCGTCGAAGTCCATTCCCTTTGCATCGGCAATGTCCTCAAGGTCTATTTGGCGGTCGATGTTCTCAATGATACTGATTTTCTGCGCGCTGCGCTTTGCCACCGTGCGTATGCGCAAATCGCTCTGCCGTTCTATCTCATTGTCGGTGCAATATCTCTTTATCAGGTTTATAAAGTCCTTTGCGTATGGCTGGCGCATCTTGCCCTCGCCTACTCCCTGTATCTGCTTGAGTTCGTCGAGGGTTATTGGATAGTCGGTAGCCATCTGCTCAAGCGAAATGTCTTGGAATATAACGTATGGCGGACGGGAAAGTTTCTTTGACCACTTCTTGCGCAGGTCGATGAGCATCTTGTTAAGCGTTGGGTCGAGCGCACTTGTGCCTACGGTCTCGTAATCGCTGAACTCCCTGTTTTCCATAATGAGGAACGAGTGAGGTGCTTTCAGGAATTTCTTTCCATCTGCCGTTACCTTCAATAGTCCGTATGTCTCCACGTCCTTGCGTATGTAGCCTTCGAGCAGTGCCTGTCTTACAAGCGGTTTCCATATCTTTTCGCTACAGTCCTCGCCAGAGCCGAACAACTCCAGCAGGTGATGCTTGTGCGCAATAATCTCGTCGGTGTCCTTGCCGCAGATAAAGTCTATCAAATAGTCCTCACAGAAGTTTTCCTTTATGGCAAGCACGGCGTTAAGCATTATTACAAGCTCGTTCTGCGCCTCTATCTTCTTGCCCTGATGCATACAGTTGTCGCAGTTGCCGCAATTCTCCTTGTCGTAAATCTCGCCAAAATAGTGCAGCAGCATCTTTCTGCGGCAAACGCTCGACTCGGCGTATGCCGCCGTCTCTGCAAGCAGCTGTCTGCCTATATCCTGCTCTGCCACAGGCTTGCCTTCCATAAACTTGTCGAGTTTTTCCAAGTCCTTATGCGAGTAGAACGTAAGGCATATTCCCTCACCTCCGTCGCGTCCGGCACGCCCCGTCTCCTGATAGTATCCCTCAAGACTCTTGGGTATGTCGTAATGTATCACAAAGCGCACATCGGGCTTGTCGATACCCATTCCGAAAGCAATGGTGGCTACAATCACATTGATGTCCTCCATAAGGAACTTGTCTTGCGTCTCGGAACGTTTCTGAGTTTCGAGTCCTGCGTGATACGGTGCAGCCTTTATATCGTTGGCTACCAACACCGCAGCAAGTTCCTCGACCTTCTTGCGCGACAGGCAATATACTATGCCGCTTTTGCCGGGGTGCTGCTTAATGAACTTGGCAATGTCCATATCCACGTCTTTCGTCTTTGGACGTATCTCATAGTAGAGGTTAGGACGGTTAAAAGAACTCTTATACTGCACTGCATCTGTTATGCCGAGCGACTTCATTATGTCGGTGCGCACCTTATCGGTGGCGGTAGCCGTGAGTGCTATTATCGGCGACTGGCAGATGCGGTTTATCGTAGGGCGTATATTGCGGTATTCCGGACGGAAGTCGTGCCCCCACTCCGAGATACAATGCGCCTCGTCTATTGCCACGAACGACACCTTAACGGAGCTCAGAAACTCTACGTTCTCCTCCTTCGTAAGCGACTCGGGAGCCATATACAACAGTTTGGTAAGTCCGGAGCGTATGTCTGCCTTAACCTGGTCAATGGTCGACTTATTGAGCGACGAGTTGAGACAGTGGGCAGTGCCCTGCTCCGACATGCTCGATATCACGTCAACCTGGTTTTTCATCAAGGCTATCAGCGGAGAAATGACTATTGCCACCCCGTCCATAAGCAGCGACGGCAGCTGGTAGCAAAGGCTTTTACCTCCGCCTGTGGGCATGAGCACAAACACGTTCTTGCCCTCCATAAGGCTACTTATTATAGCCTCTTGGTCGCCCTTGAACTTATCGAAGCCAAAATATTTCTTTAACGCTTCTGTCAGGTTTATTTTGTCTGTCATATACGGTCTTGTCAGATTCGTGTCCTATGCGCCGCCGGTACTGAAATGGCTCTTTCCCAACTGCGCCTGCACGTATGCCTTATCTATTTTCAAAGTCTTTTTCTTTCCACCCGGAGCCTCAAACATTGCGTCGGTCATAATGCTCTCAACAATCGAGCGCAGTCCGCGCGCACCGAGCTTGTATTCCATTGCGGTTTCCACAATCAAGTCAAGTGCCTCGTCATCGAAGGTGAGCTTTATGCCGTCCATCTCAAACAACTTTATATATTGCTTTACAATGGAGTTTTTCGGCTCTCTCAATATTCTCGACAGAGCTTCTTTGTCGAGCGGATTAAGGTATGTGAGCACGGGCAGACGACCAATGATTTCGGGTATCAGTCCGAACGACTTCAAGTCCTGCGGCAGTATATACTGCATCATATCCTTGGTGTCAATCTTCGCCACGTTCTGCACCGAGTTATATCCCACGGTGTGCGTGTTGAGACGCTGTGCAATCTTGCGCTCTATGCCGTCGAAGGCTCCTCCGCAGATAAACAATATGTTGCTCGTGTCCACGTGTATATAGTCTTGGTCGGGATGCTTGCGTCCTCCCTTCGGTGGCACGTTCACCATTGTTCCCTCGAGCAACTTGAGCAGTCCCTGTTGCACACCCTCGCCGCTCACGTCGCGCGTGATGCTCGGATTGTCGCCTTTTCTGGCTATCTTGTCTATCTCGTCAATGAATACTATACCGTGCTGGGCAGCCTCCACATCGTAGTCAGCCACTTGCAGAAGTCGCGAGAGAATACTCTCCACGTCCTCGCCCACATAGCCGGCTTCGGTGAACACCGTCGCGTCAACTATCGTGAAAGGCACATCGAGCATCTTTGCTATGGTGCGTGCAAGAAGGGTCTTTCCCGTTCCCGTGCTGCCCACCATTATTATATTGCTCTTCTCTATCTCCACGCCGTCGTCGCCCTTCGGCTGGTTAAGGCGTTTGTAATGGTTGTAGACAGCCACCGACAAGTAGCGCTTCGCCTCGTCCTGTCCTATTATATATTGGTCAAGATATTCCTTTATCTCTCGCGGCTTGGGCACGTCTGCCGAAGGCTTCTTGCCTTTTGAGCCTTTCTTTCCCTTCGTCGTCTTGAGCATTCCCGAGGCTTCTATTATGCTATACGCCTGCTCTATGCAGTTGTTGCAGATGTTCCCGTTCAATCCGGTAACAAGCATCTCCACCTCGTTCTCCGTCCTGCCGCAGAAATTACATTTCTTCAACATTTCTTCTTTTTATTTTCTTTTCAGCACGTTGTCTATCATACCATACTCCTTTGCCTCGTCGGCAGTCATCCAGTAATCGCGGTCACTGTCTGCCCACACCTTTTCGAACTCGGTGTGCGAGTGGTCTGCTATGATTGTGTACAGTTCCTTCTTCAGCTTTTGTATCTCTCGTGCCGTAATTTCAATGTCAGATGCCTGTCCCTGCGCACCGCCCATTGGCTGGTGAATCATCACGCGGCTGTGGGTCAGAGCCGAACGCTTGCCTTCTGCACCGCTTACGAGCAGCACCGCTGCCATAGACGCAGCCATACCCGTACATATAGTAGCCACATCGCTTGTTATAAACTGCATCGTGTCGTATATTCCAAGTCCGGCATACACGCTACCGCCGGGAGAGTTGATATATATAGAAATATCCTTACCCGGGTCGGTGGAGTCGAGATACAGCAGCTGTGCCTGCAAGGTGTTGGCTGTGTAGTCGTCTATTTGTGTTCCGAGGAATATGATGCGGTCCATCATAAGGCGTGAGAACACGTCCATCTGTGTAACGTTGAGTTGGCGTTCCTCCAAGATATACGGGTTAAGATACTGTGCCTGTGAACTTATCACTTCGTCGAATACCAATCCGTTCATGCCCATGTGCTGTGTGGCAAATTTTCTGAAATCGCTCTGCATTTGTCCGTAATGTTTTATTGTTTAAATTGTAGTATTTAATGAAAATGAGGCTATCGACCCCTTTTGTTTGCACAACAAAGTTACAAAAAAAGTCGATAACCTCAAAATATTTTTTTAAGTTTTTTGCAAAAAAGCGTGTATTTTTTCTTTATTTTTACCTTTTAAGCCTCCATGAGCTTGTTGAACTCGTCCAAAGTGATTGACTTGTTGCTCAACGTTACAACGCCCTTGAGAGCCTGCATAAGTTTCTGGTCTACTGCGCGGTCTACGAGCATATCAACGCTCTTGCGCTCCTTAAGCATGTCGTTGGCATACTTTTCGAGATACTCGTCGGGCACGTTTGTCATGCCATACTGTGCAAACTGCGCGCGAGCCATTCCTTTGGCTACGCTCTTCACGTCGTTATCGTCAATCTTTATCTCGTTAGCCTCAACAAGCTGGTTCTTCATGAGAGACCACTGCAACTCCTTCACGCTCATGTCGAAGTTGTCCTCAATGAACTTCTCATCCTTGTCCTTGTTGTTGTTTCGCATGATGCGCTTCAGCAGTTCTGTAGGGAATGTGAGTTCGCCAACCTTCTCTTCCAGATGCTTGCGAACGTTCTTCATGAAGAGGAAATCGCAGTTAGGAGTGAGCTGCAGCTTTATGCCCTCGGCAATCTTCGCACGGAAGTCTGCTTCGTCCTTTGCCACGTCCTTACCCATCACCTGGTCGAACAGCTCTTGGTTAACGTCTGCCTTCACGTGGCGGGAAATCTCAGTTACCTGATATGTGAAGTCGCTCGTCATTTCAGCCACCTTGCTCTTGTCAATCTTCAAGAGGCTTGCCACCTCAGAGTCGTTATCAGGATATGCCTTGCGAGGGTTGAAGGTGATGATTGAGCCAACCTTAGTGCCGTCGAACAATGCCTTCTGCTCTTCCACCTTAATATATTGTGGCATAAGCACAGCACCTTCAACAACAATACCATCCTCTTTGGTGTTACCCTCTGCATCGAGTTCGCGGAGGTCACCCTTCAGCAAGTCGCGTGTCTCTGGATTGTATTCCTGAATAGTTGTGTCCTGATGTCCGAGCTGCATACGGAACATTTCCACCTGCTCGTCTATCATCTTGTCGTCAACGGTGATGTCGCAATATTCGATAGTATCTTTGTCGCTCAATTCTGCCTTGAACTCTGGAGCAACGGCAATGTCGAACATGAAAGTGTACGGACCGTCGGTCTTGTCAAGTTCCACCGGCACTTGGTTTGCGTTTGGCAGCGGCTCGCCAAGCATAGCGATATTGTTCTCACGAACATACTCGTAGAGCTTGTCGCCAATGAGCTTGTTCACAGCGTCCATCTTTGCCTGTGTGCCATACATGCGCTTTATCATACCCACAGGAGCCTGTCCCTGACGGAAACCTGGTATGTTAGCCCTCTTGCGAAGGTCCTTCAGCTGCTTGTCCACGTCGGAAGCATAGTCTTCCTTCTCAATTGTGATGGTCATCAAGCCATTCACTTTGTCATTTGTCTCAAATGAAATATTCATCTTTATTTATCGTTATTTGTTTTGTTTGTTTCAAAATTGAAATGCAAAATTACACATAATCAACGGAAAAACGGCATGTTTTGTATTTTTTAACATGCTTTACAACTCTTCTTCCGCCTCCTTTGCCAACTTTTCTTCTTTCATCAACTGGAAATCTTTTTTCCTCAATACAAAAGAATTTGACAGATATTTTTCCTTCACAACCTTGTTGTTTGCAAGTTCCTCGGGACTGCCTTCAAAAAGTATTCGCCCCTCGAAAAGCAGATATGCACGGTCGGTGATACTAAGCGTTTCCTGCACATTGTGGTCGGTGATAAGAATACCTATGTTCCTATATTTCAGTTCCCATACAATCTGCTGAATGTCCTCAACGGCAATGGGATCCACACCGGCAAAAGGCTCGTCGAGCATTATGAACTTGGGGTTTATGGCAAGACAGCGTGCTATCTCCGTGCGTCGGCGTTCGCCTCCCGAAAGTTGGTCGCCCTTGTTCTTACGCACCTTGCCCAAACGGAACTCGCTTATCAGACTTTCCATCTTCCACTGCCGGTATTCGTGCACCTTGCCTTCATAGTCGTCAGGTTTGTCGCACATTTCCAGCACACTCATGATATTGTCCTCAACGCTCATCTTGCGGAACACACTCGCCTCCTGCGCCAGATAGCCTATACCCGCCCTCGCGCGTTTATAGACGGGGTATTGCGTTATGTCGAGGTCGTCAAGGAATATCTTTCCGCCATTGGGCACAATCAGTCCCGTAGTCATATAGAACGACGTGGTCTTGCCTGCTCCGTTAGGTCCGAGCAGTCCCACAATCTCACCCTGCTTCACATTTATCGACACATCGTTTACAACGGTACGCTTGCCGTATCGTTTCACAAGATGTTCCGTGCGCAGTTCCGAGTGAAACTCCTCCTGCGGCATTTGTTCTTCCTGTATATTGTTGTCCTCCATTTTCTTGCACTCCAATATTTCGCTTGCAAAATTACAAACTTATTTCCACATACCCAAATAATTAACATGCATTTTATAACTTTGCCACTATTGTTAAATTGTTACAAAGTGGCAATGTTGTAAATGCCCAACAAAACGCATATAGTCTCGATGCCCAACGAAACAGGCTTCGTTGGGCATCGAGACTATATGCGATAACAATCGAGACTATGTGCGATGGAAAGTGAAAGGACAATTAAACTCCCTTCGGAATCGTCAGTATCATGCGCGTACCGTCTTTGTAGTCTTTGTCAATGGTGAGTGTGCCGCCTAAACGAATGGCAATCTTGCGGCTCATAGGCAAACCTACGCCAAGACCTTGCTTGAAAGAGTCAACCTTGTAGAACTCTTCAAATACCTGACTGTGGTGCTCCTCTGGTATACCGATACCGGTGTCGGTCACGACAAAATTAACACTCTCGCCGTCGGCAGACTCACAAACGGAGAGTTCTATTTTGCCTTTCTCGGTGAATTTCAAGGAGTTTTTCAATAACTGACGGAGTATGCGCTCAATACCTTCATTATTGCTATAGATAATGTAGTCGTCGGGCAGGCTGGAGTTGAAAACGAACTCTAAACGCCCATTGTCACGCCGATAAGCATAAGCCAAGACACCGCGGCAGAAATCGTTTACCACAATACGGTCGTCGCGCTGGTAGCGTTCCTTGCTGCTGTCGAGCGAAATCTCCAACAGGTCGTTGATTGTTGAGGTGATGGCTAAGGTGTTCTGGTCTATAGCTTGCAACAGTGTGTTGCGCTCCTCTGTAGAAAGTTCGTACTTGGGGTCGGCAATGAGCTGGGTATAGCCGTTGATGATGTTCAGCGGCGTGCGCATCTCGTGGCTGACGTGCTGTATGAAGGCAGTCTTCATGCGTGCAGACTCCTGCGCCTCATCGAGTGCTATTGCTAACTGCTCTTTTTGCTTTACTATTTTTTTCTGATAGTGTCGACGGATAAAATGACGCGAGATAAGCAATGCAACGGCCACTACAAGCAAAAGAATCACGACTATCAACCAAAACTCGCGTTCCTTCGCTGCCTTCTTTTGAAGTTCGTTTATATCCAGAGCGGCATTCAACTCGTTCAGGTTCTCAGTCATCAGGTCATTATTAAACGAATCCTGAATTTCCATACGTCTATATGCCTCTTTCAGTGCCAAGTCGGAGCGTCCCATACTTTCATAGATTCGTATGCTGGCATCCATTCTGCGACCGTTATCGGAGTATTTTTTCAGACCTCGCAAAACATCGTCGTGTTTGTCGGTCATAGCATTCTCCATAACGCCAATGGTCTTTTCTCCATATTCATATATGGGCGACGTGGAACTGTTGATTAGTCTTTCGTATTCCTTTGCTGCCTTCAGGAAATTTGCTTTGTCGCCTATATAGAAATATATCTGCACTTTGTGGGCAAGATACACTTTCAGATAGGTGGAATCCGACTTAATTAGTTCCCCAAAACGCTTGTTCAATTCCAATGCCTCTTCGGGATGCTGGATTATGTAGCAATGTTCCAGACCTGCGTGTGCATGTATGTATCGGGAACCGTCGGCAGGAGTGACGCGCTTGAGCGCTTCCTTGAAATAACGAATACCCATCTCGTGGTTTCCTTGACGGTCGTATACAGTGCCAAGTGCGCAATAAGCAATGTCGCTATATTGTTCCTCTTTGTTGCGCTTCATTTCTGCCAGCATGGCGTTGGCTTTCTTGATAGCATCCATATACTTGCCGTGGTTTGCATCGTAGCGCACCTCGATTCGCTTAATATTGTAATAATTTTCCATCTGCTTCTTCTGCTTATGATATTGTTGCAGGTATGCAGAAAGATCATAGAATGCCTTTGTGCTATCTGGGTTATCGGCATGGAACAATCGGGCATACCGATTATGGAGAACAGTGTCGGACTGCTCTTTTGCGTGGATAGCAAGTGTAATGAAAAAAGCTATTACAATGGTTAATATTTTGCGTGTTATCATAGTTTAGTATTTTAGAATAAATCTGATTTCGCTGCAAAGATACACATTTTCAAGCAATTATGCAAACATTACGATGCTTTTTTAGATAAAGGAATGGAAAACCACGACAAACGGGGGTAGAAATGCAAGAAAACCCAAATAGGATTTATAAATAATGAATAAATTTTGATAATTCAGAATTATTTTGTATCTTTGTCAGCAAAACTAAATAATCATGAGAAAAGACATTTTCAACATCTTGTTTGTCCTTGTATTATTAGGAACAAGCATTCGTGTACACGGAGCAGAAACGTTTGTGGTGTTCAACCCTTCAGCAGCAACAACGGCACTGAACGATGCTACCTTGCTGCCCTTAGCAGAAAGCGAGCACCCCTGTGTGAAAAGGGCTGTGGAGGCACTACGAGGCGACTGGCAGAAAGTGACCGGGCAACAATTGGCAACGACATCAAATACTGACGGTGCGGTGCAGATACTTGTAGGTACGGTAGGGAAAAACAGCGAGATAGACAAACTTGTGAAGAACGGTATGCTGACAAACCTGAAAGGCAAGACCGAGAAATATATAATAAAAACAATCGGCAACCGACTTGTGATTGCCGGCAGTGACAAGCGTGGCACGGCATTCGGAGTGTATGAAATGTGTCAACAGTTAGGCGTGTCGCCGTGGCACTTCTGGGCAGACGTGCCAGTAGAAAAGCACACGAACATATATATAAAACAAGGAGAATACAGCGACGGGGAGCCTGCCGTGAGATATCGCGGCATATTCCTGAACGACGAGGCACCATGCCTGACATCGTGGGTGAAAAACACGTTTGGAACGGACTATGGCGACCATCGTTTCTATGAGCATGTATTCGACCTTATACTGCGTCTGAAAGGCAACTTCATGTGGCCTGCGATGTGGGGCTGGGCTTTCTATGCCGATGATGCCGAAAACTCAAGATTGGCAGATGAAATGGGAGTGATTATCGGAACATCGCACCATGAGCCTATGGCGCGCAACCACCAAGAATGGGCACGTCACCGCAACGAATACGGAGCATGGAACTATCAGACAAACCAAGCGGTGATAGACCGTTTCTTCCGTGAAGGAATAGAGCGAATGAAAGGCACTGACGACATCGTAACGATTGGAATGCGAGGCGACGGTGACGAGGCAATGAGCGAAGATGCGGACACGAAACTGCTGCAACGCATTGTGGAAAACCAAAGAAAGATAATAAAGGACGTGACGGGACGACCGGCAAAGGAAACACCACAGGTGTGGGCACTATACAAAGAGGTGCTCGACTATTACGACAAAGGAATGAGAGTGCCCGATGACGTGCTGATACTGCTGTGCGACGACAACTGGGGCAATCTGCGAAGAGTGCCGAACGCAAAAGAACGCAACCACCCCGGCGGATGGGGACTTTACTACCATGTGGACTATGTAGGGGCGCCACGCAACTCAAAATGGCTCAACGTAACACCATCGCAAAACATATGGGAGCAACTGACATTGGCAGCCGATTATGGGCTCGACCGTATGTGGATTTTGAACGTAGGCGACTTGAAGCCAATGGAATATCCAATAACGCTGTTCCTCGACATGGCTTGGAATCCGCGTTCCGTGAACACCGATGTAGTAGGCACACATACAGAGCCTTTCTGCCGCAAGATGTTCGGTGAGAATCAAGCAGCCGAGGCTGCCCGAATACTCAACCAATGTTGCAGATTGAATGGGCGTTCCACTGCAGAAATGCTCGACGCAACGACATACAACCTCGCATCAGGCGAATGGAAGCAGGTGGCAGACGAATATATGCGACTGGAGGCAGAGGCTCTGAGGCAATATCTCACTATTGACGACAGCCATCGCGACACATACAAGCAACTTATTTTGTTCCCAGTACAGGCTATGTCGAACATTCACCAAATGTATTATGCACAAGCAATGAATCTTCAGTTGGCAGCCATCGGCAATCCCGATGCAAACATTTGGGCACAGCGTGTGGAAGAGGCTTTCAAGCGCGACTCAATACTGTGCGCAGACTATAACCAAAACATTTCCAACGGAAAATGGAACGGAATGATGACCCAGAAACACATTGGTTACACCTCGTGGAACGACGATTTCCCACGCGACATTATGCCCAAAACAAGAACCATAGAAGGCGGCGAAGGCGGATATACTTTCACTGCACAGAATGGATATGTGGCAATGGAAGCGGAGCACTATTACGACTGCGCTGCACAAGACGGTGCAAAGTGGACGATAATACCATACATGGGGCGCACGCGCAGTGCAATGACGCTCATGCCATATACAGTTGTGCCTGAAAGCAATGTTTGCCTGAACTATCGTTTCCAGATGGACGGCAAAGCACCAGAAAGGGTGAAAATACATGTAATAGTAAAGTCCACCCTTGACTATCTGAACAAGGGTGGACTAACATATACCGTTTCTCTTGACGGTGCAGAACCACAAACAATTTGCTTCAACGACCGACTGAACGAACAGAAAGAGAATATCTACTCCATTTTCTACCCCACCGTGGCACGCCGTATAGTGGAATCGGTAATAGAAGTGCCTTTCGACGGCAGTAACGCTTTGCACACCCTTACACTACACCCCAACGACCCTGCAATAGTGTTCGAGAAGATTGTGATAGATGCAGGTGGCTATCAGCCGTCATTCCTTTTCGGAACGGAGTCTCTAATGAAGAGGAGCAATCCTTAATAAAATGCCCCCAAAAAGTTTTGTCCAACTTTTTGGGGGCACTTCATAATACAACACCTTTTAAAGGTTTACCTGATACTTCGTGCAACCGTCCTTGAAGTATGCGTTAATCTGTTTGGCTGCAGCTATTCCTGCGTTGATGTTTGCCTCGGCAGTCTGCGCACCCATCTTCTTGGGAGTTGAGAAATAGCGACCTGCAAGTTTCAGGAACTCTTCGTTTGCATCGGGCATAATGTCGGTAACGAACTTTATATCCTCACGTTCTGCCATAAGTTCAAGCAGTTCCGGCTCGTTGATAACCTCTTTGCGGGCTGTGTTCACGAGAATGCCGCCTTTCTTCATTCTGCCGACAAGCGACTTGTTGATGCTCTGCTTTGTCTCTGCAGTGGCAGGGATATGGAGCGAAACAACGTCGCAGGTGTCGAAAAGTGCCTCCTGATTGGCAACGGCATGAACACCAGCTGCCTCAATGACATCGGCTGGGCAGAAAGCATCGTAGGCATAGACATCCATACCGAAGCCCTTTGCTATGCGTGCCACGTTGCGACCAACGTTACCGAACGCCAATATACCGAGTTTCTTGCCGAGCAACTCCGTGCCAGCCTTGCCTGTGAAGAAGTTGCGAACGGCAAACACAAGCATACCGAACACAAGTTCTGCAACGGCATTGGCATTCTGTCCAGGAGTGTTCTCTGCTATCACACCCTTTGCCTTTGCTGTCTCGCAGTCGATATTGTCGTAGCCTGCACCGGCACGCACAACAATCTTCAACTGCTTTGCAGCATCGAGTACCTCGGCTGTTACCTTGTCGCTGCGAACAATAAGTGCGTCAGCATCGGCAACGGCATCGAGCAACTGTTGCTTATCCGTATATTTCTCAAGCAGCACGAGTTCGTGTCCGTCTGCCTCAACCTCTTTTCTTATACCCTCCACGGCAACAGGTGCGAAGGGTTTTTCTGTTGCAACTAAAACCTTCATAGTCTTTATACCTATTATATTATTATATACCTAAATATTATATAATATCAATTCTGTGCCTCGAACTCCTTCATGCAAGCAACAAGTGCCTCAACACCCTCGATGGTCTGCGCATTGTAGCAGCTTGCACGGAAACCACCAACGGAGCGGTGACCCTTTATGCCGACCATTCCCTTGGAAGTGGCATACTCGAAGAATGGCTTCTCCAAGTCTTTGTACTCATCGTTCATAACGAAACAGATGTTCATCACAGAGCGGTCTTCCTTGGCAACAGTGCCCTTGAAGAGTTTATTGCGGTCAATCTCTGCATAGAGAATGTCTGCACGCTGGCGAGCCAACTTGTCCATAGCCTCTACACCGCCGTTTTTCTTAATCCAACGCAATGTCTCGAGTGCGCTATAGATTGGCACAACAGGAGGAGTATTGAACATTGAGCCTTTCTCAACGTGTGTCTTGTAGTTGAGCATAGTAGGTATCTGACGAACAGCCTCTGCCTTACCAAGTATCTCGTCCTTTATGATAACGAGGGTAACACCTGCCATAGCGAGGTTCTTCTGCGCACCGGCATATATCACGTCATACTTGGAAACGTCGATAGGACGACTGAAAATATCTGACGACATATCGGCGATGATGCCTACAGGAACATCAAGGTCTTCGCGAATCTCCGTACCGTAGATAGTGTTGTTAGTTGTGATGTGAAGATAATCTACATCAGCAGGGCAAGTCCAATCTTTCGGAATGAAAGTATAGTTGGCATCAGCCGAAGAAGCCACCTCGACAACCTCACCAAAGAGTTTTGCCTCTTTCATTGCTTTCTTTGCCCATGTACCAGTGTTGAGATAGGCTGCCTTCTTTACGAGGAAATTGTATGGAATCATACAGAACTCAAGTGAAGCGCCGCCGCCAAGGAAGATTACCGAATAGCCTTCGGGCACGTTGAGCAGCTCTTTGATGAGAGCTACAGCCTCGTCAACAACGGGTTGGAAATCTTTTGCACGATGGCTTATCTCCATAAGGGAAAGACCAGAACCATTAAAATCCAGACACTGCTTTGCGGTGTTCTCAATAACTTCGCGAGGAAGCATTGAAGGACCTGCATTAAAATTATACTTCTTCATTTGACTTTATTTTATGTTTATTTATTCTTTAATCTCTATTATATATCGAAAATTAATGTGGGTACGGTGCGCTTCAACACCATAAGATTGAAATCCTTATCGGGAACTATGCCGTGGGCACGCATAATAGTGTCAACCGACTTGCGGGCAAGTTCAGGGTGATTGTTCTCTTCGCTCAGATGACAAAGGCAAATATTCTTTATGCCAGCGGTGATATTCTCCACTAATGCCGTAGCACAATCTTCGTTGCTACTATGTCCGACACCGCTCGTTATACGGTCTTTCAAGAACTTAGGATATTTGCCGTTCATAAGCATCTCGCGGTCGTAGTTTGCCTCTATCACAAGGTGGTTGGCAATGCCGATATACTCCTTTATGCGGTCGGTAATGTTGCCAACATCGGTAATGATACAGATTGTTTCGCCCTCTGCCTCAATGCAGAAACCAACGCAATCGGTGGAATCATGAGGCACCTCGAAAGCCTTGACCTTGAACTCTCCCACCTGATATTCCTTTTCCTTCTCTATCTCGCGAACATGCTCCGCATTCACTTTTTTCACCACACAATAGTTTCTGCCTATGCCATAGTGGATTTTTTGAGTTGTCCATACAGGCACATTGAGCTCATGGCTTACGAAACCAACCGATTTAACGTGGTCTGCATGGTCGTGAGTAATAAGTATATTGTGGATAAGAGAAAGGTCAACGCCATATTCACGAGCATACTTTTTCAAGGTGCGCACCCCCACACCTATGTCTATAAGTATAGCATCGGTAGCAGTAGACAAATAATAGCAATTGCCGCTACTGCCACTGCCGAATGATATGAATTTCAGCATTCCCGTTATTATTTTGTGCAAAATTAGCAAAAAAAGTGGGAAATACAAAATAAAATCATTATCTTTGTCGAAAATTTAATTTAATTTAGATAGATAAGGTGTATTGTGAAAAATATGTAAGATATGTTATTTGCAGTTTTGTTTTTGTGACTGCGATACTTGCCACGATAGGTTGTGTAGAATCTGCAGAAGAAGAACAGGCTGCAAAAACAGCGACGGAGTTTGCCGACCATTTCTTCAACTATGAACTAAAAGAAGCGGCATCGCTTGCAACCGAAGACAGCCAAAAGTGGATAATCTTTTTTGCAAGTAACGTGGACGAAGCGACAATCAACCTGATTCGCAATCAGCAAGAGGGTGCCACAGTGAACGTTGACGACGTAACAATCAATACATCAACAATGGCAACTGCAACTATAACAGCAAATAACTTTGTGTGGAGTAATGGTATTGAGAATAGTCCCGTTGTCGTGAAAGAGGCGCGTTTTACACTCTATTTGAGGAAAGAAAACGAGAAATGGCTCGTCAGAATGGATAGCCTACCGCAAAGTGAAAGGCAAAGTCGCGACTGAATTTAGGATGCAACAATGGGAAATGTTCCCTTGAATTGTCGTAGGCAGGATTTACTGCCTTCATTCCGAAATCAAAGCGCACAATGAAATAGTCGAAGTTGAAACGCAAGCCAAGTCCGTAGCCTACGGCTATTTGCTCCCAGAACTCATCAATCTTGAATTGTCCGCCAGGTTGGTCTTCATAATTGCGCAAAGTCCAGATGTTTCCTGCATCCACGAATATAGCACCATTGAGTTTTCCAAACAAATGCGCACGATACTCCATATTTAAGTCAAGTTTCATGTCGCCAGTCTGGTTGATGAAGTCGATATTGCCGTCAGTACCGCGAAACTTTCCTGGTCCCAAAGAGCGAACACCCCAACCACGCACGCTATTTGCACCTCCTGAAAAGTAACGTTTCTCAAAGGGCAATATTGTGCTGTTACCATAGGGATATGCAATACCGAGTGCAGCGTGAACAACAAGCTGGCTATTGTAGTCGAGCATAAACTTATGGGTGTATTCCATATCTGCCTTGGCATACTGGGCAAATGCGATGTTCATTACACGGTATTGCCCCAATTCGTTCTTGGCATTATTAAATGTTTTTGCCAATGCACCGAGAACATTTCCAGCCGTCTCAACATTCAATTTCACTGCACGAACGCCATTGTTATAAGTATAGCCAAAGCCCAATTTCATTATCAACATATTCTCGTAGTTGTAACGAAGAATAGCATTGCGATTATTATTGTCAGTGAGATAGTCTTCCTGGAATTTTTCCGATATCCACGGCATATATACATAACTCAAATCGAGCAAGTCAATCTGGTAACGGTCGTTGTGTCCTTTGTTGCCCCATTTATATCTCAACGTAGAATTGAGGACTCGACGATGGTATTCAGGACGGTTTTGGTTATCGAACATTACTTGCACCTCCGTGTTCATATTGGAACGTTGGAGAAAGGCGGTGCTGAAGAACGGCAGAAGAAAACGTGGGAACGTAAGTCGGCTTTCTATACCATATTCCACGAAGTTTGAGTTAGCATATCCCTCCAAACCGCGTATCGCCTCGAAAGCACCACGCATCTGCACACTGAGCAGTTCACTACCCCTGAAGAGATTGCGGTTTTGATATGTCAACGATGCGGCTGCTCCAAGGTCGCCTGCAGTATTGGTGCCTTCAGGCTCGAAACTTATTGAGTTCGGGCGCTTTGTGCTTATCTGTATATTGCAGTCAAGAATGTTTCCTGGCTTTTCATCAAACGTGATATTAGTATATCTTACGGCAGACAAACGTCCAAAACTATTGTATGTCTCTTGCAGGTTTTCTGCTGAATAAGGTTGTCCTTCTGCCAGTTTTGTATTGCGTCGGAGAACACCCGGACGCAAGTGTATTCTGCTATCCCTGCTACCAGTAGCCGTGATACCCGGCGTATATCTTATGCTGCCTATAGTGTAAATTGGGTGTAATGTGTCAGCAATGGCATTAGTGCGATATGGAATGAGATTGAGTGTCACTCCTACTTTGTCGCTTCCTCGCAAGGTATCAACGGTGTAGTGCATGAAATCTTTGTGGAACTTGTAATAGCCATTATTCACCAATATGTTCGTTATGCGCTTACGTTCATCGTTCAATGTATTTACGTTGAACTTCATACCCTCATTTATCATACCATGCACTCCCCCACGTTTCTCTAACAACTCTGCTATCTGTGGGTCATCTATGTCATAGTGAACATTGTCAACGAAAAACGGCTTGCCCGGATATAGCAGGTATCTCACACCTGTCTTCTTGTTTTTCACATTGAACATCTCCGCTTGCACCACGGCATTAAGATAGCCCTCGTTTTGCAGCGCCATACACAAGTCTCTACAAGTAAGCTGCGTTTTCACGGAATCGTATATCACAGGTGCTTCACCCATATTCTTCAACACCTTGTTTATCCAGCGCGAACTATCCCTACCTGAAAGGGAGTAAGCACCAAGCGGTATCTTGAAAGCACCAAACCAGCGTGAATTGGCATTCTGGCGAACATACGACTTCAATTGCTTCGTGTCAATGTCGGGATAGTCGCCAACAACAGCTATCTTAACATTGTCGAGCAGCAACTCATCTTCTGCCACATATTTCACAGGAGAACAAGCGGCAAGAAGAACAAGAATGGCACAAATGCATATATGTGGTATGTTCCGCATCAAAAACTTGAAAAATATTGTGCAAAGTTAAGAAAAATTCTTTAACTTTGCAACATAAACGATGCTATATTATAATTATGGTAAGCAAAAACCTGCAAAAACTGATACACTCACTGGTACATAAAAAGTACAGGCTGCAAAACAATATGTTCGTGGCTGAAGGTCCGAAAGTTGTAGGCGACCTTATGAAAAGGATGCAACCCAAAATGATTGTCGCTACAAACGAATGGATTATAGACAATTCACAATATATCTCCGACAGCACACAAACAGTATATGTAAATGCCGATGAATTGCGACAAGTATCATTTTTGCAACATCCACAGCAGGTATTGGCTTTGTTTCCTTTACAAATTCCTGCAACAGAATATGACTTACAAAAGGATTTGTTATTAGCTCTTGACGGCGTACAAGACCCCGGTAATCTTGGTACAATCATTCGCATTGCCGACTGGTTTGGTATAAAAAATATACTTTGCAGTCAAAACACCGCAGATGCTTTCAGTCCCAAGGTTGTACAAGCCACAATGGGCAGCATAGCACGGGTAAACATAACATACTGTAACTTGGAAACAACATTGAGCAATTTTGCAAAACAAGGTATACCACTATATGGAACATTGCTCGACGGCAATAACATATATCATGAACAACTCGCCGACCACGGCATAATTATAATGGGCAACGAGGGTAATGGCATATCAGAAGGCGTAAGGAACATTATTACGCACAAACTACTAATACCCTCATTCACAAAAAATGATGACCATGCCGAAAGCCTTAATGTTGCTATCGCCACAGCCATCACTTTAAGTGAGTTTCGAAGATAAGACCACCCTACTCTGCCGGTATTGCAAACTTGTCGCCAGTGGTTTCCAATAATTTCTTCTTATAATTTTCAGGGAATCCAGGACGTTGCACACGCACAGGAAGTCCTTCTTCCGTCATCTTGAAATTGCCACGATTATGTTCCGGGCGTATTGTCATATCGTTGTATTTCACAATCAGATAAGTTGCAAGTTCACGCCATACATCCATCATTTCATCCGCTTTCTCGTATGAATACTTTTTCAGATACTCTTTTGCCTTACTTGGTGATTCCTTATATAGCGTCATTGCTTTTTCCTCGACAGCCTTTTGGCTTGCAAAATACGAATTGTCAAGCGAATCACGTACATATTTCAGGTCGTCAAACATCTGACTATAACGTGGATATACCATATTGCTTACCCAGTTGCATACCCAAAAAGCATTATCCATAGAAAAATGTGTGCCGTCAGCACCTGGGGTATCATAGCATTTCGGAGCAGCATCAACACAGCAATAGACTGGTGTGAAAGCCACCATATTGCCATCATCATTACCATACCACAACACACCGCCGATTTCGTTTGGCAGCCACGAACGCATCTGACTCACATACACCGAACCTGTCTGTTGGGTGCTTATAGGGCGCTCATTGAAATAGTTCTTTCCGTCCACAGTAAAACGTAATGGCGTTGGACGATATGGCATATCCCAAATACCACCTCCAATATCTCCATCAAGCGCAAATGGCGTTCCTTCATAATGGTCACGCATAGCACGTTCAACATCAGCAACTGTAAGTTTCTTGTTTGGTACAATCCACAAAGGCATTGGCTCTGCATCTTTCTTTATACCTGCAGCATAGTCAATGTATTTATCCATACCGTCACCAAACATATTGAAAAAGCTCCATACCCGAGCCTCGCATGCTCTGCGACCAGAGAAATCAGGAGCAGCATAAGCGGCATTAAACGAGAAGTCAGCATCTTTTCCATTAAACCACCCCATCTTACGTGCATAACTTATAACATTCTTGGAACACATCACATTTTCTTTATCTTTCATATTAAATGTCGTTATGCGACTTTGGTTAGCATGGGCACAAATACATTCATCGGGCACTCTAAGAGCCACCCATACACACTGCTTGCTGCCAATGCCGCAACCCATCATTTCCATAATCCAAGCCTCATTGGGATCACAAATAGTAAATGTCTCGCCCTCACTGTTATACCCATATGTTTCAGCCAATGATGTCAACACCTTAATGGCTTCACGTGCAGTACGCGAACGCTGCAATGCCAAGCCTATCATTGTACCATAGTCGAGCAATCCTGTGGTATCACACATTTCCTCCCTACCACCGAAAGTTGTCTCACCTATAGTAACCTGCCATTCATTGATATTGCCTATGACATTATATGTTTCTGGTGCTTCAGGTATTTCACCCATATATTTGCCAGTCTCCCAATGAACAATCTTGCGCATCTCTCCTTTCGCATGTTTCCCAGCTGTAAACGACTGCATTTTTATGAACATACCATAGTCATCACAGGAATAAGTACACATTACACTGCCATCAGCACTGGCTTTTTTACCTACAATAAGGTTTGTACATGCCAAACCATAAATTGCTATGGAAAGCAACAAAAACAAAGTACTATATCTTTTCATAATTTCAAATTATCCACTATAAACAACAACTCACTGGCAATACATATCGCCCTATACAACAATTTTGGTGTAGTTTCCGTCGTTGCCTTATCCCGTCCGAAAACTCCACCAAAACATCAAAACCTACATGAGGTCCATAAAAAGAAGGCGGCCTCCTACTCTCCCACATTGCATTGCAGTACCATCGGCGCAGTCGGGCTTAACTTCTCTGTTCGGAATGGGAAGAGGTGGGACACCGACGCAATAGCCACCTGATATGACTTGTTGACTCTTGCACACACAAAGACCGTCAGCCTATCCCCTTTGTACTTTATATCATTCCTATTCTGACTTCTTGTTTTGTTGTCTATTCCTTCATGACCTCCCAAAGTATGGGCTTTCCCAACGAAAGCGTTCGGGCCATTAGTAGCGCTCGGCTTTGACGTCGCCGTCTTTACACCTGCGCCCTATCAACGTCGTAGTCTGCGACGACCCTAAAAAGGAGCCCTAATCTTGTGGCCGGCTTCGCACTTAGATGCATTCAGCGCTTATCCGATCCAGACGCGGATACCCGGCGGTGCCCCTGGCGGAACAACCGGCATACCGGAGGTCTGTCCATCACGGTCCTCTCGTACTAGTGACGGAGCCACGCAAGACTCCAGCGCCCACGATAGATAGAGACCGAACTGTCTCACGACGTTCTGAAC
>JAFLSE010000010.1:0-48544 GCA_022511075.1 Prevotella sp.
TGTATCATATCCTGCTCTACACCGAGACTGTCGAGGAGGTCGAGCACGGTCTTTGCCATCATTGGAGGACCGCAGAGATAGTATTCTATATCCTCGGGACTTTCGTGCTGCTTCAGATAGGTGTCGCCCATAACGGGGGCAATGAAGCCGGCAGTGTACTTCACGCCGAGAGAGTCTGCCTTGGGGTCTGGACGGTCAAGAGCCAAATGGAAATGGAAGTTCGGATATTCCTTTTCCAGTTCGAGGAAGTCTTCCATAAAGAAAACTTCGTCTATGGCACGGGCACCATAGAAATAGTGCATCTCGCGGTCGCATGTGTGCAGGGTCTTGAGCATGTGCATAATCTGCGCACGCAACGGTGCCATACCTGCACCACCGCCAACCCATATCATCTCGCGCTTGGAATCGAACACTGGGTGGAAATCACCGTAAGGACCACTCATGCGCACCTTGTCGCCGGGCTTCAGCGAGAAGATATAAGTGGAGGCAATACCACAGGGTACGTCCATAAAGCCCGGTCCTTGCTCCTTTGGCTTGAATGGAGGAGTGGCAATACGCACGGTGAGGGTTATGATGTCGCCCTCGTCAGGATAGTTTGCCATGGAATAGGCACGTATTGTAGGAGTGTCGTTCTTCTGCTTGAGTCCGAAGATGCCGAATTTTTCCCAAGTGGGCACATAGAGGTCGCCAATGAGTGACTTGTCCATATCCCTGTTGTAGTCGATGTCGTATTCGGGTATCGCTATCTGGGCGTATGAGCCAGGAACGAAATCCATGTGTTCGCCAGGAGGCAACTGCACCTTGAACTCCTTGATGAAAGAAGCAACGTTCTTGTTTGAAATAACGGTACACTCCCATTCCTTGACACCCATAACCGATTCGGGCACTTTGAGCACCATATCGCTCTTAACCTTGCACTGGCAACCCAAACGCCAGTTGTCCTTTATTTCCTTACGGGTAAAATGAGGTTTCTCGGAGTCGAGTATCTCACCGCCACCTTCAATAACCTGCACCTTGCACTGACCGCAACTTGCCTTACCTCCACAGGCAGATGGCAGGAAGATGCCGTTCTCGTTGAGCGTAGACATGACGCTGCCACCCTGGGGCACAACAAGTTTCTTGTCGCCATTGATTGTTATGGTAACGTTTCCGCCGGGCGACAGATAGCGTTTGGCAGTGAGCAGGAGGATTACCAAGAGGAGTATCACCACGAGGAACACCCCTATGCTTACCATTATGAAATTTATATCCATTGTCTTTTCTTGTTTTTAAATTTTAAGTCCAGAGAAACACATCATCGCCATTGCCATAAGTCCCACGGTGATGAACGTTATGCCAAGACCGCGCAAAGGGGCAGGCACATCGGAGTACTGCATCTTTTCGCGTATAGCACCCATAGCAACAATGGCAAGAGTCCACCCCACTCCACTGCCTATGGCATAGACAACGGCATCGAGAACAGAGCCGATATACTGGCTGCTCGACGGGTCCATGTTGATGCGCTGCTGCATAAAGAGCGATGCACCCATAATGGCACAATTAACGGCTATCAACGGCAGGAAGATGCCGAGGGCTGCATAGAGCGAGGGGCTGAAACGCTCCACTATCATCTCTACCAACTGCACGATGCCGGCAATGACAGCAATGAAGAGAATGAAACTGAGATAACTCAAGTCTACACCTTCCACAAGGCAGTCTGGACCGAGCACCTTAGTTTGCAGGATATAGTCAACGGGCACTGTTACGAGCAATACGAAAGTTACGGCGCAGCCAAGCCCGAAAGAGGTCTTTACGTTCTTTGACACGGCAAGGAACGAACACATGCCGAGGAAGAACGCAAAAATCATATTGTCCACAAAAATGGAACGGAAAAACAAATTCAACAGATGTTCCATAGCTTATTTCTCCTTATAAAAATATGCACGATGCACCCAAATGACGCAACCGAGAAGGATAAGCGCCATTGCAGGCATAGTCATCATGCCGTTGTTGATGTAACCAAAATCGTAAACGCCTTCGGGAATGATTTGGAAACCGAGCAGGCTGCCACGACCAAAGAACTCACGGAAAGCACCCACTATGACGAGAATCATGGCATAGCCAAGTCCGTTGGAAACGCCGTCGAGGAAACTCGGCCATGGCTTGTTCTGCATAGCAAACGCCTCAAGTCGTCCCATAAGTATGCAGTTGGTTATGATTAGTCCCACGTAGACGGACAACTGCACGCTGACATCGTATGCAAACGCCTTCAATATCTGGCTGACGATTGTAACAAGTGTTGCCACTACCACCAACTGAACGACAATGCGGATTCGCTGCGGAATGGTGGTGCGGATAAGCGAGATTATGACATTTGAGAACGCCGTAATCACAGTAACCGCCAGTCCCATGACTATAGCCGGCTTGAGTTGGCTCGTAACGGCAAGCGCCGAGCATATTCCCAACACCTGCGTCAGTATGGGGTGGTCGAGGTTGAGAGGAGTGGTAAATACCTCCTTGTTCTCTTTGCTGAATAACTTACTCATATTCTTATTCCTTTATTTTCTAAATTATTTACCAAGAAGTTCCTTATACAAGGCAAGATCTGCCTGCAACATATCGTTCACACCGTTGCAGGTGAGCGTTGCACCGGTTACGGCATTAACCTCAGAGTCGCTGTTCTCAATCTTCTTTACCACTTTAAGGGCAACATTGTCGTCGGCATCGAATATCTTCTTGCCTATGAACTGGTCCTGCCACTTCTGCGAGTCCTTAATCTCTGCGCCAAGTCCGGCAGTCTCGCTCTCGTGGTTAAAGAATGCGCCGTATATGGTGTTTCCGTCGTCATTGACAGAAACATAGCCCCAGATAGGTCCCCAAAGCCCCATGCCCTTCACCGGCAGGATATACTTCTTTGCGCCGTCAACATCGCAGACGTATGCCGTCTTGTCGCCAACGGAAACTTCTTCCTTCACAATGTCCGAGTACTTTTGTTCGGCATCGGCATCGCTTGCAAAACTGCGTATGTTGAGCGATGCAAGAATCTGTTTCTTCGTGTCGAGTTTAACGTTAGCGTCCTGAGTGTCCTTGAGACTGCTGTATATGAAAGCCAACAGGAACGCCACGACAACCACCATGACGATGCTATATAATATAATATATGTATTGGAGTTGGTGTCGAGTCCTTTTTTCTTCTCCGGCTGCAGCCCACCCGGTTCATCGAATATCTCCTCGAACGCCGATGACGGCTGATGGCATACCGGGCACTGCTCAGGCGCAGAATCTCCCTCGTGGACATAGCCACACACCTTACACCTAAATTTTCTTGTAGCCATATTCCCTATTATTTATTTGTTATACGATTCATACGTTTCGTTATATTGCGCTGCACCACGCAGTAGTCGATAGTGGGCGCAAACATGTTGCCAAGCAGTATGGCAAGCATCATTCCCTCCGGATAGCCAGGATTCATGACACGTATTATCACTGCCACTGCACCGATAAGCAAGCCGAAAACCCACTTGCCGCATTCGGTACGACACGATGTAACGGGGTCGGTTGCCATAAACACCGCACCAAAGGCAAAGCCACCGAGCACAAGATGCTCATACCACTCAATGGGCGACATTCCCAACGACTGGAACAACACTGCCATTGCACCTCCGCCAACGAATACGCTCACCATAATCTTCCACGAGGCTATGCCCGTCCAAATCAGTATGGCAGCGCCAATGGCAATGGCTATGACACTCGTCTCGCCGATAGAGCCGGGGATTAATCCGCAAATCATATCGCAAAGCGAAGCCTGCGGCACAGCACCCTGCGCTATCTCGCCAAGTGGAGTAGCCATCGTGAATGCATCGGGCAACTGGTTGCCAAGTCCGAACACCTTGTCTGTGCTTACCCAAATGGCATCGCCGCTCATCTTCGTGGGATAGGAGAAGAAAAGGAAAGCACGTGCCAACAATGCCACATTAAAGATGTTCATACCCGTACCGCCAAATATTTCCTTGCCGAATATCACGGCAAATGCCACTGCCAACACGATAATCCACAACGGACAACCAACGGGCAGAATCATAGGTATGAGTATTCCGCTGACGAGATAACCCTCCTGTATCTCCTCGCCTTTCCACTGCGCCCAAGCAAACTCGATGCCAAGACCGACAATGTAGCTGACGAGAATCTTCGGCAGCACTACCAATACTCCATAAATGAACATCTCAATAAACGATGCATCGGCAAGTTTACCTGCCGCAAGATAGTTCTGATAGCCCACGTTGTACATACCAAACAACAATGCCGGCAGCAATGCTATCACCACCATGCTCATTATGCGCTTCGAGTCTATGGAGTCGTGAATGTTGACTCCGCTGCGTGCCGTGTCGTTTGGCACGTAGAGGAAAGTCTCGAATCCGTCGAACACACTGCGGAATGCGTGCAACTTGCCTCCTTCCTCGAAATTGGGCTTTATCTGATTAAGATATTTTCTTAAAAAACTCATCTTTATTTTCCAATTATTTGTTTCTTTCTATTCTTATTCGCAAACGGCATTACGCATTTTCCTTGCGCAGCATGTCAAGTCCCTCACGCACTATGCGCTGAAGTTCAAGTTTTGAACTGTCAACGAACTCGGCAAGCGCAAAGTCCTCTGGACTTACTTCATAGATGCCAAGTTGCTCCATGCGGTCAATGTCGCCGGCAATTATCGCCTTTATAAGATACTCGCCGTAAATGTCCATAGGCAGCACACGGTCGTACTCGCCGCTCATAATCATGTGGCGCTCACCGCCCTTGATACGTGCATCGAGCGAATACTCCTTTTTGCCCAAAAGCCAAGAGAAATAACTGCGGTTTACGGAGAACTGCTTGAAGCGCGGCATTATCCAACCTGCAAACTCATCGGCATTGCAGCCTTCGGGTATTACGGTTATCTCGCTTGTGTGAGCACCGAGGAAACCGCTCTTGGTTGTAGGCTTGCCCGTAAGCACGTTACCGTCTATTATGCGCACAGGCTTGTCGTCGCTTATACTGTTGCTCAACAAAGTATTGAGTTCCTGACCTACAAGCATATCCACGTATGCAGGTTTCTTAACCTCGCTGCCGCAGAAAGCCACCGTGCGACGAAGGTCTACACGCCCTGTGCGGAAAAGGCGACCGATGAACAATACCGTAGTAGGCTCTACCGTCCAAACCACCTCGCCTTTGTTAACAGGGGCAATATGATTTACCTGAACACCCACGTTACCTGCCGGACACTTGCCCTTGAACTCCACAATCTCCACGTTCTTGGCAGCAGTGAGAGCAGCAGATGTCTGCTTGTAGCCTATTCCGAGATATGTCCTTGCAATGCGCGAAAGAGCCGTAAGTCCTGTCTGGAAATCCTCTTCCTGTCCTTGCAACTCATACTCGAAGTCGCAAGCCAAAGGCATATCGCGCAAAGCCGAAACGAATATAGCCCGCGGTTTAGTGTCGGGCAATGTGGAAACGGCATACGGCAACTGGTTTATATAACCAAAGATGCCGGCTTCGAGCAACGAATCCACCACCTCCTTACCGCTCAATGCGTCGGGCGACTTGCGTCCGAAATCAACATATTCCTGCTGTGCGTCGGCATCAACGCGCACACTCAACACCTTGCGACGGTCGCCACGCTCCACGGCAACAACCGTTCCGCTGACAGGCGAGGCAAAGCGCACATCGGGATTGCTCTTGTTGACAAACAACGCATCTCCGACCTTCACCTTGTCACCTTCCTTTACAACCACCTTTGGAGTGACCCCCACAAAAGCATCTGGCCGCAAGGCATAGTGTCCGTTAGGGCGCAGAGTTATTTTCTCCTTTTTTGCACGCCCTGCAAGATTAAGGTCCAAGCCTTTTTGCAATTTTATAACTTTCACCATAAAATATTATTTAATAAATTTAGCCTGCTTAATATAAATTCCGTGCAAAATTAACAAAAAATATGCTACAATTGTTATTTTCTTTCCAAAATATATGGCAATCACAATAATTTGATGTAATTTTGTGCTGAAATAAAAAATGACGATAAACAAATTGCCAAGTCAGTATAACAAATAGTGAAGGTTTTAAAACACATAGTAAACGTTATGATATGGTTGCTGCTTGCACTTTATCTGACGCTTGTGTTTGTGCTGCGCTTCGACGCGGTGCAGGGCTATTTGGGTACTACCACGGCTAACATCCTTGCCGATAAACTCGGCACGAAAGTAGAGGTGGGAAAGATTGACCTCGGCATGCTAAACCGCATAATCATAGACGATGTTGTGCTGTATGACCAACAAGGAAAAGAGATGCTGACATCGGCACGTATTTCAGCCAAAGTAAATCTTTTGGAACTGATAAAGGGCAACATTGAGATAGCATCGGCACAGTTGTTCGGTTCGCATTTCAAGTTATACAAGCAATCGGCAAAGGAACAGCCAAACTTTCAGTTTGTAATAGATGCGCTATCGTCGAAAGATAATGATGAGAAAACACCCCTCAACCTGCGCATAAACTCGCTCATTATACGCCACTGCAACGTGGATTATGACCAGTGGGACATTGCCGAAACACCCGGCAAACTGAATCCTTCACATTTGTCTGTCAGTGACTTGCGCAGTCAGATGATATTGAAAAGACTTACCAACGACAGCATAAACATAAACATCAAGAAAACCGCATTGAAGGAAAAGTCGGGTCTTGTAATAAGTCGTCTTTCGCTTGCATTTGAAGCAGGCAGAGAGAAAGCGGTATTAAAGGATTTCAACCTGAAAATGCCAAACACCACGATAGAAATAGACAAGGCAACGGCAAAATACAAGACCGATAACAGTATGCACATCAAGGAGGGTACACTCTCCTACTCCGGCGCAATAAGGTCGCAGCAACTCACGCCTGCCGACGTATCGTGCCTGTTGCCTGCATTGAGTAATTTCAACAGCAGCCTCGACATAGACATAAAGGCACACGGCAACGACAAGCATTGCAACATTGATGTATTGAAAATAAACTCTTCGGGCAACGAGATAAGTCTTGATGCCTCAGCACGATTAGATTACACAAAGGGTAGGAAACTTGGTTTTGGAGTAAACCTGAAGAAACTTGTATGCAATGCAGAAACAGTGGACTTTATAGCCCAAAACCTGAAAGGCGAGCACGTGCAAGTGCCTGATGCCGTGATGCGTTTGGGCGACATTTCGCTAAACGGTATGATTGCATCTACACAAGAAACAAAACTGAAAGCGCAGTTAAACATAACCACACAGGCAGGCAAGGCATACATAAATGGCAATTGGTTGAACAACGGACTATTAAGCGGAAACATTACGACCGACAACATTAACCTAAAACAAATATTGGACGATGAACACTTCGGTACACTTTCAACAAAAATGGAAATAGACGGCAGAATGCCAAACATAAAATCGCCCGATATCAATCTGAAAGGAATCGTCTCAAACTTTGAATATAACGAATATACTTTCAAGGACATATATATGTCGGCACACTACAACAATAATGGCGTTACAGGCAACGTGAACAGCAGCAATCCAAACTTGGCTTTCAATGTTGACGGAAGCGTAAGGAAAGAGAACGGGAAGCAACGAATGGAACTTGACGCGCAGATAAAAAACATAAATCCCAAGAACATACATATAACCGACAAATACAACGATGCCAATTTCAGCGGCAACATTACTGCCGACATAACCGGCAACGACATAAACGATATGGTCGGTACGATAGATATTAACCGTCTGAAGATGGTATCATCCGATGACTATTACAGCCTTGACAAACTACACATAGTTTCTGGATATGACAACAAAGAGCATTATCTGAAACTTGTTTCTGATTTCGGCACGATAGACATAAACGGACATTACGACTATGCTTCGCTACCGAAGAGTTTCATCAAGGTAATAAAGAATCATCTGCCAACTATACCAGGACTGCCACAGCACATTGCCAAAACGGAAAATAACTTCACGATAGCAGCAACCATAACAAAGAGCGACTGGCTGCAAAAACTCATAGGCATAAACCTTGACTTACAGCAACCGCTGACCTTGCAAGGTACAATGGACGACATATCAAAAGAACTGGACATAAAACTTGAAGGCAAGGAGTTTACATATTCCGATAGTCCATATAGTAACCTGCATTTGAATATATCGTCGGACAACGAAGAAATAAATGCCAGTCTCGACTTGGCAAAAACAATGTCGAATGGGCGCAACGTTAACTATAAACTCAATGCTGTTGCTGAAAACAATAAACTGACCACGGCAATAACGTGGAACAACAACCGAAAGGATAACGACAGAATAAGTGGAAAAATTAATGCCGTTTCGCAATTCTACACCAACAGCAACGGACAACAAACAGCCAAGATAGACATTGAAAAGTCGCGCATAAACATAAAAGGAGCACTATGGGAACTTGCCCCGGCAAATATCACATATCGCGATAAACATATCACAGTAAATAATTTCTCAATTAACCACGACGACCAATATCTACACATAAACGGCGTGGCATCGCAAAATGCAAACGACTCACTCACGATAGACCTTAAGGACATAGATGTAGAATATGTGCTTGACATCGTAAATTTCCATTCGGTAGATTTCAATGGCTATGCATCTGGCAGGGCGTGCGTTAAAACACCTTTCGGCCACGATTTGTACGGACAAGCCAACCTGAAAGTAAAACAATTTGAGTTTGAGCACGGTAGAATGGGTATACTCAATGCCACTGCAATATGGAACAATGATGAAAAACAAATAGACATTCACGGAATATGCAACGACGGTCCTGATGCAATGACATTCGTAAACGGCTACGTGTCACCACAACGCAACTATATCGACCTCGACATTGGAGCAAGTGGCACATACATAGATTTTATGCAGTCGTTCACCAAAAGTTTTGCACAGGATGTAACAGGCAGGGCTATCGGACAATTGAAACTATCTGGTCCGTTGAGTACGATAAACCTTACTGGTAAACTTGTCGTTGATGGCGAGGCAACTATAAAGTCACTAAACTGCAAGTATTATCTGCGACAAGACACCGTAACGTTCATTCCCGATGAAATAGAACTGCGCAATGCACCAATATACGATATATATAATAATGTGGGCTATCTTAATGGAAACATACATCACCAACATCTTACACGCCTCTCATACGACCTTGACGTGAGAGCAACCAATCTCTTGGCATACGACTTTACCGACTTTGGTGAGTCTTCATTCTACGGCACAGTGTTTGCCACTGGCAACGTAGGCATACACGGCAAGAGCGGCGAAGTGAGAATAGATGTGAATTGCACTCCAGAAAATAATTCAGTATTTACCTATAATGCCTCATCACCTGATGCTATTACCGACCAAGAGTTCATAGAATGGAACGATATAACGCCCAAAGACAGCCTTGAAATATCATTGGCACAAATAGAAAACACTGAGGAGGATATCAAAGTAGACATTCCTACCGACATATACATAAACTTCCTCGTAAACTGCAGACCAGATGCTACGATGCGTCTGCTGATGGACAGCAAGACAAACGATTATATGACCCTCAACGGCAGCGGTGTCATTCGTGCAACATTCTACAACAAGGGAGCATTCAAGATGTTTGGTACATATCTCATTGACCACGGAACATACGGCATAACGATACAAAACATCATAAAGAAAAACTTTGTGTTCAACCAGGGCGGAACAATTGTGTTTGGCGGCGACCCATACGATGCCGCCCTCAATATGCAGGCGGTATATACCGTAAACGGAGTGTCGCTTTCCGACCTTAGTGCCAACAGCACATTCAGCCAAAAGGGAACGACACGTGTAAATTGTATTATGAACATCGGCGGTCGCCCTTATAAGCCCCAAGTCACCTTCGATCTTGATATGCCTACAATGGATTCCGACGAAAAGCAAATGGTCTATGCCCTTATAGACACCGAGGAAGAAAAGAACCAACAGGTGCTGTATCTTCTCGGCGTAGGGCGTTTCTATCCGCAGGCAGAGAACAATGCAGCAAACAGCGGACAAAGTCAGACATCACTTGCTATGCAGTCGTTGCTCAGCGGCACTATATCAGGACAGATAAACGCCTTGCTCAACAACGTTCTGCAAACAAATAACTGGACTTTCGGCGCAAACATATCAACCGGCGACGAAGGTTGGAACAATGCCGAATATGAAGGACTGATAAACGGGCGTATGCTCAACAACCGCCTGCTTTTCAACGGCGAGTTTGGCTATCGTGACAATTCCAAAACGGCGCAGACATCATTTATCGGCGACTTCGACATACAATATCTGCTCTCTCCAAGCAGCAACATAGCAATGAAGATATACAACAAGACCAACGACCGCTATTTCACTACCTCCAGCCTCAACACACAAGGCGTTGGTTTGATAATGAAACGCGACTTCACCAACTGGCGTGATTTCTGGAGATTAGACAGAAGGAAAAAAGAAAAAGTGAACAAATAAAAATCGCCGACTCATTGTTTGCATTCCTAAACAATGAGTCGGCGAAAATATAAGCAGATATTAACTTATTCTATTTCTTAAGAACCTTGTCTGCCTCAACCCTTCCGTTGGAATATGTTATCTTGCGAATACTTATTCCCTTTACAGGAGCAGAAACCTTGCGACCGTCAAGGGTAAAATACTCTATCTTCGCAGGAGTTCTGTCATATTCAACTGAGCCGATTGCGGTTGTATATGTAGGATAGTGTTCTTGAACACTGTTATCACCGTCAGCCTGACAAGCTTTTGTTATATCTGCAACAAGCGAGAAGAGATATACTTCAAGGTTTGTATACATATTATCAAGGGTATAAGCATTTCCGTCTGAAGCATCGTCTGGTTTAAGTCCATTTGCTATTTCCCATTCATCTGGAATACCGTCACCGTCAGTGTCAAAACCAGCAGGACGTGTCTCGCCTTTCAATTCGGGATAGCTTGCCGTTTTTGGCTCTTCCACTCCTTCCGGGTCGTTAATAAAATCAAGAATACCTTCTGTACCAGAAGTTGCATAAGTCTTGCCATTTTTTACCAAAGCAACATTGCCATGATATGTTACGGTCCCTGTTTTTGTTTCTTCTACATAACGCAAATCTGCTTCATCACGATAAAGGCTTGCGCCACAATATGCAAGTATTTTGTCATATGCCGTAGCAGCACTATGTGTCGTAATCTCTCCTGCATCTATTGGCTTTTCAAGTCTTAAACTGACACAATCCTTGTCATCTGAGTTCTTCACATACTTTTCATTTGCGCCGAAATAATGGTTTTCATCAACGATATAATACTCACCATTTATCAGAGAAAGTCTTTCTTTCCCATCAATATGTTTTGAATTCATATCTGTCCAATCATAATTTTCTGGCTTAGATGCTGCTGTAACATAGTTACCATTAATATAGTAACGACTTGCATAATTAGGGAAATTATTATCTTCTGTTGATTTTGTACTTCCTGCAACACTTATCTGCGTTATGCGTGTCGTATTCTTAGTTCCAGGACCAGCCTTGTAATAGTTGTTCACAATATTAACATAACCACCACCAGGACCACCATAACAACCATTACCATTTCCCCAGTTATACATTACACAGTTGCGAAAATCCACACGTTCTGCTTCTATGGTATGTTTATATTTTGTTTTATCATAACCTGTCCAATTATAGCGTGCACCATTGAAACGCGGGGCACGATTCTGTACATGGGCAATGAAATTGTGATGGAATGATACATCTTTTCCACCCCAAATGCCTCCATAGCTATGTGCACTCTTGGAATGACCTGCATTTGCAAGAGCTTCTGTAACATTACACCACTGCATTGTAAAGTTCATGTTGTCGTAGAACGACGCAACTTCGTCTATACTCCAAGAGAACGAACAGTGGTCAAGGATGATATTCTTGTGCCAACGTCCCCACGTTGCATCAGCTCCGTCATTTACATCTTTCACTTGAGAGCGACGTACACGTATATAACGTATTATAACATTATCACAATTGGTTAAAACCAGCGTACGATAACGCAATGTTATTCCTTCGCCTGGCGCAGTCTGTCCTGCGATAGTTGTGTTGGAAGATACACCTAAATCACTTTTCAAGTCAATATATCCACTAACGTCAAAAACTATTGTACGAGGACCAGGCTGGGACAAAGCCCAACGAAGAGAGCCTTCCTTGCTATCATCTTCCAATCGGGTTACATGGTAGACTTTAGTTGTTCCGTCAGCAGCTCGTCCACCTGTTACATAGCGCCCGTGACCTTCTGCGCCAGGGAATGCAGGAACTTTTTCCTGCGCAACAGCCGTTGTACTAAGTGCAACGACTGATAAAAATGTTATTGTTAATTTCTTCATATATAATATTTTATTAATATTCACTATTGGTGTTCCATCCCATCTGTTCCATTTCGAGAGAAGCCCAAATAAACGGACCAACACCCTTGGCATCGTTAGCACGCACAGGCTCACTGATGTAGTAGTTGAAAGAGCCGTCGCGACGCTTGTTCTCCTTAACTTTCGGAGCAGCCTTCAGAACCTTTGCGCTTACGCCAGGACCGAGACCAGCCACCTCGCAGCACTTTGTGAGCGAAATGGTCTTGTCGGGATTAACCTCAATAAAGTTGTTGATAATTCCCTTGTAAGCCTTTACGCCTGCCTCGCAGAACTCCTCGCCTACATATCCCTTACGGGCAGCCTTCAGCAGTGCGTATGCAAACATCGAAGAGCAGGTTGATTCAAGATAGTTGCCCTCACGTCCCGGAGCATCCATCACCTGATACCACAGACCTGTCTCCTTGTCCTGCCACTTAACCACGGCGGCAAGGTCTTTCTGCACGAGGTCTATCACCTCTTGGCGACGGGCATAATTCTCTGGCAGTGCATCGAGCAACTCAATGAGTGCCATTGTGTACCAACCCTGTGCACGTCCCCAGCAGTGCTGCGACAATCCTGTTTCCTTGTCAGACCAGAACATTTCGCGCGTCTCGTCCCAAGCATGGCGGTTAAGTCCTGTAGTCGGGTCGTATGTGCGTTCGTAGGTCTTCTTTATTTGGTTCACGGCATCATCGTAGATTTTCTTTGCCTGCTTGTCCTTCAGGAACATATTGGCTGTAAGGGCGTGGAAAGGCAGTCCCATAAAGATACCATCGAGCCACACCTGATAAGAATAGATTGCCTTATGCCAGTACACACCTTCCTTTGTACGCGGCTGCTTTTTAAGTTGCAGCATAAGTGTCTCAAGTGCAGTCTTGTTCTTTGCCTCAGGATAAAGTTCATACATACGCGCCACGAAATGACCTGTGCGAATCTGGTCGAGGTTATAGTCCTCAATCTTGTATGTGAGAATATTGCCGTTGGCATCTATCATCTTATCGGTGTAAGCCTGGCAATAGTCCTTTATTGCATCACCGCCGTGAGCCAAGTATGTGTCGAGCATAGCCTCAAGTTCGATACCCATCACATAGCTCCATTTTGGCTGTGTGGCAAAGTCAAGCATATACGACTCTGGCACACGCTTCATCTCGCTGTATGTCAGCCACTCGCTATAAGTCTTGTAAGGCTTTTCAATAAGCACGAGTTTGTCGTTTACATACAGGTTTTCAAAATGCAGGTCGTGACTCAAACCTGTACGCATCACAGGCGCATCCTGCACACCATTAAAATGACAGTTCTTTATATTAATATTGTAAATCTGACTCGCGTCTTCAAGACCGTTGAGCAACACGCCATACTTTGACTTCTGACACGTTACGTTCTCCATCCACACGTTGCGTACCGTTGGGTTGTGACCACGCTCGGCAGCCTCGTTAGGCTGATAGTTCAGATTGATGCGCATAACGGCTTCCTTGCACTGCCCTACCTCAACGTTGCGCATAAACACATTCTCCGTAATACCGCCGCGGCAAGAGTTTGTCTTAATGCGCAGTATTCTGTCAAGTTTCGGTGAGTCCATCTTGCAGTTCTCCACGAACACGTTGCTACAACCGGCAGCAATCTCAGAACCGATAACCACACCGCCGTGTCCGTCCTCCATCACGCAACCACGCACGATGATGTTCTTGCTTGGTCTGCCATCGCGCCTTCCGTCAGCATTGCGACCGCTCTTTATTGCTATGCAGTCGTCGCCCGTATGAAACACACAGTTCTCTATCAGCACGTCCTCGCACGACTCAGGGTCGCAGCCGTCGCCGTTAGGACCTTCGTTGTATACCTTCACGTTGCGCACTGTGATGTTCTTCGAGAACAATGGGTGCATCACCCAGAATGGTGAGTTAATCATCGTAACACCGTCAATGATTATATTCTCCGAGTTCACAATGTTTACGAGTTGCATGCGCAATCCCTTGCCCATACCAAACTTACGCTGGTCTATCGGAGTGTTGTCCTCACACATCTGCTGCAAGCGAGCACGCCATCCCAATGTCTCACCCTCCGCAGGATATCTGCAGTTCTCTTTCGCTTTTTCCGGGTTATAGCCGTAATGTTCCTCGCCCGTCCACTGCCAGAAAGTATATTTGCTACCATTGCCGTCTATCGTTCCCTCACCCGTGATACCAATGTTCTTTGCATCGTATGAATAGATGCAGGGAGAATAGTTATAGCAGTCCAGACCCTCATAGCGCGTGCGCACCAACGGATAGAGTTCAGGCTCGAACGCAAATTTCAGTGTAGCATCTTTCTCAAGCACCAAGTTCACGTTGCTCTTCAGCGTTATGGCACCTGTCATATAAGTACCGGCAGGCACAATCACCTTACCGCCGCCTTTAAGCGAACAAGTAAGTATTGCCTTGTTTATCGCCTGCTGGTTTTTGGCAGCCGTAGCATTTGGCGATGCGCCATACTTCGTTATATTGAATGTCTGCTCCTTGAATGTAGGGGCAACTATTCGCGACTCTATTTGCCTATACAGGGCATCATCCCAGCCGTCGGCAAAGATTGCCAGCGGAGAAAGCAGCACTGCAAGCAGAAAAGTTATTTTCTTCATAGCGTTTTATTTCCAATTCGTTGTAAGATTCTCAAAATATATGTCGTGGCTCTTGCCTGTAGCCTTTATTGGGTCGGCACCAAGACCATTGAACGTACAATTCTTCACATGAACGTTATACACCTGATCCTCTTCTTCAAGACCATTGATAAGCACACCATGCTTTGACTTTTGGCACGTTACGTTCTCCATGAATATGTTGCGAACGGTAGGAATGTGTCCGCGCTCTGCAATCTCGTTTGGCTCGTAAACCAAGTTGATGCGCATCACGGCTTCCTTGCACTGTCCAACCTCTATGTTGCGCATATACACATTCTGTATTATACCGCCGCGGCAGGTGTTGGTCTTAATGCGCAGCACACGGTCGAGATTTGGAGAGTCCATCTTGCAGTCCTCTGCAAACACATAGTCACAACCGCCAGAAATCTCGCTGCCTACAACTACTCCGCCGTGTCCGTCTTCCATAATACACTTACGTACTATGATGTTCTTGCAAGGAATGTTTGCACGCAAACCATCGGCATTGCGTCCGCTCTTCAAGGCAATGCAGTCGTCGCCAGTGTGGAATGTACAGCCTTCTATCAGCACGTTCTCGCACGACTCAGGGTCGCAGCCGTCACCGTTAGGACCTTCGTTGTAAACCTTCACGTTTCTTACAGTTACATTCTTGCAAAGCAATGGATGCATCACCCAGAATGGTGAGTTGAGCAATTCAACACCCTCTATAAGCACCTTTTCGCAACGCACGAAGTTCACGAGTTGCGGACGCAAGCCCTTGCCCTTACCGAATATGCGCTCTGCCACGGGCACCTGGTTGTCGCTCATCTTCAGCAACTCGGCGCGTGTTCCCTTGCTTGCAGTTCCCTGCCACTCGTCAACACCGTCCTTGTAGCCGTGCTCCTTGTTGCCTTTCATATACCACCAACGCTCGTTGCTGCCGTTACCGTTTACGATGCCCTCGCCCGTAAGACCTATGTTCTCGCAGTCAATGGCATAGATACATGGCTGGTAGTTCATCACGTCGAGACCTTCCCAACGTGTGTAAACCAACGGATAGAGGTCGCGGTCGAATGCAAATATCAGTTCAGCGCCCTTGTTCACCACGAGGTTCACGTTGCTCATAAGCGTGATTGCACCCGTGTTCCACTTGCCTGCAGGCACAACCACCTTGCCGCCGCCAGCCTTGTTGCACGCAGCAATAGCCTTGTTTATCGCCTTTTGGTTTTTGGCAGCCGTAGCCTTCACAGACGCACCATATTTGGTTATATTAAACTCCTTGTCTTTAAATGCCGGCTGTTGGATACTTTGCTCTATCTGCTTGTATTCAGTGTCCCACGCACCGGCAAACGCTGCAGCAGGGAATAACATACAGAGAAGCAATAGATTGAAATACTTCTTCATTTGATTTTGTTTTTTAGTTATAAGTTTAAATTTGTTTAATATTTCCTGCAAAGGTAACAAATTTTATTGAAAAAACCGAAATTATAAAACATATTTGCATTTAGGTTAATGTTTTTTAAGAAGATTTGCCTTTAATTGTTTGGTGTATGTCGGTTAGATATAAGTTACAGAATGTAAGTATTTTTATAACAGTATATATAAGCAATTTAGGATGCGTCCACTCATGCAATGTGGAACCTCTTTAATGTGGTAAAGTGGCGTTTTGTCTTTTGGGATATGTCCTACCCTGGTGCTTGCGGCTTCACCTGCAAACGAAGCTGGGTGCAACAGCAATTGAAGGTAAATGCAATGATCATCGCTTCTATATGCGTTGGAAATTGAGACGATGTGCATTGGGACATGAATCCCTATTTACATTATTTAAGACGAAAGGACAATTTTATTTAATTATGTTTTTATAAGTTTTAAAATGTTGTTTATTTGGTTATATGAAAGAAAATTAGTATTTTTGCACTCGCAGAAGATTATAAAAAACATATAGAAGAATGTACGACAAAGAACGCGGGCTGCATATAGCCCATTGCACGAATGGAGCATTGAGTATTAACGGAAAGATGGCTAACAGGCATGGCCTCATTGCCGGTGCCACTGGTACAGGAAAGACCGTCACGCTACAAGTGATGGCTGAATCGTTTTGTCAGGCAGGCATTCCCTGCTTTATGGCAGATATGAAAGGCGACCTTTCAGGCATTTCACAGGCAGGAAAGATGTCAGGATTCATAGAGAAGCGACTGTCAGAGTTCGGCATTGAGAATCCTGAGTTTCAGGCATGCCCGGTACGTTTCTTCGATGTATATGGTGAACAGGGACATCCTATGCGTGCCACAATATCGCAAATGGGACCGCAACTGCTCTCGCGCCTCCTGCAACTCAATGAGACACAAGATGGTGTACTGAACATTGTATTCCGCATAGCAGATGAGCAAGGTTTGCTGATTCTCGACCTCAAAGACCTGCGTTCCATGCTCGACTATGTGTCGAAGCACGCCAAAGAATACACCTCGAAGTACGGCAATGTGTCGTCGGCAAGCGTCGGGGCAATACAACGTGCACTCCTGCAATTAGAGAACCAAGGTGCAGACAAGTTTTTCGGTGAACCTTCGTTCGACATCTACGACCTTATGCAGACCGAAGGCGGAAAAGGCGTTATGAACGTGCTCGCTGCCGACAAACTCATGATGCAACCAAAACTCTACAGCACCTTCCTGCTATGGCTTCTCTCCGAACTCTACAGCACTCTGCCCGAAGTCGGAGATATGGAACAGCCAAAACTCGTGTTCTTCTTCGACGAGGCACACATGCTGTTTGAAGGCACATCTAAGGCACTGCTCGACAAGATAGAACAAGTAATCCGTCTTATCCGCTCAAAAGGAGTGGGTATTTATTTCATAAGCCAAAGCCCCACCGACATTCCAGAGAACATCCTCGGACAGTTGGGCAACCGTGTGCAGCATGCCCTTCGTGCCTACACACCAAAAGACCAGAAGGCTGTTAAGACGGCAGCCGATACCTTCCGTGCAAACCCTTCCTTCAAGACCGATGAAGCCATTATGAACCTTGAGACGGGAGAAGCCCTCGTTAGTTTTCTCGACGAGAAAGGTGCGCCTTCCATTGTAGAACGTGCAAAAATACTTTTCCCGTTGTCGCAAATAGGTGCTGTGACCGAAGGACAACGCCTCGACATCATAAAGCAAAGCCGCATCTATGGCAAATACGACAAGATGATTGACCGTGAGAGTGCCTACGAAATACTGATAAGAGAGGCTGAAGAAGCCGCAGCTGCAGAAGAAGGCGAAGAGACCGAAACCAAAGCTAAAGGCAAGGGCAAGAAGGCAAAGGAAGAGAAAAAGAATTCGGGCATCATGTCGAAAGTCCTAAAGGCAGTCATCACAGCCGTAACCTCAACCATCGCAGCTATTCTCGGCACCATTGTGAGTGACAAGGTAACAGGCAAGAAGACAAAATCGACCACGTCAAAGACAGGCAGGGTTGTAAAGAATGCCACTTCTGCCGCCACACGCACAATAACAAAGGAACTCACCCGCGACATACTTGGCAATCTGACGAAGTAGACTTGCTGTTAATTGTATCATTCTCTTTCGTTAGTGTTGCATTTATCGTTTTTCGTTATAAAGGGGGTAATATTGTTTTAAGTTTTTTCGTATCTTTGCAGATGATATGAAGAAACTTAAAACCATTATAGACATCACACAAATATGAAAGGAATGAGAAAAGCCTTAATAGCGTTGGCTGTGTTATTGGCTGGCAATGGCTGGGCACAGCAAAGTTCTGTGATATGCAATGACAACGGAACAGTGACCTTCAACTATAAGAACGATAATGCAAAGACTGTGTTGGTTGACGTGCAGTTTGCAGGTCGCAAGGAGATGAAACGTGACGCAAAGACAGGACTGTGGACAGCAACCGTTGAATCTGCGGCACCCGACCTTTATCCCTATTGTTTCATTGTGGACGGTGTGAGCGTGATGGACCCTGAAAATCCACAATATTTCCCAAACGAGGGTTTTAAGAGCAGTTTGCTTGAGATTCCCAGTAGCAAAGGTGCTTTGCCACACGATGTCAAGAACGTGCCTCACGGATGTTTGGAGTATATACATTACTTTTCGAAAAGTCTTGGAGGCACGAACAATGCCATTGTCTACTTGCCACCAAACTATATCACAGACAAGGATAAGAAATATCCTGTGTTCTATCTGATTAGCGGAACTACTGATACGGAAGAGGTATACTACAAAGTAGGACGCTTGAACTATATCTTGGATAACCTATTAGCAGAGAAAGCGGCACAGGAAATGATTGTAGTGCTACCTTATGGCAATCCATACAAGCTGTTGCCTTCAAGACAAGACAGCCTCGGTATGCCCCAGACGCGTTTTGGAGGCGATGTTTTCAGCAACGACCTGATTAACGACCTGATGCCTTATATCGAAAAAAACTATCGCACAATAAACGATGCAGACCATCGTGCCATAGGAGGTTTCTCACGTGGCGGCAATCAGGCACTATACAACGGTTTGAGCCATCTCGACAAATTTTCATATCTTTGTTCCTACAGTTCATTCACCTCTACGGACATTCCCAATGTTTACGATAATGCAGCAAATACCAACAAAAAGATAAACCTGTTTTGGCTGGGTGTAGGCACAGACGATTTTCTCTATGGCAATGCCCGTGACTATATGGAGTTTTTGGACAAAAAAGGTATTCGCTCGGTGAAGGAGTTTACAACTGACAAATACGGTCACACTTGGATGAATGCCAAATATTTCTTGGCAAAGACATTGCCACTGCTTTTCAACAAAGAGGCAGCAGAGGCTGCAATGAGGGAAGGAAAGCCCGCCCTTGCAAAAACAGGCAAAGAGCCGCAGTTCACTCCGGGCGTAATGGCACGCTTATTCCCCAAGCCTATCATATCACCGGAATATACAGAGCATAGTATCACCTTTAGGATGAAGGCTCCCGATGCCCAAAAGGTGGAGTTGGAGTGCGAGATGCAGCCAGAGCCTTTGCAGATGAAGAAAGATGACGACGGTGTTTGGAGCATCGTACTGACAGACCATCTTTTTGACACCTTCAAGTATTGCTTTGTAGTTGACGGCACACGCGTGGCTGACCCTCAAAATATGTATCTGTCCCCCGATAAGGGCTTTAAATATAGCATTGCCGACAATCCGCTGTCGCCTTACAATTTCGCCTCGCAAGGAAACATCGCCCACGGCCGTGTAAGCTATTTTATAGGTCGTCAGGAGGCATGGTATGCGTCTCCAAAGTCAAGCGACTATGCAATGCCTGCACTCATACAACTTGTGTCCGGCAAGGACGACACAATGGAAAGCTGGTTTAAGGTTGGCGGAGCCGATGCCATTGCCGACCGACTGCTTGCTGAAGGCAAGACAAAGCCCTGCATAATAACGACGAGCACAATAGAGAACTTGCAGCAAAGCACAGGATTAAAGGTGAATGTTCTCCGTGCCGACGACTATCCTACGTGGACACAACGCCGACAGGCATTGGTAGACCTGTTACTGCACATTGGCAAAGAGCCAGCACAATATCAATATTCTTTCCAAAACCCAGAATTGTCGTATGAAGAGCGCGTGGAGGACCTTATTTCCCAACTGACTCCAAAGGAGAAAGTGGGCTTGATGATGAACAAGTCAGCCTCCGTCGACCGTCTCGGCATTCCATCATATAATTGGTGGAGTGAGGCTTGCCACGGCGTCCGTCAGAATGGTTACACCGTCTATCCGCAACCTATCGGCATGGCTGCTGCCTTTAATGAGAAGTTGGTCTACGATGTGTTCTCTACCGTTTCTGATGAAGCTCGTGCCAACTGGAACCGCAGCGATCATAATATATTTAATGTGCCGATGGGCGAGATATATTATCCCGGCAATCCAGAATTGACATTCTGGTGTCCGAATGTGAACATCTTCCGTGACCCACGTTGGGGACGAGGACAAGAGACCTGTGGCGAAGACCCCTATCTGAACGCTGTACTGGGTGTGCAGACAGTATTGGGAATGCAAGGCAGCGACAGCCATTATTTCAAGACTCACGCCTGTGCCAAGCACTATGCCGTGCACAGCGGACCTGAACCATTGCGCCACTCAATGAATGTAGAGCCTACCAACCGCGACCTTTGGGAGACATATCTCCCTGCCTTCAAGGCATTGGTAAAGAAAGGAAACGTGCGAGAGGTGATGTGTGCCTACCAGCGATTTGAGAGCAAGCCATGCTGCACGAGCGACCGTCTGCTTATCGACATACTGCGCAACAAGTGGGGTTACGACGGATTGGTGGTTACCGACTGTGATGCTATCAACAATTTCTATAACAAAGGGCAGCACGAGACTCACAAAGACCCATTGTCTGCCAGCATAGATGCTGTACTCAACGGCACTGACTTAGAGTGCGGAAAGGTGTTTATGACGCTGACCGAGGGCTTGGAGAAAGGAATGATTCAGGAGTCTGACCTCGACCAACATCTCCGCAAGACTCTCTACGGACGTATGGAACTCGGTATGTTCGATCCTGCCAACCGTCTGCCTTGGGCTGGTCTCGGGCAGGAGGTCATCAGCAGTGAGCAGAATAACGAACTTGCCATTCAAGCTGCCCGCGAGTCGATGGTGTTGCTGGAAAACAAAAACGTGCTGCCACTATCGAAGGATGTCAAGACTATTGCCGTGGTAGGTCCTAATGCTGACGATGTGGAACTGCTTAACGGCAACTATGGCGGCACACCTACCAAGGAGCATCAGCACAGTCTGTTGGAAGGTATAAAGACAGCCGTACCGGGAGCAAACATCATCTATAAGAAAGCGTGCGAGCTTAATGACGAATATCAGACAATACACCATCTGCATGACTTTAACGACGGGAAGGGTGCATTAGTGGAGTTCTGGAACAACAGAAATCTGCAAGGCGAGCCTGTCAAGACAGATTATTACAAGGAACTTGCATTCACCACCTTTGGTGCATGGGGCTTTGCCGAGGGCGTGAACAACGATTCGTTGTCGGTGCGTGTCAGTGGCAAATATAAGGCTACCTTCACCGGCGAAATGAAATATTCGCTGACATCTGACAACGGATATGTGATGAAAGTCAACGGCGAGGTAATTGAGACAGCCAAGCCACATCTTCCGCGCGGCGGCTATTTTCATCGCTCAATGCAGTATAAGTCGTTCCCTGTAAAGGAAGGCGAGACCTATGATGTAGTGATAGAATATCGTCGGGGTAACGGTCAGTTTGCAATGCTCCGTGGCGACATCTGCGAGCGCAACTTGGTTGACTTTGCCCCATTGGCAGAAGTGGCAAAGAATGCCGACGTGATTATTGTCATTGGCGGAATCTCTGCACAAATGGAGGGCGAGGGAGGCGACAAGGCAGACATCGAACTGCCGAAGGTGCAACAGCGTCTGCTCCGTGCTATGCACGCCACTGGTCGCCCTGTTGTCTTTGTCAACTGCTCTGGTTCTGCCATTGCCTTTGGCAGCGTTGAGGGCGAGTACGATGCTCTGTTGCAGGCATGGTATGCAGGTCAGGGAGGCTCACGAGCACTTGCCGATGTCCTCTTTGGCGACTATAATCCGGGAGGCAAACTTCCTGTCACCTTCTATCGTTCTACCGACGACCTGCCCGATTTCCTCGACTATAGTATGGCAAACCGCACCTATCGTTATTTCAAGGGACAGCCACAATATGCCTTTGGCTATGGCTTGAGCTACACCACTTTCACAATAGGCAAAGGAAAACTCTCTGCAAAATCAATGAAGCAGGGCGGAAAGGTTACTTTGTCCGTTCCCGTAACCAACACAGGAAAACGTGAGGGTACTGAAACCGTGCAGGTATACGTGAAAGCTCTCAACAATGCAGGTGTACCCATCAAGGCATTGAAGGGATTCCAGAAACTGAACCTGAAAGCAGGAGAAACGGGTATTGCCGAGATTACTCTCGACGACGAGGCTTTCGAGTATTACGACGAGCACATCGACGAGTTGGCAATCCGCCCTGGGCGTTACCATATACTATATGGCACGTCATCTCTCGACAAGGATTTGCAGAAGTTGGATTTTGTAGTTAAATAATTAGTATACATACATTTATATGAAACAAGACAATATTATGCGTGTCGGCATTATCGGTGCCGGATGGATAGCCGAAAAGGCAGCAATAACACTTAACGGTCTGAACGATTGTATGGCATACGCCATCGGTTCACGGTCGAAGGACAAAGCCGATGCCTTTGCTGAAAAATGGAACATTGCAAAGGCTTATGGCTCGTACACAGAAGTGATAAACGACCCCGATGTCGATTTAATATATGTTGCCACACCCCACTCCCATCACTACGACGTAACCCGTGAAGCATTATTGGCAGACAAACCCTGTCTGGTGGAAAAGGCTTTTATGGCAAATCTTCGGCAATCAAAGGAAATCGTTGCTCTTGCCCATGAGCGCAAGGTGTTTTTGGCAGAAGCTATATGGACGCGCTATCAGCCGGCTCTCGGTATCGTAAGGAATCTTATTGCCGAGGGACGCATTGGCATACCGCGTCTTATCACGGCTACATTGGGCTATTCTATGGGCAACAAGCTGCGCATAATGCGTCCCGAACTTTGCGGCGGAGCTTTGCTCGATTTGGGAGTCTACGCCCTCAACTTCGTGCGTATGTTCACTGATGCCGATATCCAAAGCATTGACGGACACTGTGTAAAGTCTGATACGGGTATGGACCTTACCAATGCCATCACAATAATTCTTAAAGACGGCATTTTGGCTAACGTGCAGTCGTCAGCCTGCTGCGTTGGCGACAATATCGGCGTTATTGCCGGTTCGGAAGGCAACCTGATAATTGACAACATAAACAATCCGCAAAAGATAACCGTAAACACTCACGACCGTGAGTTTGTGGAAGACATCTATGTACCTAAACAGATAACAGGTTACGAGTATCAGTTCATCGCCTGTCGCCAGGCTCTCATAGACGAGTTGCTTGAACCTCGTGAAATGCCGCATAATGAAACGCTGTACATAATGCAGTTGATGGATGATTTGCGTAGTAAATGGGATGTCCGCTATCCTATGGACTGACATTCTTATTTGGGCGTCGTTTGCATCCGCTGCGTTTCTTGCCCTTATATCGTTTGCCGTACTTGTCTTTCTTCTTGCGTTCCTTTATTACATATTCGGGGGCTTCGCCGAGTTCGGGCGGCATAGCGTTCTTGGTTATCTCCTTGCCGATAAACTTCTCTATTTTGTTGAAATAGTTGAAGTCCTTTTCACTTACGAAGGTTATGGCAACACCGTCGCGCTGGGCACGTGCCGTGCGCCCTATGCGGTGAACGTAGTCTTCGGCATCACGGGGCACATCGTAGTTTATTACCATTAGAATGTCATCGATGTCTATGCCTCGCGAAACGATGTCGGTGGCTACGAGTACATCAATCTTGCCTGCCTTGAACTGAAGCATCACTTCGTCGCGTTCCTGCTGCGTGAGGTCGCTGTGCATTGCACCGCAGTTTATTTTAAGGCGTTGCAGTTCGTGGGTTACATCTTTCACCTTGTTTTTCTTGCCGGAGAAGATTATCACTCGGTTTAGTTGGTCTTGGGCGAAAAGATGTGTCAATATCTTTATTTTCTGCGGCTCGTGACAGATATATGCACTTTGCTGTATCTTTTCGGCAGGCTTGCTTACGGCAATCTTTACCTCCACTGGGTCGTTGAGCAGCGTGCGTGCCAGTTGTTGAATCTTGTCGGGCATAGTAGCAGAGAACATTATTGTCTGCCTGTCCTTTGGCAGAAGTTTTGCTATCTGCAATATGTCGTCACTGAAACCCATATCGAGCATTCTGTCTGCCTCGTCGAGAACGAAGAAACTTATGCGGCTCAAATCTACATATCCCATACGTATGTGGCTCAGCAAGCGTCCGGGAGTGGCAATGATAACATCGGCACCCATTCTCAGCCCTGTCATTTCTTGGTCGAAGCGACTGCCGTCGTTACCACCATAGACGCACACGCTGCTCACTCCTTCAAGATAGTAGCCGAAGCCTTGCATCGCCTGGTCTATTTGTTGCGCAAGTTCGCGCGTAGGAGCCATGATTAGGCAGTTGACGGCATCTTTAGGATAGCCTCCGTCGTCGAGCATCGAAAGTATTGGCAGCAGATAGGCGGCGGTCTTTCCCGTGCCTGTCTGCGCTATGCCCATCACATCGTGATAGTCAAGAATCGGGGGAATGCATCCCTCTTGTATCGGGGTGCAGTCCTCAAAGTGCATATCATATAGTGCGTCAAGAATGTTGTCGTTGAGGTATGTATCTTCAAACTTCATTTATTGTGTTATATATAATTAATGTGTAATTAGTTTGGCGCTTTCTTATAGCAATAGTATGCTATGAAGAAGTATATGATGTTGGGAATCCACGCGGCAAGCATTGGCGGTGTATTGGCGTTGATTGCAAATGTTGCGCTCACCGTCTGCAAAAGGATATATGTGAAACTGAGGGCAAGACCAATGCCAAGATAGAGTCCCATACCGCCCTTGCGTTTGCGCGATGACAGGCTTGCGCCAATGATTGTGAGAATAAATGATGCCAGACATGTGGCTATGCGCTTGTGGTATTCCACTTGGTATTGCACAACGTTGCTTGAGCCTCTGTCTTGCTGCTTTGAGATATAACGCAGGAGTTCCGGACTTGTGAATGTTTCCTGCTGTCCTTTCGAGAACACGAGGTCCATTGGCTCCATTACTATCATCGTGTCTATCTTGCTGCCGCTCTTTATGTGCTCGCGCATTCCTTTGAGACTGCGAATCTTGTAGTTGGTGCATCGCCAGTGATAGCGCGAGTCGCTGATTGTGTCGTATTGTATCACGCTTGCTGTCATATGGCTCACGAGTTTCTTGTTCTCAAACTTGTCGAGCGAAAAGCCGTAGCCCGTCTTTGTCCTGTCGTCATACTGCTGTATGAATGCAATCACGCCCTTGTCCACCTGCAACTGCACATTGTTGGCTGTGGTAATCTTCTTCTTGTTCTTGTATTGCGACTCAAAGTTCTGTCTTATTATGTTACCCTTTGGTATGACGTATGAGCCGAGATAGAAGTTGAGTACGGCAATGAGCAACGCCGATATGAGATAGGGGCGCAACAGTCGCTTGAAACTCATTCCGCAGGCGAGCATTGCTATTATCTCCGAGTTTCCTGCCAGTTTCGATGTGAAGAATATCACCGCGATGAATACGAATAGCGGACTGAAAAGATTTGCGAAATAGGGTACGAAGTTGGCGTAGTAGTCGAACACTATGGCACGCAGCGGTGCGTGGTAGTTGGAGAACTTCGTCAGGTTCTCGTTTACGTCGAATACAATTGATATTGATATAATCAGCGCAATGGCAAAGAAATATGTTCCTATGAATTTAGCAATGATATATCTGTCCATTCGCTTAATGAACATCAGGGGTCGGAGAGCGGTTTTTATTGCCTTTCCCGTTCTCTTTAAGCCTCTTCCTATCTTGCCGAAAATCTTTATTTCCCTCATCTTCTTCTTCCGAGATTTTCAATCACCGAGCGTTTCCATTGTGTAAAGTCGCCCTGCTCTATGTGCGTGCGTGCATCGGTTACGAGTCGCAGGTAGAAGGCGAGGTTGTGTATTGATGCTATTTGCATTGCAAGCAGTTCCTGTGCCTTGAACAGGTGGTGCAAGTATGCCTTTGTGTACACTTGGTCGGTTATGCAGCCGTCGGGGTCAATGGGCGAAAAGTCATCTTCCCATTTCTTGTTCTTCATATTCATCGTGCCCTCGTAGGTGAAAAGCATTGCGTTGCGCCCGTTGCGCGTTGGCATTACACAGTCGAACATATCCACTCCGCGCTCTATTGCCTCGAGTATATTCTGCGGAGTGCCCACACCCATCAGATATCGCGGCTTGTCCTTTGGCAGTATGGCGTTTACCACCTCTATCATTTCATACATCACTTCGGTTGGTTCGCCTACGGCAAGTCCGCCAATGGCGTTGCCGTCTGCTCCTTTGTCTGCAATGAACTTTGCAGCCTCGCTGCGCAAATCCTTGAACGTGCAGCCTTGCACTATCGGAAATAGACTCTGGCTGTGTCCGTACAACGGTTCAGTCTCATTAAATCGTTTTATACAACGGTCGAGCCAACGTTGTGTCAGTCCGAGGCTTTTCTTTGCATAGTTGTGGTCGCTTTGTCCGGGTGGGCACTCGTCGAAAGCCATTATGATGTCCGCGCCTATTATGCGCTCGGTATCCATCACGTTTTCGGGTGTGAATATGTGTTTTGAGCCGTCTATGTGACTGCGAAACTCACAGCCTTCCTCGCGCAGTTTGCGTATGCCTGTGAGCGAGAACACCTGAAAGCCACCGGAGTCGGTGAGCATCGGGCGGTCCCAACCTCCAAACTTGTGCAGACCTCCTGCCTTTTGCAGTATGTCAAGCCCTGGTCGCAGATACAGGTGATATGTGTTGCCGAGTATTATCTGCGCTTTCACTTGTTCACGTAGTTCGCTGAAGTGCACGCCCTTAACACTGCCAACAGTACCCACAGGCATAAATATCGGTGTCTTTATCTGCCCGTGGTCGGTAGTTATTATGCCTGTGCGCGCATCGCTATATGGGTCGGTGTGTTGAAGTTCAAACGTCATTCCTTTTCGTCTTTTATTTCCAAGCACACAGGATTGTCAACAATCTCATTGGTGAGCGCAAAGTTCCACACGTCCTGAACATTCTCCACATAGTGGAAAGTTACTCCCTTAACATATTGCTCGGCAATCTCCTCAATATCCTTTCGGTTGGCCTTGCACAGCATTATGTCCATAATTCCTGCACGCTTGGCGGCAAGTATCTTTTCCTTTATTCCGCCTACAGGCAGAACCTTTCCGCGCAGTGTTATCTCGCCCGTCATTGCCACGTTCTTGCGCACCTTGCGCTGCGTGAGTGCCGAGGCTATCGACGTGGCTATGGTTATGCCTGCCGACGGACCGTCCTTTGGTGTTGCCCCTTCGGGTACGTGTATGTGTATGTTCCAGTTGTCGAATATTCGGTAGTCAATGTTTAGCGTGTCGGCGTGTGCCTTTACGTATTCGAGCGCAAGCATTGCCGATTCTTTCATCACGTCGCCGAGATTACCTGTTATCGTAAGTTTCGAGCCTTTGCCTTTGCTCAGACTTGTCTCTATGAAAAGAATCTCGCCTCCCACGCTTGTCCACGCAAGTCCCGTAACCACTCCTGCATAGTCGTTGCCCTGATATATGTCGCGGTAGTATGGCGGCTTGCCGAGCAATGTCTCTACCTCTTCGGGGCGTATGGAGAGGAAAGGCATCTGCTTCATTTTCACCTTTTCCAATGCCAACTTGCGCATAGCCTTGTTTATCTGCTTCTCGAGTTGGCGCACTCCGCTCTCCCTTGTGTATTGCTCTATTATTTTTACTATCGCTTTCTTTGTTACGCTCAATTCCTTTTCCGTGTCAAGTCCGGTGTTCTTTAATTCACGTTTCAGCAGGTGGCGCTTTGCTATCTCTGCTTTTTCCTCTGTTGTATAGCCAGAAACCTCTATCAGTTCCATACGGTCGAGCAATGGGCGTGGTATTCCCGATATGTCGTTGGCAGTGGCTATGAACAGCACACGCGACAAGTCGTAGTCAATGTCTATGTAGTTGTCGTGGAACGCCTTGTTTTGTTCAGGGTCGAGCACTTCGAGCAATGCTGATGCAGGGTCGCCGTGTACAGTGCCTTGCACAACCTTGTCTATCTCGTCGAGCACAAACACAGGATTGCTTGTGCCTGCCTTCTGAATGTTCTTTATTATTCGTCCTGGCATTGCACCTATATATGTGCGGCGGTGTCCGCGTATCTCGCTCTCATCGTGCAGACCGCCGAGCGACATCCTTACATATTTGCGTTTCAGTGCGTCGGCAATGCTCTTGCCAAGACTTGTCTTGCCCACTCCCGGAGGACCGTATAGACACACTATCGGCGTTTTGGGTCTTTCGCCGCTCTTGTTGCTGTTTTCGTATTTCTCTTGTTGCAATTGCAGAACGGCAAGGAACTCTAAAACGCGTTCCTTCACCTTTTCCATTCCGTAGTGGTTCCTGTTCAGCACCTTTTCGGCACGCGTAAGGTCGAGGTTGTCCTCACTCACCTCATCCCACGGCAGTCCTACGAGCGTTTGCAGATATGCCACTTGTATTTGGAAATCAGGGCTTTGTGGATTCAACTGGTCGAGTTTTTGCAGTTCCTTGGTAAATGTCTGCATCACCTCGTTGCTCCATTTCTTGCCCTGCATCTTTTCTTTCAGTTCAATCTTTTCCTGCGGCTCACGATCCTCGCCCATTTCGGCTTTCATCTTCTTTATCTGTTCGCGCAGGAAGTAGTTTTTCTGCTCCTCGGCAATGTCCATATGGGTCTTGTTGCGTATGTTCATCTTCAATGTCTGCAACTCCACCTCGCGGTTTATCACGCGCAGTGCCCCGAGCATACGCTCCTTTATGTTGTCCGTCTCAAGCAGTTGTTGGCGCTCCCTCACCGATTTCACTACGTTGGCACAGATGAAGTTGAGCAACTGAATCCCGTCGGTCATTGTGTCGAGCGACATTCCAGCCTCGTTCGGCGTGTCTTCGTCAATGCGGATATATTCGCGTGCAGCCGTCCGCAGGTCGTCTATTCCTGCATTAAACTCGCTGTCGTGCTTGTCGGGCATCAACTCTGGCGCAGGCTGTGTCTTTGCCATAAAATATGGCTGTGTGGCGGTGATTTCCGAAATAGTCATTCGCTCTATGCCGATGATAATTGCCACAGTGTTGCCGAATGGCAATTCTATCACTTTTGCTATTTGCGCGTACGTACCATATTTATATAAGTCGGATAGTGTCGGCACATCCACGTCGGCATCTTTCTGGCAAACGCAACCTATAATCAGGCGTTTCTTGTCTGCCATCTTCACTAATCGGCGGCTCACGTCCCTGCTGATGGTTATGGGTGCTATCACGCCGGGCATAACCACCATATTGCGCAGTGCCAACAATGGCACTTCGTCGGGATATGTTTGTCGTTTCAGATTGTTTATGTCGGTGTCTATCTCACCGATCATCGAAATATTATTGATAATATTATTCATATCTCATTGATTTTGAAGGTTGGATATGTGCCACGAGATAACTTGGTGCCACGAGCACCAATACGCTTATCAACAGCGTGGCAATGTTTATTGCAACGGTCAGCGGTATGTTTAGTTCCACCGGCACGTTGCTTACATAATATGTTTGTGCATCGAGCGATACTATGCCCGTATATTTCTGCAATGCAATCAGCCCTATCCCCAATATGTTTCCAAGCAGCAGTCCTCTGCCAATTATGAATACGGCAAACCACAGGAATGTGTGGCGCACCATTGAGTTGCGTGCGCCGAAAGCCTTTAGTATTCCTATCATCTGCGTGCGTTCGAGTATTATTATCAGCAGTCCCGAAATCATTGTGAAGCCTGCCACGCATATCATCAGTGCCAGTATTATCCACACGTTTATGTCGAGCAAGTCGAGCCAGGTGAATATCTGCGGATACGCCTCGAATATCGTTTGTGTTGAGAATGTGCTGCCGTAGTGGTCGGATGTTCGGTTTACCTTGTCCACCATTCTTTGTGCTACCTCGTCAAGACGGTCGAAGTCATTCATGGTTATCTCCGCGCCTGAGCATTGCCCTGGTTCCCAGGCATTCAGTTTCGTCACGGTGTACAAGTCGGTTATGCACAATATCTGGTCGAAGTGCGACATATTTGTCTCGTATATGCCGCTTACCGTAAATCTTCTCACTCTCGCATCCTCGTTGTTCACAAAATATGCAAACACCTTGTCGCCAGTCTTCAGGTGCAGTTTGTTGGCAATAGTCCTTGATATGAGTATCTTGTTTGAACTTTTCTCATTGCTGAATTTCGGCATTTCACCTTCCACGAGATACTCCTTCAGGAATTTAGTGTCATATTCCTCTCCTATGCCCTTGAATGCAATGCCAAGAAAATCGTCGTCAGTCTTCAGTATGCCTTGCGTCATTGCATAGCGCTCCACGTGCTTCACGCCTTCTATGCCTTTCAGCACGTTCATCATACTGTCGTCTATGCAGATGGGATAGAAATCGTTGCTTTGCATACTCAGGAAGTTCTCCACCTTTATGTGGCTGCCAAAGCCTATCGCCTTGTCGCGTATGGTGTGCTTGAATCCTAACACCACACTCACCGTAATAATCATTACGGCAAGACCTATAGCCACGCCAAGTGTCGCTATGCTTATGGCTGGCTTGCTCACCTTCTGGCTTTTGTCGCCGCTGCCGTAAATTCTTCTTGCAAGAAAAAGTGGTAACATCATCTAATCCCTGAACACTAATCACTAATAACTAAACACTCATCACTACTCACTCACCATAACTCTCCCTGGATAGGCCTCCAATGCCTTTCTCAATACAACGAGCGCACGCATTAGGTCTTCTTTTTTCAGCACGTATGCTATGCGCACTTGGTCTGTTCCTGCTCCCGGTGTGGTGTAAAATCCCGATGCAGGTGCCATCATCACCGTCTCGCCTTCATAGTTGAATTCCTCCAAGCACCAGCGGCAGAACTTATCGCTATCATCTACAGGCAGTTTTGCCACAGTGTAGAATGCTCCCATTGGTATAGGCGAGTATACTCCCGGTATGCGGTTAAGTCCGTCGATAAGGCATTTCCTGCGCTCCACATACTCGTCGTAAACGTCACGGTAGTATTCTTCGGGTGCATCAAGTGATGCCTCTGCCACTATCTGACCGATAAGCGGCGGCGACAAGCGTGCCTGGCAGAATTTCATCACAGCCTGCCTCACCTCTGCATTCTTCGTTATCAGCGCACCTATACGTATACCGCATTCCGAATATCGCTTAGATACGGAGTCAATGAGTATCGTGTTCTGCTCTATTCCTTCCAGATGGAACACTGAAATATACGGCGAACCAGTATAGATATACTCACGATACACCTCGTCTGAAAACAGATACAGGTCGTATTTTTTCACGAGGTCGCGTATCTGGTTCATCTCGCGGCGCGTATATAGATATCCCGTCGGGTTGTTCGGGTTGCATATCATTATTGCTCGTGTGCGTTCGTTGATAAGTTCCTCGAACTTCTCCACCTTCGGCAGTGAGAAACCTTCCTCTATAGTTGTGGCTATTGTCCTAATCTTCGCTCCGGCACTTATCGCGAAAGCCATATAGTTGGCGTATGCAGGTTCGGGCACGATAATTTCATCACCCGGGTTAAGGCACGAAAGGAATGCAAACAATATCGCCTCACTTCCTCCCGATGTTATTATTATGTCCTCGGGAGTCACTTGTATGTTGTATTTCCCGTAATACTCCACAAGTTTCTCCCTGTAAGAGAGATATCCCTGCGACGGCGAGTATTCCAGGATATTGCGGTCTATTGTCTTCAATGCATCCAGTCCCACCTGTGGTGTGGGTAGGTCGGGCTGTCCAATGTTCAGGTGATACACCTTTATCCCGCGCTTTTTTGCTGCAGCAGCAAAGGGCGCAAGTTTCCTTATTGGCGACTCCGGCATTTCGTGGCCGCGCACTGATATTACTGGCATAATATATTAATATATTAAAATTGCTGCAAAGTTACTCTAAATACGGCGGAATACAAAATAAATTAACTTTATTTATTTTATTCATGAAGTTCAGCTTATTTTATATTTATCGTGACTGTTTCCATACACAAGAAAAGATCTTGTCCATGGTGAGAATGTCGCTAGTAGTGTAGTTTGATGGCTCTGCATGAAAAAATCGTTGGTAGTTGTCGATTTTGAAGTGTATGTGCGACAGCACACACTCGTTTATTGTCGTGAACCTTGATACCTCCTTCCTACCTGTCCTAGGATGACAGCCAACGCCATTGAAGATGAGGTTAGAGAAGAGGTTTATGATCGTGCAGTCGATAATCCGTAGCCGCTCAAGCCACCAAGGAACTTTCCTTCGATATATATCGAAGGAAAGTTCGTCACGGTAGACGGCATAAAGGTCGCTGTATACTGCCTCGAAGACACACTCACTGCGCCTGACATTGGCATAGGAGAGAGTGGAACGGTGGGAATAACGGTAAAACAGTGATTTGCGAGGACAAAGTTATCAGTCTGCATCTTGCAACACTGGGAACTTCTTGCGAAAAGCCATGAGTCTTTCCATATCCACGACGGCAGAGATGGCATCAGGTTGGTTGTCGGCACAGCGGGCAATTATCTTGCCGTATGGGTCGATGAAGGCAGTGCCGCCTGAATAGTGGCACACAGGGTCGTCCCCTACCCTGTTCACTCCTGCAACATAACACTGGTTTTCAATGGCACGGGCTTTAAGCAGCGTGTTCCATACATCAATGCGACTTTCAGGCCAGTTTGCCACATATATTATCATGTCGTATGGATTGGCAGCATTGTTGCGCGAGAAAACAGGGAAACGCAGGTCGTAGCACACTTGCAGCAATATCTTCACTCCGCAATGCTCAACAATCGCACGTTTTTCACCTGCTGTGAAATGCTTGTGCTCACCACCGTATGAAAACAGGTGGCGCTTGTCGTAATGGTTCACAGTGCCGTCGGGCTTAACAAAATAAAGGCGGTTGAAGAATCTGCCGCCATCGTTTACGGCGACACTTCCGCACAAGGCACAACCTTTCTTCACTGCCGTTTCCTTTAGCCATTGCATAGTCTTTCCACCGACAGGCTCGGCTGCAGCAACAGGTTCTGTAACAAAACCCGTACTGAACATTTCGGGCAGGATAAACAAATCGGCATCGTCTGCCACATTAATCATTTCTTCGGCACGACGCAGGTTTTCATCTACGTCAGTCCAGCATATATCTGTTTGCAAAAGGGTGACTTTCATAAAAGACGCATTTATATATATGTGCAAAAGTAAGACATTTCCTGCAATTATTAAAATAAATATGTAAACAAATGCAGGTTATTAATTTTTTTTGTAATTTTGCGCTGAAATTAAAACCACAAAAGCAAACAATTCAATTAATATAGCATTTATGAAGAGATTTTCATTTCTTGCAATATTCCTCGTCTTTGCCTCAGGATGTGTGTCTTGCGGCGAAGACGACAAGAACAACAGCACTGTGCAAAACAAGAACAGAAACCAACAGCCAAACGCGCAAGGATGGGAAGTGCCGCATCTGAAAGGTGACGGAATATATATCAACCACACACTCGCTGACGGCACTACAAACTACTGTATGGAATTTGTAACCGACAAGTATCACACACGTTGGGTGGCATACCGCTATGATGCCAAGACGGCACAGCGCAACACCACGCGCAGCGATGCTTGGGCAGCAGACCCGGCACTCGACGGAATGCCGCAATATCAGATAGCAAGCCACTTGCCGGATGACCGTGTGCAGACATTCAGCAAATACGGATACCAGCGCGGTCACCTTGTGGGCAGCGCAGAGAGATATTATAGTAAGGAGGCTAACGAGCAGACTTTTTATATGACTAACATAAGCCCTATGATTGGTGCGTTCAACAGCGACTATTGGGGATATATAGAAGATATCTGCCGTGACAAATGGGGGCGACCTTGTGCTCAGACAGGCGATACGCTGTATGTTGTAAAGGGTGGCACAATAGACAAGACCATTGGCACATGCCAACTTTACACTACAAATGGAAGTCTCGTTGAAATGGTTGTTCCACAGTATTATTTCATGGCTTGCGTAAGGCGAACAAAGGACAATAACGTAACAGGAATTGCATTCCTCATGGAACACAAGGACTATAAAGACACAAGTGAGGCAAACCTGAAATCATTGGCACGTAAGTCGGCAATGTCGATAGACGAGTTGGAGAAAAAGACAGGCATAGATTTCTTCTGCAATATGCCAGACGATTTGGAAGACAAAGTGGAATCTACGTTCTTTTATTGGCAGGGACTATAAGTTTCCCTGCCAACTGTTTACTTGCCCAAATCGTAGCGCAGTCCTATTCGTAAGTTGAAAACCAACGGCAACTTCTTATCGCTGTAGGAAGTCTGCAACGACGAGCCGTTGTCTATGTAATACGCAACTCCAGGCTCGGCATATATACCAAAATTTTTCATAATGTTATATTGCAATCCTGCTGCAGCAGTCAACGACCACTGTACAGGAATGTTTTCTATATCTGTTGTAGTCGTTCCGCCTATAGGCTGTTCGTCAACAACATATTGGTTTTCTTGTTTTCCTGATATGCCAAAATTAGCTTGCACACCCACGCTGCTGTAAACGGAAAGGTGTTTCGTGTCCAACCACTGATAGCCCACCGCTACAGGCACGCCGATGTATCTCACCTTCTCGTCGGTATATGTGTACGAATGGTCACTTCCCGACTTCGTTTCGCTTTCGAGCATCAAATACGAAACACCGCTTTCTATAGCCCAGTGACTATTGAAGAAATAACGCGCACCCACACCAATGCTCATAGGGCGATGATGCTTTACGTCTGTTTTGGTCGTCTCGTTGCGATTACTGTATGCCACAGCACGCAGGGGATTGATAGTCGGCGACATGGAAGGGGCAATAGGAGCATAGTCCATATACACCATGTTCTGTACTGACTGCATATTGCCAAGACTAACCGACGATAACGAAAGGTTTGAAGCATACAATGTCATTGAAACGCTATGATTTGCGCTGCGCCTTTCTTTCCCTTTCACAGCAGACTGCACTTTGTTTTCGGCAAGCAGACTTTTTCCGTTGCCGCTTTCCTTCACGACAATGCTTTTTGTGGCTTCGGTATCAGTAACTTTGCTGTCTGCACTTTCGTGCTCAACATTTGTTACAGTTTGGGATTTTTCTTCCTGCACAAAATCCTCGTATTCCCTTCGCATTGTCAGCACAGCTGCGCTTGCAGCACGATTGCTCATAGCAACATGTTGTACAAATGATTCATCAACACGCTCTTCTGTTGTGGTTATAGGCGTAATAGGCTCTTTTTGCATTTCTGCAACCATAGGCTGTTCCTTATTGCCGGTAACGTCGTTAGCATTCCAGAGAACACCGACTCCAAACAATGCCGCCACAACAGCCGCGGCACAGGCAATCTTTCTCCACGGTAGCACCCCACCCTTCTTTGCGTCAAGGGATTTTGCTATATCGTCCCACAATCCTTGCGGCACGTTCTTGGCTTCATATTGCGACAATCTGTCGCGCAAGTCGTCAGTCCATGGTTTCTTGTCGTTCATTTCCTTTTCCTCCTCTTGTTTATCATCTTCGCCAACGCACGCTTGGCATGAAAAAGCTGCGATGCCGATGTGTATTCCGATATTCCGAGCATCTCTGCAATCTCCTTGTGGCTATATTCCTCCATTACATACAGGTTTATCACCGTCCTGTAGCCGTCGGGCAGCTGCCTTAGCATCTCGTGCAATTCCTCAACTGATACACCGTGTGTGTTTGGTTCATCGTCCTCATCCTGTACTTCGGGCAGAATGTCGGTTGCCGTTGTAAGCCATCCGTCGCGCCGTTGTTTGCGCAGGAAGTTCAGCGACTCGTTAGCCACAATCTTTGTCATCCACGAGTTGAGCGAGTTCTCATTCTGCGGTACAAAGGTTTCCAACGCCTTGAAAATCTTTATGTAGCTGTCCTGCAAAACATCTTTCACATCCTCGTCGTTGGCGATATAACGCTGGCACGCGGCAGTAAGACGACCTACGGACAGGCAATATAATTGCTGCATTGCCAGTCGGTTGCCTTTTTTTATTTCAGCTATCAGTCGTCTGTTGTTGTCGGTCATGATTCACACTATATTAACACCAATGTTATCAAAACATTGCATGTTTTTTATGTTTGCCTGCAAATTTACAAATAATTCCCTATACATATTATATAATATAGCATAAATTTTCCGTCATTTGCTCTAAATCAAGTTTTCCCAATATTCTTGACTGTGGTCAAAAATAGCCTTGTGTTCGCACACAAAGTACAAAAAAGTCTTGGAGGAACAAAAAAAACGCCGTACCTTTGCACCGTGAAAACAAAGAAATGAGTTCCTGACAACCTCGGTTGGACAAGGACAAGAGACGAAAAAAGAAAAGACGTAAAATTAAAGAGAGAAAGGAAAAGAGAGATGAAAAAGATTGTTTTGACAGTGATGGCAATGTTCTGCATGGTAACAACATTTGCAGAGAACGCAGAGACAAAGAATGTTGAGCTTTACAACATGGACGTAAACATGAGAAGCATACAGCGCGCCCTCTCGCTCAACAAGGAGCAGACAGAGCAGTTTGCTGACCTTCACAAGACCTTCTGCGCAGAGATGATGTTCGCTGCTAACGCAAAGGACGAAGACAAGGTTAACGAAATGGTAAGACTGGCTGTAAACAAGGATTTGAAATATATGAGCTATATCCTCAACACCAACCAGTATCGCAAGTACATCATGCTGCTCAACGCAACAATGAGAAACCGCGGTCTGCTCAACAACAACTAAGAAAAGAAAGAGAGAGAATAAATTAAGTTTAAACATGAAAAGAAGGTGTGCTGTTTGTAAATGGCACACCTTTTTATGTCCGACTTAATATATTTTCAATATAAATTTTCTATAACAAGATTTACTATCTGTTAAAAAAACAGACAGTAATTGCTGCTATATCATTTTTTTTAGTAATTTTACGTGCTCATTGTATACTTTGGCGTATAGTGGGCATTGGAAGGAAAACTAAAAAAAACAATATAATGCAATTTAAATGGAACAACGAAACGGCTACACCCGAGAGACTGGCGCAGGCTAAGGAACTTGCCGAGAAAATAGGCATGAGCCCGATACTTGCCGACCTGCTTATAAGGAGAGGCATAAAGACCGAATCGGCAGCAAAAAGGTTTTTCCGCCCGATGCTGAACGACCTGATTGACCCTTTCCTTATGAACGACATGGACATTGCCGTGGACAGGCTCAATGATGCAATGGGGCGCAAGGAACGCATAATGGTCTACGGCGACTACGATGTTGACGGTTGTACAGCAGTGGCTCTTGTATATAAGTTCCTGCAACAATTCTACTCAAATATTGAGTACTACATTCCCGACCGCTATGAGGAGGGCTACGGAGTGAGCCACGGTGCTATTGACTATGCCAACGAAAAGGGTATAAAACTTATTATCGTGCTCGACTGCGGAATAAAGGCTTTTGATGAAATTGCATACGCAAAGAGTCTGGGAATAGACTTCATAATATGCGACCACCATGAGCCGGAGGACGAGCAACTGCCTGATGCCGTGGCAATACTGAATCCCAAGCGCCACGACTCCACCTATCCCTTTAAACACCTTTCGGGTTGCGGTGTAGGCTTCAAGTTGATGCAGGCATTCGCAAAGAACAACGGACTGCAGTTTTCGAGGCTGATACAGTTGTTGGAGTTCTGCGTGGTGAGCATTGCCAGCGACTTTGTGCCAGTGACAGGCGAAAACAGGATATTGGCGTTTCACGGACTGAAACAGATAAACCAAAACCCATCTATCGGACTGAAAGCCATTATAGATGTTTGCGGTCTCACGGGCAAGGAACTAAATATGAACGACCTTGTGTTTAAGATTGGTCCGAGGATAAACGCTTCAGGACGCATGCAGAACGGCAAGGAGGCTGTGGAACTGCTCGTTGAACGCGACTTTACGAAGGCACTCATGGATGCAGACAGGCTGAACGGTTACAATGAGATGCGCAAGGACGTGGACAAGCAGATGACCGAAGAGGCGAACAAGATTGTGGCACGACTGGAAGGGCAACAGCACAGGCAGTCGATTGTGCTCTACGACGAGGGCTGGAGCAAGGGAGTGATAGGCATTGTGGCTTCGAGGCTTACCGACATATACTATCGTCCAACGATAGTAATGACGATAATAGACGGAGTGGCAACAGGCTCGGCACGCTCGGTGGGCGGGTTCGATATATACGACGCACTGAAGAGTTGCCGCGACCTGCTGGTAAACTTCGGCGGACATACTTACGCCGCAGGACTGACGATAAAGAGCAAGGACATACCAGAGTTTTGCAAACGTTTCCACGAATATGTGAGCCGCAATATACGCAAGGAGCAGACTCATCCGCAACTTGACATTGAGGCAGAGATTGACTTCAAGGACATAACGAAGAAGATGCTCGGTGACCTGAAGAAGTTTATGCCACACGGTCCGTGCAATCCAAAGCCGATATTCTGCACGAGAGGCGTTTACGACTACGGAACAAGCAAGGTAGTGGGCAGGCATCAGGAGCATATTAAACTGGAACTTGTGGACAGCAAGTCGTCGAACGTGATGAACGGCATCGCCTTCGGGCAGAGTTCGTTTGCGAGATACATAAAGAGCAAGCGAAGTTTCGACATAGCCTACGTTATAGAGGAGAACAGTTATAAGCGCGGCGAGGTGCAGTTGCAGATAGAGGACATAAAGCCTTGTGAGCAGTATACATAGGAAAATATTACGCCAATATTGGGGCTACGACAGTTTTCGCGGCATCCAGGAGGATATTATCGAAAGCGTATGCAGCGGAAAGGATACGCTTGGACTGATGCCCACGGGTGGCGGCAAGTCGATAACGTTCCAAGTGCCTGCAATGGCTATGGATGGCGTATGCATTGTAATAACGCCGCTTATTGCACTGATGAAAGACCAAGTGCTCAACCTCAGGCGGCGCGGCATAAAGGCAGCTGCAATATATTCGGGAATGAGCCGCGACACTATCATCACCACAATGGAGAACGCCATATTCGGCGGAGTGAAGATATTATACGTTTCTCCAGAGCGGCTTATGTCGGAGACATTCATAAAAAAACTGTCGCACGTGAACGTGAGCCTTGTCACGGTAGACGAGGCACACTGCATAAGCCAATGGGGATATGATTTCCGACCATCATACTTGAAGATAGGCGACATTCGCCGCCTGTTTCCAGACACAGCAATACTTGCACTCACCGCTACAGCCACACCGCTTGTGGTGAAGGACATACAGCAGCGGTTGGGGTTTGCCGAGGAAAATGTGTTCAGAATGAGTTTCGAGCGCAAAAACCTGGCATACGTTGTGCGAAAGGCAGAAGACAAGTTTGCAGAACTTCTGCACATTTTGCAAGGAGTGCAAGGCAGTGCCATAGTGTATGCACGCAGCAGGAAGCGCACGAAAGAGATAGCACAGTGGCTGTGCGACAGTGGCGTAAGTGCAACATTCTATCACGCAGGGCTGGAACTTTATGAAAAGGACAACCGTCAGAAATCATGGATTGCCGACAAGACGCGCATAATGGTTGCCACAAACGCTTTCGGAATGGGTATAGACAAGCCCGACGTGAGAGTGGTAGTGCACATCGACTGCCCCGACAGCATTGAGGCATATTTTCAGGAAGCAGGACGAGCAGGACGCGACGGCAACAAGGCATACGCAGTGTTGCTATACAACGCAGGCGACCACGCAAAACTGCAACGTCGCATATCAGAGACATTCCCCGAAAAGGAGTATATAAGAAAAGTGTACGACCATTTGGCGTATTACTATCAAGTGGGTATTGGCTCTGGCATGGGTACTACATTCGAGTTCGACATTGATAAATTCTGCCATACGTTTAAGCATTTTCCCGTGCCTGCCGACTCGGCACTTACAATATTGGCAAGGGCCGGCTACATAGACTACATTGAAAATCAAGACACACAGGCAAGGGTGCGCTTCCTGATAGACAGGGAACATCTATATCGCCTCGACGGAAACGACAAGGACGAAGACCGACTTATCGTGACCCTACTGCGCAACTACGGCGGACTGTTCAGTGACTTCGGCTATATAAGTGAAGACTTCCTCGCCATGCAACTTGATATGAAGAAGCACGAGGTGTACCAACTGCTCCGTTCGTTGCATATAAAGCGCATAATACACTTTATCCCAGAAAAAAGCACGCCATATATACGTTATACGCAGCGGCGCGAGGATTCGGAGCATCTTATATTCCCAAAAGAGATATACGAAGACCGGCTGCAACGGTATACCGAACGCATTAATGCCATGCTGCGCTATGCAATGAGTGATGACCGCTGCCGTAGCAGGCTGTTGCTTGAATACTTTGGAGAGACAAAGACGAAAGACTGCCGACAGTGCGATGTATGCCTTGCATCGAAAGGCAGCGGACATTCCGACGGGCAGATTGCCGATGCGAAAGCAAAAATACTTGGACTGCTCAATGAAGGAAAGCCTCGTCAGATAACGGATATAATGTCGCTTGATATTCCTACGGAACTGATTAACACTGCACTTGATGAAATGCTGCGTGAAGAGGAAGTTGTGATTGAGGACGGAATGATTACATATCCATAGTTTCGAGTATCATACGCAATTCGTCGTAACTTACCGTGCCACGCAACACATCGTATGCCTCCTTCAACTGCATACCACGCTTAATGCCTAAGGCTTCGAGCGTTTTTCTGCCAAGTATAATGTGCTCCATCGGCATAAGTTCGGAGAGTTCTATTTCTCCTTCGCGTACATATTTTATTAAGTGGCTGTGTATCGTGGGGAGTTTAAGGTTTCTTATCCTCGCTATCTCCATGGCATCCTTACCCTCCTTGTAGAGTTGGAACGATACTTCGTGCGTGGGAGTCTTAGGCGGCTTTGGCTCCTTAATGGCTTTAGTTGCACGCTTCTTCTTGCTGCCGGTGGCTTTCGCCTTGTCGTCTGCAATAAGGAACATTGCCTTGTGGCGCAGATAATCGTTGACAAAGAATCCAGTCGTGGCAACGTGGTGCATAATTTTCTCCTTCAGGTTTACTTCCTGCAAAAGTGTCTCAACCATATCTGCCAATCGCTTTTTCAGCACCTTGTTGTCTGTAGTGGGATTGGTAAGACGCAATAGTTCTTGCAAGGGTAACAACTTGTCTGCCAATATAGCACAGCCTTTTCTTGCCTGTTCCTGCAATGTAGCATCATCGGCATATTGATTATTCGATACAATGCGCGGCACTGCCCACGCCACGAACTTCTGCGCCATAGGCAGTATCTCTGACGAGAAAAGTTTTTGCTGCTCCGCGTACGCCTGTATGAAATCCTGCTGACGGCGGAAATTAGTAGTCATAGTGTTGTAAACACTGTTGAGCAGGCGCAGCATTGGGTCAAAACCGAATAGTTCCTTGAGCAGAGTTGTGAAATATTCGTGCTTGAGCATAGACATTTGTGTGTCATCAGGAATATGGTTTGGAATATCGTCTGTGAATGCCTGCACCGCGGAATCATTGATTATTGCCATAGGTGTTATGGGCGCGCTCAATACCATGCCTTCGAGTGTCTTGCAACGCGAAAGGGCAACGTATGTCTGCCCATGCGAAAACGACAAGTGGGCATCTATTATTGCCTTCTCGAATGTCAGTCCCTGACTCTTGTGTATCGTTATTGCCCAAGCAAGTTTCACGGGATATTGGCAGAATGTGCCTTCCACCTCTTCCGTAATCTCTTTTGTTTCCTCGTTAAGCACATATCGGCTGTTTGTCCATATTTCCCTTGTTACATCTATTTCCTCACCGTGTTCCTTGTCACTGACTCTGAAACCGTCGGGAGTGAATGCCGTTATCGTGCCTATCATACCATTATAATAACGATGTGCTCCAGATGAATCGTTTTTCACAAACATTACCTGCGCACCTACTTTAAGTGTAAGCGTGGCATCGGTGGGATAGGAATATTCTGGGAAGTTGTCCTTTATCTCCGCCTCAAACGTTTGCTGTGTACCTTCGAGCACCAGCAGTTTCATGCGGTTTATGTTTTGCGCTTGGTTGTTGTGGGTTGTCAGCTGTATATAGTTCTCTTCCGCAGGTGGATTGAAGTTGGGAATGTATCGCGAGTTGAGTTTTTCAAGTGTTGCTGCATCAACATTGTTAGTTCGCACCTTGTTTAATATCTCCAAGAAAGTCTCGTCACTTTGCCTGTACACCTGTTTCAGTTCTATCGTGGCGTATGATGTTTCACGCAAGGCGTGACTGCCAAAAAAATACAGCGTGTCGTAGTATCGGCTCAGCATCTCCAACTCGTCATCTTTCACCACTGGCGCAAGTTGCTGCAAGTCACCAATCATCAACAACTGCACTCCGCCAAAAGGCTGTGTACTGCGGCGAAATCTTCTCAATGCATCATCCACTGCATCGAGAAGGTCAGCACGTACCATAGAAATCTCATCAATCACGAGCAGGTCTATACTGCGTATTATGTTTATCTTTTGCTTACTGAAACGAAAACGCCGCTGACTGTCGTCTGCCTGAAACGACGAGCCCGGCACGTATGGCGACAATGGCAACTGGAAAAAAGAGTGTATCGTAACACCCCCTGCGTTTATGGCAGCGATGCCCGTCGGCGCAACGACAATCATACGCTTTGGCGACCTTTCCTTCAATGTCCTCAAAAACGTTGTCTTGCCCGTACCAGCCTTTCCTGTAAGGAAAATGTTCGTGCCCGTGCTTTCCACTATCTGCCACGCACGGCGCAGTTCCGCATTATGTGCCATTTTCTTTTTCCTGTTGTTTGGTGTTGTAGTTCTCCATTTTAATTACAAAGATAAATAAAACAAAGATGATACAAAAATGTTCTAACTAAAATTAACAATATTTTTTATATAGTGATGCTCGCTAAATATAAGACTTTTTCGATTCGGGCGTAAGTTTTTGATTGTATTTATTTGGTATATTAGGAATTAGTTTGTAACTTTGCATCACAATATTCAATAAGAATGAAAGCACAATAAACAGCAACAAAGACAATGAAGGATAATTTGCAAGAGATATTCCCTTTAGTAGATGAAAATGGAACGGTAATAGGCTCTGCCACACGTGGAGAGTGTCATAACGGGTCGCGGCTGCTGCATACAGTGGTGCATCTGCACGTGTTCAACTCCGCAGGCGACGTATATTTGCAGAAACGCCCTGAATGGAAAGACATTCAGCCGGGCAAGTGGGACACAGCGGTAGGCGGACATATAGACTATGGAGAATCGCCTGAAGCTGCCCTGCGACGTGAGGTGCGTGAGGAACTTGGCATAAAGGATTTCACTCCCACTTTTGTTGGCAAATATGTGTTCGACAGCAAACGGGAACGTGAACTTGTGTATGTAAACCGTACGACATACGACGGCGAGATAAGTCCGTCGAAAGATGAACTTGACGGCGGACGATTATGGACTATGAAGGAGATTCGTGAAGCAATTGGCAAGGGTGTACTTACTCCCAACTTTGAGAGTGAGTTCCAGCGGTTTTTCATGAATGACAACAAAGAGAATATTGTTATTAGAAAGGCGGAACGGCAGGATGTGCCACTGCTATTAGAGTTCATAAAAGGAATTGCCAAGTATGAGAAAATGGAGAACGAGGTAGTGGCTTCAGCAGAAGTGTTGGAACGCGAGATGTTTGATGAACACAGGGCAGAAGCAATATTTGCCGTAGTGAACGGACGCGAGGTTGGCTTCGCACTCTATTTCTATAATTTCTCTACGTTCATCGGTCATTCAGGACTATATTTAGAAGACCTTTTCGTATGGCCTGAATATCGTGGCAAAGGCTATGGAAAGGCACTACTGCTACATTTGGTAAAGACAGCAAGAGAGCATAACTGTAAAAGAATGGAATGGGTATGCCTCAACTGGAATAAGCCAAGTATAGATTTCTACCTATCTCTTGGAGCCGTGCCACTGAAGGAATGGACGGTATATCGACTGGATGCAGCAGCACTGAAACGTTTGTCGTCAACTAAAGAAAAGTAATCAAATGGAAAATGAATTCAGGGAAATGAGACGGAAAGCCCAACAACTTTCCGAACAAGAATGTATCTGCATATTACAAAGGGCAACCTCCGGCACATTGGCAGTATTAGGTGACAATGGCTATCCATACGCCGTACCTATCAGCTATGTATATTCCGATGGTAAAATTTATTTTCACAGTGCATTGAACGGGCATAAGATTGATGCCATCAGAAACTGCGACAAAGCATCGTTCTGTGTCATTGACCAGGATAATGTGAAACCAGAGAAATACACCACATTCTTCCGTAGCATGATAGCTTTTGGACGAGTACACATTATTGAGGACGAAACAGAAAAACTTGAAGCCATCAAACTACTCGGCAACAGATATAACCCAAACAATGACGAATCTTTGCATAGTGAGATAGAAAACGGCTTGTCCCGAATGTTGGCTATCCGCCTTGACATTGAACATCTGACAGGGAAAGAAGCTATTGAACTGGCAAGACAAAGAGGAGTATAAACAAAGACTTGGAATGAAATTATGAGAAATACATCAAAGTTACAGGCTCACGGAGCAATTCTTTTAGCCAACACAATATTCGGTCTTGGCATACCCATTACCAAACTGCTGCTTGACAACTGGGTGTCGCCTATGGTTTATATGGCAACCCGCAGTTTAGGCGCAGCCGTAGTATTTTGGATAATAGCCGCCTTTATGAAGCCGGAGAAAGTGGAGCGTCGCGATCTGATGGTTATTATGCTTGGCGGATTGATGGGATTCGTAGTGTCACAAACGCTGACCGCCGAGGCACTGAACTATACAAGTCCCGTCTACTTCTCACTCATTGCCACACTGACACCGGTAGCCGTGATGCTCATGGCGGCATTGTTTATCGGCGAGCGCATCACTGGCTTGAAATTCGTCGGTGTGCTGATAGGCATCGGAGGTGCTGTGCTTATGGTGGTTATGGGGCAGTCGTCAGGCTCTGGCACTAATGACCTGTTAGGCATCATGTTGGCAATTTTAACCCTGCTCACATGGGCTATATATATGATTATCACACGAAAGGTGGCACAGAAATATACACCAGTGACACAGATGAAATACGTTTTTCTAATATCATCATTGGTCACTGTTCCCATTGCTTTGCCCGAATTGGCAGACCAGCGGCTCTATTGCGCTGCCACATTTGGATGGGACGGTGCTTTGGAAATGGCTTTCATTGTGTTGTTGGCTACCGTGTTAGGCTATTTCCTCATACCCTTTGCAATGCGAAGCCTCAGTGCCACGGCTGTAAGCATCTACACCAACCTGCAGCCTATGGTAGCTTCGTTCATCGCCATAATTATCGGTCAGGACCGTCTTACGTGGGACAAACCCGTGGCTGCCGTCCTCGTACTGCTCAGTGCATATATAGTAACCGTGATGGCTGCTGACGGGAGAAACACGAAAACAAGTTAAGATAGATTATAATGACTAATATCTATATCCATGTTCCTTGCAATAGTCTATTGCAGGCTGGTAGCATTGGAACGTGGCTTTGCGAATCCATTTCATCCCTTTCTTCTCGTCTTGGGGCACTCCCGTGCCTGTCATCAGAAACCAGCCCGTGACAAACTGAGCCTGGGCATCACCACCATTGGCAGCCAACTCATACCAGAAAGCACACTCCGCCAAGTTCTTGTCAACTCCGTCGCCATTCCAATAGGCAGCACCGCAATTTTTCTGCGACAGGACATGACCTTGGAAAGCAGCTTCACGATACCAATGGAAAGCCTTTGCGTGGTCTGACTCAACACCGTTTCCCAAATAGTAGGCATTTGCCACATTCACCTGCGACTGCATATCGCCCCTCTCTGCAGCCCTCTTATACCAAAAGAATGCCTTCTCCGCATCCTGCTCCACACCATCACCATTGTAGTAGCACTCACCAACATTAAAGCACCCATACACATCATCAGCCAAAGCAGCCTTTACATACCATTCAAAAGCCATTTGGTGATTTTCCTTTACGCCCAAACCACGATGATAGCAAACGCCAAGGTTGTTCATTGCCTTTGCGTCGCCTTCGTATGCCGCCTTGCGATACGAGTCTGCCTTGCTACGTTCTTTTTGCATACTATCTTGATGCTTTCCCAAATATGTACTATTGCATCCTTTGGACTATATAGTATCATCCTCGGTCCTACCCAGCGCATCACTTCCCTAATCTGCTGACGCTTTGGGGGAGCATAGCAATGGACGGGACACTCTCCGCAGGGTGTCTTTTCTTCTCCAAACTTGCAATGGTCAAGACGCTGACAGGCATATTCTGCCAGAAGTTCATACTCCTCCGACATTTTCTCCTGTTTAAGATGATGACGACAATATAGGTCAATCATCTTGCGGACAGTACGTTTCTCCCACTCTATCTTATTCACCCTCTTATCTTATAAAATGCGTCGGTTGCCATTCCTCACGCTCTGGATAGTCGGGATTGCCGTTGGCGTGTATCTTTTTAAGTAGCCACGCCATATTGTTAGCCATCGTCCTCATAGTCTGCATACCCTCTGCATCGAGAGCCGCCTGTCCTTCCTCACGACCATAAACAAGATTCCAGTATTGTGAGGTGACTACAGGCATGTTCATCATCTGGAACGGCATATTCATTGTCTGATAGGCGGCAGTGGCACCACCACGACGACAAACGCACACGGCTGCGGCAGGCTTGTTCACCACCTTGCTGCCGGCAGAATAAAACATACGTTGTATGAGGGAAAGCACGCTACCGTTGGGCTGACCATAATATACCGGCGAGCCGATAATAAGTGCATCTGTACCATCAAGTTTCTCAACGAAGCGGTTGCAAATGTCATCATCGAACACACAACGCCCCAATTGCTTGCTCTTGCACTGTCCGCAGGCTATGCAACCACGTATAGGTTTTACACCAATCTGAACAATCTCCGTTTCTATTCCGTTTTGTTCCAAAACTTTTGCAGCCTCGCTCAACGCAAGGAAGGTATTGCCATTTGCACGTGGACTACCATTTATCAATAAAACTTTCATATCTGTATTTTGTTTAATATATTCTCTTTAATTACATGGCAGATATGCATACAACATATTGCGCTGACAAAATTACTAAAAATATTCGTTAAATGCATGGTAATTCTGTTAAAAAACATAGAATTGTTATATGCAACTGAAATATTGTTTGTAATTTTGCGAACAACAAATAATGTAATCGCAAAATAATGACAAAGAAAAACTATACAGTCAATCAAGAACGCACAGCGCGGTATGCAAAGGCATTAGGACACCCGACACGCATTGCCATCATGTGTTTTCTTGCCAAACAGGAGCAGTGCTACTTCGGAGACATTCACGAGGAACTTCCGATAGCAAAGGCAACAGTATCGCAACACTTGGCGGAGCTGAAGGCTGCGGGGCTCATACAGGGCGAGGTGGAAACGCCGAAGGTGCGCTACTGCATCAACCCTAAGGCGTGGGAAGAGGCACGACTGCTCTTCGGCGAGTTTTTCGACCAGTGTATTTGCAAAAAGGAAAACTGCTGCGGCTTATGACACGAGAAAACGTTCCGCGCGAAAAGGAGATATACAAGGTCGTGCTTTACGGCGGGCTTGTCAACTTTCTGTTGCTGATATTCAAATTCGCCTTATCCACGCCGTCCATCGTAACGTTGCAGAACCACTTTGCGCCGATAACGTTGTCAACCTTGAGATTGTCAACGTTACTTGCAATCATCATGAGTCCTGCGGGAATATCATTGTGTT
>JAFLSE010000010.1:48554-88257 GCA_022511075.1 Prevotella sp.
GCAGGCATCGTTGGCCGCAGTTCGGCAATGATGGCCGATGCCGTGCATTCACTGTCCGATTTTGTCACAGACATCATGGTGGTGTTTTTTGTGCGCCTCTCGGCAAAGCCTGCTGACGAAAAGCACTCCTACGGCCACGGTAAGTACGAAACCTTTGCCACAATGCTCATTTCGCTGTCGCTGCTTGTTGTTGGGGCATGGCTGCTGGCAGGCAGCATATCGTCGGTTGTCTCGTTCTGGCACGGAGGCGAGTTGCAACCGCCGCGAATGATTGCCCTTGTTGCCGCAGTGGTGTCGGTGGTGGGCAAGGAAATGATATACCAATATACGGCATACAAAGGTCGCCAGCTCAACTCCTCGGCAACGCAAGCCAACGCATGGCATCACCGAAGCGATGCGCTGACTTCCATAGGTACAGCTGCGGGCATCGGCGGCGCGATACTCTTGGGCGGTAAATGGATGATTCTCGACCCGTTGGCTGCGGCGGTCGTGAGTATTGTCATCATCGTCGTGGCGGTGAAGATGATAAAACCGTGCTTCAATGAGCTGATGGAAAAGTCGCTACCCGAAGAGACGGAGAAGAGGATTGAAAGCATCATACTGGGATTTCCTGATGTCGATTCGCCGCACCATCTGCGCACACGCCGAATAGGGAACAACTATGCGATAGAGGTACACATTCGCATGGATGGCCGTATGTCGCTCAGCGAGTCGCATCAGCGTGCCAGCGAGATAGAGAAAAGGCTGAAAGAAGAGTTCGGATCGGAAACACATGTTGGAATACACATGGAACCGCGAAAAGAGCCTAACGAATAACGGTCTGATGCCGCTTTTCCTTTATGCCCTATGTTCGTAGTTTGGCGAACAACAAAATATATAATAACACTTAAATCAACAAAAATGAAAAAAGTAATCCTGATTATGCTTGCCCTATGCTTAGGGCTTACAATGAGCATTGGCGGCAATGCCAAGAGCAATGTGTCGAAAGCACAAAAAGATGTAGTGGAGGTGTTGTATTTCCACGGAAAGCAACGATGCGCCACCTGTATGGCAATTGAGCGAGAGACAAAAACGGTTGTAAATAAACAGTTTGCAAATGCCATAAAGGGTGGAAAACTTAAATTCCGCATCATAGACATCTCGAAAGCAGAGAACGAGGCAATTGCCGACAAGTATGAAATAACTTGGTCGTCGTTAGTGGTTGTGAAGCACAAGAACGGCAAGGAGCAGGCGGAGAATATGACAAAGTTTGCCTTTGCCAATGCACGCAGCAAACCAGACGTGTTCCGCAGCGAACTGACCAAAAAGATTAACGGATTGCTTAAATAGTGCGTATGGAGTGGTTGCAAACATTGGCGGAAAGTAGCGGAATGCCCTTACTTACAGCCTTTGCCCTTGGATTGCTTACAGCCTTGTCGCCCTGTCCGTTAGCAACAAACATTGCCGCGATAGGTTTCATCAGTCGCGACATAGAAGACCGTCGTCGGATATTCCGTAATGGCTTGCTCTATACGTTTGGGCGCATAGTTGCATATACGGTATTGGGTATAGTGCTTATCAGCATCCTGAAAGAGGGGGCAAGCCTGTTCGGAGTGCAGAAATTCATAGGCAAATACGGTGAACTCATTATCGGTCCGGCATTGCTTGTTATCGGTCTTTTTATGTTTTTCGGACATTTGCTGCCCTTGCCTTCGTTTGGCTTCAATGGCAACGGAGAGGGATTGGCAAAGCACGGCGGTTGGGGAGCATTCTTGTTAGGCGTTTTGTTTGCATTGGCATTCTGTCCGTCGAGCGGCGTTCTCTACTTTGGCATGCTTATTCCTATGTCGGCAACAATGACGGCAGGATGGCTGCTGCCAGTTGTCTTTGCCTTTGCCACAGCACTGCCCGTACTTGTTATTGCGTGGATTCTGGCATTCAGCGCACAGCGCATAGGCATGGTCTACGGAAAGATGCAGACCGTGCAGAAATGGCTGAATACGGTGGTTGGTTTGCTGTTCATCGCTATTGGCATATATTATTGTATAACAATGTTCTTATAAATATTATAAATAATGGAAATTAAAGTTTTAGGCACAGGTTGCCCGTCGTGCAAGACACTCTTTACAACCGTTCAGAATGCAGTTGCACAACTTGGTATCGAGGCGACGGTAGTCAAGGAAGAAGACCTGATGAAGATAATGTCTTACAATGTGCTGTCTCTCCCTGCGCTAGTTATCGACGAGGAAGTGGTAGCCAAAGGCAATATCCCTACAGACAAGGTAAAGGAAATATTAACTCTAAAAACAAAACGACAATGAAGACAATAGAATTTTTCGACCCTGCTATGTGCTGCCCTACAGGACTTTGCGGCACAAACATAGACCCTAATCTTATGCGTATCGCAGTAGTAATTGACCACCTGAAAAAGAGAGGCATTGAGGTGAAGCGTCATAACCTGCGTGACGAGCCACATGTGTATGTGGACAATGCCAAAGTGAACGAGCTGCTGCAATCCCGTGGTGCGGAGGTGCTGCCCATCACGCTTGTGGATGGAGAAGTGGCTGTATCGGGAAGTTACCCCACCACAAAGCAGATGGCGGAGTGGAGCGGAGTGAATCTCGACTTTATCCCCGTGCCCAAAAGCGACGGCTGCTGTTGTTGTTAAAACCAGTTTTATTTTCATAAGATAATTTTGATATGAAAAAGTTTGAAATAGATAAAACCGAACTGACCAAGTATCTTTTCTTCACCGGCAAAGGCGGTGTCGGCAAGACTTCAATAGCCTGTGCCACAGCCATAGGACTTGCCGACCAAGGCAAGAAGATACTGCTTATCAGCACCGACCCCGCATCGAACCTGCAAGATGTATTCGGTCAGCCGCTCGACGGGCACGGCTCTACAATCAGCCGCGTGCCTGGTCTTACGGTTGTAAACCTCAATCCCGAAGAAGCCGCCGCAGAATACCGCGAGAGTGTCATAGCACCTTTCCGTGGCAAATTGCCCAAAAGTGTCATTACCAACATGGAAGAGCAACTTTCTGGCTCTTGCACCGTGGAGATTGCCGCTTTCAACCAGTTCTCCGACTTCATCACTGCGGCAGACAAGGCTGCCGAATACGACAACATAATCTTCGACACCGCCCCCACAGGACACACGCTCCGTATGCTGCAACTGCCTTCGGCTTGGAGTACGTTCATCAGCGAGAGCACACACGGCGCATCGTGCCTCGGACAGCTTTCGGGTCTTGAACAGCGCAAGGAGATATACAAACAGGCTGTGGCAACCCTGTCTGACAGTGCGATGACACGTCTTGTGCTTGTAAGTCGCCCCGATGTCTCCCCACTGAAAGAGGCTGCCCGTTCCTCACACGAACTTCGTATGCTCGGCATCGACAACCAGATACTCATCGTCAATGCCCTGCTGGCACAAGACGACACAACAGATGCCGTAACCCGTCAGATGTATGCCCGTCAGCAAGATGCACTCGACGATATGCCCCAAGCATTAACGACGACACCGACATATTATGTACCGCTACGCTCTTACAACCTTTCGGACATTGACCACATAAGGAAAATGCTCGTAAGCGACGACGTGAAAGGAAGTGCCGAATTTGCTGCACCTGAGAATTACTCTACCCTTGACGAAATGGTGGATGACCTCCGCAGGTCAGGCAAAAGGGTTATCTTCACGATGGGCAAAGGCGGCGTTGGCAAGACAACCATTGCCACCGAGATTGCAAAACGCCTTGCTGCCACAGGACAGAAAGTGCATCTCGCCACCACCGACCCAGCCAATCACCTTGATTACCCTGCAATGCAAAATGCCGGCATAAAGATGAGCCGCATAGACGAGGCAGAAGTACTTGAAGCCTACAAAAACGAGGTGCGTGCAAAGGCGGCAACAACTATGACCGAGGAAGATATGGCTTATATCGAAGAAGACCTACGCTCGCCCTGCACGCAGGAGATAGCCGTGTTCCGTGCCTTTGCCGACATTGTTGACAAGGCTGACGAAGAGATAGTGGTCATTGACACTGCCCCCACAGGTCACACACTCCTTTTGCTTGATGCTACGCAAAGTCATCACAAGGAGGTGGAGCGCACTCACGGCGATACCCCCGAATCAGTCAAGAAATTGCTGCCGCGTCTGCGTAATCCTCAGGAGACCGAGGTAGTCATCGTTACCTTACCCGAAGCAACTCCCGTGTTCGAAGCAGAGCGTTTGCAAAGCGACCTGCGCCGTGCCAACATCCACAATAAATGGTGGGTGGTTAATCAGTGCCTGTCATTGACCGACACCTCCAATTCATTCCTTCGTGCCCGTGCCGCAAATGAAAAGCGTTGGATAGACACAGTGCGCAATCTTTCTGCAAACAACATAACCCTAATTCCGTGGACTGATAAATAAATATTGATATGGGCAAAAATAAAGGTATAGGATTTTTTGAGAGATATTTGAGCCTTTGGGTGGCTCTGTGCATAATAGTAGGCATCGCCATGGGACAATTGCTGCCAGTGATACCCGAAACACTCGGGCAGTGGGAGTATGCCAACGTGTCTGCGCCCATTGCCGTGCTGATATGGCTAATGATTTATCCGATGATGCTCAAGGTCGATTTCCTGAGTGTGCGCAATGTGGTTCGTCAGCCCAAAGGTATTGTAGTAACCAGCGTAACCAACTGGCTCGTAAAGCCATTTACGATGTTCGGCATTGCGTGGCTTTTCTTCTTCGTGGTGTTCAAATCCCTGATTCCAGCCAGTCTTGCTGAAGAGTATTTGGCTGGTGCTGTGTTGCTTGGTGCCGCTCCTTGCACGGCAATGGTTTTCGTATGGAGTTATCTCACGAAAGGCGATGCAGCCTACACGTTAGTACAAGTGGCAGTAAACGACCTTATTATCCTCGTGGCGTTCGCCCCCATAGTAGCATTGCTTCTCGGTATCGGCGGTGTTAGCGTGCCCTGGGAAACGCTGCTGCTCTCCGTATTGTTATTTGTAGTCATTCCGTTGGCGGCAGGCATCATCACACGTACAATAGTTGTGAAGCGCCGTGGCATCGACTATTTTAACAATGTCTTTGTGCATAAATTCGACAACATAACCATTCTCGGACTCCTGCTGACACTCATCATACTCTTCTCGTTTCAGGGCGAAACGATACTCTCCAATCCGCTACACATCATATTGATTGCCGTGCCTCTCATCCTACAGACCGTCTGTATCTTCTTTTTCGCATACGGTTGGGCAAAGATGTGGAAACTGCCCCACTCTATTGCCGCCCCTGCAGGAATGATTGGCGCGAGCAATTTCTTCGAGTTAGCAGTGGCTGTAGCCATATCGCTCTTTGGCTTACAATCCGGTGCAGCACTCGCAACGGTAGTAGGCGTATTAGTAGAAGTACCAGTTATGCTGACGCTCGTCCGCATTGCAAACAACACCCGACATTGGTTTCCAGAAAAGTATTAGTTTATCACTGTTAGGTAGTATAAGAGTGATAAATGCTGGACTACCGTCTTGTCCTCTCCTTAATCATTCCGTGCCGGTAGGCATAGAGAAGTTCTTTCAGGTCGGAGATTTGTGTGCGCAGTTCCTCACCTTTGTCGGTGTCGGCAACAATCATGCGCTGGGCTGACATCTCCACAATCTGAATAGTGCTCTTGATGTCGGTGCCACGACGAATTGCATCGGCGGCACTCGTGAACGGCTCGTGCTGAACAAGTTGGAAACCACGGCTGTGATAAACAAGCGTGTAGCCGGCAATACCCGTCTCATTGTGGTATGCCTCGCTGAATCCTCCGTCAATCACCATAAGACGACCATTAGCCTTTATGGGATTTTCGCCCTTTGAGGCGTGAACAGGTACGTGTCCGTTGATGATGTGACGGTTTTCGCCCTTAACACCGAAAGCATCGAGAATGCTGTCGCACACCGTTTCCTCGTTGCGCAGGCGGAAATAGTTTCCCTTCTCCTCCTTGAAAATCTCCTTGTCGGTGAGGAAATAGCGTTCGAAGGTTGCCATCTTTGACTTGCAGAACAGCGGACTGTCCTTGCCACACCACAGATAGAGGAAATAGTCAATGGCAGCCTTACGATCGGCAGGCTCGGTGTCGGCTGTAAATGCAGAACGTATTGCCACGCCTATCTCGTGCATCAGTTCACGACCGTGATATTTGTTTCCATTTGCCACTATCACATCACGCAGCGTTCCGTCCTCGTTGAGCGGAATGGCGGCGTGGAAGAGCAGGTTGTTGTTACAAATGTTGTACATACTACCGTGGCTCAACATGGTAGAGATGTGTTTGTGAAGTTTCTCGCTCACGGCAAAAGAGTGACGCAGACGCTGCATCAAATCCTTCTCTTCGGGAGTAAGTTCGTTGGGGCATTCGGGATTGATTGTCGGGAACATACAACTTGTCATTGCATATTCCTTGCCGTCGATAGTGCATACTCCACGCTCGTAGTCCACAAGATTGAACATACTGCGGTGCTGCATGTTCCATTCAGGACGGCGCGCGAAGATTTCCGCCTCCATCTTGAACTGTAATACCGTTATAGCCTTGTGCATCTTGGCGGTGAGTATCTGTGTCTTCTCGTCCATCCTGCTGTCCTTCATCAGTTTGGGCATAAACTCCGTGCAGGGGTCATCGGCATATACCTCCATAGCAAAAGTTGCCAGCGGCACAAGGTTTATGGCATAGCCCTCCTCAAGGGTTGTAAGGTTGGCATAGCGCAGCGAGAGGCGCAGGACATTGCAGATGCAGGCATTGTTGCCGGCAAACGCACCCATCCAAAGAATATCGTGGTTGCCCCACTGTATATCCCACGAATGGTAGGAACGCAGCGTGTCCATAATGATGTGTGCTCCCGGTCCGCGGTCGTAGATATCGCCAAGAATATGCAGCTGGTCTATAGCCAAGCGCTGTATGACATAGCTCAAAGCAATGATAAAGTCGTCTGCCCTGCCCGTGGATATTATCGCCTCAACGATGCCTTTCACGTATGCAGCCTTGTTGATGTCCTCTGTACGTTCGTGGAGCAATTCCTCTATGATATATGAAAAATCTTCGGGCAGCGACTTACGCACCTTTGAGTGGGTGTACTTGCTTGCCACGTTGCGGCACACCTGAACGAGCTGGTATATCGTTATGTGATACCAGTCGTAGATGTTGTTGTCTGCAGCCTTTATAAGTTCCAGTTTCTGTTCGGGATAGTATATAAGGGTGCAAAGTTCGTGAATCTCCGTCTCGCGTATTGTGTTTCCGAAAAGTTCGGTAACCTTGCGCTTTATGTTTCCCGAAGCATTTTTCAGGATGTGCTGAAAAGCCTCATACTCCCCGTGCAGGTCGGCAAGGAAATGCTCTGTGCCTTTGGGCAGGTTCAATATAGCCTCAAGGTTTATCACTTCGGTACTTGCCTCGGCTATCGTGGGGAACGATTTAGACAGCAACTTCAAATAGTGCATGTCGGTGTCTATGTCATAATGCTTGGTAGTCATAGTCTTATATTTTTAGTCTGTTTTCAATTATTCTTTTCAGTTGTCTTGTCTTTCTGTCGTTTACTGAAGGCACAATCATATAGCCTTCGTCAAGCTGTATCTTTTCAGCCATGAGTGCCATAAGGCGCGAGGTGAACTTGTCGAGTCCTTTTATTCTCAATTTCTCTGCGAGCACATCCTCGTTTACCTCCTGCTCGTACAACAACTTTTGCAGTTGTATTATTCCGCTCATAGAGAGTCTGCCGTGCTGTGCATCCTTGTTCAGTGCCTTGATAACATGCAGCGCCTGTTCCGTGGCATCCTCGCCTTCGGGCGTAATGGCTGTGGGTTGGCTGTTGTTTTGCAGAACATAGCACGGCACTGCTGCCACATCTGTTTCAGGAACGGAAACTATATCCATCACCTCTATTCCCTTGAGCACAACAGGCATCATATCTTCCTGAAAGGCATAAAGCAATATCTGCCTCCAGCGTTTTTCATCCGTCAGCGTTCTCGCTTCCGAGACGTTTTCAGAAGAAGTATGACGCTCATCGCCCGTTATGCCAACCTTTATCAACGACGACAATATATTGCGTGTTGTATCATCCATTAGTTCGAGCGTGTGAGAGTCTAACACCTTATGGTATATAGACAGCACCTGCTCTCCCATTTCCTTCTCTGATATCCTACTCGTTATGAGTGCATTGAGCACACTCTCTATACGAGGATTTGCCGTAAACCGCTCCAATGCCCTCTGCTCCATAGTGCCCATCGCTATTACGGAGTAGGCATTGGCAATTATACGCCGCTGGTATGCCATAAGCCTCGGCAGGCGACGGGTGAAATATTCTTCCTTAACCACCCACGGCTCCAATTGCCCGTGAGGACTTACTATTATTCGTGCTCCGTGCCTTTTCCCCCAATATGCCGCCACTGCTATAGACGAGTGCCAACAGCCGTGCAGATGCACAATGTCGGGGCGTATCTTCGTTACGAGCGGTCTGAATTGAGCGAGTGATGTTGCCACATGGCATTCCGCTTTGCCTTGCATTGAATCGACGAGTATGCTGACATAGCGTGTTATCATACTGTCAATATGCGGATTATAGTGCAGCACCTTTATCACTTCAACAACCTTGCATCATTAGCCCATACAGAGTATTCGCAACTTGCATACAATTCACCTTTGCGTACTATCAGGTCCTTGCTCACAAGCGCATTGTTTATTGGCAGCTTAAACTTTTCGCGGCTCTTTACCTTCCGCTTCAGTTTTATTGTCTTGCACCATTTCCTATAACGTTTCCACAACGAAGCCTTACGCCTCTTACAAGTGCCGACGACAAGTTTTACACCTTCGTTTTCCTCGGCAACCTGCAAAAGCCTCGACAACCATTCTTCATTTTCAGGTGCATAGTCGATATCTGCCAATGCCACCCAATCGCAATCCGCAGCCTTCGCTCCCAAAGTAAGTGCCAATCGACGACGCTTGCGATGACTCGATGCAGGCAGGAACGTAGTATATAGGTTTGGATAGTCAAGTTGCATACGCTTCAGAATGTCAGAGGTGTCGTCGGTGCTGTTGTCATCTACCACAATCACCTTGAACTTGGCATTGCATACCTGTTCAAGATACTTTGGAAGATTGCGTTCTACCTCCCACGCATCATCGTGTACGGCTATTACTATTGCGGTTTCGTTAATCATTATAATATTCTATATATAAATACTTTATACTAGTTGTGTGTCAGTATAACTTCGGGGTAGTTGGCGACAGTTGTATTGCGATGCCATTACCTCACCGTAAGCACCTGCCGAGAAGAAGCCAATAAGGTCGCCACGCTTGGTCTTTGCCAGCATACGTTCCTTACCGAATACATCGCTCGACTCGCAGATAGGACCTACCACATCATACTTTTCCTGCTCTTCGTTGCTATTAAGGTTAGCAATCTTATGGTATGCATCGTAAAAGGCAGGGCGTATCAATTCCGTAAATCCTGCATCCACAATGACGAATTTCTTTACGGTTGCCTCCTTTACATAGAGTGTGCGTGCCACCATGACACCACACTGCCCCACAATGGCACGACCAAGTTCGAAATGAAGCTGCTGTCCTGGGCGCAGTTTAAGCAGTCGGCTATATGTATCAAAGTATGACTTAAAGTCAGGTATTGTATTTCCTTCTGGGTCTTGATAGTCTATACCCAAGCCGCCGCCAACGTTTATATTCTTCATCGTAACGCCTTGTTTGTCAAGCCGCTCCTGAATTTCGTTAATGCGATTAGCAAGGGCAGCAAAGTCGTCCATTTCAAGTATCTGGCTGCCTATGTGGAAATGCAGTCCGATGAACTCCACGTTATTCATCCCCTTTGCAATGGCTACCACCTTCTCTATATCCTCCAATGCAATACCAAACTTGTTTTCGGCAAGTCCGGTGGTTATGTTGGCATGGGTATGAGCGCCCACATTAGGATTTATCCTGAACGCCACCTTTGCCACTACTCCCCTTTCGGCTGCAATCCCGTTGATTACCTCCAACTCGGGAATACTCTCCACATTGAAAGAAAATATGCCGGCATCAAGTCCTAACTCAATCTCCCAGTCGGCCTTACCCACACCGGCAAAAACAATCTTGTCAGCAGGAAAGCCTGCCGCAATGCATGCCTGTATTTCACCGCCACTCACGCAGTCTGCACCAAAGCCAGCCTTGCATATCATCTGCAACAACTTTGGATTGGTGTTTGCCTTCACTGCATAGTGCATGTGATAGTTGTCGTGGGACTGCATTGCCGCCTTCACCTCGTCGAGTGTGTCTGCCAATACACGCGTATCATAATAGTAGAACGGTGTTGGAATCTGCTCAAAACGGTCTATGGGCAATGCATATTTTCCTAATTTCATATATAAGCTGTATTTTGTATTATTTATTATTAAATAATGTGTCACTCAAACTCTGCAATGCACGTTTCTTGTCGCTCTCTTTGATGAGGAACGAAATGTTGTAGTTGCTGCCGCCATAGGAAATCATTCTCACGGGAATATCCTTCATGGCATCGGTAGCAAGGGTCTCAAAGCCCACATTGCTCCAGTCGAGGTCGCCAACAACGCAGATGATACACATATCCCTGTCAACCGTCACCGTGCCGTATTTCTTCAGTTCGTCAACAATGTCATTAAGACGTGTATCGTTATCAATACTCATAGACACGCCTACCTCACTGGTACACACCATATCAATGGCGGTATTGTAGTTCTCGAACACTTCGAACACCTTGCGCATAAATCCAGTGGCAAGCAACATTCGGCTGCTCTTAATCTTAATTGCGGTAATGTTGTCCTTGGCTGCAACAGCCTTAATCTTGCCATATTCCGTATTATTGCTTATTGTTGTGCCTTCTGCCTCCGGCTCCATAGTGTTGAGCAAACGCACGGGAATGCCGGCAAACTTTGCTGGCTGCACACATGTGGGGTGAAGAATCTTTGCACCGAAATAAGCCAACTCGGCAGCCTCTTCAAAGTGTAGCTGATTCACAGGCGATGTCTTTTCCACAATGCGTGGGTCGTTATTGTGCATTCCGTCTATGTCGGTCCATATCTGTATCTCCTCTGCCTTCATGGCAGCACCTATAAGCGATGCCGTGTAGTCGCTGCCGCCACGAAGCAGGTTGTCCACTTCTCCGTATGCATTCTTACAGATGAAGCCTTGCGCAATGTATACCTGATAGCCTTGGTTCTGCTGCATCACCTCGGCAAGATGCTCTTTTATGAAAGCCGTATCAGGCTCTGAATTCTTGTCGGTACGCATAAAGTCAAGCGAATTGAGCAGCACAGCCTTTATGCCTTGCTCCTTCATATAGTTTGCTACCATATTCGTGCTGATTATCTCGCCTTGTGCCACCACCTGCTTTTCCTCAAAACTGGTAAATGTACCTTTCGTAAATGAGCGCAGGAACGCAAAACGCTCTTTCAACATATCGTTGGTGGCTTTCTTCCACTCGGCTGTATCATACAACTCCTCCACGTGTTTCCTGTATTTTGCCACAAGCGAGTTTATCACGTCGTTTGCGCCCTCTGGATTCTTGCGGTAGAGGTAGTTCGAAATCTCCACAAGTTGGTTTGTCGTACCAGACATTGCCGACAAGACAACGAATACGGGTTGTCCGGAAGAGGTGACAAGACGTGTAACATCCTTCATTCTCGCAGGGGTACCTACAGACGTACCACCAAATTTCATTACCTTCATAATTACCTATTATCTATTTATCGTGTGTTCTTAAATTAAAATCTACTATACAAACTCTGCCATTATCTTGTTGTAGTCATCTGTAATATTTTCTAACGTGCCTTCCTTGCATCGGTAGACAATGCCCGGATAACGGTCGAGCAGTGGAATATTGTGGGTAGACATAACAATTGCCGTGCCCGTGCTTGATATGTCCTTCAGCAATTCTATTATGCTGTTTGCCGTCTCGGGGTCAAGGTTGGCTGTAGGTTCGTCGGCAAGTATCACCTTCGGATTGTTCAACACCGCACGGGCTATTGCCACTCGCTGTTGCTCTCCGCCTGAAAGTTCGTGAGGCATCTTGTCGAGTTTGTCCTCAAGTCCAATATCAGTCATAACCTCATAGATTCGCTTGTCTATCTTCTTTTTGTCTTTCCAGCCAGTGGCTTTCAGCACGAAGCGCAGGTTTTTATATATGGTGCGGTCGCTTAACAATTGGAAGTCCTGAAAAATTATTCCCATCTGCCTGCGCAGTGCCGGCACGTGTTTTCTCTTTATGTTTAGCAGGTTGTGATTGAGTACCACAGCCTTCTCGCCTTCATAAACATCAAGTTCGAAATACATCGACTTGAGCAAAGAGGACTTTCCACTGCCCACCTTGCCGATGAGATATATAAACTCGCCCTCCTCCACTTGGAAGTCGGCATTCTCCAACACCAGTTTTTCCTCTTGGTAGATGTTTACCTTCTTGTAGTCTATCAGCATACTCTATCAGTGTTTGTGCCAATTAGGCTTGTGTCTTATTTGCAGTTCTTTTGCCATATCCTCTATGCGCAACCCTTTGCTTGTGAGCAGCACTATGAGATGGTATAGCATATCGCTTCCCTCGTATATCAGCCGTTCGTTGCTGCCGTTGGTAGCCTCGATTACAAGTTCGAGAGCCTCCTCGCCAACTTTCTGCGCCATACGGTTAAGTCCGTCCTTGAACAACGATGTTGTATAACTGCCTTCGGGCATTTCCTCATGGCGCTTGTTTATAAAGTCCTGCAATTCCGTGAGAAACAGCAGTGGGTTGCACTCGTTCTTCTCACCCCAGCAGGTGTCAGTACCCTTGTGACAGGTTGGTCCTGTTGGATTGACCTTAACCAACAACGTATCGTTGTCGCAGTCTACGGCTATACTCACGAGTTCAAGAAAATTTCCCGATGTCTCACCCTTCGTCCACAGGCATTGGCGTGAGCGGCTGTAGAACGTAACTTTCTTTGTGTCGAGCGTCTTGTCAAACGCCTCTTTGTTCATATATCCAAGCATAAGCACGTTCTTCGTCGTTGCGTCTTGCACTATTGCAGGGACAAGTCCACCGCATTTCCCGAAATCTATTTCCATTTCTTTCATTTTGTTGTTCCTACCTGTCTTATTTCTATTCCCTCACCTTTAAGGTATGCCTTCAGTTCGGGTATTGCTATCTCTCCAAAGTGGAAAACACTGGCTGCAAGGGCAGCATCGGCATGTCCAACAGTGAATGCATCACGGAAATGCTCCTTACATCCTGCTCCGCCACTGGCTATTATCGGAATGTCGAGTTCGTCGGCAAGCTGCGCCAAAATCTCATTGGCATAACCCGTCTTCACGCCGTCGTGGTCCATCGAGGTAAAGAGTATCTCCCCTGCCCCTCGGTCCTGTGCTTCTCTCGCCCACTCCATCAGTCTGCGCTCGGTGCGTTCCCTGCCGCCTTTCAGGTAGCAATGCCAGCCGTCGCTGTCGTGACGCGCGTCTATGGCACATACGCACACCTGACTGCCAAAACGCCTTGCTATCTCGTCTATCAGCGACGGACGGCGCAACGCGGCACTGTTCACGCTTATCTTATCGGCTCCGGCATGCAGCATACGCTCAACATCTTCTATATCGTTTATTCCACCACCAACGGTAAACGGAATATTTATGTTCTCTGCCACTCGTGTCACCATGTCCGCAAATGTCTTGCGCCCCTCAAAACTTGCCGTTATGTCGAGAAACACAAGCTCGTCGGCACCAGCTTTGCTGTATGCCTTACCCAATTCCACGGGGTCACCGGCAGAACGGAGGTTTACAAAGTTAACCCCCTTCACGGTCTCGCCGTTCTTCACGTCAAGACAAGGTATTATGCGTTTTGCCAGTGCCATAATTCCGTCAAATCTATTCTTCCTTCATATATCGCCTTACCAAACACCACCGATGGCACACCTGCCTCGTTTAGCCGCTTGATGTCGTCAATACACGAAACACCTCCGCTTGCTATCAGGTTGATGTGTGGATATACAGCCATTATCTCTTTGTAGAGTTCCGTAGCAGGACCTGCAAGTGTGCCGTCCTTCGAAATCTCCGTACACAATACGTTGCACACGCCTTTTTCAACATAATAGCGCAGAAACTCCGCAAGATTTTCGTCGGAATCCTCTTTCCAACCATTTATTGAAATCCTGCCATGGCGCACATCAGCACCAAGTATCATTCTCTCTGCACCGTATTTTGCCAACCATTCGGCAAACAAATCCCTGTTGGTTATCGCCACACTGCCAACGGTCACCATCGCCGCACCATTGTCGAATGCCTTCTCTATATCGTCAGTTGTCTTTATGCCTCCGCCAAAGTCCACCACGAGATTTGTTTTCGCGGTTATCTCTTTCAGCGTTTCCGTGTTTACGATATGCTTCGATTTTGCACCGTCGAGGTCCACAACGTGCAGTCGTTTGAAACCAAGTTCCTCAAATCGTTGCGCCATTTCCACCGGCGAACTGCCGTAGACGGTTTTGCGCCCATAGTCGCCTTCCGTCAGTCTGACGCATTTCCCGTCTATTATGTCTATTGCCGGTATCAGTTCTATCATAGCGCAATCTTTAAGAAATTCTCAATTATCTTTTCTCCCGTGTCGCCGCTCTTTTCTGGGTGAAACTGCGTGGTAAAGAAGTTATCGCGGTGCAGTGCAGCAGAATACGGCTGTATATAGTCCGTCATGGCAATGGTATCGTTGCATAGAGGTACATAGTAACTATGTACGAAATACACATGGCTGCCCTCCCCTATTCCTTCGAATAATCCAGACTTCAAATTACCTATTGAGTTCCAGCCCATCTGCGGCACTTTATCCTCGTGTCTTTGCGGACGAAAGCGTTTCACTTCTGCATCAAACACACCAATACAATCCACATCACCTTCTTCCGAATGGCGGCAAAGCAGTTGCTGTCCTATGCAGATGCCTAACACTGGCTGCTTCAGGTTGCGTATTACCTCGTCAAGTCTGCGTTCACGCAGATATGCCATAGCCCCTTTTGCCTCTCCTTGTCCAGGAAACAGCACGCAGTCAGCCTTTGCCAGCACATCTGCATCATCGGTAAGCACAGGCTCCACGCCAAGGCGTTTCAGCGAGTTAGTCACCGAGTACACATTTCCAGCATTGTATTTCACTATGGCTACATTCATTATCCTTTGACGATTACGCAATTACCTTATTGTTATTAAGGTGCAAAGGTAATATAATTTTTCCACGTAGGCAAACCTTTCTCTGCCTATTAACAGATTTTTACGTTTATTTTCTTACGCAAACGACAAACATAATGAAAAAATAGTAAAACCTATTGCTTTCTTCCTAAAAATGCGTACCTTTGCAGCCAAATTTAAGATTTAAGAAAGATTAATTTTAATAACATTTTCGGTTTCTGCGGCAATGGCAATAGAGAAAGCAATATTCAGAAGGACTGAACTATTGTTGGGAAACGAGGTGACAGACCATATATCCCAACAACGTGTGATAATATTCGGCGTGGGCGGCGTAGGCTCTTGGTGTGCAGAGAGTTTAGTGCGCAGCGGCGTAAGGCAAATGACGATTGTGGACTCCGACCGCGTGTGCATAACAAACATCAACCGCCAGTTGATGGCGACTACAAAGACGGTGGGACAAGTGAAGGTTGAGGCACTGAAAGAACGGCTGCTAAGCATCAATCCCTCGGCAGAGATAACAGCCATGCAAAAGATATTTAGCGAAGAAACGGCAAACGACTTTGACATAGGAAGTTATGACTATATAATAGATGCTATAGACTCGCTGAAAGACAAGGCTCTGTTGATAGAAATGGCATGCCAGACAAGGGCTAAGTTTTTCTCGTCTATGGGGGCGGCACTTAAACTTGACCCTACACGCATACAAGTGACAGAGTTTTGGAAAGTGAAGGGCGACCCATTGGCACGTGCCCTGCGCAACCGCTTCAAGAAGCAGAAGCGTTTTCCGAAGCGTAAGTTCCCGTGTGTATTCTCCGACGAACTGTTACAAAACATGGGGCATAATGCCACGTGCGGCACGGAGCAATGCATGTGTCCAAAGGCACAGAACGGTCCTGGCGACCCGACGCTGCTCAACCATGAGTGGTGTTCGTCGAAGGCGCAAATCAACGGCACATTAGCACATATAACCGCCATCTTTGGCTTTATGCTGGCAGGATTGGTGATTCAGGATGCCACACGCGGATGCTCTCCACAGGACTTGCCATCGCTTGCCCAGACAGACAACGTTATCACTTAAATGCCCCTTTTTGTCGAAAATATTTGCCTGTGAGGATATTTAATTGTAATTTTGCAGGCACAACAAACATCAAGAAATTAAGAAAGAATGAAAAAACTATCTGTTAGAATCGCTGTTATCTGCACAATGCTGATGGGCAGCGTGAACGCCGGAGCACAAAGTTTGCAGGATATTCTCGGCGGACTGGTGGGAGGAACAACATCGTCAAGCACTTCAACGGGCGGCGACCTGCTGTCGGGACTTGTGTCAATACTATCAGGCAAGAACAACGCTACGGAAAAGACTATCGTAGGAACGTGGGAGTATACAGAACCGGCTATTGTGCTGTCTTCGGACAATATGCTGACAAACGTGGCAGCAAAGGCTGCGGCAAACAATATAGAAACAAAGTTGCAGAGCTATCTCACAAAATATGGCATTAAGCCGGGAGCAATGAGCATAACATTCTCGGAAGACGGCAAGTTTACGGAGAAAATCGGCAGCAAGACAACAACAGGAACGTGGAAACTGGAAGACGGACAGCTTGTGATAACATACGGAAAAGTGAAGCCTGTGGCAATAACAACGCAGGTGGAAGGCAAAAAACTGCTGATTGTCACCGATGCAACGAAACTGTTGGGACTGATGCAAACACTCGGTGCTAAATCGTCGAACAGCACGATATCCACAGTGACGACACTGATGAAGGACGTGAACGGTATGCAATGCGGACTAACTTTCGTTAAAAAATAGTAAATTGCAAGGCTTACCATCGTTTTAGGCGCGAAAATGTTGTGTATGTCGCATTAAATTAGTAATTTTGCAGCCGCTATTACGAGATAATGGCATAAAATTCATTTCTAACAATTAAAAAATTAAACATTTAAAACAAAATGGCAACAAAAATCAGATTGCAGCGCGGCGGTCGCAAAGGTTATGCTTTTTACCGCATCGTAATCGCTGACGCTCGTGCACCACGTGATGGTAAATTTACTGAAAAGATTGGTTCTTACAATCCTAACACCAATCCAGCCACAGTGGACTTGAATTTTGAAAGGGCACTCTACTGGGTGAACTGCGGCGCACAGCCTACAGACACTGTACGCACTATCTTGAGCCGTGAGGGCGTTTACCTGATGAAGCACCTCCAGGGCGGTGTAAAGAAAGGCGCATTTGACGAGGCTACCGCACAGAAGAAGTTCGACGCTTGGAAAGCTGACAAGCAGAAGGGTCTGCAGAGCATAGCAGAAAATGAAGCAAAGGCAAAGAAAGATGCTGCAGCAAAGAACTTGGAAGCAGAGAAGAAAGTGAACGAGGCAATAGCAAAGAAGGTGGCAGAGAAGAAGGCTGCTGCCGTTGAGGCTGCACAGGCTGCGGCTGCCGAAGCAGCAGCAGAGGCTGCAACAGAAGAAGCTCCTGCAGCAGAGGAGGCATAAGCCACAAAGCAATTGTCAAAAAAGGCTCAAATAACTAAGGTGACGGTTTAATTGCCGCCACCTTATTTTATTATTATAACATTTGGTGGTATTGATTTTTTTTCGTACCTTTGCCGATGATATTTAGTAAGAACGAAAAGCGTATGAAAGTTTTAAAGTTCGGCGGAACATCCGTAGGTTCTGTAGAAAGTATTCTGAGTTTGCAGAAGATTGTAGAGGGACAGACACAAAAGGTGGTAGTTGTGGTGAGCGCATTAGGCGGAATAACCGATAAGCTGATTGCCACATCGAAGATGGCAATGGACGGCAACACCAAGTACGAAGAAGAGTTTGCCGCAATGGTTGAACGCCACCACTGTATGATTGACGCTATCATCACGGACGATGAAAAGCGCACTGCCCTCAGAGTAGTAATTGACAAGTTGCTCGACGAACTTAAATCGATATATTACGGAGTATATCTCATACGCGACCTTAGCCCGAAGACAATGAACGCCATAGTAAGCTATGGCGAAAGATTGAGCAGCCAGATTGTTGCCACACTGATAAAGGGTGCAAAATGGTATGACTCGCGCGAGTTTATAAAGACGGAGCAGAAGCACGGCAAGCACGTGCTTGACTCGGAACTGACCAACAGGCTTGTGGAGCAGACATTCAAGGAGATACCGCAGGTGGCTCTCGTGCCAGGCTTCATAAGCAGCGACGAGACGACGGGCGAGGTGACTAACCTGGGAAGAGGCGGAAGCGACTACACGGCAAGCATTATAGCGGCTGCACTGAATGCTGAGGTTTTGGAGATTTGGACAGACGTGAACGGCTTCATGACAGCCGACCCACGAGTGATACGCACGGCATATACTATTAATGAGTTGAGCTATGTGGAAGCGATGGAACTTTGCAACTTTGGTGCAAAGGTGATTTATCCGCCAACTATCTACCCTGTTTGCGTGAAGAATATCCCTATACTTGTTAAGAACACCTTTAATCCCGAAAATCCAGGAACGATAATAAAGGACAAGATAGCCAACGACTCGAAGGCGATAAAGGGTATTTCGAGTATCAACGGCACTACGCTCATAACAGTGACAGGCCTCTCGATGGTAGGCGTGATTGGAGTAAACCGCCGCATATTCACGGCACTTGCCGACAATGGCATATCGGTGTTCATGGTGTCGCAGGCATCATCGGAAAACTCCACTTCAATAGGTGTGCGTGATGAGGATGCGGAAGAGGCTGTAAAGGTGCTCAACATTGAGTTTGCAAAGGAGATAGAGACGGGTGCAATGTATCCGATGCACGCAGAAAGCGGGCTTGCCACGATAGCGATAGTTGGCGAGAACATGAAGCATACGCCTGGCATAGCCGGCAAGTTGTTCGGAACATTGGGACGAAGCGGCATCAGTGTGATAGCATGCGCACAGGGAGCATCGGAGACTAACATCTCGTTTGTTGTAGATTCAAGATTCTTGCGCAAGTCGCTCAACGTACTGCACGACTCGTTTTTCCTGAGTGAATACAAGGTGCTCAACCTGTTTATATGCGGTGTGGGCACAGTGGGCGGAAACCTGCTTGAGCAGATACGCAGTCAGTACAACGAACTGATGACAACACGACGGCTGAAACTGAACGTTGTGGGAATATCGAGCAGCAGGAACGCAATATTCAACCGCGACGGAATAGACCTTAACACATATCGTGAGCAGCTGAAAGCCTCGGCGCCAAGCAACCTCAAGAAGATGCGCGACGAGATAACGGGTATGAACATATTCAACAGTGTTTTCGTGGACTGCACGGCAAGCCACGACGTGGCTACGATATACCAGACTCTGCTCGATCACAACATATCGGTGGTTGCAGCAAACAAGGTGGCTGCATCGAGCGAATACAAAAACTATCTGATGCTGAAAAAGACGGCACTGAAACGTGGCGTGAAGTTCTTGTTTGAAACTAATGTGGGAGCGGGACTTCCAATAATAGGCACTATCAACGACCTGCGCTCGTCGGGCGATAAGATACTGAAGATTGAGGCTGTACTGAGCGGTACGCTTAACTTTATTTTCAACGAGATTGCAGCCGATGTGCCTTTCTCGGAAACTGTGAAACGTGCAATGGAAAAGGGATACAGCGAGCCAGACCCACGCATAGACCTGAGCGGAAAGGACGTTATTCGCAAGTTGGTTATCCTGACACGCGAAGCAGGCTACAAGGTGGAGCAAGACGATGTGGAAAAGCACCTCTTTATTCCCGATGACATGTTTGAAGGCACAATAGAGGAGTTCTGGAAGAAGCTGCCATCGCTCGATGCCGATTTTGAGAGCAAGCGCAAGGTGTTGGAGAAAGAGAACAAGAAATGGCGCTTTGTGGCAAAAATGGAGCAAGGTGTTACAAGTGTGTCATTGCAGGCCGTAGACCAGCGTCACCCATTCTACGAACTGGAAGGCAGCAACAATATCGTGATGCTCACGACGGAACGCTATCTCGACTATCCTATGCTGATACAAGGCTATGGTGCAGGTGCAGGCGTTACTGCGGCAGGCGTTTTTGCAAACATAATGAGTATTGCCAACATATAAAAGACGATGAAGCATATAATAATTCTCGGCGACGGAATGGCAGACCACAGCGTGGAAAGGCTCGGCGGAAAGACACCGCTGCAATATGCCAACACGCCATATATGGATATGTTGGCAAGGAACGGGCGTTGCGGACGGCTCATTACCGTGCCAGACGGATATAATCCGGGCAGCGAAGTGGCAAACACCGCCATTATGGGCTACGACCTCGATACCGTGTACGAAGGGCGCGGACCGTTGGAGGCAGCATCCATAGGCTACGAAATGGCAAAAGACGAAATGGCGATACGCTGCAACATCATAACCCTGCACGACGGAAAGATAAAGAATCATCACGGAGGCCACCTCACAACCGAGGAGGCACGTGAACTCATAGACTATCTGAACGAACATTTGGGCAATGAGCGGGTTAAGTTCGTCGCAGGAATACAATATCGTCATTTGCTCATTATAAAGGGCGGCAACAAGCATATAGACTGCGCACCACCGCACGACTATCCTGACCAACCATGGCAACCTCTGTTGGTAAAGCCCGAGAAGGGATATGAGTCGCAGATGTGCGAGGAAGGATGCATGGAGAACGGTATTGTGAGAATGACACCGCAGCAGACAGCCGACCTGATAAACGACCTGATACTGAAATCGCAGCCTCTGCTCGAAAGCCACCCTATAAACCAAAGGCGCAAGGCAGAGGGAAAACTCACGGCAAACAGCATCTGGCCATGGAGCGGAGGCTACCGTCCGAATATGCAGACAATAGCGGAGCAATATCCGCAGGTAGGTTCGGGCAGCGTTATATCTGCCGTGGATTTGATAAAGGGTATTGGACACTATGCCGGACTGAACATCGTGGAGGTGGATGGCGCTACGGGACTCTATGATACCAACTACGAAGGAAAGGCGCAAGCAGCCATAGAGGCACTAAGGAACGAGGATTTTGTGTTTTTGCACGTTGAGGCAAGCGACGAAGCCGGACATGACGGCGATGTGGACTTGAAGGTGCGCACTATAGAATATCTTGACAGCAGGATAATAGCACCGATATACGACGAGGTGAGCAAGTGGAATGAGCCTGTATGTATTGCGGTATTGCCCGACCACTTCACACCCGTGGAGACACGTACTCACGTTGGCGAACCTGTACCATTCATTATATATTATAAAGGTATAGATCCAGACGGCGTGGAGAGATACGACGAGCAATCGTGCATTTCGGGCAGTTACGGAATGCTGCGCCTGCAAGAGTTTATGAAGGAATTTATGAAAATACAATAACAATGAAATATTACAGCACAAACAAGAAAGCACCTTTGGCAACACTGCAAGAGGCTGTTGTGAAAGGATTGGCAGGTGACCGCGGACTATATATGCCGCAGGAAATAAAACCGTTGCCAAAAGAGTTTTTCGACAACATAGAGAATATGTCGTTCCACGAAATAGCATACACGGTGGCAGAGGCATTCTTCGGTGAGGACTTGCCAGCCGATGATTTGAAAAAGATTGTATGCGACACGCTTGCATTCGACTGTCCCGTAGTACATGTGAACGACAATATCTATAGCCTTGAACTCTATCACGGTCCGACCCTTGCATTCAAGGATGTCGGTGCACGCTTTATGGCACGACTGCTGCAATATTTCATTCGCCGTGAGAGCAATGAACGTGTGAATGTGCTCGTTGCTACAAGTGGTGATACAGGCAGTGCCGTGGCAAATGGTTTTCTCGGTGTTGACGGCATACATGTATATGTGCTTTACCCAAAAGGCAAGGTGAGCAAGATACAGGAATGCCAGTTTACCACCCTCGGCAAGAACATAACGGCAATAGAAGTTGATGGTGTTTTCGACGACTGCCAAGCATTGGTGAAGAGCGCATTCATGGACGACGAATTGAACAGGCACATGAAACTTACATCTGCCAACTCAATAAACCTGGCACGTTTCCTGCCGCAGTCGTTCTACTATTTCAATGCCTACGCACAAATGAAGAAACTCGGCAAGGCAGACAATATGGTGGTGTGTGTGCCGTCGGGCAATTTCGGCAATATCTGTGCCGCCCTCTTCGGACACGCAATGGGACTGCCAATAAAGCGTTTCATTGCCGCAAACAACGCCAACGACATTTTCTATAACTATCTGCAAACAGGAAAATATGAGCCTCAACCAAGCAAGCAGACCATAGCAAACGCAATGGACGTGGGCGACCCTTCGAACTTTGCACGCATCTATGACTTGTACAACGGTGACCACGCAAAGATAGCAGCATTAATCAGCGGTGCTACTTACAGCAACGAGCAGATAGCACAGACAATGAAAGCCTGCTACGACAAGACAGGCTATATACTTGACCCACACGGAGCATGCGGCTATCGTGCACTCGCAGAGCAACTTGCCGACAATGAAGCAGGCGTATTCTGCGAGACTGCTCACCATGCAAAGTTCAAGGACACCGTAGAGCCGATTATCGGTGCGGAGGTGGAAACTCCTACCCGACTTGCGGAGTTTATGAAAGGCGAAAAGCAAAGTGTGGCAATGACAAAAGACTTTGATGCCTTCAAGGCATTCCTTATGAAAGAATAATAAAAACAGTGCTCCGGTCTGTCGCTGGCACAGCAATGTGCGAGAGGAAAGTCCGGGCAGCATATGGCATCCCACTCCCGAAAATAGGAGCCATTGGTGACAGTGGGATATGGCAGAAGAAAATAACCGCTCCCGCCCTGTTTCCGCAAGGATAATAGGATGAGAGAGCAAGGGTGAGAAGGTAGTGTAAGAGACTACCAGTCGGCTGGTGACAGTCGGGCTGTGTCATCTGGGGGCTGCAAGTTCATGTATACCGTCGTCTGAGGGCGGCCAGTCCGATTTTCCCATTTTCAACAAAATGCGCGAAAACGGCGGAGGGTAGAACGCTTGAGCCGTATGGCAACATACGGAGTAGATAAATGACAGACGCCGATATTAGTATCGGTACAGAACCCGGCTTATAGGAGCACTGTTTTTTTAGATTATTTTCAGCAACCCTTATGCGTCATTATGTTCAGTACCATATCGTCTATGGTACACATTGCGTCTGCACCTATGGAAGTCAGGTTGCGTATTGAGCAGTCAACATCTTCATCTATGATGCCTTCAGCACTGGTGACGCATTTTCCTTCCATTGATAACAAGGCTGAAAGAATGGCTGTGCTCACACCAGAGGAGATTTTGAGTGAACAAGAAGGCTTGGCACCATCGCATATCATACCAGTAATATTGGCAATCATATTCTTCACGGCATTGCAGATGCGCACGTAGTCGCCTCCCATAAGATAAGTGATACCACAACAACTGCCTATACCGGCAACAACACAACCGCAAAGTGCGGAAAGTCTGCCAAGATTTTGCTTGATGTATATCGCCGTGAGGTGGCTTATAATAAGGGCACGTACAAGCTCTTCATCGGTATTCTCGTTCTCAATAGCAAACACCATAACGGGATTTGTAGCACAAATACCTTGGTTGCCGCTACCGCTATTGCTCATAACCGGCACCATAGCGCCTCCCATACGTGCATCGCAGGCAGAAGCGGTCTTGGCTATAATCTTTGAGAAGATACTACGTCCGAAGATGCCTTGCGCAAGAGGACGGTCGATTGTCTTTCCGAGATTGTGCCCATAATTGCCTTTGATAGCTTCACGGGCAGCATTCATATTATACTCACCTGCTTTCTTGATAAACTCTATTTCAGAAAGTGGTGCAGTGGTGGCAAAGTCGTATACGAGACGGAAATCAAGTTCAATGTCTTTATCGTCGCTGTCATCGCACGATGAAGAGATGTTGCGCTTATCAAACACTATTTCATCGCCCTTTGCCTCATATACAAAATTCGTGTGTCCGCCGCTTATTATAGCCACAGCATCATCGCAATGCACTTCGACATAAAGTTTTTCGGAAATGCATTCCTTCAAATTGATACTGATACGTTTTTCGTCAATATATTGCTTGCCGTTTTCGAGTGCTTCGGGTATCAAGTCCTTGATAACCTCAAGTCCGTATTCCGACTTGCCAATTAGAGCACCCAAGGCTATTGCTATGGGCAGTCCTATCATTCCCGTGCCGGGTATGCCCACACCCATTGCATTCTTTATGATGTTGGCACTCAGAAATGCCTCTATCTTTTCAGGCTTTCTGCCGAGCAACTCTGCGGCACGAGCAGTACAGAGTGCCACTGCCATAGGCTCAGTACATCCAATGGCTGGCACAACCTCCTTATGTATCAAGGAGAGAATACGGTTTCTGACGTTCTGCTCCATTACTTATTGTAATTGTCAAGTCCTTGCTGCAAGAACTTTATATATTCAGGAATATCCTCATTGTATGAACGTGTAACATTCAACGGCATACCGGCATTGTCGAGAAGCACGTAGCATGGTTGTGTGTTCTCCCCTACTTTCGTGCGCTGCAAGTAACTCCAGCGGTCGCCCATGGTGCGTAGCGTGCGTTTCTGTCCGTTCTCCTCAACCTCTATCGGCTCTTTCAATGGAGTCTTATCGTCAACATACAGTGATATGAGCACATATTTGTCGTTCAAAATATCAGCCACCTGTGCATCAGTCCATACGGCAGCCTCCATCTTACGGCAGTTGACACAGCCAAAGCCGGTAAAGTCAATCATCACAGGCTTACCCATCTGTGCAGCGGCAGCCATACCTTCGTCATAGTCGGTGAACTTAGCTTCAACAGCCGTTTTCTGCAAGTTAAAGTCTTGGGTATTCATTGGAGGTGCAAAAGCACTTATTGCCTTCAATGGAGCACCCCACAATCCAGGAACCATATACACTGTGAATGCAAGCGAAATCATTCCGAGGAAGAACTGCGGCACGTTTGTACGATGTTCTGCATCATCGTGTGGGAACTTGAGCCAACCCAAAAGATACACACCTAACAAGCCAAATATAACAATCCACAATGATATGAATACCTCGCGGTCGAGAATATGCCAACCGTATGCCAAGTCAGCCACAGAAAGGAACTTCAGGGCAAACGCAAGTTCGATGAAACCAAGCGTCACCTTTATAACGTTCATCCAGCCTCCAGACTTTGGTGCAGACTTAAGCAATGACGGGAACATGGCAAACAACGTAAAAGGAATGGCAAGGGCGATGGCAAAGCCAAGCATTCCTATGGTAGGAGCAACAATACTGCCCTGCGTACTTACTGCCACCAAAAGGAAACCGATAATAGGACCTGTGCAAGAGAAACTCACAAGAGTGAGCGTGAACGCCATAAGGAATATACTTATAATGCCGCTCGTGCTGTCAGACTTTGCGTCAATCTTGTTGCTCCACGACGATGGGAGTGTTATTTCAAATGCACCGAAGAACGATGCAGCAAATACCACAAGCAACAAGCAGAAAAGTATATTAAATATAGCATTGGTGCTTAACGCATTGAGAGCCGACGCACCGAAAAGCAGTGTTACGAGCAATCCCAACAATACATAAATCACTACAATTGAAATACCGTATGTCGTTGCCTCGCGTATGGCTTTTGAACGGTCTTTGTTACGTTTCAGGAAGAAACTTACGGTCATAGGAATAATGGGCCATACGCACGGTGTAAGCAATGCAAGGAAACCACCAGCAAAACCTGCAATAAAGATATAAAGCAACGAGTCGTTGCCCTTTGCACCACCTTCGTCGTATGCCTTCAATTCCGAGATTACAGGCTTCCACAAATCACCGTTGTCAGCCACTGCCGCAGCAACAACCGCAGTAGTGTCAGCAACCTCTTCCTCTACCCCAGCCTCTTCTTCTTTCACTTCCTCTTTAGTTTCTATAGCCTCTTTAGCCTCCGTAGCATCAGCGGTCTCAACGGCTGGCGACTTTCCAGACTGCTTGAACGCTACCTCCGACGGCGGTATACAAGCCTCGTCGTTACAAGCGCCATACTCCAAATAGCAGTCGATACTATAATCGGGTTTAGTGAACTTTATTTTCTGAACGAACGTTACATTATGCTCAAAGAAACGCAGCGTCATACCAAACATCTGGTCAAAACTTTTAATCTCCTTGCCACGTGATACAAGTTTGCCCACAGTCTGTACACCGTCCATTTTTACAGCATTGAACGATGCACTTATTGGTCCATTGTCACCAAGGTCGGTACTATACACGTGCCATCCTTCGTCAATGGTCATTGTGAAAACAATCTCTGCCTCACCGCCTTTAAGCATTTTCAACGATGAAGAACCGTGCACAGGGTCTGACATCTGCGCATTGACAGCAACCAAGGCTGTCAGTAATGTAATAATGGTAAAACAAAATCGTTTCATTATCAAATCTTTATATTACAATCTCCACCGGGCAATGGTCGCTGCCCAATACCTCTGAATGTATCTCCGTAGACACAATCCTGTCTGCCAATCTCTTGCTTGTTACAAAATAGTCTATACGCCACCCTACGTTCTTTTCACGGGCATGGAAACGATAACTCCACCACGAATACTTCACTTCCTCTGGGTGCTGGAAACGCCAAGAGTCAATAAATCCTCTTGACAATAAAGTAGAGAACTTTTCGCGTTCCTCGTCAGTAAAACCAGCATTGCGGCGGTTAGTCTTAGGATTCTTCAAGTCAATCTCTTCATGCGCCACGTTCATATCGCCGCACACTATCACAGGCTTCTTTTCGTCAAGTGAGCAGAGATAGTCAGTAAAGTCATCCTCCCATTTCATACGATAGTCCAATCGTTTCAGCCCGTCCTGCGAATTTGGAGTATATACGGTAACAAGATAGAAATCTTCCATCTCCAACGTTATCACACGCCCTTCGTGGTCATGTTCGTCAATACCCATACCGTATGTTACCGACAGCGGTTCGTGCTTCGTGAATATCGCCGTACCCGAATAGCCTTTCTTATCGGCATAGTTCCAATATGACTTATACCCTGGAAACTCTATGTCGAGTTGCCCTTGCTGCATCTTTGTCTCTTGCAGACAAAAAAAATCCGCGTCTGTTTGGGCAAAATATTCATTGAATCCTTTACCCACACAGGCGCGAAGTCCGTTTACATTCCAAGAAATAAAACGCATTTCCCTTATACCTTATTTATATATAATATCATTCCGTTAGTACTTTGCCATTTTTATTGCGTCAATGGCACATTCATCACCTTTGTTGCCAAGTTTTCCGCCACAGCGTTCAAGTGCCTGCTCCATATTCTCGCACGTCAGCAATCCGTATATCACAGGGATATTGCTCGTAAGGTTTAACTGCGCTATTCCGTATGTTACTCCCTGACATATATAGTCGAAATGCGGAGTGTCTCCCCTGATGACGCAACCGAGCACTATCACAGCGTCATAAATGTCGTTGAGCGTCATCTGGTGTGCACCGTATATCAGTTCAAAACTGCCTGGCACGGTTTTCACACGGATATTCTCAGGCAGTGCACCGTGGCGTTTCAGTGTTGACACAGCCCCTTCGAGCAGTGCGCCTGTCACCTCGTGGTTCCATTCGGACACCACAATGGCAAAGTTCATATTACTTGCGTCGGGTATCGACTCGAAGTCGTATTCCGACAAGTTGTGCATAGAGGTTGCCATTACTTCGTAACGCGCTCAATATACTTGTCGATGGTCTGATATGCCATAGAGTTGAAATACTTTTCCTTCACCTCTTTGTAGCACTTCAAAGCCTCGTCTGCCTTGCCCTGGCTTTCGAGAATCTCGCCAGCCTGAATGAGGAATGTAGGCGACAGCGAATTGTTGTCTGCCTTTGCAGCAGCACTTTTCAGGCAGCTTACTGCCTTGTCAAGTTGCTTCAAGTGTGCGTATGCGTTGCCGAGGGCAGCCTCTGCAGCAGGACTAATCATAGCGTCATTCTGCTTGCTGAACTTCTCAAGATAGTTGACAGCCTCCTGCCATTTCTCTGTCTGTGCATAGCATAAACCGGCATATAAGTTTGCAAGGTTACCTGCATCAGTAGAGCTGTACTCGCTTGCCACAGCCTCGAAACCTGGGAAATCCTTCTTGTCGCCCTTGAGAGCCTTCTCGAAATCTCCGTTGTTGAAATACTCCTGACCCTTTGCCAAGATTGTGCTTGCCTTGTCCTCACGTGGAGCGGAGATGTAGTTCTTGTAGACAATAACTCCTGCGATAATTAACACTACAGCCGCTACACAGCCGATGATTGCCTTCTTGTTTTTCAAGAAAAATGATTCTTGAATGTTGAGTGTCTCCTCTGTCTGAGCACTCTGGTTAACGTTTTGTTTTGCCATTATTTTTTGTTTTTATTTTTATTCCTATACTTATTTACACACCACTACAGCATGAGCATTATAATATACTCACCATAAAATGCTGTGCAAAATTACAAAAAAATATTCACACCATCAAGAAAAACCTTTTCTTTTTTTGTTTTTTAGCAGAAAACTGATCTTTTTGAAAAAAGTACATTAAAAATTTGGTGGTTAAAAAAAATAATTGTACCTTTGCACCGCGTTTGAGAGAAAGCGCACGAACAGATGCTAAATCTGGGGATTGGAAGTTTGGGTGAGTGGCTGAAACCACCAGTTTGCTAAACTGACGTACGGGTTTACCGTACCGGGGGTTCGAATCCCCCAGCTTCCGCCACACGTTTCACTATGAAGCAACTTTTTCGGATGGTGGATTCATCTAATGGTTAGGATACAAGATTCTCAATCTTGGCATAGGGGTTCGATTCCCCTATCCACTACCAAAGCACAAAAATGCAAAATGTTACTGAATAGCGAACGTTAAAACACAATGGTGGATTCATCTAATGGTTAGGATACAAGATTCTCAATCTTGGCATAGGGGTTCGATTCCCCTATCCACTACATAGACGAAATAGGAGATGTGAAAGCATCTCTTTTTTTGTACAACAAACGCAATGAAACAGCACTAAAAGACAAACAGAACTATAAATGGAAACGAAACAGCCGATAGTAACGTTCATAATACCTTTCTACAATCTGCCGTTGAGGCTGCTGAAGGAATGTCTTGACAGCATTCTCATACTGTCGCTGCGGCGCAACGAACGTGAGATTATTGTGGTGGACGACGGCAGCGACTACAGTCCGATAAACGAATTGCAGGAATATGCCGACGATATAATATATATAAGGAAAAAGAACGGCGGATTGAGCGATGCACGTAACATGGGACTGCATATTGCCACGGGAAGGTTCGTGCAGCTTGTGGATGCAGATGACTGTCTGATACCTTCCACGTATGAACAATGTCTTGACGTGGTGAGGTTTAAGCAGCCTGATATGGTGATGTTTGACTTAACGCGCAATCCTGATGAGGAACAGGATATTATTCCACCTGAAGCCCCCGTGTCGGGAACGGAGTATATGCTGAAAAACAACATCAAGGGCAGTGCCTGTGGTTGTATATTCAGGAAGGCGGTGCTTATGAACCTGCGTTTCACAACTGGCATTTTGCACGAAGACGAAGAGTTTATGCCACAACTTATCATAAGGTGTGAGAAAGTGTACAAAATGCAGTGTAAGGCATATTTCTACAGGGAACGCGAAGACTCGATTGTGCATAAGAAAGATGAGCGATGGAAACATAGGAGAGTAAACGACCTGCACACTGTGATATTGAGGCTCAATGCTATTGCCGACACGCTGCCGACAGCCGACAGACAGGCGATGCAAAGGCGTGTGGCACAGTTGACGATGGACTATATCTATAACACGATTGTATTGTTGCGCAACCGCAGCGAGCTTGACAAACGTTTGGAGCAGCTGCGAAAGGAAGGATTGTTCCCACTGCCGGATAAGAAATATACGCGAAAGTATCAGTGGTTCAGAAAACTGACCAATAGCAAGATGGGGCTTGGCATACTATCATACACCTTGCCGCTGCTGAAAAAGGAAGGGTAGGAGCGATTATGAGCAGTCCTTTGCTTACTATAATAGTGCCTGTGTACAAGGTTGAGACGACGCTGGAACGCTGCATAGAAAGTGTTACGAGTCAGTCGTTCGGCGACTGGCAGATGATACTTGTTGACGACGGAAGTCCGGACACTTGTCCTGCCATTTGTGACAGGTGGGCGGAAAAGGACGCACGCATAACCGTGATACACAAGGAAAACGGCGGATTGAGCGATGCACGCAATGCAGGGCTTGACAGGGCAACGGGCAGATACATAACGTTTCTTGACAGCGATGACTATTTGGAACGTGATGTATTGGCACCATTGATAAAGATGATGCGTAGCGAATACAATATTCTTGAATATTCGTTGATAAAGAATGCCGGTACAGGCAACGAAAAAACTATTTCGTTCAGCAATCGCACATACACCGATATGAACGACTATTGGCTGAAGGGACAAGCCTATATGCATACCTATGCCTGGAACAAGATTTACGGCAGGAGTTTGTTTGAAAGCGTCAGGTTTCCAAAAGGAAAGGTGTTTGAGGATGTGTGGACATTGCCAAGACTATTGGAAAAGGCGAAATGTGTTGCTACGACTGACATCGTGGGTTATCGCTACTGCGCCAATCCTGAAGGCATAACGGCAAAGGCTGGCGGAGAGGAATTGAAACAGCTTTTGGAGGCTCACCTGCAAAACGAAAGGTGGCTGAAGGACGAGACATATTATATGCACGTGCTCAATATACAAATGGACGTTTGCGAACTGACGGGCGAAAAGCCACGGTTGCCGTTCATGAAAGTGCATTGTACAAATGATATGAGCCATAAGATGAAGCTGAAAACGATTGCACTCAATATGTTAGGGATAGAAAGAATGTGCAAGACCAATGCTATGTTACACAAGATATTGCGAATGGGAAAATGAAAATATTGCTGCTTGGAGAATATAGCAACGTACATGCTACGCTTGCCGAAGGATTAAGGATGTCAGGGTATGACGTGACCGTGGCAAGCAACGGTGATTTTTGGAAAAACTATCCGCGCGACATCGACCTTGCAAGGAAAACGGGGAAACTTGGCGGCATTTGCTTGTTGTTGAAGGTATACAGGTGTCTTGCAAAATTCAGGGGATATGACGTTGTGCAACTAATAAATCCAATGTTTCTTGAACTCAAGGCAGAAAGGTTGTTTTCTATATATAAATATTTGCGCAAGCACAATAGGCGCGTGTTTCTCGGAGCATACGGAATGGACTATTATTGGGTGAGTTGTTGCAGCTGTGTGGATAGTCCTCTGAGATACAGCGATTTCAATATTGGCAGGGAAATACGCGAAAACAAAGATGCTCAAAAAGAACGTCAGGACTGGCTTGGTACGGCAAAAGAGCGACTTAACAAAATGATAGCCAACGACTGCGACGGCATCGTAGCCGGACTATATGAATATTATGCCTGCTATGCTCCTTTATTTCCGAAAAAGACTCGTTTCATACCATTCCCGATAACACTTCCCGATGTTAAAAAGAAAGCGGAGATTGGTGATAAGGTTGTGATGTTTATCGGCATAAACAAGGATCGCAGCGAATACAAGGGTACGGACATAATGCTGAAGGCAGCGCAGCATATAGCGGAGAAATATCCGCACGTGGTGGAACTGCGAGTGGCAGAGTCAGTGCCTTTTGCACAGTATCAGGAAATGCTCAATGGCAGCGACGTTATCCTTGACCAGTTATATAGTTACACCCCTGCCATGAATGCCCTTATGGCAATGTCGAAAGGCATCGTTGTGGTTGGCGGCGGAGAAGAGGAAAACTATGAGATATTGGGTGAAAAAGAACTGCGCCCGATAATAAACGTGCTGCCTACATATGAAAGTGTGGTTGAACATCTGGAATGGCTTGTAACCCACAAGGAGCAGATTCCGAGACTGAAAGAAGAAAGCGTGGAATACATAAAACGCCACCACGAATACATCGCAGTGGCGCAAAGGTATATTGATTTTTGGAACTGCAAATAGCCGTTGTCTCTATTTCAATGTGTAAATCAGCGTGTGCACATCGCCGAACAGCGGCTTCAGCATATTTGTTACCACCGATAACTCCTGCTTTTGCCTTGTAACGCTGTCAAGGTTTATCACGGCGCACATTCGTTTGCCTTTCATTGCACTTGTTATATCCGCAGCCATGCCATGCTTTTGCAATTCTGCTATGTCTGCAGCCGACTTAATATCGGGATTGCTCGAGATGTACATCGTGTTTGCATCCGACATTCCGAAGGCGGCGTTTACAGAAGAACCTGACATAGTAAATTGATGCGAGTCGGCTGCCCCGACATTGTTTATGGTTGTTCCTGCAGGACAAGACTTTTTCCAATATGCCACATCATCAAGCCAGTCGTTTTTTGTTGTCGTTGCAACGAGTGTTATTGCAGTGCGTTCTGCCTGTGCTTCTGAAGCAGCGACGATGATGTCGCCGTCAACCGATGCAATCATCTTGTCTATGTCTATCGCGGTGTTTATGCCCAACAACATTGTGCGCAATGCTTCGTTTGTGCGTAGCAGTTTCAGGTAGTCTGCCCCAACAACGTTGGCTGCCATTGCAAACTGCGCGGTAGCAGGTATCTTGTCAAGATGCGTACCTTTTATTGGACGGTAGCTTGCGCTTGCCTGCCGCAATGCCTCGTCTACGGAACTGTTAAACGAGAAAACGTCGCCCACAACTTGCAGCATGCCGTTGTCTATGTTCATTTCCGCAGATATAAGCACCTCGCTTGCATCTGTTCCCTTGGGAGCACCGAGGGTGAATGGGGCAACAAACTTGTCGGGCAACGCGCTCGAACGTGCCACCAGTGTTACAGAGCCTTCAAGTTGATTGATGCGCTCGAAAATCTTCGACTGCATAATGCCCTCACCGTCTTCGGCATCGAGATATTTTGCCATCTGCACTTGCTTGCGTGATGTTTCTCCGCCAACAACGGGTCCCATAATCATAAGCGTGCTGCCGTTATATGATGCAAGGAAAGCATCTTTTATCAAGTAAAAGTCGTAACCACGCTTTTCTCCCAACGACTTGCAAACCTTCTTGTCCGTAAGTCCGCTGAACCAGTCTTTAAGATTGGACTTGCTGCCCACTTTGGCAACCACTCCAAACTCGCCGTCAGCAGTTTCAAAGCCATAGAGTTTTTCAGTAACGTCTATGCCGCAAGTGCTGATATCATCAATCATCAAAAGGTCTTTGAGTGCCGATTGCCTGCTTTCATCGGCAAAGTTCATATCCTTTCCGAGCGATATTAGGTCGATGGTCATAAGTGCCTGACAGCCAGCAGGAATGCTGCTGCGATAGTCCTTCGAACACGACACCGACAACAATGCCGTTGCCAATGTCAAAAATAAAATCTTGAGTCTTGCCATTACGGTAAAAAAGAGAGAGTGGAGTGCTTAATCTTTCATCAACTGCTCGAAGAATGCATCGAGGTCTTCGCTCAGGTTTGGCATCATCTCCGTGCCTACAATGATAGTGTCGTCGTCGGCTATGAACAATTCGGCAACCTCCTCTTTCTCGTCGTCTTCAAGTACAAAGGAGAAAGGTTTCAGGATAGACATATCCTCTATGAGTTTGCGATTGTCGTGCATTATCTGGCGCAGGGCTGTGGTTGCATCATCATAGAATTCCTCGTCCTTGTTGTCAATCCACTGTTCTACGACCACACGTGTTATTTCCTTGTCGTCGTCGTCAAATGCCGTCAATTCGCCCGTTTCCTGTGACACGCGAATGTGTATGTCGGTAAGTATCTGCGCCTCTATTCCGCTTGGAAACTTGTCGGCAATCTTGCGTATAGCCCTCTCCAGTTGCTGGATTGTCTGCTTGCCTGTTGTCATATAACCGCTCCTTGATTATTTATGATGTTTTTACACTGCAAAAGTAATCAATTATTCATTAAGTAGCAAACGATTATCAGTTTTTTTTCAAAAATATCACATTTTTATTTGTTTTTTGGGAAATATTCTGTATCTTTGCACTTTGTAAACTGGACTTTGCAAACGTGCCAGTTATAGATACGAAACCGTGATGAATGACAAAATAAGCCACAGAGGTGTGATACAATCAATATCGGCAAAATGCGTGGAGGTAAGGATTACCCAGTCTTCCGCGTGTTCATCGTGTTCTGTGGCGAGCCATTGCAATGCCTCGGAGACCAAAGTCAAGGTTGTGGAGGTACACGGCTGCGACAAGTGGCAGAGCCTTTCCGTTGGTCAGGAGGTAGTGGTGTCGGCATCGCGCAGAGTGGCAGGTCTTGCCCTTATGCTCGGTTTCGGGGTGCCGTTGGTTACAATGCTCGTCGTTATAGGCGGCGTTTATTATGCCACTGGCGACGAGGCTGCGGCGGCTCTTTGGGGCTTGGCTGCCCTAATACCTTATTATATACTGCTGTATATGATGAGGAACAAGATTGCAACGAAGGTGGCTTTCAACATAGAATGAGGCCTGGCGTGCAGTGAATGAGACAAAGAAATAAACAAAATACTAAAACAAAAAACTAAAAGATTATGAGTTTCATTATTCAAGCAGTGATTGTCTTGGGAGTGATTGCGGTGGTGGCTGCTGCCGTACTTTATGTATGCTCCAAGAAATTTGCTGTCTACGAAGACCCGCGCATCGGGCAGGTTTCCGAAGTTCTCCCCGGTGCAAACTGCGGAGGCTGCGGCTTCCCTGGTTGTTCGGGTATGGCAGATGCGCTCGTGAAGGGTTGCGACGCTGGCAGTCTCGATGGTCTCAACTGCCCGGTGGGTGGTGCAGACGTGATGACGAAGGTGGCTGACCTGCTCGGGATGGCTATTGCCAACAGTGAGCCAAAGGTGGCTGTAGTGAGGTGTAACGGGACTTGTGCCAACCGCCCCAAGATAGCCGAGTATCAAGGTTTGCGCACATGTGCGGCAATGAATGCTTGCAGTGCTGGCGAAACGGCTTGTGGTTTTGGCTGTCTCGGTTGTGGTGATTGCGTGGCTGCTTGCCAGTTTGGGGCAATCGTTATCAATGAGGAAACAGGCCTGCCAGAGGTTGACGAAGAAAAGTGTACTGCTTGCGGTGCATGTGTGAAGGCTTGTCCGCGCAACATCATCGAACTGCGCAAGAAGGGCGTTAAGGGTCGCCGCGTGTTCGTGTCGTGCGTCAATAAGGACAAAGGCCCTGCTGCAATGAAGGCTTGCAAGGCTGCTTGCATCGCTTGCGGCAAGTGTCAGAAAGAGTGTGCTTTCGAGGCTATCACGGTTGAGAACAATGTTTGTTACATTGATTTCAACAAGTGCCGTCTGTGCCGTAAGTGCGAGAAGGTTTGCCCCACACAGGCTATCGTGGCGGTCAATTTCCCTGCACCGAAGCCGAAAGCCGAAAATGTTGAACCAGAAAAGAAAGAGGAGGCATAAGGACTATGAGTATAAAGACATTCAGTATTGGTGGTATTCACCCCGAGGAAAATAAGCTCAGTCACGAGGTTGCCACAGTGCAAGCCCCACTGCCAAAGCAGGCTACGTTCCCTCTTTCGCAGCACATCGGTGCTCCGGCGAAGGCGGTTGTAAAGAAGGGTGACAAGGTTAAGGTGGGCACGTTGATTGCCGAAGCTGGTGGTTTCGTGTCAGCACCTATCTATTCTTCTGTGTCGGGAACTGTTTTCAAGGTAGACACAGCCATCGACGCTACGGGCTATCGCAAGCCCTGTATTATAATAAATGTGGAAGGCGACGAGTGGGAAGAGACTATCGACCGCTCTGACAAGTTGGAGAAACTATCCGCACACCCCGAACTCACTCCCGAGGAGATTGTGGAGCGCATAAAGGTGGCTGGTGTCACTGGTATGGGCGGTGCAGGATTCCCAACATTCATAAAGCTCTGTCCTCCGCCGACGGCAAAGGCAGAGTGCGTTATCATCAACGCTGTGGAGTGTGAGCCTTACATCACTTCCGACTACCGTCTTATGATGGAGCACGCCGACGAAATTCTCGAAGGTGTTGAGATATTGATGAAGGCGGCAAAGGTAGACAAGGCATACATCGGTATCGAGACCAATAAGCCTGCTGCAATAGACTTGCTTACACAAAAGACGGCAAACAACCCAAAGATAGAGGTTGTTCCTCTGAAGCAGCGCTATCCGCAGGGAGGCGAAAAGCAACTTGTTGATGCGGTGATAAACCGCCAGGTGCCTGCTCCTCCTGCCATTCCTGTTAACGTGGGTGCAATCGTGCAGAACGTTGGTACGGCATTTGCCGTTTACGAAGCCGTTATGAAGCGCAAGCCTCTCTTCGAGCGCTATACCACTGTTACTGGCAAGCAGATTGCAAAGCCAGGCAACTTCCTCGTTCGCATGGGAACGCCTTTCAAGGATATGATTGACTTGTGTGGTGGAATGCCCGAAGGCGACAATAAAGTGCTTGCCGGCGGTCCTATGATGGGTAAGGCGGTGATGTCGCTCGATGTCACTGTATGCAAAGGTACTAACTCAATCACTGTGCTCAGCGGCGACGACGCATGCCGCAAGGAGGCTGCTCCCTGCATACGTTGTGCAAAGTGCGTGGGTGTATGTCCAATGGGACTTGAGCCATTCTTGCTTGCATCGGTATCGGCAAAGAAGATGTGGGACAAGGCAGAGGCAGAAATGATAACATCATGTATAGAGTGTGGCTCGTGCCAGTTCACTTGTCCGTCGCACCGTCCTCTGCTCGACAACATTCGTATGGGCAAGTCTACGGTGATGGGAATCATACGCGCGAGAAGTGCAAAGTAATACAGACTTTAAATTGAAATTAAAGAAATGGGAAAATTAATAGTATCATTATCGCCCCACGCACACGGCACTGACAGTGTCGAGAAAAATATGTATGGCGTGATTATAGCATTAGTGCCGGCATTGTTGGTGTCGCTCTATTGCTTTGGTCTCGGAGCGGCAATCGTATGCGCTACAAGCGTTTTGGCTTGCGTGTTCTTCGAGTGGGCTATCAATAAGTTTTTGATTAAGAATCCGCGCAACACCGTCCTCGACGGCTCGGCTGCGCTCACGGGATTGCTTCTCGGTTTCAACCTTCCGAGCAACCTTCCTATATGGATTATCATTCTCGGTGCTCTCGTTGCTATTGGTGTCGGTAAGATGACCTTCGGCGGACTTGGCTCCAACGTGTTCAACCCTGCACTTGTGGGACGTTGCTTCCTGCTCGTGAGCTTCCCTGCACAGATGACCACTTGGCCTGTTCCGGGACAGCTCGGCATCGAAGGTTATGTTGATGCTACTACGGCTGCCACTCCTTTGTCGCTTATCACTCAAGGTCAGTTCGACCAGCTGCCTGATGCAGTTGATATGCTCATAGGCAACACAGGAGGAAGTTTCGGCGAGGTAAGCGCACTGGCACTGCTTTTGGGTCTTTGCTATATGCTCTGGAAAAAGATTGTAACATGGCACATACCTGTAAGCATCATCGCTACTGTGGCTGTCATGGCTACCCTTTTGTGGCTCATCGACGACACTCGCAATCCTAATCCAATATACGAGCTTCTCAGTGGTGGTCTTATGCTTGGTGCATGCTTCATGGCAACCGACTATGTAACATCTCCAATGTGCCACAAGGGACAGATAATCTATGGTGTTGCGATTGGTTTCCTCACCGTGGCAATACGCTACTGGGGAAGCTATCCAGAGGGTATGTCGTTTGCGATACTTATCATGAACGCATTCACTCCGCTCATCAACACTTATGTTAAACCAAAACGTTTCGGGGAGGTAGTAAAGAAATGAAAAAGTTAGAATCAACACTTCCTAATATGGTGATTGTGCTCACGGTAGTGGCAGTCATCAGTGGTGCTGTCCTTGCATCCTTAAACCATGCCACCGAGGCTCCCATAAAGGAGCAGAGCGAGAAGGCTTTGGCAGAAGGTATAAAGAGCGTTATGGCAACGGATCAGTTGAATGTTACGGGCGAGGATACCATAAAGCAGGAAATCAACGGCAAAGAACAGGTGTTCGTTGTGCACAAGGTTAGCGACGCGCAGGGCAAAGCCCTCGGTGCTGCCGTGGAGAGCACTACTATGGGCTTTGGCGGCGACTTGAAGGTGCTCGTGGGCTTTTCGTGCGACAACAAGATACTTGGCTACACCGTGCTTGAGCACGCAGAGACTCCGGGTCTTGGTGCAAAGGCAGATGTATGGTTCCAGAATCCAAGTGCTCCCGGCAGCAATATCGTTGGCAGGGTGATGGATGCAGGCAAGCCTCTCACGGTTACTAAGGACGGTGGCGAAATCAACGCCATCACGGCATCTACCATCACGAGCCGCGCATTCCTCAATGCCGTTAATCAGGCATACTCTGCATACTCGCAGGGATGTGATGCAGCCACTGGTGCTACAAAGCAAGAAAAATAATTCGTCATTCTATTAAATATTAAGGAAATGAACTACATAAAGATATTAACCAACGGCATTATCAAGGACAACCCTACATTCGTGTTGCTCCTCGGTATGTGTCCTACGCTTGCCACAACGACATCGGCTATGAACGGTATGTCAATGGGATTGGCAACAATGTTCGTGCTGATATGTAGCAACATTGTGATTTCGCTCATCAAGAGCCTCACTCCCGACAAGGTGCGCATTCCGGTGTTCATTGTCGTGATAGCATCGTTTGTTACCGTTCTGCAGATGTGTCTCAAGGCATACCTGCCGGAGATTGACAAGAGCCTCGGACTCTTCATTCCTCTCATTGTTGTAAACTGTATCATTCTCGGTCGTGCCGAGGGCTTTGCTTGCAAGAACAATGTTGTTGCATCGGCTTTCGACGGCATCGGCATCGGTCTCGGTTTCACCCTCGGACTCACCCTTCTCGGCATCAGCCGCGAGATACTTGGTGCAGGCTCCGTTTTCGGTGTTACACTGATGCCCGAGGACTACAACATTCTCCTCTTCGTGCTGCCTCCGGGAGCGTTCATCGCCCTGGGCTATCTTACTGCAATTGTGAACAAGATTAAAGGATAAGAACTATGGAATATATATTGATTTTCATTAGCGCGATATTTGTCAACAATGTCATCTTGTCGCAGTTCCTCGGAATATGTCCGTTCCTCGGAGTGTCAAAGAAGATTGACACGTCGCTCGGTATGAGTGGTGCGGTGGCTTTCGTAATGACGCTTGCCACGGTGGTTACATACCTCGTGCAGAAGTTTGTGCTCGACGCTTTCGGCTTGCAATACCTGCAGACCATCGTGTTCATTCTCGTCATCGCTGCCTTGGTGCAGATGGTTGAGATTATCCTGAAGAAAGTTGCTCCTGCACTCTATCAGGCACTGGGAATCTTCCTTCCTCTCATCACCACCAACTGTGCCGTTCTTGGTGTGGCAATCCTCGTTATCCAGAAAGATTTCGACCTCATTCAGAGCATCGTATATGCACTCTCCACAGCCATCGGCTTTGGTCTCGCCCTCACGGTGTTTGCCGGTCTTCGCGAGCAGTTGGAGTTCTCCAACGTGCCAAAAGGCTTGCAGGGCACAGCCATAACCATGATTACTGCCGGCTTGCTCAGCCTTGCCTTTATGGGCTTCTCTGGCGTTGACGGCGGCTTG
>JAFLSE010000100.1 GCA_022511075.1 Prevotella sp.
TGTGGGCAGCGTTCCTTCAAACGTAACCTCGGGCAGCAGGTCTGCCTTGAACGAGCGATACTCCCAGTATGCTGCTTTCAGTTCGTTCATTGCCACTGCCGCGTCAACGCTGTTCATCTGTGCCGTTCGCACCGCCTCGTCGAGTGTAAGCGTTATTGCCTTTTCCTCTGCATTTGTGGTGAGGCAGAAGATGGATAATAGCAATGTTGTTGTGTATTTCATAACAGTGATTAGTGTTCAGTGTTTAGTGTTTAGTGATTAGTGATTAGTGTTCAGTGTTTAGTGATTAATGTTCAGTGATTTGTTGTGAGCACCAAACGCTAATAACTAAACACTAATCACTAATAACTAAAATTACTCTCCCCTGAGCACCTCGACGGGATTTGCCTTTGTGGCTCGCAGTGCCGGAAACCAGATGCCGAGAGCGATTATCAGCAGCATCATGAGGTAGGCTGTTGAGGCGCATACGATGAAGCGCCCGGTGTTCTGTGTCACCCCTTGGTAGTATTCCGTCAGTTGGTTGTAGCCCATGCCGAAGTCGATGAGCAGCGAGGGAATGAAGGCTATCGTTAGCAGGAACACACCTTCGGCGAGCAGTCGCAGGGTGA
>JAFLSE010000101.1:0-347 GCA_022511075.1 Prevotella sp.
TAGGCGTCAGCCCATGGTATGACTGGGCGGATGTGCCTGTGGAGAGGCAGGAACACATATACATAAGGAAAGGGATGTTCACCGACGGCGAGCCAGCCGTGCAGTACCGTGGCATCTTCCTCAACGACGAAGCCCCCTGCCTGTCGGGATGGGTGGCGGCGAACTACGGCGGAGTGTATAACCACGATTTCTACGCACGTGTGTTTGAGCTCATCCTGCGTCTGAAAGGCAACTTCATGTGGCCTGCCATGTGGAACTCCGCCTTCTATGCCGACGACCCACAGAACATGCAAACGGCGGACGACATGGGCGTGATGATGGGAACGTCTCACCACGAGCCCATGGCA
>JAFLSE010000101.1:357-605 GCA_022511075.1 Prevotella sp.
AAGACGCACGGGGCATGGAACTACGACACGAACAAGGCGGAACTGGACGACTTCTGGCGCGGTGGCGTGGAACGAATGCGGAACACCGAGGACGTGGTGACCATCGGAATGCGTGGCAACGGCGACGAGCCGATGGGCGAGAATGCCGACGTGGCACTGCTGGAAAGGATTGTAACCAACCAGAGGAAACTCATCGAGGAAGCGACACACCGACCAGCCAAGGAGACACCGCAGGTGTGGGCACTGTA
>JAFLSE010000102.1 GCA_022511075.1 Prevotella sp.
AATCTTCTGGCTGCGCCACACCGGCATCAAGTTTCGACAGCATTTCCTGATAGAGTGTGTACGACTTTCCTGCACGCCTCATTCCTGTCAGCACATAACTGGCGTTTTCGTCAAAACATTCTGCCCTTTGCAGCAGTTTTATTCTACTTATTTCCTGTTGCTTTTCACCGATAATGGTCTTAATGATTTGCTTATTCATAACAACATTATAAAGTATACTTTGCAAAAGTACGATATTTTTGCAAACTATACTTGAATGAAAGGGTTTAAAAACGGCGGTCTTCACATTATTTAACGTCTGCGGGGCTTTCGTGTCGTCTCAACTTCAAGGTTAGGGAAGGCTTTTTGTGTATTTTTCTTTTGAAGATTTGGATGTTCAGGAATAAGTTTGTATCTTTGCAACCAAAGAACAGAGAAAGATTGATAAAAAGAGGCGTATTATGCAGACAAACAATCATCAAATAAAGGATTATAGTGCTGAACTTGACAAAAAGTACGGAGCCATTGGCACTAAAGAGCGTGAACTGTTCGACGAAGAGGCTTGGAATTTCTATACAGGCCAGTTATTGCTTGAGGCAAGAAAGGAATCAAAAGTGACG
>JAFLSE010000103.1 GCA_022511075.1 Prevotella sp.
CTCGCGGTTCTTGTTTGCCCACACACGCTTCACGTTACGCACGCGGCATGGAGCGGCAGAACCATTCACTGTCACCACGATTGGCAGAGGGCCTTCCACAGTCTCCACACCTCCGTCGATGTGGCGGCGAGCGACAATCTTCTTCGCCTCCTTATCAACAGAGAGGATTTCCTCCGTGTAGGTTATCTGTGTGAGACCCAGTTTCTCAGCCACCTGTGGACCTACCTGTGCTGTGTCACCGTCGATAGCCTGACGACCGCAGATGATGATGTCGTATTCACCAATCTTCTTGATGGCCTGAGCCAAAGTGTAAGAAGTGGCGAGAGTGTCAGCACCACCAAGAGGGCGGTCGGAGATAAGCACTCCCTCGTCAGCACCACGGAAGATGCCCTCTTTCAGCACCTCGGCAGCCTTTGGCAGACCCATCGTGAGCATTGTGATTGTAGAACCCGGATTAGCATCCTTCAGGCGCAGAGCCTGCTCAAGAGCATTCAAGTCCTCGGGGTTGAACACGGCAGGCAGAGCCGCACGGTTCACCGTCCCCTCTGGAGTCATCGCATCAGGACCGACATTTCGTGTGTCAGGAACCTGCTTTG
>JAFLSE010000104.1 GCA_022511075.1 Prevotella sp.
GCAACAGGATGGAACTCTTGAAGTGGGGTTGAGCCATGTGCTTGTTCAACCGCATAGAGTTCATAACCAGCCTCTTTGAGCGCATAACATGCCTCTTTAGCGGAACAAAAATACTGCCAAGCAACGCTATCTTCCGCACCGAGTGCCGTCTTGTGGATTTCGGCACTTGGAGGCGTTGAGGTGATTCCGCATAGGCACACTTTTTCCACCCGGAAGGCATCTGACGTGCGAAACACGCTTCCCACGTTGTGCATCGAGCGCACATCGTCGAGCACCACCACAAGCGGCAGCTTTTCCGCTTGCTTGAACTCATCCACCGACAGGCGTTGCATCTCTATCGTTCGCAGCTTCTTCATCTCAGTTCGCAGGATTTTTGATTTCGGGTGCGAAGTTACGCATTTTTCCCGATTTTGTGGTAACTTTGCAGGCGAATTTATAATCTGACTGATGGAAAGGCTCTGGAACGGAAACTACTGCAAGGTGATGGCGGCGAACTTCACGCTGTTCTTCGCCTTCTATGTGCTGACCCCGCTGCTGCCGCTCTATCTGAGTGAGCATTTCGGGGCGACGAAGGATATCATCGGGTTGGTGCTGTC
>JAFLSE010000105.1 GCA_022511075.1 Prevotella sp.
CCATAATTTTATTGATAATGGTTTGATATGTCGGTTCTTATGCAAATTGTCAGAATCTTCTCCGTTCCCTCTTCACGCAATCTGAACTGCAATCGGTACTGATAATCTATCCTTATAGAATAGTAGCCATTATTGAGGTTTTCAAAGTTTAGTGAGTTGAAAACGAATAAATCCTCAATTCTCGTAGCAGCAAGTAGAGTATCAATTCTCTTTTGATATTTCTGCACAACTTGCGGCTGGAAACGATATTTCTTATTCTTGCATTTCCCTTTTTCGTAGAGTTCTTGCAAATAGTCTTTCTCGTATTCAACAATCATTATCTTTCAATTTTGTCTGCAAAGATAATTGTTTATTTTGATATTCACAAATTTTGTGAATGTTTTTACATAGAAAATAAGTTTGTTACGTTTTATGCTCTCAAACAATAGATGTTCTCACATGAAAGTATTGTATATTAAAAATGACAAAATATTATGATTTTCCGAAAAATGTTTGGTAATTCGAAAAAGAATATATACCTTTGTATTCAATCATATAAGGTATGGTAACGATAAAAAGTGAGGCTGCCTATCGTGCGGCATTGAAAAGAA
>JAFLSE010000106.1 GCA_022511075.1 Prevotella sp.
AAACGCAGATTGCCGTCGAGAAGTTTGTTTCGACAGTGGAATATGACTATCCGCAGTTCCACCTGATTATGCACTGCTATCTTTGTCGTATCGAGAATGGGAGTTTTACGTTGAAGGTGCATGAAGCTGCACGATGGCTACGGCAGAATGAATTGGGATGTGTGGAGTGGCTACCAGCAGATATGCTCATCATAGAGAGATTAAAAAGAATGATATTGGTCAAATAGGATTTGTTCTGTTTGAAAACAGCGGTTTTGTATAGCGGTGTGAGAGGCTGCTCCTCCACTTACACTCAATGGCATTTTTTTTTCTGTTTTTCGCTTGTATAGTTTTTAATCCTTCACACAAAACTTACATTAAAAATCTGCCAATATTGGCGATTTTTTAATAAACCGCCCATTTCCTTTTGTGGTTATCCCATACGAAAGTAAAGTGGGATTAACAAAGATTTAACATTAAAAGATGTCTTCCTAAACTCGGATGGCGGTTGGTTTACCAGAACCCAAATATGGCACTGATGGAGCATTTGTTTGAATTACATTTAAACGTACTAGCTCTGTTACTGACTCAGACACTAACTTAGACACC
>JAFLSE010000107.1 GCA_022511075.1 Prevotella sp.
TGGAGAACATCACAATTGTCGAGCCAATCGTCACAGTAGAATCCGTTGTTAAAGCAAAGACTATCGAGGAATTGACTGTGCTGGCAGATGCTTTGATAGGATGATGGAAAAGCGGTAGTAGGCTTTCCGCCTACAAATCTTTTTGCATCTTTCACATAGGTATATCTTATTTTTGCCCTTGAAAACTTCACAATGGTTTTCAAGGGCTTTTTCTTTTCCCCCACAATGAATAAGCCATTTTGGAGGCAACGATTACCTTCTTTAGATGATGACGATTTTACGCTTTAGATTTCCACTTTTCTCCCTGATAAGTCGTAGCCGTTCACATTTATAATTTGTCACCGCTGACTATTATAATTAGACACGGCTGACCATTGTAATCGCCGACGGTAGGGCATTTCAGAGGTGTAGGGTTATTATATTGGATAGAAAAAAGGTATTTACGACAGATGTAAGAGGCGGAATGGTGAAAATATTAAAAGTTGGGTTGTAAAGATGCCGAAAGTCTGATTGTATTGATGTTAAAAGTTAGATAATATAGACATCAAAAGTTGGATGATGCCCATGTCAGAAATAATGTTTTGGCA
>JAFLSE010000108.1 GCA_022511075.1 Prevotella sp.
GTCCCGACAATCCGAAGCCACTGTTCTGTACTCACCAAGTATATGACTACGGAACAAGCAAAGTTGTGGGGCGGCAACAGGAACACATAAAGCTGGAACTTGTTGATAACAAATCGAATATAGTGATGAATGGAATTGCTTTCGGACAGAGTTCGGAGGCGAGATACATCAAAACAAAACGTTCTTTCGACATTGTGTATAGCGTGGAGGAGAACTCGCGCAAACATGGCGAGGTGCAGTTGCAGATAGAGGACATACGCACACACGAACAGGAATGACATGGCATTGCCTGCAATGGATAGTTGCAACTGAAAATGAATGACGCACATGGCAGAAGACCGCTACAGGGATATACTCAAGCAGTATTGGGGATATGATGATTTTCGAGGAATACAGCGGGAAATCATAGAGAGCATCTGCAGTGGTCGGGATACGTTGGGTCTTATGCCTACAGGAGGCGGGAAGTCTATCTGTTTTCAGGTTCCCGCATTAGCACTGGGGGGCTTGTGTATCGTTATCACTCCTCTTATATCGCTGATGAAGGATCAGGTACAGCAGTTGAAAAAACGAGGGATAAAGGCTGAG
>JAFLSE010000109.1 GCA_022511075.1 Prevotella sp.
TACGTGCAAGTAGAACTTGCTGATGCCTATCTTGTTGACTAAGCGGTCAATCTTGCTCTCCAACTGGTCTGTGAAAAGAATGCTTGACTTAATCTTTCCAGTGCCGAAACAGGTGGGACAGTCTTCTTCTACGTTGACATCCATTGCCGGGCGGACACGCTGACGCGTAATCTGCATCAGGCCGAACTTCGACAGCGGCAGGATGTTGTGGCGTGCGCGGTCTTTCTGCATGTTCTTGCACATCCGCTCGTAGAGCAGCTGGCGGTCTTCTGCGAGATTCATGTCCACGAAGTCGACCACGATGATTCCTCCCATATCACGCAATCGCAACTGCCGTGCCAGCTCGTCCGCAGCCCCCAGATTAGTCTCCAAGGCGTTTGCTTCCTGACCGTTTTCCTTTTTCACGCGAGTTCCGCTGTTCACGTCCACCACGTGCATCGCCTCCGTGTGCTCAATGATGAGATAGGCTCCGCGTTTGTAGTTGACCGTCTTTCCGAATCCAGACTTCAGCTGTTTCGTGACGTTGAAGTTGTCGTATATGGGCACGTTGCCCGTGTACAGCTTCACGATGTCCTGCTTTTC
>JAFLSE010000011.1 GCA_022511075.1 Prevotella sp.
AGCCTCACGGCAACGGCATCGGGCTGCTACTGATACGCGAAATCCTTACACGCCATAACTTCCGCTTCTCGCTAAAGACTGACAACGACGGTATAACAAGGTTCAGGATTCAGTTCTGACAATATAATCACATTCTGACAATTTAAATTTCAAGATAAAAAACAAAGGAAGAAACTATGAAAAGAAACATGGCAAGGACATTGAGGCTGTGGGCGGCAACAGTGCTGCTCGTGGCGGTGCAGGCAAGGGCAGAGGCACAGACACAGGTGCTGCTGGAAACGACGATGGGCAACATACGCATTGAACTGAACGACAAGGACACGCCGCTGCACAGCAAGAACTTCAAGGAACTGGTGGAAAAGGGATTCTACGACGGGATATTGTTTCACAGGCTGGCATACAACTTCGTGATACAAGCCGGCGACCCTGCAAGCGTGAACGCCGAGCCGGGGAAGATGCTCGGCGACGTGGAAGAGCCATACAGCGTGCCGGCAGAGATATGCTATCCAAAGATGATGCACAAGCGCGGTGCACTGTGCATGGCGCGCGAGGCTGACGAGAACAACCCCGAGCGCGTGTCGTCGGCATATCAGTTCTATATTGTCTATGGAAAGAGGTTTGACGATACTATGCTGGACAAGGCTCAGGAACGCCTCGACAAGACCACCAACGGACAAGTGAAGCTGACACCGGAGGTGAGGGAGGTTTACAAGACGAAGGGCGGACTGCCGCACCTCGACGGGCAGTACACCGTGTTTGGCGAGGTGGTGGAAGGGCTCGACGTGGTCAAGAACATACAAATGGTGGACGTAGATGACAACCTACGCCCACTGAACGATATACGAATAATTCGTGCGTCACTTGTCCTTCCTTCCGAAGATTGAGAAGTGGACGTAGCGTTTCGGATGCGCCTTGAGGTCTATCATCAGCGAGTCGGCATCGCGCATGGTGTTGCTCAGGTTCCAGTAGAGGCTCGGGTCGCGCATGAGCAGACCGATAGTGCCGCTGTTGCTGTTGAGCTTTGCGCTCATCTGCTCTACGTTGGCAAGCGTGGCATCTACCTTTGACATCGTTGCAGCCACGTCAATGTTGTTGAGACTGCGGGTAAGCGTGTCGGCGTTGTCCATAATATTATTTGCCTTTGCCATGAGCAAGGGCATATTTTTATTGAGCCCCTTCATCATTGCGTTGAGACTGCGCGACGACTCGGTGAGTTCGCCCGTCATTCCCTCGATGTTGTGTAGGGAGTTGGCAAGTGCAGGGTCGGCAAGCAGTGCGTTTATGCCCGTGAGAATGCTGTCGAGCTTGGGAAGCATAGCCTGCATCTGCGGCATAAGTCCGCCCACGGCTGCCATAAGACCTGCGTTTCCGCTGCCGTGGATAGTGTCGCCCACGGCGATGCGTTCCGTCGGATTGCTTGCAAGCATGATATCGAGCTTCACGTTGCCCATCATGTCGCTCGACACTTCGGCAGTAGAGCCTGCAGGCAGTCGCATGCCCTTCATGAGCGCAAGCACCACTACGGTGTTGCCCGTGGCGTTGTAGTCGTAGTCAATCCTGCGCACCACGCCCACCTTGTAGCCGTCGGCATATACGGGCGACGATGCCGACAAGCCCATGAGGTTGTCGAGCTTCAGGTAATACGTGTCGTCGCTGCTGCCTACATTCAGACCCTTCAAGAACTGCAGTCCGAAATACAATACTGCCACTCCTGCCACAGCCACGAGGGCTATCTGGACTTCTTTTGTGAAATATTTCATTGCGATATGTTTTTGTCGTTTGTTGTATTGTAGTTTTGTCTATTTGTTAGCCTTCCTGCTCTTATACTCCTGTATTGCCTCGTTAACGTTCATCTTCTCGCTGCCCCTGAAGGCTATGACGAAGGCTTCGGGGAACTTGTCGAGCAATGTCTTGCGCAGACGAAGCATCTCGTTGGGGTCTTCCGAAGCACCCTTGGTGTACTTGAACACTCCGTTCTCCTTGTAGAATTGTGCGTCGGTAACGCCCTTGAGCAGCGGACTGTCGGCTTTCAGCTCCCTGCCGCTCGTGAGTATCTGCACCTTGAACACCGGGGCGACATACTGCTCCGCTGCATTATCACCTACCACTGGCGATGCCGGTGCAGGCTCTGGCATAGGTGCAGGTTCCTGCTGTTCCTTGCGCCCTTTCTCTTGCTTTGTGTCGTTTTTCTGTGCCTTCGGTATCTCGTCGTACTGCGTTGCACGGAAAGGCACGGTGACGCTCTTGTCGTACTTTGCGCGATACTCGCAGAAGGCTTGGTATATTCCGAAGGCAAGCGAGTTTACGCCCTGGTTGGTATTGAGATATTGCTCTTCGTCGGGAGTTGAGATGAAGCCAAGCTCTATGAGGCAACTCGGCATGGAAGTCTCGCGAAGCACGAGGAAACCAGCCTGCTTCACTCCCTTGTCCTGACGACTTGCAGAGGCACAGGTGCGTTTCTGCACAAACTTTGCCAGCTCCACGCTCTGCTCCATGTTCTTGTCCTGAAGGAACTCGAACATTATGTAACTCTCGCTCGAATTGGGGTTAAATCCCTCGTAGCGCTGCTTATAGTCTGACTCGTAGAGAATCACGGAGTTCTCGCGCTTCGCCACGTCGAAGTTGTCGCCGGCACGGTGCATACCGAGGGTGTATGTCTCCATACCTCGCGAAATCTTACCTTTGGGCAGTGCGTTGGTGTGTATGGAGATAAACAAGTCTGCCTTGTTCTTATTGGCTATGTTGGCGCGCTCGTGCAAGGGAATAAAGACATCGGTCTTGCGCGTGTATATAAGTTTCACGTCGGGGCAGTTCTGCTCTACCAGCCGCCCGAAAGCCAGCGCCACGCTGAGGTTTATGTTCTTTTCCTTTGATATCTGTCCCTGCGCTCCGTTGTCGCCTCCTCCGTGACCGGGGTCAATGACAAGGGTGAACTTCTTGTCGGCAGCCACGACAAGCACCGTGAGCAGACAAAGGACAAAGGTCGTTGTTATGCGTCGTATCAAAGTCATCTTACTGTCTTAATCATTTAGCATAGACTTGCTGTCGTTAACGAGGCATATCTCTACGCCAGCCCCGTCGCACGACGCTCCCATAGGGGGATTCTTCTTGAGGAGCTTCAATTCCACCGACTTCACCTCCGGATAGGCATCGCACACGGCACTTGCTATGCGCCAAGCCGCATTCTCGACAAGTTTCGACGGAGTGAGCATCTCTGTCTTCACAATCTTGTATATATCGGCATAGCTGATGGTATCAAAAACATTGTCGCTGCGCATACTATCCGTAAGGGGCAGGGCAACACGCATGGTCACAGAAAACTCGCAGCCCACGGTACGTTCCTGTTCGCTGACACCGTGATAGGCGTAAAACTTCAGATTCTCAAGGCAGATATATGATTCTTTGACTTTCATTGCTCTTCGGTTTCTTCAACAACATATTTCTTCAGTGCGCGCTCCACTCCGTTCTTCCACGTGTTGATGCTGTCACTCGTAAGTGTGAGCGACGACACGAGTTTTATTACATTGTTAATAGGCATGCGATAGCGCAGCACACCGCTTATCAGCTTTGCGTAGTTCCAGTATTCGGGATTGAATTTCTCACTCAGTCCCTCCACCGTCGTCTTGTAGCCCCTGCGGTTTTCAAACTGGAAATCGTAGCGCGACGTGCCGTCGGCATTCCTGTGCCTTATTATCTTTCCGCGCGTAACGGTCTTGGGCAGCATTATGCCTTCCTCATCGTCCTGCAATCCCGTGAATATCTCATATGGATGTCCGTTGAGCAAGCCAACGAAAGCCACCCACTTCTCCTTGTTATTCTGGAATCGCACGACATCGCACTCCAATTCCTCTGGTCTCTTCTCTATAACCTGAAAATGGCTTTCCACCATAGTCTATGTATACATAAAGTGAATATTCGCTGCAAAATTACTAAAAAACAAAGATAATACAAAATTATTGTATGCAAAATTTCACCGAATACCCTAAAAACGACCAGACCAATTTACATCTACTTGTTCTAAGCCGCTTTATCTCTTCTTGTGCCTGTTAGCACGCTGTTCCCGATACTTTGCCTTCTGCTTTGCCGAGCCGCTGCCGTGGGCACCAGTTACATACTTTTTCTTCTTCGCCTTGGTCTTCACCTTCCCTGCATTGGGGGCTTGCTTGGGAGCACCCCTGAACACGATGCCGCCACCGGCTATTATCTCGTCAATGTCGCTCATCTTCGATGCAGGTTTTTAGTGGTGGAAAAGTCTTACGCCTGTAAACGCCATAGCTATGCCATACTTATTGCAGGTGTCGATAACATGGTCGTCGCGCACCGAGCCACCAGCCTGTGCAATGTATTCAACGCCGCTCTTGTGGGCACGCTCAATGTTGTCGCCAAATGGGAAGAACGCATCAGAGCCGAGAGCCACTTTGGTGTTCTGTGCTATCCAAGCCTTCTTCTCCTCCATAGTCAGCACCTCAGGTTTCTCTTTGAAGAACATCTGCCATGTACCTTCTGCCAATACGTCGTCGTGGTCTTCGGAGATGTATACGTCAATCGTATTGTCACGGTCGGCACGGCGGATATTGTCAACAAACGGAAGGTTCATCACTTTCGGGTGCTGGCGCAGCCACCATATATCAGCCTTGTTGCCTGCAAGGCGTGTACAGTGAATGCGGCTCTGTTGTCCTGCGCCGATGCCTATTGCCTGTCCGTCCTTCACATAGCATACAGAATTGCTTTGCGTGTATTTCAGCGTTATGAGCGATATAATGAGGTCGCGCTTTGCATCGTCTGTAAATGTCTTGTTGTCGGTTGGAATGTTCTCGAACAATGCTGGGTCGTCGAGTTTTATCTCGTTTCTTCCCTGCTCGAACGTTACTCCGAACACCTGCTTGCGCTCAATCTCTTCAGGCACATAGTTGGGGTCAATCTTTATAACATTGTATGTTCCCTTGCGCTTCTCCTTCAGTATGGCAATAGCTTCGGGAGTATAGTCGGGAGCAATCACGCCGTCGCTCACTTCACGCTTTATGAGCAATGCAGTGGCTTCGTCGCAAGTGTCGCTCAATGCCACGAAGTCGCCATACGAACTCATACGGTCAGCACCTCTTGCCCTTGCGTATGCACAGGCTATAGGAGTGAGTTCCGTCTTGAGATCGTCAACGAAATATATCTTCTTCAGTGTGTCGCTCAACGGCAGACCCACGGCTGCGCCAGCAGGCGAAACGTGCTTGAACGATGCTGCGGCTGGCAGACCAGTGGCAGCCTTCAGCTCCTTAACAAGCTGCCACGAGTTGAGTGCGTCGAGGAAATTGATATATCCCGGACGACCGTTGATAACTTCTATTGGCAACTCGCCTTCTGTCATGAATATCCTCGAAGGCTTTTGGTTTGGATTGCATCCGTATTTCAATGCTAACTCTTTCATAATATCTTGTCTTTTATGTTTGTTGTCAATCTGTGTCCTTTCGCGTTAAAACCAATCATATTGCCCTAAAAACATAAAAATGCAGAGCGTCCATGAGGGCGTGCTGCATTTTTATTGTTCCTTAAAGCAAACGTCTTGATTAGTCTTTCTTTGTAATCACGCGCTTTTCCTTGATGCGAGCCTTCTTACCGGTAAGATTGCGCAGGTAGTACAACTTAGCGCGGCGTACCTTACCAACCTTGTTCACCTCGATGCTCTCTATTGCAGGACTCTCGATAGGGAAGATACGCTCAACACCTACTGTGCCTGACATCTTGCGAACAGTAAAACGCTTCTTGTCACCGTGACCAGAAATTTTGATTACCACGCCACGATAAAGCTGTACACGCTCCTTAGAGCCCTCGATAATTTTGTAAGCGACTGTAACAGTGTCACCGCTCTTGAACTTTGGGAACTGCTTGCCGGTTGCAAATGCTTCTTCAGCAACTTTAATTAAATCCATTTTAATTTATAATTAATTGTTGTTATCGTTCCAACGCAACATAACAGGCATCTCGTTACTTCCTGCCATAGGTTACGCCGAAAAGCGGTGCAAAGATACTGCTTTTTTTTCGTTCTGCCAAATATTTTTCAAAGAAATTGCCTTAGTAACAAAAACAAGCATCTATTCGTCAAGTATTATCCGTCATTCTCCACTGTTTCTTCCTCTTCATCGTGGATTATGGTAAAGAGGAAATCGTCGAGTGTGAGATATTGTACGTTGAACTTACCGCGCGACTTTACGGTGTAGAGGTTCTTAACCTTGACGAGTTTCTTTGTTATTTTCTTTGCCTTATCGGAGAAGATTACGAAACAAGTTCTATGAGGTTGTCCCTTTTTTTCAGAGAGATATTCTTTCAGCTGGGTGGAATACATATCTCTGTGGGCAAGAGCCATTGACTTGGAGTCTATTTCCGCATCTTTCAGCACCTGCACATCGGTGATATAGATGATAGAGTCGGTGAACGAGGCGGAACAACCGAAGATATAAATGTCTTTCTTCACTTTCTTTGCCTGGCTTGGAACGGCGAAGAATGCCATTGCAAGAATTGCCAAGCATATTGCGTGTTTGATGAATTTCATAGGTGTATTATTTGTGAATTTTTGTCTTTATTGTTGTGTGTCCTTGCCGCTCTTGCGCAGGTGGCGCAGTGCCTTTTTCCTAATCTGGCGCACACGCTCGCGAGTCACTCCGAGTTGTGAGCCAATCTCGGCGAAAGTCATATGTGGACCGTCGATGCCGAAGCTGTGCATTATCACGGCACGCTCGCGCTCGTTGAGACAGTGGAGCGAGGCAATAATCTCGTCGGTTGCGGTGCTCTGCTCCACACGTTCGTCAACAGGGGCGGCATTGCTTGCCATACCTTCTATGCGTGTACTGGCATTGTCGTCGTAACGGCGGTCGCCTTCGAGAGCGTCGAGAATACTCTTACGCACATAGTTGGTGGCGTATGACGTGAATTTCGCCCCCTTTGTGCCGTCGTATTTCTCGGCTGCCTTTATAAGTCCTACATACCCCTCGCTCACAAGGTCGTCGAGAGGAAGTCCACGGTTGACATATTGTTTCGCCATTGCAATAACAAAGCCCATGTTGTCTTTCACCAACTGCTCCTTGTAGGCAGCATCGTTTGGCATTGCTGTATGTTGTCCTGTCATAAGCCCACGTTGTTTTTATATCTCTGCAAATGTACGCAAAATATTTGATATAGTTTGCATACAGTGGCAAAATATCATATAAATTTGCCCGAATTAACAATTTTTCTAACTTGCGGCATTTGCTTTGATGTATTCCGCACACATATCGGCACAGCGTTCACCGTCTACTCCTGCACTCACTATGCCGCCTGCGTAGCCTGCACCTTCGCCGCAGGGGAAGAGTCCTTCAATGGCAGTGTGCATAAGCGTTTCGGGTGAGCGGAGTATGCGTATAGGCGACGATGTGCGTGTTTCCACGGCAATGAGTGTGGCATCGTTTGTGAGAAATCCGTGGCTCATCTTGCCGAAGGTCTTGAATGCCTCTTGCAGTCGCCCTGTTATATGTGCCGGAAGCCAAAAGTGAAGCGGCGATGATATCAGGCCGGGAGCATAGCTGCTTGGCGGCAGGTCGTAGGAAAGACGCTTGTTTACGAAGTCTGCCATGCGCTGTGCAGGTGCTGTCTGCTTCATATTTCCCTGCTGCCAACAGTCGCGTTCTATCTGCTCCTGCCACTCCATTATGCGTAGCGGACTGTCGCCGGCAATGTCTTCTGGACGTGTCTCCACCACCATTCCGCTGTTGCTCCATTTGCCTCCACGGTTGCTTGGGCTCATGCCGTTAACCACAATCTGCTGCGCACCTGTGGCTGCAGGTATCACAAATCCACCGGGACACATGCAGAACGAATAGACACCGCGCCCATCAACCTGCGTAACAAAAGAGTATTCGGCAGCAGGAAGATATTTTCCGCGCCCCTGACGGGAATGGTACTGTATGCTGTCGATTAGTTGCGATGGGTGTTCAAGGCGCACGCCCACGGCAATGCCCTTTGCCTCGATTGCTATATTTGCTGAATAAAGATAGCGATAGACATCGCGTGCGCTGTGTCCTGTTGCCAATATCACAGGACCGTGATATGTTTCTTCTTTGCCTGTGAATAGGTTTGTGCATTCTATGCCCACCACCTTGCTGCCCTGGAGTATGAGCCTGTCCATGCGTGTTTGGTGATGCACCTCGCCGCCACAATTAATAATGGTGTTGCGCATGTTCTCTATTACTCGCGGCAGTTTGTCTGTGCCTATATGAGGATGTGCATCGGCAAGGATTGCCGTTGATGCTCCGTGTTGGCAAAACACGTTTAATATCTTTTCTATATTACCGCGTTTCTTGCTGCGCGTGTATAGTTTGCCGTCGCTATATGCTCCTGCGCCGCCCTCGCCGAAGCAGTAGTTGCTTTCGCCGTCAACCTTGTGCGTCTTTGTTATGGCACTTAGGTCGAGTTTGCGCTGGCGCACGTCCTTGCCACGTTCCACCACCATTGGGCGCAAACCGAGTTCTATCAGTCGGAGCGAAGCGAACAATCCGCCCGGTCCTTCACCCACGACAATTACCTGCGGCTTATCAGACACATCACCGTAGTGTGTATGCGTAAACTCATCATCGTGAGGAATTTCGTTTATGTATATCCTTACTTTCAGGTTGACGAACACCTGTCTCTGTCGTGCGTCAATACTGCGTTTCAGTATGCGCACGGCATTTATTGTGCGCACATCTATGCCCTGTTCCCTGCCGATGTACTCCTTTATGGTGTTCTCGTTTGCCGCTACTTGGGGCAGTACCCTTATCTGAAATTCGCTTACCATTATATATATAATAATGTGTAGTGTTGTTTTGCTACTCCTGACTCATATCCGCCACCAACTTGCGATACATTCCGTAGACACGCTGACGCGATACATAGCCGCGGAAATGGTTATCGGCATCGAGCACGGGCAGAAGGTCGGCGTGGGTGCGGTCGAATGTTGCCATTACCTCCGTCATCGGGTCGCGCTCGCTCAACATTGCGGCAGGCTCAGTCATAAGTTGCGATGCAGTGAAGTGATGATAGAGTTCGGTGCGGAACACCACCTTGCGTATCTTCACAATGTCAATCTCTCCGAGCAGATTGCCGGCAGCATCGAGCACAGGCAGAATACTGTTCTTACTCTTCGTAACTTTGGTAACGATTGTACCCAGTTCCATATCGGGCGATATAATTGTGTAGCGTTTTTCTATCACGCTCTCAATGTTCATAAGTGTCAGAATAGAGCTGTCGGTGTGGTGAGTGAGCAACTTACCCTGTCGTGCCAAGCGTATGGCGTAGATGCTGTGAGGCTCAAAGATGCTTATGGTCAGATAGGCACACACTGACACGATTATCAGCGGCATGAAGAAAGTGTAGCCACCCGTGAGTTCTGCAATAAGGAACACGCCCGTGAGCGGTGCGTGCATCACTCCCGACATCACACCCGCCATGCCTAATAGCGCAAAGTTTTTTTCAGGCAGGTAAACGCCTATGCCGTATTCGTTCCAGACACGCGAGAAAAGGAAGCCACTGAAACAACCAACGAAAAGACTTGGAGCGAACGTTCCGCCACAGCCTCCTGCGCCATTGGTGGCAGAAGTGGCTATGACCTTTGTGAGCATCACCAATGCTATATATACAATAAGCAACGACCCGCTGTCAGCAAACATTGAGTTGTTCATCACCGAAGTCCAGTCGCCTGTGTTTGTGCCGTTTAGCAGTATGTTAATGTCGCGGTAGCCCTCGCCATAGAGCGACGGGAAAAAGAATATGAGCAGACTCAACACCACGCCGCCCGTGGCAAGTTTGATATATGGGTGGTCGGAAAATCGCTGGAAGAAGCCTTCGCATGCCCCCGTCATCCGTATGAAGTAGAGACTTACGAGTCCGCAGGTAACACCGAGCAACACATAGCCCACCACGCGTTCAAGACTCCAGTCGGAATCGATACTGAAAGCAAACAGCGCAGCATCACCGCTGAAGATGTAAGTAAAACATGTTGCCGTGACGCACGACACGAGGATTGGCAGCAGCGATGCCATGGTAAGGTTTATCATAAGCACCTCGAGCGTGAACACAAGTCCGGCTATCGGTGCCTTGAAGATTCCGGCAATTGCACCTGCCGCACCGCAACCCACGAGCATCATCAGTTGCTTGTTGTCGAGACGGAATGCACGACCAAGATTGCTGCCTATGGCGCTGCCTGTAAGTACAATAGGAGCTTCGGCTCCCACGGAGCCACCAAAGCCGATTGTTATTGCCGATGCCACCACCGACGACCAGCAGTTGTGCAGTCGCAGTCGGCTTCTGTTGGTACTAATGGCTTGGAGTATTCGCGTTATGCCGTGGCTAATATTGTCTTTCACCACATAGCGCACATAAAGCGATGTTAGGAATATACCCACCACGGGGAACACGAGATACCAGAAGTTTGCGCTGTCCTTGGCAAACGAACTTGTGAGTAATGACTGTATCAGGTGGATTATGGAGTGCAGCACGAATGCCGCCACAGCCGAGAAAAAGCCGATGAGCAGTGCCAGCACCACGAAGAACATCTTGTCGCTGATGTGTTCGGTGCGCCACTTGTGAAACTTGTCCTGCCACGAAATAGCAGGGCTTTCGGTTTGCGGATTCATTATGCGTGGTCTATTTTCTTATTATCTGCACCTCGCCACCCATGCCAAGTTTTATTATACTCGACGGTGTGTGCGGAAGATGTTCCTGACGGCGTGTCCAGCAAACATAGTCAACAGCCTCTATTATTTCGGGGGCTATGTCGCGGTAATTCTGCGCCGTCGGCTCACCGCTTATGTTTGCCGATGTTGATACTATCGCCTTCTGGAAACGGTAGCATAGTTCGTGCGAGAAAGCCTCCTTGGTTATGCGGATTGCTATCGAGCCGTCGTCAGCTATGAGGTTTGGGGCAAGGTTCACTGCTCCGTCAAGCACCACCGTGGTGGGTTTGTCGGCACAATCGAGCAGTTGCCAAGCCACATCCGGTACTTGCCTAACATAGCGTTGCAGTCGTCCGTCGCCGTCCACGAGGCAAATCATTGCCTTTGCATCGCTCCTTTTCTTTATCTCGTAAACTCGCGCTACAGCCTCGGCGTTGGTCGCGTCGCAGCCTATGCCCCACACTGTGTCGGTGGGATAGAGGATAACACCGCCCTTGCGTAGCACCTCTACGGCGTTTCTTATATCTTCCTGTTGTGTCATTGTTTTCTAAAACTCGCTTGTGAAGTGGAATTTTATATGCTTGAAGTCCTCTTGCGCCATGCTCAGCACATAGCCGCTGTCGGCGAGGAACACATCACGCCCCTCCTTGTCCTTTGCCATATACTGGTACTTGCGCTTCTTGAAATTGTCAAGCTCCTGCGCATCGTCGCTTTCTATCCAGCACGCTTTGTAAAGATGTATTGGCTCCCAGCGGCATTTTGCATTGTACTCGTTTTCAAGTCGGTATTGTATTACCTCAAACTGCAACTGTCCAACCGTACCAATAATCTTGCGTCCGTTGAACTGGTTTACAAACAACTGCGCCACGCCTTCGTCCATCAGTTGGTCGATGCCTTTTTGCAGTTGCTTTGCCTTCATCGGGTCGTCGTTCTCAATATACTTAAACATCTCTGGCGAGAAACTCGGCAGTCCGCGGAAATGTAGTATCTCGCCCTCTGTCAGAGTGTCGCCAATCTTGAATGTTCCATTGTCTGGCAGTCCTACAATATCTCCTGCCCAAGCCTCCTCTATCGTGCTCTTGCGTTGCGCCATAAACTGTGTGGGCGATGAGAAACGGAGGGTTTTGCCATTGCGCACATGTAGATAAGGTTGGTTGCGCACGAACTTTCCGCTGCACACCTTGCAGAAGGCTATGCAGGAGCGGTGGTTTGGGTCTATATTTGCCGTTATCTTGAAAATAAAACCTGTGAACTTTGGTTCTTCGGGGCTCACCTCGCGCTCCTCTGCCTTTGTGGGCTTTGGACTTGGGGCAATCTCTACGAAGCAGTTGAGAAGCTCCTGTACGCCGAAGTTGTTGAGTGCCGAGCCGAAGAATACGGGGGCAACCTCTGCGGAGCGGTATGTATTGACATCAAACTCTGGATAAACGCCATCCACTAATTCAAGGTCCTCACGTAGTTTGGCAGCATCTTGCTCGCCCACGCGCTCGTCGAGTTCACAGCTGTCTATCGCCACTTCCACCTTCTCCGTAACTCTCTGCTTGTCGGGGGTGAAAAGGTCGAGTTTGTTCTCGTAGATGTTGTACACGCCCTTGAACTTCTGCCCTTGGTTTATTGGCCACGACAACGGACGCACCTTTATCTCCAATTCCTGTTCCAGTTCATCAAGCAGGTCGAAAGGGTCGCGACCCTCACGGTCCATCTTGTTTATGAATATTATCACGGGAGTGTTGCGCATTCGGCACACGTTCATCAGTTTGCGTGTCTGTGTCTCCACACCCTTTGCGCCGTCTACCACGATGATAGCAGAGTCCACTGCCGTCAGCGTGCGGAAGGTGTCCTCCGCAAAGTCCTGGTGACCCGGAGTGTCGAGAATGTTCACCTTGTAGTCCTTGTAGTCGAACTCCATCACCGATGTACTCACCGATATTCCGCGCTGCTTCTCTATCTCCATCCAGTCGCTGGTGGCGGTCTTCTTTATCTTGTTGCTCTTCACTGCACCAGCCACTTGTATCTGTCCGCCGAAAAGCAGGAACTTTTCTGTCAGTGTGGTCTTTCCTGCGTCTGGGTGCGATATTATGGCAAATGTGCGCCTTCTTTCTATTTCCTGATTCATTATGAGTTTGCTATATTGTTGTTCAAACCTTTGCGGTATTGTTCAAAGTCTTTTGCCGTGCTGTTTTTAGTCCTTTTGCAGTGCTGCTATGCATTCAGCAAGCGACTCTTCCCAGTATGGTATCTCTATCCCCAAAGTATTCTTTATCTTCGTCTTGTCGAGCACGCTGTATGCAGGGCGTGCCGCAGGTGTGGGATATTCCTCGGTGTGCAGCGGACGCACATGACATGTCGTGATTCCCGATATACGGTGTATAGCCTTCGTAAAGTCGTACCAACTGATTACGCCTTCGTTCGAGAAGTGATATATGCCTGGCACTATGCCCTTTTCCACCGCAGTCATTATAGCCACGGCAAGGTCGCGTGCGTAGGTCGGTGTACCCACTTGGTCGAAAATCACTCCCAACTCCTGCTTTTCCCGTCCGAGGCGCATCATTGTCTTCACGAAGTTATTGCCAAACTTGCTATAGAGCCATGCCGTACGTATTATCATACATTGGCTGCACGCCGCTGCCACCGACTGCTCGCCTTCAAGTTTCGTCCTTCCATAGACGCTGTTGGGCGATGTTGGTCTGTCCTCGGTGTACGGTGTATGTGCCGTGCCGTCAAACACATAATCGGTACTTACCTGCACAATCCATCCGCCGCGTTTTCCAATAGCCTCGGCAAGATAGCCCGGTGCTATGCTGTTGAGCAGTCGGCATAGTTCCTCGCTGCTCTCCGCCTTGTCTACGGCAGTGAATGCGGCGCAGTTTATTATGCCGTCTATATCGTTTTCCTCCACGAAGCGGTTGATTGCTTCCTTGTCCGTTATGTCAAGTTCGGCAACATCGGTGTTAAACCATTTGTGTGTCGAATGTTTCTCTTGCAACAGTCTTATCTCGTTGCCAAGTTGTCCGTTGCTGCCTGTAACCAAAATATTCATTGTTCGTTGTCTTTTTACCTATCAGTTTTCGTATACTATTCCAATATCGTGCAAAGGTAGTGCTTTTTTTTCACTCTACGAAATAAATGTGTGTTTTTTTGGACACTACATTATTCTGAGTCAACCTATAAGTGTAATATTAAGCAATATTGTATGTAAAATTTATAAAAAGTTTGCAATATTGAAAATAATGCACTATCTTTGCAAATTAAAATTGTGGTAGTTTTACTTTGCATTCGATGCATGGTTGAAATAGATGAGTAATAACGTCACATACGGACATATATTAAAATATACAAGTATTTTTGGAAGCGTACAAGGCATGAATATTTTGGTGGGTCTTGTACGTAATAAGCTTGTAGCGTTGATTTTGGGACCAGGAGGAATGGGACTGAACTCATTGTTCAATACCACGGTTAACCTACTCTCACAGGCAACAGGACTTGGAATAGGCACAAGTGCCGTGAGAAACATATCTGAACTTTACGAAAAAGGCGACACAAAAGAATTGGAACGGAGCGTAAAGATGGTGCGGGCATGGAGTTTGCTCACCGCGCTTGCCGGTATGTTGCTATGTATGGCGCTTGGACCTGCATTAGATTTTTTCACATTCTCATGGGGTAATCACTCGTTGCACTTTATGTTGCTGTCGCCAGCAGTGGCACTGATAGCTATAAGTGGTGGAGAGACAGCGATACTTAAAGGTATTAGAAAGTTGCGGTCGCTTGCTGTGATGCAGATCTACAATATGGTAGCATCACTCGTTGTTTCTATACCTATATACTATATATGGGGCGAGAGCGGTATTGTGCCTGTGATTGTTATTACGGCTTTCATAGCCATGCTGCTCGTGGTGTGGCAGTCGTATAAGGTGTTTCCGTTGCGGCTGGGCGGTGCTTTCGGAGTGCTCGGCGAGGGAATGGGAATGGTGAGGCTCGGTGTTGCATTTATGGTGGCAGGTGTTTTTGGCAGTGGCGTGGAGATGCTTGTGCGCTCATGGCTCAACGTACATGCCGACCTTAACGTTGTGGGGCTATACAATGCAGGCTATATGATAACGATAACATACGCAGGTATGGTGTTCTCGGCAATGGAAACAGATTACTTTCCACGGCTCACCGCAGTAAACCACAACAACACTGCGGTATGCCAACTTGCAAACAAACAGATTGAGGTTTCATTGCTCATTGTGTCGCCAATGCTTGTAGCACTCATAATAATGTTACCGGTGCTCATTCCGCTGTTATTTTCTGGCAAGTTCCTGCCAGTGGTGTCAATGACACAGGTGGCTGTACTTGCAATGTTTTTCAGGGCAGTAATGCTGCCCATTGAGTATATTCCTTTAGCAAAGGGCGAGAGTATTGTGCATTTGGTGCTTGAGGCTATATATAGCATCCTCACTATATTGCTCATTATTTGGGGCTACGAAAATTGGGGATTGTTTGGCACTGGTATAGGACTTGTTGTTTCATATGCCCTGAATTTTATTGTAGTGCTTGCCTTCGCCTTTTGGCGCTATGGCTACACAATGTCAAGGCAGGTGTTACTCTATTCACTAATGCAGATGCCGCTTGTTATTGCAGCATACGTTATGACATTCATCGATAATTCTATGGTATATTGGCTTTCGGGTACTTTTATAGTGCTGGTAAGCACAGCAGTCTCACTATGCATCTTGCAACGCAAGACAGCATTGTGGAAAAGGCAATCTTAACGTATCTATCTGCATCAGAATCTCACGCAGAATTGGAACTCAAGTATTGAATAGTTTTTCGTCAGCGTGCGGTCGTCCACCAAAGCATATTCACACATCATTTCAAGATTCTTGTGGAATTTGTAGTTCAGTCCCACCTCATACTGTGTGAGCGATGTGCTCCAGTCGGCACGTTTGCGATATAAGTCGTATCGCGCTTTTCCACAAAGTCTGCCTTTTATTATCGGCACTATGCCCAAGGCGTAGAAACCGTCTGCCTTGTTGCCGTCGGCATAGTTTATGTTGGCGTTGCTCTTGTCGCTGCTCTCGTTTATTGTCTTTGCAAAGCCATAGCCTGTGGAGTGTATGTATTCGGTACGCAGTTGCAAGTCGTTTTTCTTGTATTCGGCACTTATTACATAACGATACTGACCAAGGCTTACTAAACCATTCTGCACATTGCCGTCAACATCGGTATAACTGCCTCTGCGCGCATTCGAACCTGCCCATCCGAAAGCACCAATGCGCATACCTTCTACTGGCATTACCCAAAATCCACCAATAATATCTTTCCTATTGTCCACATCAGCAGTGTTTATGCCTTGTCCGTTGAACGCTCCCACCTGATAGTGCAGCAGGTTGCGCCCATTGGCATTTGGCAGCAGGTCACCTTGCACCTGCACTCCTATATCGCGTCCGTTTGAAGCCTGCTCTCCAGTGCGGTCGCTGAAGCCGGAAAGTTTTGTTACGTTCTGGCTGTAGCTCATAAAACCCTGGTCTATGGGATGCATAGGATTCTCGAAAGTGAAAGGTCTCTTAAACTGACCCATTTTCACTTTAAATGCCGAATGCTTCTGCCATTCCACGAACATATCCACAATGCGCGGACTCTCGCCCAATGTTGAAGTATTGCCGTTTATCTGTGCCTGCACCTTATATTCAAAGTCATCGAGAATGCGTCCACCCACCGACACACGTATCATACGCAACGAAAACGTATTGCTGTTATTGTCGTCTTTAAGCGTGGCTTTGTATTCGCCCATCATATATCCGCTGAACTCTGGTGGTGTAAACAGTGGCTTGTTCTCTTGTGCCGTCACAGCAAGCGATGTACCTGCAAACAGTATTGTGGCTATCAGTTTTTTCATCGTTATTATTTTTTATCTTTTTTCAAGCAGCACCACGTTCTCAACATGTGGTGTGTGAGGAAACATATCCACTGGCTGCACAGCCTTTACCTTATAGGCTTCATCGAGTAATTGCAAGTCGCGTGCCTGCGTAGCTGGATTACAGCTCACATATACAATGCGTTTCGGTGCAGCATTGATTATTGTCTGCACCACGTCTGGGTGCATGCCAGCACGCGGCGGGTCGGTAATTATCACATCTGGTCTGCCATGCTCGCTAATAAAGTCATCCACAAGAATGTCTTTCATGTCGCCGGCATAGAACAGCGTGTTATCTATATTGTTCAGTTGACTGTTCACCTTTGCGTCCTCAATCGCCTCTGGCACATACTCAATGCCTATTACCTGTCGTGCCTTTTTTGCCACGAAATTTGCAATAGTCCCCGTTCCTGTATAAAGGTCATATACAAGTTCGTTGCCCGTCAGTGCCGCAAACTCGCGCGCAACGCAATACAAATGATATGCCTGCTCGGTGTTTGTCTGATAAAAGCTCTTTGGTCCAACCTTGAACTTCAAGTCCTCCATGGTCTCGAAGATATGGTCGTTGCCCTTGTATGTCAGCACCTCTTGGTCGCCTATGGTATCATTGAACTTTTGGTTGTTTACATACATCAGCGATGTTATCTCTGGATACTTGTCTGCCACAAACTGTAACAATCCCATTGCCTTCTGCTCGTCGCCTTCTTCATCGTAGTGAAATTGTATTATCACCATCCATTCACCAGTATTTGAGTTGCGTATTATTATATCGCGCAACAGTCCGTTGTGGTTGCGTATGTCGTAGAACGTAAAGCCGTTATCGAAGGCATAGTCGCGAATGCTGTTACGAATCCTGTTGTGCAGGTCGTCCATAAGATGGCATTTCTCTATAGGCAGAATCTTGTCGAAAGCTCCAGTTGTATGGAAACCTATACCGTTCATATTGTCATATTTGAATCCACTTGCCACCTGCTCCCTTGTCAACCATCTCTTGTTACAGCAGCCATACTCTAATTTGTTGCGATATTCAGCCGTCTTCACACTACCCATTATCGGGCGAAATTCCGGCAGTTCCACCTTGCCTATGCGTGTCAGTTGGTCGTGAATCTGCTTCTGCTTGAATTTCAGCTGTTCGTCGTATGGCAGCATCTGCCATTTGCAACCTCCACACACACCGAAGTGTTCGCACATCGGTTGTATGCGCAACGGACTCGGCTCAACAATTTTTATTGCCTCCGCCTCTGCATACTTATGCTTTTTGCGTTTTATTTGCAAGTCCACCACATCGCCTGGAATCACCCACGGCACGAATACCACAAGGTCGTCAATCCTCACTAATGATTTTCCTTCTGCCGCAATGTCCGTTATAGTAACACCCTCCAATATTGGGAATGGTTTCTTCTTTCTGCTCATTGATGTATCGTATTTCGGGTGCAAAGTTACGAAAAATATCCGTATAGCCAAAATCATAAAGGTATTTGTGTATGTTAATACCTAAAATAATATAGTGTTTACTATTCCAAACTCAGCATTTTATGTTTGTGAGTTCATTTGTTTGTAATAGAAAGAAATAAATCAAAAAAAATGTAAAAACAGTATTTAATAAAAGAAAAATGTATAATTTTGTGCTTCGTTAGATTACTGTGTATTACTTTAATATAATACAAAATGACGACGGAAGGAGAAAAATACTTGCTTGGAGAAGATTGTGCGCTGGTGCTCGAAGGCGGCGGAATGCGGGGCGTGTTCACCAGCGGCGTGCTCGATGCGTTCATGAAGCACGAGTTGTGGTTTCCCTACTGCGTGTCGGTGTCGGCAGGGGCGTGCAACGGACTGTCGTATGCCAGCAGGCAGAGCCGACGGGCAAGGATGTCGAACATCGACATGCTGGTGCAATACAAGTATATAGGCATTGACAAGCTGATAAAAAGCGGCAACATTTTCGACTCTTTCCTGCTCTACGAGCGTTTCCCTAACAAGATTATACCATACGACTACGATACTTACTACGCCAACCCAATGCGCTTTGAGATGGTGGTTACAAACTGCAACACGGGGCACGCCGAATATTTGTCGGAGCACGGCGGCGACAACAAGCGGCTGCTGGCAATATGCCAGGGAAGCAGTTCGCTGCCCTACGTGAGCAAGATGGTGACGGTGGACGGCAAGCCGATGCTCGACGGCGGAATAGTGGACAGCATACCCGTGAAGCGTGCATTGGATATGGGCTACAAGAAATGCGTGGTGATTATGACGCGCAACAAAGGCTACCGCAAGACGGGCAAGGACCGCAAGATTCCGCCTCTGATATACAAGGACTATCCGAGGCTGCGAGTGGCATTGAGCCGAAGGCTGAAATCATATAATGAGCAATTGGAGTTCGTAGAGCAGTTGGAGCGCGACGGCGACATAATGTGCATACGCCCAGAACGCCCCATAGAAGTGGACAGGATAGAAAAAGACGTTCGCAAGCTGCAGCGTCTCTACGAAGAAGGCTTTGCCATTGGCGACCGCTTCTGCCGTGAAATCATTCCCTCGCGTCAACACCCCACATCATCTTCTCCTTCAGAGTGTTGAAATATCTCTCGCCATTGCGTTTCACAATGTGGATGTCGTAGGGTGCACGCTTAAGGGTTACGAGGCTGCCGTCGGTCATTTTCTCGCTGCGCCCGTCGATGGCAAGCAGGAAATTGTGGCTGCGGCTCTCCACTTTCAGAGTTACTTCTGCCGTGTCTGACAATACAATAGGTCTCACATTGAGGCTGTGGGGTGCCACTGCCGTTAGCGAAAACACCTTTGTGCCCGGAACGATTATCGGACCGCCGTTGCTCAGCGAGTATGCCGTGGAGCCTGTGGGGGTGCTCATTATCACACCGTCGGCCTGATAGGTTATAAGGTGCTCACCGTCTACGGACGCGCTTATGGTTATCATTGAGGCGTTGTCGCGCTTGAGCACTGCCACGTCGTTGAGCGCATAGCGACAGCCTTTTATTTCGCCACCTTCAACGCCCACTTCTATCACTTCGCGGTCATAAACCTGATAGTCGCCATCGCAGAGCGAACGCAGGCAACTCTCTATCTCGTTGGGAGTTATGTCGGCAAGAAAGCCGAGCCTGCCAATGTTCACGCCGAGTATGGGAATGTTTTTTATGCCCACACGCGCCGCCGACCGCAGGAAAGTGCCGTCGCCACCCATAGAAATCACAAAGTCAGCATCGAAGTCGCCGCCGTGAAACACCTTGCAAGAGTCGAGTCCCGGCAGTTGTCTTTCCGCAAGAAAACTGTGAAACTCACCGTCTATGAGAATCTCTGCCCCAAGCCCGTCGAGACACGAGAGAATCTTGTTTATCGCCGATGACTTCTTGGGCTGGTAGGTGTTGCCGAATATGGCAAATCGCAATTTGGGGTGTGGCATAAGAAATTTATTGCTTTTAATACTTTTTACCTAAATTATTTATTGCGGTTTGGCAAAAAACTCGTACTTTTGCACAAATATCTCCTGCCTGACGCAACGATTTATTGTTGCAAAGGTAGCAAATTATTGCGAATTATGCGCAACGGCGCACGCACATAGACAGTGTTTTTACGAAAAAATAACAAAAAGATGACAAAACTGAGCGTAAACATAAACAAGGTTGCCACGATACGCAATGCACGAGGGGCAAACAACCCCGACGTGATGCAGGTTGCATTGGACTGCGAACTATTTGGAGCAGACGGCATAACGGTGCACCCGCGCCCCGACGAGAGGCATATTCGCTATCAGGACGTGCGCGACCTTCGCCAGCAGATAACAACGGAATTTAACATAGAAGGAAACCCAATAGACAAATATACTGAACTGGTGCTTGAGGTGCGCCCGACGCAGGTGACGCTCGTGCCCGACAGCCACGACCAACTGACGAGCAACCACGGATGGAACACAAAGGAACACAAGAACTATCTGACTGAAATCATCAGCCGATTCAGGGCAGATGGCATACGCACGAGCATCTTCGTGGATGCCGATGTGGAGATGGTGCGCTATGCCAAGGAGTGCGGAGCCGACAGGGTGGAACTCTACACCGAGCCATACGCATCGGGATATGCCGCCGACCGCGAGGCAGCCATACGCCCGTTCGTAGAGGCGGCAACGGAGGCACGCCGCTTGGGATTGGGGCTCAACGCGGGGCACGACCTGAGCCTTGAAAACCTGCACTACTATCACCAAAACATTCCGTGGACCGACGAGGTGAGCATAGGGCACGCCATAGTGTGCGACGCGCTGTATATGGGACTGAAGGCAACGATAGAGAAATACAAGATGTGCCTGTAATAAGACAACGGGCAGGCACGAGACAATAATATGACAACGAAAATTTTTAAACTTACAGATTATGATATATGAATTTCTTGCAACAGGATTTGAGGAGGTTGAAGCCCTCATTCCGGTAGATGTTTTCCGCCGTGCAGGGTTGGAGGTAAGGACCGTAAGCGTTACAGGCAAAAAGGTGGTTGAATCAGCCCACGGAGTGAAGATAGAGAGTGACATATTGTTTGAAGATGCAAACTTCGATGATGCAGACCTTTTGATGCTGCCCGGAGGACTGCCAGGGTCAACAAACCTGCGCGACCACGAAGGACTGTGCAATGCCCTGATAGCCCACGCCGGCAAAGGTAGGAAGGTGGCTGCCATCTGCGCTGCCCCGATGGTGCTCGGCAAACTCGGACTGCTGAAGGGCAGGCGCGCCACTTGCTATCCAGGCTTTGAGAGCCAGATGACGGGTGCTGAATACACCGCGGAACTATTCACCGTAGACGGCAACGTGACAACGGGCGAAGGACCAGCGGCAGCATTCCCCTACGCATACGCACTGCTTGAGCAATTAGTGGACAAGAAGGTTGTTGACGACATAAGGGAGGGAATGCGCTTCAATCACCTTATGGCAAGATAAAAGCCAAAAGCAAAATATGGACTACGCTATAATTGTTGCAGGAGGCAAGGGACTGCGAATGGGCACCGACATACCAAAGCAATTCCTGCCTGTGGCAGGGTTGCCGGTGCTGATGCGCACGATACAGCGATTCAAGGAATACTCCGAGTCGCTGCATATAATACTTGTGTTGCCCAAGGCGCAGCAGGAGTATTGGAAGGAATTGTGCCGAAAGCACAATTTCAACGTGGAGCACAGCATAGCCGACGGTGGAGAGACGCGATTCCACTCGGTGAAGAACGGACTTGCCCTCGTGCCCGACAATGCCGACGGCGTAGTGGGAGTGCACGACGGAGTGCGCCCATTTCCTGCAACAAGCGTGATAGCCCACTGCTATGAGGCGGCACGCCGTCACGGGGCAGCAATACCTGTAGTGCCCGTGGTGGAGACCGTAAGGGAAACAGACGGCGAGGCATCGCACACCGTGCCGCGCGACCGATACCGCCTTGTGCAGACGCCGCAGACCTTCGGCATAGGACTATTGCGAAAGGCATACGGGCAGAAGTACACGGATATGTTTACCGACGATGCCTCGGTGGTGGAGTCGCTTGGACACAGGATAACGCTTGTCGAAGGCAACAGGGAGAACATTAAGATAACCACCCCGTTCGACATCGTCGTGGCGGAAGCACTAGCGAAAGCCGACAAATGAAAGGAGCAAATAGGAATACTATGGACATAAAGGCAAAGATAGCGCAATTCCTGCGTGAACTCATACAATACAACGGCAAGAGCGCGCAGGGCAAGGAAGCAAAATACCACACGGCACAGACAGTGCTGCGCAATGCGCTCACCATGTTGCAATGCACATACGAGGAAGACGACTGGAACGATGAATACGTGGCGTTTACCTTCGACTATCAGGCAGGGCATTTCAGGGCGTTCACCACGAAGTCGCCCTCATACTTTGCCAGCATCTATTTCTATTCCATAATGTCAGCACCCGAAGAGGAACTGTCTTTGGTGCGATACATCTGCAACGACTTCAACGACCTGCCTTCAAACATAAAAGTATACTACACCTTCGACAGCAAGGAAAACGAATACGACATAAACCTCTGCGCTAACATTTTCCTGAATGGCGAGATTGACGACCCCAAGACTTATTTGGCAGGTCAGTTAAACTCGTTCTTCGACTTCCGGCGTTCTATCTTTGAAAAGTATCAGGACACGAAGAAAGCGACGCTCAACGAAGTGAACAAGGACAAGGAAGCAAACGAGAACAACGCCAAGCGTGAACTGCACCTCTTTCTTGAGACGGAAATGAGTCACAAGAGTCCCGAGCCATACGCCGGCGGCGACACGAGGGAGTTGAGGCTGCTGCCTATGCTTGAGCAACTGTTCGAGTTGAACGACATTGAGCCTGTGTCTATAACATCGGTGTGCGGAGCGGAGACGACAACCATAACCGACAGGGCGCAAATGCTCGACTACGACCCCACGACAGCCATAATAGCAGGCGAGGGCTCGGAAGCCGATTTCCGTGCAGACACGGCAATGATTAACCTCGTATTCAGCGACCCAAGCCTTCCCAAAACGCAGCGCACCATCAGTATGCACCTGCAACGCGAGGAGTCAACGCCGTTTGTACTCTATATGAGGCTTTCGGCAATGCTAATACCGCTGTCGCCAACATCGCAGCATACGCTGTACAGCGTGCCGAACACCATTTTCAGCAAGTCGGTGATAGTGGCTTTCGACAAGAAGTCGATGGAGCAGAAACGGCAGGAATTCCAGTATATGCTCAATGATGCGCACGACAAGATGGCAAAAGGCGACACCGACGCACTCAGCGACGAGCAGAAAATGATAGCCGACATAAGCAATGCATCGTTGGGAAGCGACCTATATTGGGGCAGGAAGTATATGAGGGAAAAGCGTTACTATGAGGCAACGCTGTATCTCACAAATGCCTACAGGGTGATGAACGGACAGATAAGCCTGCTCTCGGAAACGCAGTTGAGTGTGTTCCACGAGGTGATGTATATCCTCGGCTTCTGCTACTGCGAAATGCAGAACTATCCGCAGGCATATTTCTTCCTTGACGCACTCTTCCACCTCAACCAACTGAACTATACAATGGAGTATGTCAACTGCCTTGTGAACAGCCACGACTTCCGTGCGAGAAACCTTGTGGGCGAACTGCTGAAGAAGGTGAACGATATGGAAGAGGAGTGCATAGCGAACGAAGAAGAACTGGAAGAAGGACTCAAGGCATTTCAGAATTTCCTGCGCCGCCGTCAGGTGTACGTGATGATTGACAACAGGGAGTATAGCGAGGCAAAGAAACTGCTGAGCAAACTTATCCTTGACCCCGACAACAGCGACTTCGCACTCAACGAACTGGCATATATCCAGAAAATCACCGAGGACAATGCGGATAGCGACGACAACGTATAAATATATAAATAATGTATAAACAATAAATTAAAAAAATAGAACGATTATGAATTACAACAATCCTGAATTCGACCGTGCCATGAACACAAGTGAGTTCGGCATGGCATTGAGTGTTCCTGCGCTTATGCGCAAAGTGTATGTATGGATGACACTGGCATTGGTAATCACGGGCTTCACGGCATACGGTGTGGCAACAAGTCCAGGCATACTTCAGATGATATTCGCCAACCAGATTGTTTTCTGGGGACTCATCATCGCCGAGTTTGCACTCGTGATAGGACTTAGCGCAGCCATAAACCGACTGAGCCTCACCACGGCAACGCTGATGTTCGTGATTTACTCCGTAATCAACGGAGCAACCCTTTCGTGCATCTTCCTGCTCTACACAATGAGTTCAATAGCATCGGTTTTCTTCATCACGGCTGCCACCTTCGGCGTAATGTCGTTGATAGGCATCGTTACCAAGACCGACCTCTCTGGCATGGGCAAGATGCTGCTTATGGCTCTCATAGGACTTGTGATAGCCACGGTGGTGAATATGTTCATGAAGAGCAGCGGACTGGCAATGATTATCAACTACATCGGAGTGCTTGTGTTTGTGGGGCTTACGGCTTACGACACGCAGAAGATTAAGCAGATGCTGTATATGGCACCATCCGACGAAAGCGGACAGAAATTGGCATTGCTCGGAGCATTGTCGCTCTACTTGGATTTCGTCAACCTTTTCCTCTATCTGCTTCGCATATTGGGCTCGCGCAAGGAGTAACTTTGCGGAATACTTTACATTGATTTATCTCAATTAATTGATAATCAACGTGCAAAATTTGCCAAAAAGGTTTAAAATATTTGGCACGTCCGGCAAAAGTTAGTACCTTTGCACCCGATAACAATAGATGGGCAGTGACATATCTCGTGAAGAGATAGCCTTTCTTAAAGCAATATTTTATGAGGAAAAGCAAAAAGATTGTATGTTTAATTTTATTGGTACTAACATTATTTCCCAGACAAGCGGTTGCAGGCGGCAATGCAGCAAAGGGAGCCTCATTTGACTGGACGCACGTTATAAACGCAATCATTGAGGTAGAAAGCAAGGGTGACGCAAAGGCGGTAAGCGGGAAATCCTGCGGCGCAATGCAGATAACACCCATCCTGGTTAAGGAGTGCAACACTATTCTTGAGCAGAGAGGAAGCAAAAAGCGCTACACGCTGAACGACAGATTCAGCATAGCAAAGTCGAAAGAAATGTTCCTGCTTATACAACAGCACCACAACCCGGAGAACAATGTGGAAAAAGCCATCCGTAGATGGAACGGCGGTCCACGCTACAGTGTGAAGCACACACAAAAGTATTATAAAAAGGTAGTAAAAGCAATGCAGCACCGATAACGGTGCTGCATTTTTTTTATCATATTTTGCCATAACATTCATCAAATGAACATACAAATCTCATTCATTACTTGTCTTAATCACGAGATATCAAGGCTCAGGCAATCAAACCATTTCGGACAGGCGCTTCGCATAGAAAGCGCACGCAACAGTTTTTCTCGTTTCCTATGCTCACAGGGATATGACGACCTGCCCATTAGCGCACTTACTGCCACCATTATCTGTGTCTACCAGCAATGGCTGTTTGACAGCGGAGTAAAGAAAAACTCAATATCCTGCTATATGAGAACACTGCAGAGTGTCTACAACAAGGCTGCTGCGAATGACTCCACGGAAAAGCCCTTTGCCAAGGTCTATCGCGGCATTGCCAAGACAAGGAAAAAGGCAACGAGCATATCCGTGATGCAGAAGGTAAGGCAGCTTGACATACGCCAAGGACTCATAGCCATAGGAAAGTCATCCAAACGGAAAACCTTTTCCGTGCTGTTGGAAAAGATGACATTCGCCCGCGATTTGTTCCTCTTCTGTTATTGCGCCCGTGGAATGGCATTCGTAGATGCAGCCTACCTGAAGAAGCAAGATGTTCAGAACGGCATCATCCGCTATCGTCGTCGCAAGACGGGGCAACTAATCGAGGTGGCGGTGGAGCCTATGATGCAGGAAATAATCAACCGTTATGCTGCCAGGACGAAAGATACTCCATATCTTTTCCCTATCCTGCCAATGGCTGACGATGAAACCACATACCGTGCCTATCGCACCGCCTTGCGTACATATAATAATAAGCTGAAACTACTGTCACAGATGCTTGATGAGGAAGTGAACCTGAGTTCATACGTTGCCCGTCATTCGTGGGCGAGCAATATGCACGAGATGAATATGCCGCTGTCTGTCATCAGCCAAGGACTCGGACACGACTCGGAACTGACCACACAGATTTATATAAAGTCATTGGAAAACAACGTTATTCATGAAGCAAACAGAATGTTTATAAAACAAATATTTTCCTATCCCTTTCTACCCTATGAAAGGGATAAAACAACAACAAATTTCCCAATGCGTCCTACCAGAAGATATACAAAAATGTCATCTTTATTTTATTTTCTTTCTGTTTTTCTATGTTGTTTCAAGAATTTTATGTAATTTTGCACCGAAATAAATCCCTTTCATAGGGTAGAAAGGGATAAAACAGGTTCGGATGCACTCCGGAAGAAAAGCAAACTGAATAGCTATTTCCTAATTTCGGAAGAGTACTGCGACTACCAAGTATCCGCAACCATCTGAAAACTACGCAGATAGCACAAATATACAATATTTGTGGGAGGGAAGAATATAAATATGCCCGTTCAGACAAATGAATTACGACACTGGTTTGTACTGACAACCCTTGACCCGTTAGACTCAGAGCAGCAAATCAGGCGTGAGAACATCGGGCGCGAGAGCGAAGGTCTCTCCGCATTCAAGTTCGTCGTACCAGCCCAACTTCTGAAACGCCGTGTCAGTCACGATTTGCCTGAAGACTGTGAAGATATTGCAAGCAATGGTAAAGATTACCAGAATATTGCCGACCCACGTAACCGTGAGTCAGTAAGACAGAACAATGAGATACGTTCAGCACTGCGCCATTACCTTTTTATTTTCGGCAGGGAATCAGAAATTAGTTGCTTCTTAGATGGCGACTGGAACAAGTTTCATCACAACCGCATACAGTTTTTCTACGACAGCGAGAGGAAACGCCCCTACGTGTCACAAAAGACGATGGACGAGTTCGTAAGGATGCTTGCCGACAAGCGTCTGAGCTTCGAACTTTCCCCTGCACTTGACACCCTTCAAAAAGGTGAACCGATACGTTTCCGCAACAATGCCTTTGCTGGCAGGACAGCATATGTGGTGGAATCACGACGTACGAAAGACGGCAATGTAGTAACGGTTGAGCTTGATCTTATAGGCAACGTCCTGCGCCTTAAAGTCCAAAATGTCAGTGACAGTGATATAATCCACCTTGACACGGAGCGCACGAAATATGCCAAGAACAACGAACTGATAAAGAGCAACCAGAAGAAACTGCTTGCCATCCTTAGGCGGCGCATCAATATGAAGGAGACAGAGCAGTCGCGTATGGATGATATGCAGACCCTCAACACCATCTACGCCACCCGTTTCCGCAGTTTCGACGATAACGAGACGACCTCCTACAGGCACTTCATTGCCCAGATACTCATCTGCGTCTGTCTGCTGCACTACCGTGATGAAATATCCGCCTACACAGCCAAGGCACTGGCAGAACTGACAGAGATAGACAAGCAAAGCGAAAGCAAGGCAGCCACAGATGTACGTACCCGTCTGCACATTGCCCTCTTCCTTGCCACAGGCAAACCCGAATACAGGGCAAACGCCCGTGCCTATATCCGCGACCACCAGCCAAAATCGGAGAATCTCAAGACTCTTGTGCGCCTGATATCCAAGCGGCAGACTTTGAAAATAATTCGTAATTTTCACTGAACACCAAATACAATGCAAGTAGTGTAGGTGTTCAAGTGTCAAAGAACCTATGTTCAAGTGTCAAAGAACCTATGTTCAAGTGTCAATGAACTTATGTTCAAATGCTTATGAACCTATGTTCAAATGCTTATGAACCTATGTTCAAGCAACAGTGAACTATATGTTCTTGGCAACACATTAAAAAAGTCACTAAACACTAATAACTAATCACCAAACACTCCACCGACTCGGCACCACCCTCGCAGGGATTTGAGGTGGAATACCATCATTTTTCGATAGTTTCTCTTGGTTAGTTCAAATAAATATTGTATTTTTGAATAAGATACGCTACATCTCAGGAATAAAAATAAATAAAGTTAATTTATTTTGTATTCCATTCGATTTGCAGTATCTTTGCAGCAGAAATAATACAGATATGGCAACAATACTTTTGAATGTTCCTGATGAAAGTCTGCTGACACAGCTAAAAAAAGCATGTCAGATGCTAAAAGGTGTGGCTTCGGTAAAAGTTCTGAAATCTACAGAAGATGATGATGTAACCAAAACTGCAGGCTATATGGAGGCGATGGACGATGTCAAGAACGGACGTGTGACTCATTATGATTCCGTAGACCAACTTTTTGAGGAGCTTGGCATTGCTGTGAAATGAAATACGAAATTATTGTTTCAGCACGATTCAAAAAAGATTTGAAACGTTGTCAAAAAAGAGGGCTTGATATGACATTGATTTATAATGTAATGTCTATATTAAGTAATACAGGAACTCTGCCTTCGGAATATCATCCTCATAAGTTAAAAGGAAATTTTGAGGGACAATGGGAGTGCCATATAAAACCAGATTGGCTGATGACATGGGAACAAAATGATAACCAATTGACTCTCTTGTTTCTTCAAACAGGAACCCATTCTGATTTATTTTAAAAATAAAAACCACCATTCATCTTTAACTTCCTCAACCTATTAACTAAACACTAATAACTAAAATAGGTAACTAAACACAGTTAACTATTTATGTTTTTCCCAAAAGAGAAATCTTTTGGGAGTGTTTCTGTTTTTATTTTTGTTTGATACAAATAGCAAAATCGATGATGTAGTAGAATAACAAGGAACGCTTCATCGCACTGCTGCCGCCGCTTGCCCCACGACTCACGAAAGGAACGAGCATAGACAACCTCCGCATACACATTGATACGGCTTGGCGGAAGCGTTGCCGCACGATGAAATCTCCCCATTAAAACGAACTATATGTTCAAATGCCGCAGAACCATATGTTCAAGTGCTTATGAACTATATGTCCAAGCGGCAGTGAACTATATGTTCATGTGATGATTGCTAATATATTAATAGCATAACAAGGTTTTACGATTAGAATCGATACAAAAGTTATGGATATAGGTCCTATATTTAGGAAAGTTTCAATATTTTGAGATTACAAATAGAAGATATGCTACAACAAAAGAGTAAAACTTCACGAGTATTAAAAAATACGGTTATGCAGAGGTGTGTTTAGGAATAGATAAATTATTAAAGAATTATTTACCAAAAGTGCATAAATGTGTTTTGGGTTCATAGTTTTTTATAGATTAAATTGTAAAAATGGCAGGGAAGAATAAACAATTGGCAATAAATTTATTTATGTCCTTTATCACATTCCTTATGGGAACGGTGATAAATTTTTTCCTTACCCCTTATATAGTTAAAAATTTAGGTGCGGAGGCTTACGGATTTGTTGGTTTATCTAATACAATAATTAGCTATACAGGACTTATTACAATATCATTAAATGCAATGGCAGGACGATTTATAGCACTTTCTTATAATAAGGGGCATATAGAAAAAGCCAATAGATATTATTCATCTGTATTTTATTCTAATATATTTCTTGCACTCATAAATACCATTATATTTGTATGTATTATAATTCACTTGGAAACTTTGATAAATATTCCTACAAATTTAATATGGGATATTAAAGTTTTGTTTGGGCTTTTGGCTTTAACAAATATTCTAAGTTTGATGACAGGAATCTATGGCATTGCTACTTATATTAAAAACAGACTTGAACTAAGTTCTATTAGAACAATTGTTTCTCAGGTTTTACGAGCCATTGTACTTATCATTTCTTTTGGTTTTTTCGCTCCTCATGTATGGTACATAGGATTAAGTGGAGTTTTTTGTACATATTATGTTTTCCAAACAAACAAAATTTTGGCAAACAAATTAACTCCAGACCTTAAAGTACGGATTTCTTATTTTGATATAACCTCAGTCAAAAAGCTCCTTTCATCAGGAGTTTGGAATTTGGTAGTAAAAGTTGGCGACCTTTTGGCTAATGGAATTGATTTATTGTTTGCAAACCTTTTTATTGGAGCAGAAGCTATGGGAGTTTATTCGTTAACTAAAACTTTGCCACTTATGACACAGTCTTTTATTGGTTCTATATCAAGTGTTTTTGGACCAATGATGCTACAAATATATGCGTCAGGGAATATTTGTGAGTTGGAGAATGAATTTCATAAATCAATAAGGATAATTGGTTTTTTTTCAGCTGTTCCATTAAGTATATTGTATGTGTTAGGAGAAGAGTTTTATATATTGTGGCTTCCAGAACAAAACGCACATTGGCTTTATATTTTAACTATAGTAGCAACCTCCAGTATGGTAATATGGTTACCAATGGAAGCCTTATGGCAAATTTTTACTTTACAGAACAAAGTAAGATATGCTTCTATGGCAGTTCTCGCAAATAATGGTCTAACATTTCTTATGGTATTGTTTGCTATGTTATTTGTGAGTAATGCTGACATGCGGTTATTAATTCTTGCAGGAACAAAGAATACTTTAAAATTTATTCTATCACTTACATTTCTGCCAATAACTGTGGCATCATGTTTAAAGACGAAACGCGCAACGTTCTATAAACCTATTATGAGAGTTGTAGGTTGCTTTATTTTAATATGTATCATAGGTTTTATCTTTAAATCATTTATTTCAATCGAAAATTGGTTCGTATTATTAATGTATGCAGTTGTTTTGGGTTTAATATCATGTATTGTTAATTATTTTGCTATGCTCAAGACGAATGATAGAGTTTTTATCGTTGCAAAACTTTTTAGAAAGATAAAAGGATAATGAATGTATTAAACATTGTATATAGATTTTGTAATAAAATTCAAGAAAAACGTTTATATTGGAGAGAATACTTGTCTTTACAGGGTTTTATTTATGTATACATATCAAAACCAGCAGGCAATAAATGTAAATTCAATTGGGGAGATGATCTTAATATCCATTTATTAGAATTGATATCTGGCAAGAAAGTCATACCATATCAATGTGCTTTTCTGAAGCATAAACATTATCTGTGTATTGGAAGTATATTGCAATGGCATAGTAAAAAAGAATCTATAGTTTGGGGAACAGGTCTGAGAGAGCCATCCAAAGTTTGTAGACCGTTTTCTATATTAGCAGTAAGAGGTCCATTGACAAGACAGAATTTAATAGAGCAAGGGATAAACTGCCCAGAGGTGTATGGTGATCCTGCTTTATTGTTACCAAGGTTTTATAACCCACAAATAAAACAAAAATATGAACTCGGAATAATACCACATTTTAGTGAATTGAAAGAATTGACTGATAATCTGAGAAATGAAAAAGCTCATATTATTGATGTACAGAACTATAAAAAATGGACTGATTTTATTGATGAAATTTTGTCTTGCAAAGTGATACTTTCAAGTTCATTGCATGGTGTGATTGTTTCAGATGCATATAATATCCCTAATTTATGGACAAAATTCACTTCTTATAGTGCCGAGGCGGATGGATTTAAATTTCGTGATTACTACCTATCAACGCGAAAATACATAAAAAGTCCTTTCTGTTATAATGAACTAAAAGAAATAAATAATCTTACTCAATTTGTAAAAAATCATTGGGAACCATGTAGTGTTGATACAGATAGACTATATCAATGTTGTCCTTTCAGAAAGAATTGACTTACAATGTGACGAAACAACTAAGATTTATAGTGTTATGAATACCAATATATTAGTTTCAGTAATAATTCCAGTATACAATGGCGAGAAATATTTGTCAGCATGTATAGATAGTATTCTAAATCAGACGTTTAATGATTTTGAAATCATTTTGGTAAATGACGGAAGTACAGACATGTCTGAACAGATTTGTAATGAATATGCAAAAAAAGATAAAAGAGTAAAAATAATCAATAAATTACAGGGGGGGGTAACTTCGGCAAGGCGATGTGGAGTAAAAGAAGCATTGGGAGAATGGATTACATTTGTTGATGCCGATGATGCTCTGACGCCAGACGCATTGCAAATATTATATTCATATACAAATGAGGATACTGATTTCATTTCCGGTTATGCTGATATGCATACACATAGGAATAAGAGAGTTTTATCAATAGAAGAATTTAGACAAAACACAACCAAAGGATGGGTTATACCACCGACACCATGGGGGAAACTTATCCGAAAATCCATACTTACCGATTGGTGCTTGGATATTCCGCAAGAAATATATTTTGGTGAAGATGCCTTAATGCTTATACGAATATCTTTTTCAACAAATAAAAATGCTGTAATAATTGATGATATAATATATAAATACCGTTTTCATAATGGCAGTGTCAGCAGGTCATTTATTCGTACAGCTGAATATTTGATGATTTTGAAAAGACTAAGAATAGAATCTATTCCAGAAAAAGAAAGAGAAAAGTATCTTCAATTCATATTGGTAAATTCGTTCAAAAATCTTAAAATATTGCTTGAGTACTCTATAAAACACAATGACTATAGTTGGCAATATTCCGATTTTTACAAATCAATAAAAGAAGATGTCGAAAAGTGTGGCTACAAGTTGTCTTTCGATCAATGGATAATGTCCCAATTACGACCAGCTTTTCTTGTGCATTTATACTATAAACTGAAAATGTTAGTAAAACCAATGTAATAATATGAAAAATCAACAAGAAGAGAAACACTATCATCCGACAAGAGTGGAGATTTCAATAGAAGAATGTCGGCAGATTCAGGTTGATATGCTCATCAAGATAGACGAATATTGCAGAAAGAATGGGATTCGATATTCTTTGAGCCAGGGGACGTTGTTGGGAGCAGTAAGGCACAAGGGATTCATTCCGTGGGATGATGATATTGACATTATGTTGCTGCGCCCTGACTATGAGAAATTTGTAAGAGGTTTTTATGGGCAATATCCAGGTGTTGTTATGCAGTCGCCATTGCATGATGATTCTTATATGCATCCTTATGCGAAAATTTACGATGCTCGCACAATACTAATCTCTGCTGCAGCCAAAGGTGGAGTTTATATTGACGTGTTTCCTGTGGATGGATGGCCAGACGGAACAGACAGTATGAATGAACACTTAAATAATCTTAAGGCAATAGAGCAGAAACTTGCCAAAACGACTAAGGTGTATAAATTTATGAAACCTAAATGGCTTCTGTATATCAAGTACTTAATCAAAAAAATGATTGTGCCGACAAGGGAAGTTGTTTTGAAAGAACTACTTGCAGAAGTTGAGAAATATCCTGTAACAAAGTCAAAATATGTAGGAGAATTATTTGGTCCGTATGGTACAAAAGAACATTATCCTATTTCTTGTTATTCTGAATTTATCGATATGGAGTTTGAAGGGCATAAATTTATGTGCATTGCTGATTATGATACATTCCTGTCAACCCTCTATGGAGACTATATGACTCCTCCGCCTCCAGAGAAGCAAAAACCTCATCATTATTACGATGTATATTGGAAGAACGATGAACATACTTTTTGAATTCATAACTGTAAGCAAGAAAACAGGAGCTGGAGAGTATCATCGTCGTGTTTTCTATGCTATGATGGACAAAATTAGGAAAGAGAATAGCAACATCAATGTATATTGTCTTTATGATTCGAGTCTTGGTATAGCTTATGAGGACTTGAAACCAGATGTTCTACAAAAGGAGTTTGGTGTAACATTTCTTGATATGCACCAACATTCCTTGTCTTCGTTGGTAAGTAACTATAAAATAGATAACTTTTTTATTGCTTGTTCACATTACCTTGCTTTCAATAAACAGATTGGAGATATTCGATGTCCGTGCATTTGCGTGATACATGACCTTTGTGACCAAGAGTTTAGTGACAGTCTATTGGGCATTACCATACAGTTGGAAAAACCAGATTACCAATTTGATACTAATACAGATGGGGGATGGAAGGTTTATTACAAAATGAATGCCCCCACGATGAAGTTTGTGAGGTGGTTCCTTGGTTTGCGTAGACGCAATAAAAAAGATTGTCGGAAAGAAAACATACTGGCATTATTTAAGAATAACCCACAAACAAAAATAGTCACAGTTTCTGAATATACCCGTAATTCTGTTAACTACTATTTGGGAGTGGATAAGAAAAAAATCGACGTGTTGTATAGTCCAGAAAGGGTATATACAGACACGAGTGATAAAATAGAAAATGCCACATTACGCGATATTATATCAAATAAGAAAAAATACTATTTTTTCCCAGGTGCAGGTAGAGGAGGTAAAAATCCACAGAAGATGATAAGGGTGTTCAGAAAATTTGCGGAACAAAATCCTGAGTGTTATTTGGTTACTACAGGATATCCGACAAAACGATTTGAAAACCATATACCTTTATCTTTCTTGTCGGATTCTGATTTATCCAATGCCTACAAACATTGCTATGCGTTTCTTTATCCTTCTTATTTTGAAGGTTTTGGTTATCCTCCATTGGAGGCAATGCGTTATGGTAAACCTATAATTGCATCTAATGTAACATCTATACCCGAAATTCTTGGAGATGCGGCAGTATTTTGTTCTCCATTTTATGCTTCTGATATTTATAGAGCTTTGAATATGTTGGAATGCAACTATCATCATTATGTTTCTTTAGCGATTAAAAGATTTACAGAAATTCATAATAGACAGGAGTCTGACCTGAATAAACTTATCAATAAAATTTTATATAAAGTATGAATGTTATAGAACGGACGCTTAATGCAATTGCATCATTTCGTTTTTGTTTGTATTTTTTTACTTTAAAGGATGCGTTAAAAAGACCAATACAGATTCATTGGAAAACAAAAGTTTGTATAGAAAAGAATACATCAATAGAAATAAAATCTCCTTTGAAAACAAATATGGTAAAAATAGGTTTTACAGGAGCTGAGTATATTTCCAGTAGGCAGGCTATTTTTGTTATGAAAGAAGGTTCAAAGATTATCTTTGAGAATGAATGCGAATTTGGACCTGGTGTTATTATATATATGGAAAAAAATTCTCAGATGATAATTGGCGACGGATTGTATGCAAATACTAATTGTACAATTCGCAATACAAATAGAATTGTTTTTGAGGATCATATCAATATAGGATGGAATAGTTTTATCAATACGAGTGATGGTCATGAGGTCTCTATAGATGGATTTGTCAAGCCTCATAGCGGAGATATATTTATAAGAAGATGTGTATGGATAACATCCAATTGTACTATAAATAAGAATACAGAGATTGGTGCTTTCTCCATAGTTGGACAGCATTCGATTGTTGGTAAAAAATTCGAGCAAGAACACGTATTAATTGCAGGTTGTCCAGCAAAAGTCGTGAAATCAAATGTTTTGCGACTTGATAAGCAACAATACGAAGTGCAGCCATGACTTCAGAGACTATAATTCGCCTTGACGCACTTATTTATGGAACTCGTGTTCGTAATAAGATACGAAGTGAGTTATTACGCAAGGTGGTACGATTGTTCTATTATCCTTTAGATATTGTTTGGGGGCTACCTAAAATGTGGAGCATTATTCGCAAAATGAAGTGTGGCAATCCTGAAACAAGACCAATAAATCTTGCCGTAGTGGCTATTGGCAAGAACGAATCTGAATATATTGCAGAATGGGTTGCTTACCATAAGGCAGTTGGGGTGGAACGCATTTATCTGTATGATAATGACAGTACTGATGGGATGAAAAACTGTATACAGAAATTTATTGATGACGGTTATGTCATTTATAATCAAATTCATGGCGTTGGTCAACAGTTCCCAGCCTACTGCAAGGGACTATGGGACTATGGTCGTGAATGCCGATATATGGCGTTCATTGATTGCGATGAATTTTTGACCCCAGTTCGCTATGATGATAGAATTACAGATTTGCTTGATGATTTATTTGCTAAAAATCCGAAAGCAGGTGGGGTACTTGTCAACTGGTGCATGTATGCTTCATCGCATTTAGAGAAGAAACCTGAAGGGTTGTTGATAGATAATTTTATATATCGTGCAAACATTGGCAAACAAGGGACGAATGTCACTAAGACCATCATCCGACCAGAGTGTACTCTCATGTGGGATCATCCTCATTACCCTGTTTATAGAATAGGATATTATGGCATAGATACGAGTGGGAGAAGAAATGATAGTTTTTGGAATGAAATAGAAAAATACACATTGTTGCAAGTAAATCATTATTTCACAAAGAGTCGGGAACAATGGATTAAGAGGAGAGCACAAGGCAAAGCTGACCTTGGGGCTGATGACACCCGTACATTGGATGAATTTTATGCACATGACAATAATGATGTGATTGATGAGAGCGCTAAAAAATACAGTAATCAGGTTAAGGATATATTGAATGGATAAAAAAGTATATATAATCGTTGTGACATGGAATGGAATGAAGTGGATAGATTTCTGTTTGAGAAGCATCCAAAATTCTTTATATCCTGTTACAACCATTGTGATAGACAATAAATCCTCTGATGGAACCCCTGATTATATTGCTAATCATTTCCCTGAAGTGCGTCTTTCCCGAAGTGACAAAAATTTAGGATTTGGCAAGGCAAACAATATTGGAATGAAGCAGGCTTTGGATGCTGATGCAGATTATTGTTTTCTGCTTAATCAGGATGCCTATTTGCAGCCCAACACGATAGCAGAACTTATAAAAACGGCAGAAGCTGGTGAATATGGCATTATATCTCCTGTGCATCTTAACGGAAACGCAAGTCATGTTGATGCGTATTTCCGAGATTATGTGATGGCAAAGAGTCCCTATTATTTGGATAATGTTATGCTTAAAGGAAAAGAAACTCTATTTGAATCTCAATTCATCCCTGCTGCTGCATGGCTTCTTCCAAGAAAAACAATGTTGGAAATAGGCGGTTTTGACCCTTTGTTTTATCATTATGGTGAGGATGATAATTATTGCCTACGTTGTCTTTATCATCATCGTAAAATTGTTTTTTCAACTACTGCTTTTATACATCATGACCGTGGTGCCACAATAGGCAATAGTGTTATGTATAATCAAAAAATTGCATTTAGGCATATTGTACAGGATTGTGCAGACATTAACAACGGAATTGGATTTATCATCCAGAAACAGGGACGGCAGTTTTACGATGAAATTGGGCTTTGGTTTATGTACTTGTTTACAGGCAAGTGGAAAATGTTGCATAACTTTTTGTGGGATTATTGCAAAATATTGGGAATGATACCACAATTTAGGCATAACCGAAAGCAGAACAAGACGATTGGTGCAAACTGGATTTATAGATTTTAAGCAGTCGATGGACAATCTCGTTATATCTGTTATTGTGCCTGTTTATAATGCCGAACATTTCCTTGGCAATTTAATCGAAAGCATACTTGTACAATCTTTCACGGAATTTGAATTAATTGTAATCAATGACGGTTCCACGGACAAGACGGAAGAGATTATTGTTAATTATGCAATAAAAGATAAGCGTGTTAAATTACTAAACAAACCCAATGAGGGTGTTTCTATTGCTCGAAATACGGCTTTGAAATATGCAAGAGGGAAATACATCTATTTTGCAGATGCAGACGACCTTTTGATGCCTGATGCGTTGCAAACATTATTTGATGCAGCCATACATTATAATGCAGATTATGTAAGAGCAGACCATCGCACGATAGGAAAAAACGGTGAAGAGTTATTTCTCAACAAACGTTTTTATATTCGAAAGAGATTCGGGAACAGGATTTTGGATAGTGGAGAGGTTTATAGCAAGATTCTTTTGGATGAATTCTTTTTATGGGTATGCTTGTTTCGACGTGATATTATTGTAGATAATAAAATGGAGTTTATTCCTCATTGCCGTTTTATGGAGGATGCTGCTTTCATTGTTGAATATCTGACATATTGCAAACGCTGTGTGTATATTCCAGAATGTGTTTATAATTATCGTATTTATGGAGAAACAGCTGGACAGATAAAGAAAGATTACAATAGTGACTTGATACAAATAAATTCAAAAACTTCTTTTTTTGAACAAACGGTTTATGTAAGAGTATTTAAAAAGAAGATAGAAAATAAAATAGTCAATAAAAGAAGACTATTACAAATATTAATTCAACTATACGATAAGATTGTCATTAATATCAAGTATCTATTATGCAAATAACAGAAAACGAGATAAAATCTAAAATAAATTGGGGAAAGGTTATACAGGAGCTTCTATTTACAATCATTCTGCCCCCGATTATAGGGTTGCCAAGATTGATTGTGAATGCAACAAAAATTAATAGTGATGACAAAACTAAATACCTGACTTATATAATCTGTATTAGTGCCTTAGTTGCGACAATTATTGCAACCAAACCTCCTACAGGAGACCAAGTTTCATATTCTATGGCTTACAAAAACGTACCCAATCAGGGATTTGTAGGTTCTTTGATAAATATTTATGGATATCAGTATGCTTATGAAGAAACTAGAACGCATATATCGGCTGAATTTATGAATGGCATATATAACTTCGTCGGTTATTATGTAACATTTGGCTATTACCCTCTATTTGTATTCTTTTATTTTACGATAGAGTTTTCACTCATCGGAATGGGATTGTATCACTATCTACGAAATTTGGAAAAGCCGACGATCCCTATAGTAAGTGGTATGATGATACTATTGTTTTTTTATCTTTTCTTTTTAATGTGTTCCCAACTTCAGAAACAATATATGGGACAGGCTATTATGATGTATGTGCTTGGCCGCTATGCAGACCGCAGAGGACTGGATAAGAAACTATGGATAATGACTGCCATGTCGGTGTTTACGCATCAATCAATGCTACTTTTTGTTCCTTTTTTGATATTTAAACCCATTAGTAAACGGTTAACAAGAAAATCGTTAATGTTATTGATTGGATTTGTGTTTATATTTGTTGCAATAGGGCCACGGTTGGCTGGTGATATAATAAGCAATGTCGATAATACGAATAAATCTGTTTTGACATACGGAGTTGGAAGATTGGCTAATGCAGAAGAGGCTAATGATGGAGGAGTAATGGATATACTACAATTTATAGTTGTATGTGTGCCTATATTGTATATTTTGTTTAAGAAGTTGTGGATAGAAAGAAAAACGATATCGGATCATAATGCTTTTATGTTAAATATTTCATTGTTGCTTATTGTTGTTGTGGTGGCAATGTCGTCTTTTCCTTTAATGCAATACAGATACTTTAATACAACATTTTTATTACTTCCTTTTATTTATCCTTTTATGTTCACAAGAATAAGTACTCGAGATGTCTTTTTAAAAGTTTTGGGTTTAGTTATGATATTCTCTTTGATGGCGACCATCGGTTCCACAGGGCGTGCTTATGCCCCTTTAGTAAACTTAGTATGTGAACCACCTGTGCTATTGATTGCAGGGATCTTTTAGATATTATTTGTATAAAATGGAAAATTTGGAAAAGAGCAATGGAAAAATTGGGAGCATTGAACTTTTAAAGTTCATTGCCGCTATATTCATTACCAATTCCCATTTTAAACATTTGTATGTAGAACCTTATACAGCATTTGGAACTTTGGGTGCTCCAGGCAATGCTTTGTTCTTTTTCGTGTCTGGATATACGTTGATGTTGGGGCGTAATGACGCCTTTAATATATGGTATAAACGAAGAATAGGAAGAATCTGGCCTTCATTGTTCGCTTGGTGTACTTTAGTAGGACCTGTAATATTTGAGAAAAATTACGGTTGGAAGGATATATGGTTAGGAGGCAATTTTTGGTTTATCCAATGTATTGCCATCTATTACATCTTCTTCTATTATTTAAGGTCGTTCATTAAATCTTATTTTAGATGGATAATGAGTGGGGCAGTCGTATGTACGGTAACTTATTTTTTGTTTTTTCAGCCTATTACTACATTATCCATTTATACTGTCGGATTTCACTATGTATGTTTTTTCAGTATTATGTTGTTGGGAGCATATCTTGCAACAAAACGTGGTGAATTAAAAAAAAGGAAATTATGGTTAGATTTCCTGTTATCCATTATAATGCTTGGATTATTCTATGCGTGTCAGGCTATAGGCAAGGGAAAAACGGGAACACCTTATTATATGCAGATCTTCTCACTTTTGCCACTTCATGGATTCATTTATTATATATATATGAGTATGACTGGAAAATGGACGAAAAAGATTCTTTGTTCTGCGTTTGGATTACCTGTACGCATAATTGCCTCTTTGACATTAGAGATTTATTTGGTTGGATTTTGTTTTGTCTATATGGTTCAATTCAATAATTTATTCCCATTAAATCTTTTTATTGTTTTTTTAATTCTTGTGGCAACTGCATATATCGTGAAAGTTGTATGCAATTTTATAACACAAACAATTTCTCCACAAGCGTACGATTGGGAAGCAATAATTAAACCTTATTAGATATGCACATTGTCTATGTTTGTCGTGAATACCCTCCATCACTAAGAGGGGGCGGTATTGCATCTTATATAAAAGAAATGGCACAAGGATTGTGTGAGGTGGGACATCGGGTAACAGTGATTTGCGCATCAGATGATACAAGAAAAGAAACAATACAGGATGATAATGGAGTTACTGTCATTCGACTGAAAGGTGGAGATTTCATCATACCAGAAGTTGAAAAGACTACTATCTTAAAGAAATTCAGAGGCTTGTACCGTTTCCATAGTTACCGCAAAAGAATTGTGCAGGCAATTATGGATTTGAAAAATGTAGATATTATTGAAGTTCCCGAATATGGGGCGGAAGGATTTTATCTAAACAAATTGTCTATTCCTGTGGTAACACGCCTTCATACTCCAATGCTTTTAAATCATTCGTTGTTTGAAAAACAAAAATTCAATAGAAGCAACTGGTATTATTACTGGCAAGGAATACAAGAACTCAAATTAATAAAACAGGCCCAATATCTGTCTTCATGCAGCACTTCTCTAAAAGAATGGGCTTCCCAATATATTGGCATAAATGATAAATGGTGTAAAGTAATCTACAATCCGATACAAATAAAGGAATGGAGTAGATACAAATGGACTCCACAAAACCATAAGACGAAAAAAATATTGTTTGCTGGTACAATTTGTGATTGGAAAGGCTGCGGTGATTTGGCTGAGGCATGTAAGCTGTTGCATGAAGAAAATCCACAATTATCATTCCAACTGGATTTGGTGGGTAAGACTGGACGTTTCGCTGATGAATTGAAGCAAGCATACGGAACGTATGAATGGTTTAACTTGATTGGTAAAGTGACGAGGGTTGAACTAATGAGAATGTACACTACTGCTGATGTGATATGTTTTCCATCGTGGTGGGAGAATATGCCAATGGTTTGCATTGAGGCAATGCTTTGTGGAGGAATTGTATTGGGTAGTAATTCTGGAGGAATGAGTGAAATCATAATAAATGGGAAAAACGGTTTTTTACTTCCTCCACAACAACCAGAGATGTGGAGTGAAAAAATAAAAGAAATACTGGCAAAAGACGAGGAACAGCTTAGCCTGATTTCATCAAATGCCCATAATAAGATTAAGACACAATTTTGTACCCAAGTAATCGTTTCAAATACCATTACATTTTACAAACAAATAATAAATAATAAATAATGACAGATTATAGTGTAACCATACGCACATTAGGAACTGCAGGAGAAAAATATCAAAGGACATTAAATAGCATTGCAAAACAAACTATTCCTCCCAAAGAGATAATAGTAGTGCTGGCTGAAGGATACCCTATTCCATCTGAGAATTTAGGATGGGAGAAGTTTGTTTATGCTCCGAAAGGAATGGTTACACAAAGGATTGTAGGTTTTAATGTTTGTAAGTCGGAGTTATTATTAGCATTAGACGATGATGTAGAGTTTGAACCAGACTTTGTTGCTTCATTAATTGATACTATGCAACGAACAAATGCCGATTTTGTATCTCCTGTAGTTAAGGAATATAATAATACGGGGGGGGTAAACGTAGAAACGTTATTGTTGATTGGCTTTTAGGTGTATCTATTTCAAAGAAGATGAAATCATCTTTTATTGTGAAAATTTGGCGTACAGGAGGATTTATTATTAACACAAATATAGAGTTTGATAAACAGTACTATAATCAGAGTGGGCATGGAGCTTGTATTTTTGGTAAGGTAAAGGCTTTGCAAGATCTGCATTTTGAGGATGAATTATGGTTGCAAGATACAAAGTATTCTCTTCCAGATGATATGGTTATGTTTTATAAACTATATTTGATGGGCAATATAATAGCAATGAACAGAAAAGTTCGTTTTTTGCATTTAGATGCAGGGACAAGTATTGTTAATCAAAATAGAAAATTGCAAAATATATATGCTTCAGCCAGAAATGGTTTTATATTTTGGCATCGTTTTATTTATAAATGCCGAGACAAAAAATGCTTATCCATTATATGTATAATACGACGTGTTTTTTTTACATTATTCTTTTCTTTATTAAAAGGTCTTGTCAAATTAGATTTATGTTATTTCATTGTCTATCTAAAAGCATATATAAATGCTTATAAATACATCCGTAGTATGTCTTACAAAAAAATACCCCCAATAAAAACATCTAAAATATGAAAATATTGTGGATTTCCCCTTGGTTTGGAAACTATAGAGTACCATTGTATGACTGCCTTAATAAATTATGTGATGGCAATTTCTACTTAATTTGTTCTGAAGAAAATACTTCAGATTTAGTACGAAATAAATTAAAAAGTATATTAGGAGCCAATGTAATTATTATGAGCGGTGAGAAACGTACAACGATGGGGAATGCAGATTCTGATTTTGCAAACACGGCACTTGTTATTAAAAGGCAGCCGGGGTTGTATAAAGCGATTAAGGAGATTAATCCAGATGTCGTTATTACAGAAGGATTTGGAGGGTGGGCTCCTGCTGGTATACGTTATGCCGTATTGCATCGGAAGAAATTGTGTATGTTCTATGAAAGGACTGCATATGTTGAACGTAACTCTCCTAAATGGCGTTCTTTGTATAGGAGGATTATTGGTATTCCTGTAGATTGTTTTCTGATTAATGGCACATTAACTGAAGAGTATTTGAACAATGGACTTCACTTTATAAATACTCCTAAGGTAAAAGGATGTATGTGTGCGGACAGCTTGGGATTATCGGGTGCTGTTTCAACGGTAACAGATACAGACAAACAGTTATTACGTGAAGAGTTAGGATTGCAAAAAGGTTTAGTCTTTCTTTTTGTAGGTCAGTTAGTGGAACGTAAAGGTATCAAAAAATTGTTGGATGTATGGGGTAGGCATATTACTCAATATCCAGAAGACAATTTGTTGGTAATAGGTGAAGGAATTCTTGAACAATCGTTGAAGAGAATGTATGCTACAGAAAAGTCAATACACATTATGGGTGGCATAAATTATGATAAACTATATAAATATTATGCTCTGTGTGACGTGTTTGTCATGCCTACGCTTGAAGACAACTGGTGTTTGGTAATTCCAGAGGCGATGGCTTGTGGAAAACCAGTTGCATGTTCTATTTATAATGGGGGGCATTATGAATTGGTACAAGACGGTGTTAATGGATATAAATTCGATTCCCAAAATCCTGATTCAATAATTGAAACATTGAGTAAATTTCACAAGTCAGACTTGCAATTTATGGGGAAGAAGTCTATTGAAATAGAAAGTAATTTTACACCCGACAAATCGGCTCAGCGTATATTTGATGCTTGCAAAGAAATCTTTAATGAGAATTGATTACACGAATTTGCCAAATGGAAGTGGCAAAATAAATTTCACGTTGCGTTATTTGTTTAATATATTACGCTCGTGGATTCTTTTTCATTTTTTTTATCCGTGGGTAAAGTACAAAGGTTTTGTTCGGGTTATGAACGGAACAACATTTGCACAAAATATGGATGTTCGCATAGGAAATAATGTGCAGTTTGGTGATTATTGCAACGTGGCTTGCAACGTGCATTTCGGTAGTAATATTCTTGTGGCAGGTAAGGTCTCTTTTGTCGGAAGACAAGATCATACATTTTCTATTCCGGGGAGAACTATTTGGAGTAGCAAACGTGGGGATAACGGAACAACAATTATAGAGGATGATGTGTGGATATGTACTGGTTCCATTATTATATCTGGAGTTACTATTGGAAGTGGTTCTATTGTTGCGGCTGGGTCGGTCGTGACAAAAGATATTCCACCATGTGAAATTTGGGGAGGAATACCTGCCAAGAAATTAAGAAATAGATTTGCAACAGAGTCTGATAAAGAAAAACATTTAGCTGCAATTTATGGAAAACAAAAATAAGGTATATAATTCCATAGATTTGGTAAAATTCATAATGGCATTATGTGTTGTTACCATTCATACTGGTTATGTTAAGAGTATTGAGATGGACTTTGTAAGGGAATTGTTAATTGCGTTACTGATGAGCGCTGTGCCTTTCTTTTTTATGTGTTCTTCTTACTTTATTGTACAGAGGCCTGTGGGGGGGGTAAATAAATATATTAAGAAGATTGCCCGGTATTATTGTGTGTGGAGTTTTATTATCACAATTTATGAATTGGCAATCGGAAACATGGGAGTAAACGATATTGGTTCTGTTATATATCGTATAATATTTAGAGGTTATAATCACTTGTGGTATATGTGGGGATTGATATGTGTTATGCCTGTTGTCATGTTTTTAGTCCGCAAAGGTGTAAAACCATGGATGTTTGTGTTTATTGCTATAGCATCTTATGTTTTTAACAAGGCATATACTCATTATGGGAGTATGGATAATCCCGGTTGGTTTTGGTTGTGGAGTACGATTGTTTATCAGAATAAGTTGTTAAATATTACAGGTCTTTGCCTTTCTCTGACCTATCTTTCGTTTGGCTGTTTTTACGCATTAAAGAAAGATTGGGAGATGAAACCTTTGTTGTCGTATGTTTTAATTTTGGTAGGGATATTTATGATGCATTTTGAGCCTCGCCATCCAGATGTCGCTTTTGGAGTGCCTGTAATTGCGTTTGGACTGTTCCCTTTGATTTGTAATTGGCAACTAACAAATGACAGAATCTCTTTTTCTTGGTTGAGGAGTATGAGTTCGCTGATTTATTTCATTCATGGAATAATTATTTCTATAATAGTTGCGATTTTGGGCAAGATGTGTTTTTCTACATGGGTTGCGATAATTGCTTGCTGTATAATGGTATCTGCTTGTATTCTTTGGTTGAAAGGAAGGCGAGGGTTTGGCTGGCTAAAAATGGTAATTTGATAAATTCTGAAACTATTATGCTGAAAGTTCTTGTTAATGCCTATGCTTGTTCACCTGATATGGGAAGTGAGCCTGGTATGGGCTGGAATTGGTGCAGCCATATAGCAAAGCATTGTGAGCTGCATATTATTACAGAAGGTGAATTTCGTGACCGAATAGAAGCGGTACTGCCAACTTTGCCACAAGGTCAGAATATGCATTTTTACTATCTTCCTGTAACAGAGCGAGTTCGTAAAATGTGCTGGAATCAAGGTGATTGGCGTTTCTATTACTATTATAGGCAATGGCAGAAGTGGGCTTTGGAAAAAGCAAGAGATATATGTCAGCATCATCACATTGATATTATCCATCAGTTAAATATGGTGGGATTCCGTGAACCAGGTTATTTGTGGTCTGTCAGTAAAGAGATGAATATCCCTTTTGTGTGGGGACCAGTAGGTGGTTTGAAACAATTCCCTATAACATACGCTGATGGTGGATCATGGAAGATGAAAGTCTTTCTGCGTTTAAAGAATAGGATAAATATATGGCAGCTTAAATATGGGCAACGTGTCAATAAGGCTATTCGACAATCGTTTTTGATTATTTCCTCTATACCAGACTCATACCGAGCTTTTCAGCAGTATAAAGGTATAGAATCTGTTATTATTCCAGAAACGGGGACTTTTGCTTCATCTGATTTGCTTCTTTTGGAGGGAAGGTTTCAGAAGGCTCATTTGACAATGATATGGGTCGGAAAGTTTGATTTCCGGAAACGGCTTGATCTTGCAATTCGTATTGTGGCGTATGTCAAAAAGAAAAACATACCTGTTGTTTTAAAGGTATTTGGGGCTGGTAATGAGCAACAAATTGCTGATGCAAAAGAGTTGGTTCAGAATCTTCATACAGGAACAAGTATCCAATTTATGGGTAATTGTACGCATGAAAGAATTGTGAAAGAGATGCAAATAGCAGATTTGTTCCTGTTCACAAGTGTGAATGAAGATACCTCTACAGTTGTTCTTGAGTCAATCAGCAACCGTTTGCCAGTATTATGCTTTGACACATGTGGTATGTCAAATGTAATAACGAATCATGTCGGCATCAAAATACCATTAACCAATCCTGAACAATCTGTCCGAGACTTTGCAGAAAAAATTATATATTTGTATCATCATCGTGATTTACTTACAATAATGTCAGAGAATTGTAAGCAACGTGCCGAGGAACTTTCGTGGGACAATAAATCGAAACAAATGGTGGAACTTTATAAACATGAACTACTGCAACATACAAGCAGCCAAGAGAATGATTAAAAAATCCTGTTCATGGTATGAATTATGATGAATAAAAGGTATGGTTGAATAATAAACGCAAGTGGAAATAAGAAAAAGTCTTTGCCGTGCAAGGCAGTTTGGAGGCATCAATCTGTTCTTGAAGTATGTTTCTATGGGATTGGGGGCACTGGTATTGCGGAATGCCCTTAAAATGCTGCTTGGCATAATGACAAGGGATGAGGCATACGCATCGATATCGTATGCCGCAAATAGGGAGTTGATATTGAAGTACAAGGATTTTATATGTGAACGCAAAAAATATTATGACTCCTTAATAAATATGGAGCAAAAACGGCCGGACAAGGTGTTCGTAAGCTGGCTGCAAGGATTTGACGCGGCACCTGAACTGGTAAAGGTGTGTGTGGCTTCAATGAAAAGATGCTTGACTGACAGGGAAATCATACTGCTCTCTCTGGATAATTGCCACAAATATGCAGAACTGCCGAATGACATTGTTCGGAAATTCAAGGAAGGGAAAATTCCGCCGGCATTGTTTTCGGACTTGCTGCGACTTGAACTATTGATTAGACATGGCGGAATATGGATGGATGCTACGGTACTTTGTACGGAAGGAAAATACCCAAAGGAAATTATGGATTGCGACTTGTTCGTTTTCCAAGCAATAACAAAAGGAAAACATCAATTGCACGGCATTTCGAACTGGTTTATCACTGCTTGCAGTAACAACAAACTGTTGATGGTATTGCGCGATGTTCTCATTCGGTATTGGCGTGATTACAACTGCACCGTGGATTATTATATTTTCCACCATTTTTTCTGCTATATAGCAAGGCTGTATCCAGAGAATGTTGCCGCTATGCCCCGAAAGAACAGACTGTTGCCGCTGCAACTGATGAAGAGAATGGGAGACAGGTATGAACAAAAATGGATGGAAGAGATTAAAAGCAGGACGTGCTTCCACAAACTGAACTACAGGCTGGACTCAAAGATTCTTGATAACAAGGACAATTTCTATCATGCCATTATTAAAGAAAATGCTTTTTTATGCTTAAGCTGAGAGACTTGACTCTCGTTGAGTCAAAGGATGCATTGTCTGCGATTCCGCAAGGCAAGGTGCTCATAAACACGATAAATGCGCACTCATTTAACGTGGCGCAGAAGGACGAGCTGTTTGCAGAGGCACTGAGGAACGGCGACTACCTGATACCCGACGGGGCAAGCATCGTTAAGGCTTGCAAATGGTTGGGAGGAAAGTCGCAGCCGAAAGAGAGGATTGCCGGCTGGGACCTGTTTGAGTTTGAGATGAAGAGGCTCAACACGAAAGGAGGTCGCTGCATGTTCATGGGCAGTTCGCCAAAGGTGCTGGCACTGATTGAGGAAAGGGCGGCTGTGGAATATCCTAATATAGAGGTGGTGGTGTATTCGCCGCCTTACAAGCAGGAGTTTGACGAGGAAGAAAGCAATGAAATTATATCTGCCATAAATGCCGCAAATCCTGACCTGCTTTGGATAGGCATGACTGCCCCAAAACAGGAGAAATGGACGTACTGCCATTGGAAAGAGCTTGACGTTCACTGTCACGTGGGTACGATAGGTGCGGTGTTCGATTTCTTTGCCGGAACTTATGAGCGTGCCCCGATATGGTGGCAGCGACATTCTTTAGAATGGCTATACCGATTGACAAAGGAGCCTAAACGTATGTGGAAGCGCTATGTCATTGGCAATCCGCTGTTTCTTTGGAACATAGGGAATGAAAAGGCCGCTGTTTAGCGGAGCCGCAGCTTTTCCAGAATGATATAAATCCAAAATCTTATCAAAGTTGCCAATTGCTTCATGGCTTCAAAAGTAATTCCGAGGTTGATGAAAGTTAAATATACGTTTACAACAAGAATTTTGCGGCAAAGATAGCAATAAAATCTGACAAATCCAAAAAACTTACATGAATTTGGGATTTTGTATATAACGATTTTACTTTATTTTGTCACATATAGAATATGAATTCCATACTGCTTTACGACTACCAACAGGAGATGCTCGACAGGCTGATGAAAGCCTGGAAGCGTCATAGGAGTGTGATGGTGCAGATGCCAACGGGCACGGGCAAGACGCATCTTATGGCGGAGGCAATAAGGCAGTGTATAGTGAGTAGTGATAATTTTAGGGGAGTTAAAGGAGTCAAAGAAGTTAAGGGAGTTAAAGCCAATAGTCTTGCTGACACTAAACACTCATCACTAAACACTAATAACTTTATTCTTATCGTTGCGCATAGGCGTGAGCTGTTGGAGCAGATAAGGAATACCTTAGATGCCTTCGGACTGACGGGTGAGAATGTGAGGGTGGAGAGCATACAGAAACTGTCAAGGCATATAGATGAGGAATGTTGCAGTCCGTCGCTTGTGGTGATTGACGAGGCACACCACGCATTGGCGAAGACATACCGGGTGCTGTGGGAGAAATGGTATAAGGCAAAGTTCCTTGGACTGACAGCCACGCCATGCCGTATGAACGGGGCTGCATTCACGGACTTGTTTGATGTATTGTTGCAGTCGTGGTCGATACAGACATTCATAGACAAGGGTTGGCTGAGCGATTTCGAGTATGTATCGGCAAGTCCTGACAGTCAGGTGATGAAGCAGATACGCTCCCTGAAGAAGCGAGGGGCTGACGGTGACTATCAGACGAAGGAACTGGTGGCGGTGATGGATGTTCCGGATAGCATTGAACACCTATACAATACATACAGACAGTTTGCCTGCGGCAGGAAGGGTATTGTTTATGCCATTGACCGTGAGCATGCAAGGCATATCGTGGACTACTATAGTGAGCACGATGTGAACTGCGCTATGATTGACGCAAAGACTTTGGCAAAGGAGAGGTTGCGGATAGTGGAGGACTACCGGGAAAAGAAGATTGATGTATTAGTGAACGTTGATATATTCAGCGAGGGATTCGACTGTCCTGAGGTTGAGTTTATCCAGTTGGCTCGTCCTACGCTGTCGCTGTCGAAGTATCTGCAGCAGGTAGGTCGAGGCATGCGCATAAGCGAGGGCAAGTCGCAGGTGCTGATACTTGACAACGTGGGATTGTATCAGCAGTTCGGACTGCCGACGGCAGACAGGGACTGGCAGCAGTTGTTCCTTGGCAGGGAGGCAGGAAAGGCTGCGCAGGGTATGTCACGTTGTGTTGTTGTGGATGATGAGAAGCAGGACAAGGAGTTGGTGAACCTTGAGATGGTGCGCATAAAAAGCGGAGGAGAGAGGCGCACAGGATTAGAGGTGTTCCTGCAGGACGGCAGATATGGCGTGATGCGTAACGGCAGGATTACTTGTCCTGCGAGGTTCAAGAAAGTAAAGCGTTTGCAGGAGGATTGCGGTTTCTTTGCTCTTGGTGTATATATGAAACGCAATGAGCATAACTTCGGCAGGTTGGAAGAGGTGACAACGGTGATAGACCGCTATGGGCAGGACTTGAATGTAACGCTATACGGCACGGTATTATGGTGCAACGGCTATTTCTATGGCAGGTCGGTTGGTGCTAACTATATAGAGAACAGTTGGGATCCTGTGGGAAACTCGTATTACGACTATCATCCTTGCTTCACGAAAGTTGCAGGTGTGGAGGTCGGTTTCTCGGTGGAACACGGCGCACCGACAGTTTCATGTATGAAACTACGCTTGTCAACGGGAAATGTGAGTCCACGTTTCAACCTGAGGGAAATGTTCTACAATCGTGACATAATCATTGCGCGTGACTATCTTGTGGTGAAGAAGGACAAGAACCATTCGTATCGTATAAAGGGCTATCTTGGCGACAGTGTATTAGTGGAATGCGAGGAGCGATATGGCTACCAGCAGATTATGTTGAATGGCAAGAAAGGACAATTTTACAGCAGTATGCCCAATGAATCAACACACATCTTCAACGCCATGCAATTAAGGTTGCAACGGGTGCATCCTGAAAATATTTTTTCTGTTTAGACAAGGAATAAGCAAGTAGTAATACTTATTTGTTTCTGATATATATTTAGGTAGGTATAATTTAAAAGATACCTACCTATTTTTGTTTTTATCCCAAGTCTTGTAGCTTTATTTCAAAGCGACGGGAGGTGGGATTGTATGTCATGTCGTCGCTGTTGAAGTATTCGCTTATCTTGCCCTCGGTGCTCAATGTGGTTGGTGTGCCTGTGGCAAGTCCTTTCTGACGGTCGAGAAGCCAGATATTGTCGGCGGCAAACAGGGCGTGCTCAATGTCGTGGGTGGAGAGGAAGATTGTTTTTCCGAGCGTTCGGGTGAGGTGATGCAGGAGGAGGAGGGTTTGCACCTTGCTTGGGTAGTCGAGGTAGGCGGTGGGCTCGTCGAGGAAGATTATGGGAGTCTGCTGTGCTATGGCTTTGGCAATCATTACTTTTTGACGCTCGCCGTCGGAGAGTGTTTGCATTCTGCGGTGTATGAGTGGGCGAATGCCGACAAGTTCAATGCTTTGGTCTATTATTTCCTTGTCATTTGGTTGCAGGCGACCCCAAAAGTCGGTGTATGGACTGCGCCCCATGGCTATGACGTTGTAGGCTGTCATGCCGGTGATGTTGGAATTGTCGGTGAGGACAATGCTTATGAGTTGCGCCAGTTGGCGCGTGGAGTAGGATGATAGGGGAGAGCCTTCTATGAGCACTTCGCCGCTCAGTGGAGGCTGGAAGGCGGCAAGGGTGCGCAGAAGGGTGGATTTTCCGCAGCCGTTTGGACCAAGGAGGCAGGTGAGCGTGCCTTTGGTTAGCGAGGCGTTGAGGTTACGGGCGATGATGTTGTCGCCCTTTTTTTGTTTGTAGCCTGTGGTGAGGTTGGTTATTTCGAGAATGTTCATGGGGTGAATGGGTTTATTGGGGTGATTAGGGTTAATGGGATGAGATTTATTGGGGGATTATTGGGTTTAATGGGAGGATAAGGATGGAGAGGGCTATGCAGATACATTCTGCGGTGAGGGAGATGGCGATGCCTGTGCGCATGTCGCTTGTGGTGAGTTGGCGGGAATTGTTGCCGATGTAGGGCTTGGGGAATGTTTCGCCGAAATAGTAGTGCGCACCACCGAAGCGGCAGTCGAGAATGGAAGCCATTGCAGCCTCGGGCCAGCCGCTGTTGGGAGAGGCGTGTTTAGGACCGAAGGCGGTTACGAATTTGGCGAGTTGTACAAGGGTATGGGCAGGGCGTGAATGGTGCAGTTTGTTGTAAATCCATCCGGTGAGTGTGATTATCAATGCAGTCAGTCGGGCTGGGATATAGTTTGCGATGTCGTCGATGCGTGCTGCCCAGCATCCGAAATCCTTGTATCGTGGCGAATGGTAGCCAATCATGGAGTCGAGGGTGTTTGTCATTTTATAGGCGAGCATGCCCGGAACACCGAGTATGCAGAACCAGAAGAGTGGGGCGATAACACCGTCGGAGAGGTTTTCGGATAGTGTTTCAAGTGCCGCTGTGCGCACTTCGTTTGCTGATAGGTTGTCGGTGTCGCGCCCTACGATGCGGCTCACTTGTCTGCGCCCTTCCTCAATACTGCGGTCGAGAGCCTCGAACACCATTCTCACTTCGTGTCGCAGGGTCTTGCCTGCCAGACAATAGAATATGAGGAGTGTCTGTAAAACGAGTCCGAAGTAGAAAGGATAGGAAGGCAGAAGCAGGGCGTAGGCAGCGGCGAATGTAAGCAAGATGCTTGTCGTTGCGAGGAGTGCGCCTTTCATTTTGCGGTGCTTTCCTTTGTTTAGTGATTTTTCCCAGAAGGATATCCATTTGCCAAACCACACGACGGGGTGGGGCAGGCGTGCTGGGTCGCCTATAAGCAGGTCGAGCAACCAAGCGAAAAGCAGTGCGAGGGGCAGGGTGTATTCAGAGGAGAGTATCATTGGTGGGGGATGGGGTTAATGGGGAGTAATGGGTTTTGTGGGATTAGTGGGTTTTGTGGGAATTTATGGGATAAGATGGTGGTGATGGCATTTATAAGTTGGTTGTTTTCGGCAGGTGTCTGCACGGCGATGCGGAAATAGGTGTCGTCGAGACCTGCAAAGTTTGAGGCATCGCGTATGAGTATTCCGTGGTTACGCGCCAAGTTGTCTTTAAGGAAAGAGGCTTTGGCGTTTTTCAGTCTGCAAAGCAGGATATGGGTGTCCGACGGCATTGTTTCTATCATTCCGCAATCCTCAAATGCCTTGCCCACACGCAAGCGTTCTTGCAGAAGCATATCGATGGGCAGGGTATAGTCTTGCTTGTGAGAAAGAAGGTATTGGCAAGCGTGCTGTGCCATGCTGTTTACTGACCACGGCATTTGTAGTGCTCTTATTTTGCTGAACAATGATTTGTTGGCGGTGATGTAGCCAAGTCGCAGTCCCGGTATCGCAAACTCCTTTGTCATCGAGTGGAGCATGAGAATGTTCGGCTGCCTCACAGCCTCGGTGGGTGATATTAGCGGCTTTCGGGTGAACGGCGCATAACTTGCGTCTATAATAAATAATGTATTAGGACGGCTTTTAACGATTTGCAAAAGGGTTGCCTTGTCGTGTACTCTGCCCGTGGGATTGTTGGGGTTGCATATCCACGCCAAGTGTGCCTCTTGGGGAATGTCGTCAAGGCTATTGATACATACAATGCGGTGCTCGTGCATGAGGCAGGCATCGGCATACTCAGAGAACGTTGGTACGACTATTGCCGAGAGGCTGCGGCGGAATGCAAGGCTCGTGAGATAGATGCCCTCCGTTGCACCATTAGTCACCATTACTTCTCCGGGCTGCAGATGAAATGCTTCGGCAACGGCTTTTGCAGCAGTGTCTTGCGACGGCTCAGGATAGTTTCTGATGCTTTCCATTTGCCGTGAAAGATATTCAAACAACCCGTCGTGGTTGAAATGACAGTAGACATTCGAACTGAAGTTTATGCGAATGTCGCCGTATCGGTGTATGTCGTCTCCGTGTCCGTCAGTCATTGCCCATTATCTCGTAAAGTTTTTCCATGTCGATGTGTTTGCGCACATGGTCTGCCAACAGATTGTATTGCTGTTCCTTGAACTCGTCGAGGCTCATTGCCTTGTGTGCCTTTTCCTTTTCGGCAAAGGGTCTCAGAATGTGGTCTATTACGGCGGCGTTGTCGAGAAATCCGTGTATGTAAGTGCCTATGCAGTTGCCCTCCTGCAACACTTGTTTGTCGGTGGTGCTCACGCCTTGGTGTATCTCGTAGCCCTTGCACGTTGCGCCGTTGAACTCAAATTCCACCTGCCTTGTGGTCTTTTCCGCACCCATTGTGGTGTGTATCGAAAGCAGCCCTATGCCCGGCATCGACTCTATGCCGCCCTCAATGCCTTCGGGGTCGTTCACCGTCTGCCCGAGCATCTGGAAGCCGCCGCAGATGCCTATAACAGTCTTTCCGTTGCGGTGTGCGCTGATTATCGCGGATGCCATTCCCTCACGGCGCAGGTGATAGAGGTCGTCGAGGGTGGATTTCGTTCCCGGCAGTATTATTATGTCGGCATTTTCAATGTCTTTGGGATTGTTGGTGTAGAACAGGTTTACACGTGGGTCGCGCTCCAAAACGTTGAAGTCGGTGAAGTTGCTCATGTGCCTGAGCAGAACGACGGCAGCGTTTACCTTATTCGCTGCCAGCGTTTGATGCTTTTGCTGCAACTGAACGCTATCTTCCTCCTCTATGTATATGTCGCGGAACATCGGCACTACGCCGAGCACGGGCACGCCGCAAAGTTCCTCTATCATCTTGCGCCCATCTTCAAAGAGCCTTATGTCGCCGCGAAACTTGTTTATTATTATGCCCTTTATCAATTTGCGGTCCTCGGGTGTCTGCAACATCACACTGCCGTAGCATGAGGCGAACACCCCTCCGCGGTCTATGTCTGCCACTATTATCACGTCGGCATTGGCGTGGCGTGCCATTGGCATGTTCACGAGGTCGGTATCGCGCAGGTTTATTTCTGAGACGCTGCCAGCCCCTTCCATTACCACGGGATTGTAGAGTGCCGAGAGCCTGTCGAAAGCGCTGTTTACGTTGGCACGCAACTCCTCTCTGCCTTCCTTGCGAAAATACTCGTATGCCGAGCGGTTGCCTATGGGTTTGCCGTTGAGTACAACCTGTGTCGTGGTGTCGGAATTCGGTTTCAGCAGCAGCGGATTCATGTCGGTGTGCGGTGCTATTCCGCACGCCTCTGCCTGCACCGCCTGTGCCCGTCCTATCTCTAATCCTTCGGGCGTGGCGTATGAGTTGAGTGCCATGTTCTGCGCCTTGAACGGGGCAGGGTGATAGCCGTCTTGCAGGAATATGCGGCAAAGTGCTGCCGTGAGCACGCTCTTGCCAACATCGCTGCCCGTGCCTACAAGTATCAATGGGTGTAGTTTTGTGATAGGAGTATGCATAGTGAGAGATAGAAAACGGATTCGGTGATTATAAATGTAGCGCCGCAGCAGTCGCCCGTGTAGCCCTGAATGCGCCTGTGCATCAACACGAACAGCATCAGGCAGCACAATATCGGGGCAATGAGGCAAAGGGCTATTATAGGCTCGTTGGCAATGAAAAATGCCATGGGAAGAAACCCGAGCACAAGGCTTGCTAATTTTTCACCTGCCGGTATATGTGCATAGACGAGGCGTGTTTTCGCCTCTTCCTCTTTCCGTGCGTATGGCAGGAAACATACTATCGTTGAACTGAAATACTTGCATGCGGCATCGGCGGCAACGAACATCAGCGGCGATGTTCCGCAAGAGAAAACCTCGGTCATCGTGCCATGTAGAAGCAGGAAATAGAGCACCAAGCCAAGTACGCCGTAAGTGCCTATGTGCGAATCTTTCATTATATCGAGCGTGCGTTGCCGTCCATTGCCGCCTCCGAAGCCATCGCAGAAGTCGGCAAACCCGTCTTCGTGCAATGCACCCGTAGCGAGCACCCTGCCTATGAGTGCCAATGCCACGCAAATGCCCGTGGGCAGGTGGCATGCTTGTGCCGATGCGAACACGGCTGCCATTATGCCGCCCGTAATCCACCCCGTCAGTCCCCACAATGGCACAACCCTTTCATAGTGATGCTTTTCCAAATTGGCTATGCGCCAAAAAGGCAGTCTTGTGAAGAAAGCAAGGGCGGCAAGCACCCGTTTAGAAATATTTTGTAATGTTCGCATTCTTGAAATTCTCCATTTCGTTAACCATATTCACTGCCGACACCACTATCGGATAGGCGCATATTGCCCCCGTGCCCTCGCCGAGCCTCATTCCGAGGTTTAGCAGCGCACTCGCCCCCATAGCGTCAAGCATCAGGCGGTGACCGCACTCGTCGCCGCAGTGCCCGAATACGGCATAGTCCATTACGGCGGCATCGAGTCTTGACGCAGCCAGCATGCATGCGGTCATTATGAAACCGTCAACGAGCACTATCATTCCGAGTTCGGCGGCACGAAGCATTCCGCCGATTGCCGCTGCCATCTCGAAACCTGCAAAGTATCGCAGTGTGTCGGCTATGTCTGTATCGGCATCTGCACTTTTCTTATAGTTTTCCACCGAGGCTTTCAGTACGTTGTATTTATGGCGTATGCCTTCGTTGTCGAGTCCGCTGCCTGCGCCTACGCACTTGTCGAGCGGAATATCGAGCAGCAGGTGCATGAAGATGCTCGACGGCGAGGTGTTGCCTATTCCCATTTCGCCGAAACTTATGATGTTGCAGCCCTCGGCACGGCAAGCGTTCACCTGCTCCGCACCTATTGACAGCGCCTTGTTCCACTGTTCACGGCTCATTGCTGCATTATATAGGAAATTGTCTGTGCCGTGGGCTATCTTCCTGTCTATTATCTGCGGATATAGCGTGCCGTCGAAATCGTAGTCCGTGCCCACATCGACGATGCGGAGGCTGAATCCGTGCTGACGGCAAAACATGTTCACTCCGCCACCTCCCTTGCAGTAGTTCATCATCTGCTGCCTCGTCACCTCTCTCGGCGACATAGATACACCTTCGCGCTCTATGCCGTGGTCGCCTCCGAACAGGATATGGCAGGGGTGGGACAGGCGAGGGGAGAGCGTGCCTTGTATCAGGCATATTTGCAACGCAAGTCTCTCAAGCCTGCCGAGCGAGCCTTTGGGCTTGCCCAAGTTGTCTATCTTGTCTTGAATCTGCGCCGTAAGCGCCTTGTCTGTTTCCTTAATCATTCGCTTGTTTTTATCTTTATGGCTATTCCTGAAACCATCAGCAGCACCTCGTCGGCTCTTTCGGCAATGAACTGGTTTAGCCATCCGAGCAGGTCGGTGAATCGTCTTTGCACCGCGCTGTCGCTCGTTCCGCCTAATCCTATCTCGTTGGTTACGAAAATAAATGTCGCGTCTTGTGCCGTAAACCTTTCAAACTCTTGCTTCATCTCTCCGAGTGTGATGCTGACATCGGGCAGACTATTGCTATTGTCCTTCATTGCCTGCCTGTAAAAGTAGTTGGTTGCCCACAGCGTGCAGCAGTCTATGAGCACAACCCTGCCCGACACGTCGTGTCTGCTCAGTTGCGTTTCCTCCTCGATGTTCGTCCATCTGCTGCCGCGCTTCTCCCTGTGAATGCGCACGCGTTCGCGAAACTCGTCGTCCCATACGTGAGCCGTGGCGATGTAGACGGGATTCTCTGCCAGCGACAATGCCAAACGCTCGGCGTATGTACTTTTTCCAGACCGCTGTCCGCCCGTTATCAGTATTATCCTTCTCATAGAATCTGCATAATCTCTTTCAGTTCGTCAACCACGTATGTCACTGGCTGCGGCGGCACGAAACCTTTTTCCCAGCGGTTGAATAGTATTGCGTCTATGCCTGCATTCATCGCGCCTACCACGTCGTTCTGATAGTTGTCGCCAATCATAATGGTGCTTTCGGCGTTTGCCCCTGCCACTCTGAGTGCGGCATCGTAGAATGCCTTTGCCGGCTTCAGCGCACCAACCTGCTCGCTCAGTATTATGGTGTCGAAGTATGAGTGAAGTCCGCAGGCATTGAGTTTCTTGTATTGCACCTCACGAAATCCGTTGCTGCAAATGTGCAGACGGTAGCCTTTGGCTTTGAGGTGTTCCATAAGTTCGTGCGCACCTTCCACCACTCCTGACTTCTCTGAACAAAGTTCAAGGAACTTTTTGCTCATATCGTGGCAGAAATCCTCCGACACATCCATTCCCAAGCCCTTGTTGAGCGGACGCATGAAACGTTGCAGCATCAGATAGTCGCGCGTTATCTCTCCCTGCGAGTATTGCGCCCACAGCTCGGTGTTTGTCTTCCAAAAACTGTCGAAGAACGTTTCAGGGTCGGGAAAGTGGGGCATAAGGCAGAACAGTGCAAATACCTCCCTCAGTGCAATTGATGAGTTGCCCCGTGTGTCGTATAGCGTGTCGTCGAAGTCTATGAATATGTCCCTGTATTTATTCATTTCCTTTTCCATATCGTGTCGTCCATGTTTGCGTCCTTGTTCAGTTTCCTTGCCAATACGAAGAAATAGTCGCTTAGCCTGTTCACGTATGCCGTCACATTGTCGTCAACCAAAGCACCCGTTTCGGCAAGCCGCAATATGCAGCGTTCCGCACGTCGGCAGGCGGTGCGGCATACGTGGGCGTAGGCGGCGGCACGGCATCCTCCGGGGAGAATGAACAGGCGCAGTGGCGTAAGCATTTCCTGCAGACGGTCTATTTCCTTTTCCACCTCAGCCACCATTTCGGCGGTTATTATGTTTCCTTCCCTTATTTCCCTTTGGCTGTTGTCGGTTGCCAAATAGCCTCCTACCACAAAGAGATTCCCCTGAATGTTGAGCAGGAAACCGTGGTCGGCAGCATCGGTGCAGTATGTCATCAGCACCCCTATGTGCGAGTTAAGTTCGTCGACGGTGCCGTAACTTTCGAGCCTTTCGCAGCACTTGCTCACCCGTTGTCCTCCCACGAGCGAGGTCTGCCCCTTGTCTCCTGTTTTTGTGTAAACTTTCATTATATGTAGTCGTTAGAATTGTCTTTTCAGTATTATATATATTATGACGGGCGCACCGAATATCGGCGTAACCGCATTCAGTGGAATTATCAGGTTTTCTGGCATTGCGCAGATGAGGTTGCACAGCAGCGCAATCACCGCCCCTATGAGTATTGTTGCTGGCAGCAGAATCTTGTGGTCTGCCTCTTTTGTAATCAGCCTTGCTATGTGAGGCACGGCAAGCCCTATGAACGCCACAGGACCGCAGAAAGCCGTCGTTATGGCGGTGAGTATGCCAGTGGACAGCAGTATGAGCATGCGTGTTGATTGTATGTTGAAACCCAAGTTCATTGCATAGTTCTCGCCGAGAAGAATGCCGTTGAGTGGCTTTATGAGCAGCAGTGCTATAAGCAGCCCAATAAAGCACAAGCCGCAGAACAGCGGCAGGTGGACTTGGCTTACGTTGCTGAAACTGCCCATTCCCCAGTTCACGTAGTTGTGAACACTGTCGGCATTGGCAAAGAAGTTGCAGAGCGATACCACCGACGATGTGAGATAACTCACCATTATTCCCAAGATGAGTATGGCAAGGCTGCTCCTTATGAATTTCGTTACGAACAGCAGCAGGGCTATCACCGCCATTGCTCCTCCAAATGCCGCAACCACCACGGCGACGTGTCCCACAAGGTGCAATCCAGAGTCGCCCGATGTCGGTGACACTATTACGCCTCCCGTCACGAGCATCACTATTGCCACTCCAAGTGCTGCCCCGTTGGTGATACCGAGAATCGACGGTCCTGCCAGCGGATTGTGGAAATATGTCTGCAACAGCAATCCCGATGCTGCGAGCGACGAGCCACAAAGCATTGCCGTAACTGCCTGTGGCAGTCGCGACTGTATCACAATGAACTCCCAACTTGCCTTGCCTGCCTTCTCGCCCATTATTATGCGAAACACCTCGCTGGCAGGAATGTCCACCGAGCCGCATACCAAGTTTGCCACAAACAGCAGCACTATGGCAATGGCGAAAAGGCTAATTTTTATACGGGAGTCCATTATGCTATTCTTTTAGTTTCGTGAAATATCTTGCCTTGTAGTCTTTCAGTATTTCGGGGTGAAATACCTTTATGTAGTCGCGCAGCAGCAGGTTTGGGTGGAAGGGCGTTTCCTCGTAATATGCCACCTTGAAGAGGTTGCATCCGTAGATGTTGCGCTTCTTGAATGCGTCCATCTCTGCATAGTTGTTCCACTCCTGCGCCAGTTGGTCGTATGTCAGAGGTGCGTCTTGCCTGTACTTGAAAAGCCAGATGTCAGCACCCTGCGCCCTGTCAAACACCTTTTCGGGAGCGTAGGGCACGCTGCCTATTGCCGGCTCGTCCTTGAATACATAGTCGCCGCCGGCATCGGCAACCAACATTCCTATTGTGCTGTTCGCCCCGGCAACGTGCCACGACGAGCCGAATATCTTTCCGCACACCACCGTAGGTTTGTCCTTAACGTCATTCACCAACTCCTTCAGTGCGTTGTAGTCGCTTTCTATTGCAGCAAACAGGCTGTCTGCCGCCTCCCTCCTGCCGACAAGCAGACCATAGAAGCGCATCCACTCGGCACGCCCCAATGCCCCTGTCTCCATATAGTCGGCACATTCTATTATGGGAATGCCCATGCTGCCGAGTTTGCCGTATGTACCGCTGTTTTCGAATGGCGACAGCAGTATTGCATCGGGCGCAAGGTCCATTATCTTCTCCATGTCGGGAGTCTGGCTCATTCCGCAATCTACGAGTTTGCCGCTTTCAATATCCTTGCGAATCTTGTCGAGATACATATATTGCTGGTCGCATAAGCCGCCAATGGCATCGTATGCACCGAGCTCGTCGATGAGGCTCACGTGCACGGATGTGTAGAACAGCGAGTGCGACAACGGGGTGCGTATTATTTCGCCTTGCGGCAGGTTGTCGGGCATCTCCTGCTGTCTCGGAACGAGCACATAACTGTGGAGCACTTTTGTAGTGTCCCACGGGTTTTTAATCTGCGCCAGCACAAAGCCGTCGCCTTCCTGCAAAGTGAGCAGACTGGCGTATTTCATTTCTATGCCGGCGGCATTTTCCAAAATCATGGCTGTGCCGCCACCCTTGCACGAGGCAAGAATTGGCAGCACAGTGGTCAAAAAAAGAGATTTTAGGAATGTCAGTCTCATACTTTATTTTTGTACATATTCCACGCCGGTGTTTGGTATCACCCTTCCTGCACCTACACCACAGTCAAACTTGCGTTTCACTGCACCCGTCTCGTCATAAATCACGCAATAGCCGGCTCCCTTGTAGTCAGCATATCCATTGCTGCCGATATGGTATGACGTTATAAATACGTTGCCCTTCACGGGGTCTACCGAAATCTTTGCAGGATATTCTATTTCATCGCCGTTGCAGAATGTCGTTGTCGTGTTGCTTTCCATGTCGAACACCGTGTATGTCGGTGTTGTGACAGGTGTGGTGTAAGGTGCGTTAATCATGAAAATCTTGTTGTTGCTCACAGCCATCTCCGTTGCATCTGCACGCTTTGTCACAACGCCGTGGATAAGTTCATAAACGCCAGCTCCCGTCTGATTCCAGTTGGCATCGTAAGAGCCTGAATCGAGAATGAATATGCGCCCGTTTACAATCTTCACATCAACGGGATTTGCTATCTGCTCGTCCTCATAAAAAATAGGTCTCCTGCTTTTAGTTAGGTCAATTCCTGAAATCGACGGCTTTGATGTTTCCGTGAATCCCTTGCCGTAGTTAGAGTTTGCCACATAGAGATATTTGCCGTCTATAGCCATACCTTCTGAGTAGTTACCGCTTTCAAAGGTGTTGTCTATTTCGTTGGTGAGGGTGTCGATGGCAATCACTGCGTTTTGGTATGTTGATACATACACATGTCCGTTGCCAGCCACTGCCTCGCGTGGTTGTGCTGCCTCGCCATTCACGTTGACTTTAATCATTGCCACGTTTTTCAATGTCTTTCGGTCGGCAACGAAAATAGTTTGCTCGCCGTTGCCCACGATGTAAATCTTGCTTCCGTAGACCACTGCGTGGTTTGGTGTTGTGCCGAGTGAGGCTTCGTTTGCAGCCTGATATACGTTTTGTGTTAGTTTCCCAGTTGCATATTCGTAGTAAGTAAGTGAGCCGTCGATACCTCCCGACTTGTTTCCACTATTGATTACGAACACGCCATCCGATGTTTCTACCGGGTCGATAATCAACTCTGGTCCGTCGTCTGAATCATCGCACGAAGTCAGTCCCAATGTTGCTGTAAGTGTAGTGATAGCCAAAAGTGAAAAATACTTTTTCATTTCCTTTTTGTTTTTAATTAATAATAACGTTAAATTTTATATTTTATTGTCATTTGCCATGAACGTCCCGGCATAGGATAGAAGCGCACAATCTCATACTGCCTGTTGAAGATATTTTTAATGTCGAGCCGCAGGTCGAAACCTCCCTTTCCCAATGCAATTTTCCTGTACGCCGTCACGCCGAAGTCGGTGTAGCCTTTCAGCATAGTGCCCTGATAGTGTTCGTTGTTTGCCCAGCGGCTTGTTGCGAATATGCCGTTTGCAGAAATGTTCACCCACGGGTTTTCCCAGGCAATCGAGAAACCTCCGCTGTGCTTGGGCGTATATGCTATCTGCTTGCCTTTGTTGTCGTCGCCATCGGTGTCGTTTTCCACCTTCTGCATCGTGTAGTTGCCGTTTGCTATCAGCGTATGTTTGTCGTTGAAGCGGTGCGTGAGGTTTGCCGTTGCGTCGACGCCGAGTGTTCTCACTCTTCCCATGTTTATGTTTGTCCATATAAACATGTTGTAGGGTACGGCTATAATCTTGTCTTTCACGTTGTTATAGTAGCCGTCTGCCGTCAGCGTGAGGCTCGATCCTCTGCCGTAGTCGTGCTGCCAAGTCAGTCCGAGGTTGAACTGGTTTGTGCGCTCTGGCTTCAGGTTGGTGCTACCGTAGTGCTCGTAGTATAGTTCGTTGAACGACGGCGAGCGGAAGATGTCCTTGTATGATGCCCTTGCATACAGTTTTTCATCGGCGAGCAACTGCCAGTTGAGCGAAATTGATGGTGATACATGCCTCACGTCCTTTGCCTTGTCGCCTCGCCTTGCCCCGTTCAGGTATAGCGAGTGCAGCAGACGAGCCATTGCCGTGAGCCGCCCCGTGGAGTATTTCGCCGTGAGGCTTTGCAGTATCGTGTGGCGCAGCGGGTCGCGGTATGTCGATACGTCGCTGCCGCTTAGGTTGTTGAAGGTGTAGTCGGCGGAGTAGTTCATTGCCCATTGCGTGGCAGGTGCATAGAGCAGGCTTGCCGTTGCGTATGCTTCGCGTTGCCAGTATTGGTGGTCTTTTATGTTGTTGGGGTAGGAGGGGTCTTCGTAGTCCGCCATTGTGTAGTTGAACTTTGCCGTGGCTGCCATTCGCAGCTTCTCCGTAAGAGTGCCCCGCCAGTTTAGTTGCGTAAAGAAGTTCTGGTCGCGCATCTTCTCCCTGCTCTCGTTCACGTAGTAGTGTACCATTCCCGGCAGTTGTCGCGAATTGTCGTAGTAATACGCCTTCAGCCACAGCAGATGCCCCGTGGCAGGCTTGTACGTTACGTTTGCCTCGGCGTGTCCAGAGTTCATGCGGTTGTGGTTGCGGCGGTCCTTCACTTCCTGCGCCACGTTCATTATCGTGTAGGGATAGTTGTTTTTAGTATATATGTAGTCGCCCGTCAGACTGAAGCCGAATTTCTCCGATATGTTCTTTTCAAGTCTGATGAAAGGATTTGTGTAACCCCACGAGCCGACCTTCATTTGAGCCACGGCGTGCATATCGGTGTCGTCGGTGGGCGGTGTTGCCGTGTTTATGTGTAGTGCCGCTGCCGCCGCCGCGTTCTTCGCCGGCATGAAGATGTCGTCGTTGTCGCCCACCACCAATGAGAGTTCCGCCACGTCGTTGAGCGTATACCGCGACACGTCTATCTGCCCCGTCTGGCAGTCGCTCAGTGCCACTCCGTCATACACCACTGCGGTGTGCTGCGCCCCGAAACCTCTCACGCTCACGGTCTTCAATCCCCCTGCGCCGCCATAGTCGCGCAGCGTAACTCCCGGCAGCTTGTGCAGTGCGTTTCCTATGTCAGTAATGCCAAGTCTTGCCATGTTCTCCGTAGACAGTGTGTATTTCGGGGCGGTGCTCACAAAGTCGCGCCCACGCAGCACTCCTTTCACATCGACGCTCTTCAATGTGTCCTCAATCGCTACCTTGTCAATATCCTGTCCGTGCAGCGACACGTACAATACCACCGCACAGGTGGTTGTAAACAATCGTTTTGCTTTCATAAGTCAACGTCTCCAAATCCTGGGAGCAAGTTATCATTTTTTCAGACGTGGCAGGTCTTCTGGCTTTCCATTGAATCAACGTCTTCCCGCTTTCTTTGGCTTTGTGTTCGCCTTTTGCAGTGACTTTCGTGTTGATTCCGACAAATGGATTACAGCTGCAGGAACAGCTCAGGTCTCTCACCTGATTCCCTTTCACAAGGTCGTTTTTCAACTCCCCGTTACCAAATCGGCTGCAAAGGTACGAATATAACTTGAAACAACCAAAAAAAATCAATAAAATTTGGTTTTATCTGTTAAAAGAACAGCCTCTTTACCTTAAAAATGTAAATCGCCTTTCTCTCCCTGCCACACATAGTCTCGATTGCCAACGCACTTAACTTCGTTGACCATCGAAACCGCAAGCGTTAAAGGCAAAATGTTACAAAAGTGGTAAAGAATGTTTGAGTAGCATATATACGTTGTATAGTCTTATGAAACCACTTGATTTGAATCGTATGAATGTTCGTGCCTCTTACTCTGTGTGGCAAATGAGTGAGGGAGCGTATGGCTTTAAGACTGATTTCGGCGTGCTTTTTACGTTTGTTTTGTGAATATGAACATAGCGACCAATACTATATAAAGGTGGCTTATTCCCCTCTCATTGCCGAGGATATGGTTTACCAATGTCGTCTTTCCGCTGCTCAAGTATCATGTCAGCAGCACTGGAGTCTCTTTCATTTGATGATATGATTTTCTTTTTGTGTTTATTGTCCTATATGCCTGCAAGATTATTAATAAATTTGCAGAACAACGAATAAATTATATGAAAAACTGTAAATTTGTCGACTGTTCCTGCTAAAAAATAGAATTGCGGCAAATTTGTGCATGGTAGGTATGGTTGTAATGAATTTTATTTGTATCTTTGCAGGTGATAGCCGGATATTGTGTAAACAGATATAAAAACTTTGATAACAATAAAAAGAAAATGAAAAATTTGTTTTTAATCTCGCTTTTGATTATGGCGGCAGTGTTGTTATCGTGCTCGTCAGGAAAAGGTGACAGTCAAGAGGACAAGGCGGTGAGTTACGTTAAGAAGCGCCTGGAGAGGAATACCAAAATGGTTGACTATCAGGTGGTGAAGGGACAGATGCCGATAGAGATGATGGCAGACGAACTCAAGAGCTATCGCGACATTGTGTTCAAGGCTCGCTTGGATTACAACGCATGCAAGGTGCGTAGCCTTCAGGCAGGCATGGATATGGCTTTGGCAAAGATTAAGGAGTGTCAGGATGGCATAAAGGGCATTGCCGATGAGCTTGCAAAGACACAGGCAGGGGATGAGCACATCTTTGTCTTGGCTACACTCGAAGAAAAGAGCGTCTTGGATAAAAGGCAGTCAAGCCTCATAGCCGTCTTGAATCCTGAGACAATGGAAATAGAAAAATGGATGCCTGTAACCACTCCTGTAAAAAACAATGCCATTATGGTTGCCAATGCCATGAACGGCTCGTTGCTCGACGACGGTATGGACAGCAATGAGAATGTTAGTAAACTTGCCGATGCAACCGAAAATCCTATTGTAAGATTCATTCTTAAAAGTACTGCGAAATAAAAAGAAAAAGTCAATCAAACAAATCATCAGAGAAACAATAAATCAGTATTTGAAAGATAACTTACTATAAAACAGAAATGGGCTACTGAATAAGTCGTAGCTCATTTCTGTATAGATATACAATTTCATTTGTTTGTGTCAACAGGTATATAGTTCCCTGTTTTATTATTATATAATTTCTGCCATTAAATCTTTTCTTCCGATAAGGCTGAAAATGGTTATTTCGTTGTCTTCATTGAGGATACGAAGGGTACGGAGAATCTCGTTGAGAGTAGCGCCGCTTGTGGTGACATCATCAATAATCAGAATGTTTTGCTGACGGATATAAGCACAAAGTTGTTTGTCTTTTTCGTCAGCAAACTTTAGGAAATTCATTATGTAAGGGCGAAAGCGGCTTTTCTTTACGTCTTTTGCGATTGTGAAATAGTCTTTTTGCTGTATGATATTAACCATTTCTCTTATTGACTTCCTTACCTCTTCCTTTTGTTTTTCGGTATATCGCGGACGTCCGTTTTCAAGTTTGTCCTCAAGATACTGCTCTTGGAAAGCATCCATATCAAATGAAATGTTGCTTGGCAGTGATTTCACTAATTCCATTTTCCGCAGTAAGGGTTGTGCAAAACGGTATATATAGCGAAGCATATACTGATTGACCTTGCTCGATGATTCAGGCATTACAACGAGATTGTAGTTATATAGGTTGATGCAGCTGTTGAGATTATCAATAGCTTTCTTTATGAATTGCGTTAAGTCAGGATTGTCTTGCAGCGAATCAGGGAATTTCATATGCTTGATGAATGCCGTGCGTACATTGCCGCCTACATTCTCGCCAAACTCATATCCATAATAGAAACATTTACCAAAAGCCTCCACTTGGTAGCCACTGCCTGTGAGGCTTATAATATCATCTGCTCCGTCGTGTTCGAAATCAAATACGAACTGCTGTTGATTGCTATCGAATGTTACTCCCATATCCTTTGGATTTTTTACATTTGCAAAGATACAACTTATTTTGCAAAATCATTGACTATTGTTACAAAAAATATATTTATAACTATTTATTTTGGGGAATATGAGCAAAAAAAACAGTGAAATTGAACAAGATGGTTAAAAAACATTGTAACTTTGCAGCGATGTATAATTATTGTAGTTAAATAAAAAGAATAAAAATAAGATTTATATGGCAAAAGAAATTGAACCCAAACTCCAAACTATAGGAGTTTACCTTAAAAAGACTGATATTTTCCGTATACCAGAATATCAGAGAGCATATTCGTGGAATATATCAAATTGTGATAAACTTTGGCAAGATATAGAAGCATATATCGCTCAAGATGCAGAAGATCCATATTTCTTTGGCACTATTATTATTGACTGCTCTATGAATGGTTATTTAAATCTAATAGACGGACAGCAGAGAACAACAACATTCCTATTGCTTCTTAAAGCTATGCACTTGCGTATTGTTGAAGTCTTAAATATAATGCCAAACACAGATGAAGCTGCTGGGCTAAAGAGAAGCTTACAGCAGAGCTTGGATTCTATCTTTGAAATATTATATCGTGCTGATGTAAGAAAGCAAATTGAGATTGAAAAGGATTGGATGAAGGCTCAAGGCGTTAAGATTTTGGAAAATGAATCTATCAATGAGTTACATAAAGACGAATTAAAGAATATAATAGAAGCTCGCACTTTCTCCGAGGCGGAAAAGGCTGTTTATAAGTTTCCTCGAAAACAAAAAGATAATAAGTATACAAACTTTTTCCGTAATTTCAAATCTTTCTATGAAAAACTTCATTCTTACCAAGAGTCTAACCTTGACGTATTAGTTAATGGTTTTTTGAATAAATGCCAAATCATAGAAATTAAAAGTTGGCAAATAGAACAGGCTATTACTATGTTCAATTCGTTAAATTCAACTGGTATGCCTTTGTCAGATGCCGACATCATTTCTGCCCATTTATTTTCTAAAGCAAACAATAAAGATGAGTTTAAGAAAATATGGGAGCCAATAATATATCAGGCGGAAGAATTAGGTCAAAAGAAAGTTATTAATATTGATAGTGTGCTCCAACAATTTATGTATATAAACCGAGCAAATGAACATCAATATGCAGAAGGAGAACTAACGACTCCTGGTGTACGGAAATATTATACAGTCCTATATCCATCACTCTTGGAAAAGCCTATAGAGCTATGCAATAAATTCAATAGGATTCTTAGAATTTGGAATACAATTCAAGAGTTTCCAGTCACAAAGCTTTTGCTAAAATTCAATGAAAACTTTAAGCTCTTTCTCATTTCATATCTTTTCAGAATTCCTGAAGAGGAAATACTGGAGCAGAACATCACTCCAATTATGGAATGTCTGCTTAGATTGTTCGCACTTCTTGAGGTTGGAGATTATGGCTTTTCATCACGCTATTTTAAAACGTTTCTTTTTAATGAGAATTTCAAATTAGTTGATTCTAACTATCCAATCGAGTCGATTATTTCTGATTTTGATTCTCATATCAATTCTACATGGAATAAAGAAGATGTACTTGCAGATATCAAAGAATATGGCAAAAATATATTGGTCTATTTGAATGAATATATTTATTCAAAAGAGCATGGACACTTGTTTGATTTTATTCCCGATAAAGTAAATGTAGAACATATTATGCCTGCAAGTGGGCATAATATAGATACTGTTCGTATTGATGCTGGAATGACGCAGGAAGAATTTGATGATATGGTCAATCTTCTCGGCAACAAGATATTATTAGAAGAAGACATCAATAAACACATTGGAATGGATTGGTTTAAAACCAAGAAGGGTACTCTCGTACAGGATAAGAAAGGGTATTTAGGTAGTCATTTTGGTATAGCTTCAGCTTTATCTGCCTATCCATCGGATTGTTGGGGTAAACAGGACATTGAAATTGCCAACCAGAAAGCAGCAGAACGAATTTGTAATTTCATATTTAACAAGCCACAGGAATTATAGAGAGAAGATTTTATGTATTCATGATTTCACTTGGTTACCTCATTGAGCCAGATAAAGAATACATTATATTATCAATTACGTTAAACAAAGTTAATAGCAACAATAAATAAAAGATATTATAAAGTATGTTTTTACAATAATTACACGTTTTTGTAAAGTACACTTTAGAATATTGGTACAAAAAAAGCAAATGCCAGGGATAAGATTTATTAAAAAAAATAGCCGATGCCTCGCGCACCGGCTATTTCTTTTTGTTGTGTTGAATTATATAGAGAAAATTTATGGTTCTCAAAACTTCATCGGCTTTCCGCGGTAGAACTCGATAAGGGCGGTCTGATAGAGATACTCATACTTGGCTTGCATGAGGTCGCTCTGGGCTTTCATAAGGTTGTTCTTCGACTCGTTGAACTCTGTTATGGTTGCCTTGCCGTTCTCATATTTCGCCTGCATCAGCTCGAATGCGTCCTCGCTGCTCTGTGCCGCCGCAATGCTGCTCTGATATTTTGCGTCGGCAGACACTGCGTTGTAGTAGACCTGCTGAATCTCCTTGTATAATGCCTTTTTTGCGTTGTCGAGTTGCAGACGCTGGTTGTCGCGGTCAATCTCGGCACTGCGTATGCTGTTGCGCGTGGCGAAGCGGTTGAAGAGCGGAATGCTTAGGTTGAGACCTATCGACTGGCTGAAGTTGTTTTTCAGTTGTCTGCCGAAGCCGTCGGCATCGAAGCCCGAAGTCGTGTAGTAGTTTGTGCCTAAGCCGCCCGAAAGATAGAGTTGCGGATAGCGTGCCGCCTCGGCAATCTTTATGCTGCGCTCCGTCCCTTGCAGGCGCAGGCTCTCGGCAGCTATCTCAGGCTTTATGCCGAGTGCATCGGAATAGATGGCATCTGCCGACGGCAACACTCCTGTAGAGAATGCCGACACGTCTACATCGGCTATGGCAAAGCCTTCGGGAGAGGGGAGTTCGAGCAGTTGCGAGAGGTTGAGCAATGCCATGCGATATTCGTTTTCGGCTTGTGTCACCGTCAGTTGGCTCTGTGCCAATGCTGCCATCTGCTGCGACACTTCCGCCTTGCTTGCCTTGCCGTGGTTGAGCATTTCTTTCAGTCGCTCCACCTGCATGGAGTCGATGCCCGTCTGCCTATGTGCCACCGCCACAAGTTCCTTGCTGTAAACTATTTGTATATATTGCTGCGCCACCTGCATTGCAATGTCGTTCTTTGCTTTCTCAAGGTCGGCGGTCGTTGCGTCAAGGTTGAGTTGCCCCAGTTTTATGGTGTTCTCTATGCGCATGCCTGTGAACAGCGGAATGCTTGTAGACACTCCAAACGAGGTGTTCGACGTGTTGGTGTTGGTATATGTGTTCTCCGCCGTCAGTCCTCGTCCGAACGAGAGGTTTTCGCCCACCGAGGCGTTGAGGTCGGGCAGTCGTGAGTTTTTTGCTGTGGAGAGCTGCAACTCGCTTTGCTTTATCAGGTTGTCGCGCTGCTTTATGCTTATGTTGTGCGAAATGGCGTGGTCTATACACCTCTTCAAATCCCACTGCCCCTGCGCCTGCATGACGGCTGCGGGCAGCAGCATTGCGCACGCTATCGTTGTCAGTCTGCGTTTCATATTTCGTGTGTCGTTGGTGTTTTTATTGTTCGTTGTTTTCAGCCACTTTCTCAGGTCCGCGCACCTTGTCTTTCACGCTCAGTCCTTTTTTCACTTCAATATTCACACCGTCGCTCAGTCCTGTGGTAACGGGTGTTCGGGTATATGTCTTTTCCTTGCCTTCGCCCTTTGCAATGTACACAAAAGTGCTGTCGCCGCTGAACTCAATAGCACTCTCTGGCACAGTGACCACTTGCTTTGCACTTTGCAGCACTATCTCTGCATTGGCACTGTAGCCCGAACGCAGTTTGTTGTTGCCGAGCGATGCCACGGCGGCTTTCAGTTCAAACTGGTTTGCGCCGTTGCTCTCCACCGCCTTCGGTGAAATATATTCAAGTTCAGCCTCGAATTTCAGGTCCTGCAAAGCACCGATTGTTATCTTCATAGGCATGCCCGTGGTGAGCGAGCCAACTTCCGTCTCATCAATGTTTCCGCGGAATATCAGGTCGTTCATGTTTGCCACGGTGGCTATGGTCGTTCCGTCGTTGAATGTGTTGCTAAGTATCACTGAGTTTCCCACCTTCACGGGAATGTCGAGAATCAGTCCCGTTATGGTGCTGCGTATGAGTGTAGAACTGGCGTTTGCGTTGCTCTGCGACACTCCGTCGCGCACCACCTGCAATGCGTCGGTGGCTGCCTTCACCTCTTCCTTTGCCTGACGCAGTGCCTGACGCACGCGGTCGTATTCGTCGTCGCTCACCAGTTTCTTGTCGTATAGTCCTTTCTCGCGCTCATAGTCCACCTCTGCCTGCTTCGCGTTCAGGTTTGCGAGGCGCACCCTCGACTCGGCATTGCTCAACTGACTCATGTCGGGTATCACCTTTACCTTTGCTATCACCTCGCCTTCCTGCACCATCTGTCCTGCCTCCTTGTAGATGTCGGTGATGATGCCCGAAATCTGCGGCTTCACGTTCACCTCGTTTCGCGGCTCAATCTTGCCGGTGATGATTGTGGTCTTTTGCACATCCTTCACCTCTGGCGTAAACTCGTTGTAGACAACCTCCTTTGGTTGCGACTTCTGATAGAGGAACACGAATGTTCCAATGAAAATCATAGCGATAATTACCGCAATAATCAGTTTTGAATATTTTTTAAGCATTGTCTTAATGTTTTATATTTCTATTGTTTAATTATGCATTATGAATTATTAATTATGAATTAGTCTACTCGTCCCTCATTGCATCTACCGGCTTTATGCTCATTGCACGATAGGCAGGGGCAAGTCCGGCAAGAACGCCGAGCACACTGAGCAGGGCTGCACAAAGTATTGCCGTCCAGAATCCTATTTGGAACTGCGCCGCAAGTATGCCGTCGGTGGTGTTGGCAAGTTCGAGCATTTGCAATATCATCACCCCGAAGAGAATGCCGCTCATACCAGCCACCGAGGTAAGCACGAGGCTCTCGGCTATTATCTGCGAGAGAATCATTCTTGGCGTGGCACCAATGGCTCTGCGTATACCAATCTCCGTTGTTCGCTCACGCACCGTCACCATCATAATGTTGCTCACACCAATCGCACCGGCAAGTATAGTGCCCAGGCCAACGAGCCAGATAAGGAAGTTCACGCCCTTGAAGAGATTGTCCAATATGCCGAACAACACTTCGGTGTTGAACACCATCACGCCCCTCTCGTCGGTGGGGTCTATGGTGTGGGCGCGTGCTATCACCTCGCGTATTCGTGGTGTTACTCCGCTCACGGTATATCCCGGCTTCACCGTCATTGCCGCCGTATGCACCTCCGTGCCCTTGTTGTATGCCTTGCGCAGCACGCTAATGGGTACGGAAACCGTCTCGTCGGGCGAGCCGAACACGTTTATGCCGTTTGTGTTGTAGTCAACGCCCACCACCTTGTAGTATATCGAGTCGATGGCTATCGACATTCCGCAGGGATTGCCGCCCTTTGGAAACAGGTTGTTGTAGACTCTCTTGCCTATCACGCACACCTTGCGCTCCTGCCTTATGTCCACCTCGTTGAGGTATCTGCCGTAGAAAATCGTCGGCTCTTGCACCTTTGCGTAGTCGGTTGTAACGCCCACCATGCTGCAACTCGTCTTGTTGTTGTCGAATGTAGCCTGCGGACTGCTGTTCCATCCCGATGTCGTTATTGGTGCAATTACGTCGAGTTCGGGAATCTGATGGCGAAGCCTCTCCATATCCTTGTCGGTCATCTGCCACCATCTGCCTTTCTTCATTCCCTTGTATGGCTTTGTTGTCTGGTTTGCCCATACCATTGCCGAGTTGGTTGCAAAGCCTGCGAAGTTCTTCTGCAACAGTGTTTTCAGTCCGTCGCCTCCGCCTATGAGCACCACGAGCATGAACACTCCCCAGAACACTCCGAAACCCGTAAGCAGGCTTCGCGTCTTGTTGCGTGTCAGCGTGTCGAGAATCTCACGATATGTATCTATGTCAAGTCTCATTTTTTCTTTGTTTTATAATGTCTGTGTGCATTCTCAGTCGCCTCTCAATGCCTCTATGGGTCTTATCCTCGCCGCCTTCCATGCCGGTATCAGTCCGGCTATCGTGCCTGCTATTATTATCACAGCCGTAGCCTCTATGCAGACATCCAAACCCACCGTGGGGTCTACGAACATCGTTGCCTTGAACAGTCCGGTATCTATCGTGGCGTGTCCGAGCGTAGCGTCCATATATTCGTTGGCGAGCACTCCGAGAAACATTCCCGTGTAGCCGAACAACGAGGTTATTATGACGCTCTCCACCATTATCAGTTTCAGTATCGACCACGGACGCGCTCCTATCGCCTTGCGTATGCCGAACTCGTGAGTGCGCTCCTTCACGGTGATGAGCATAATGTTGCTCACGCCCACTATTCCGCTCAGCAGAGTGAACAATCCCACTATCCACAGCGCGGTCTGTATTATGCCTATACCCGTCTGCATCTGCAGGCTCTGCGAAAACCTGTTCCACAGGAACACGGCACTCTTGTCGTCGGGTGCAGCCGTGTGGTTTAGGTTTATCTTTCGGCGGTAGTCGTCCTCAAACTTCTCGCTCTCCTGCAGGCTGTTAAGTCCGTGAAAACTGAATATTATCTGCCCCACGTCGTCGCCCATGCCATACATTGTCCTCATGGTGCTGAACGGCGTGTAGGTGCTGTTGTTGAAACTGCTCTCGTCGTCCTTGTAGATGCCCACCACGAGGAAGGCAAAGTTGTCCACCTTCACATACTTGCCCACAAGGCTGCGATAGTCCTTTACGAGTTCCTTTGCGTTGTTGCGGCTCATCACCGCCACCTTGCGCTTGTCGCGTATGTCGATGTCGTTGATAAACCGTCCGCAAAGCATCTCCACCTTTTCTATCTTCCTGAAACTCGGGTGAACGCCCGACAGCCTCGACGACACATAGTTGTCGCCCATGCTTATGGTCTGCCCGAATATGTTGAGGCGTGCGCCCACAAGGTCGATGTTGTTCTTGAAACTGTTCTCCGTTATGTCTATGTCGCTGCTTTTGAGCACGATGTTGCGCCCCTCCTTCAAACCCTGATACGGTTTGGTGGTCTGCCCATTGAACACCATCATCGAGTTGCTTATGTGGCGGTTTTGCTGCTGCAACTGAGCGTTTATCAGTCCGTTGCCGGCACCGAGCAGGAATATCAGTATGAATATTCCCCAAGCCACGGCAAAGCCCGTGAGAGCCGTGCGCAGTTTGTTTCGCTTCGACGTTGCCCATATTTCTTTCAATAGTTCCATTTCGCTGCTATTTTACATAGTCCTTTGCCACTAAGTGATGGTCGCGGTTGTCCTCGATGTTGCCAATCAAACCGTCCTTAATGTGTATCACCTTGTCGGTCTCGTTTGCCACTCCGCTCTCGTGCGTCACCACCACAATTGTCATTTGCTCGTTGCGGTGCAGGTCTTTAAGCAAATCCATCACCTCTACCGATGTCTTTGAGTCGAGTGCTCCCGTGGGCTCGTCGGCGAGTATTATCTGCGGCTTTGTTATCAGCGCACGGGCTATTGCCACACGCTGTTTTTGTCCGCCCGAAAGTTCGTTGGGGTAGTGCTCCGCCCAGTCGGCAAGTCCTAATCGGTCGAGATAATCCATTGCGAGTGCGTGGCGTTTCTTGCGCCCCACGCCTTGATAGAACAGTGGCAGTTCAACGTTCTCCACCGCCGTCTTGAACGATATCAGGTTGAACGACTGGAAGATGAAGCCTATCATCTTGTTGCGATATTCCGCCGCGCGGTTTTCGCTCAAGTTCCATATAGGCACGTTGTTGAGCAGATACTCGCCCGAATCGTAGTTGTCGAGAATGCCGAGTATGTTGAGCAACGTTGACTTGCCCGAACCCGACGAGCCCATTATGCTCACAAACTCGCCCTTCTCGATGTCGAGGTTTATGCCTTTCAATACGTGCAGGGGCTGTGCTCCCTGATACGTCTTGTTAATGTCCTTCAGGTGTATCATCATTGTTGCTTGGCTTTCAGTCGTTTTGCGTTCACCTCTCCTGCGCTCGATTCCTCGTTAAGCAGCGTGCGGTATTGTCCGTCGAGGGTTATCGTGGCAGCGCTCGATGCCTTTGCCGACAGAGTTTCGGCATCTATGTTGCTGATGTCTGCCGATGCCGCGCTCGATGCTTCCACGGCTATTGTCTCCGCCTTGGCTTCGGCAATGCCTATCGTTGCCGCGCTCGAAGCGTCTACATATATTAGTTTTGCCTCTATCGCGCCCTCGCACCTAATGCTTGCCGCACTCGATGCCTGTATTGCCACCTCTCTGTCTGCTTTCACGCCGTTGGTCATTACTATTGTGCTTGCACTCGAAGCCTTGAACGAGCGCACGCATGGTGCCTCTACATACACAGTCGTGGCACGGTCGCCGTTTATCTTGCTGTTGTAGTTTACTTTCAATTCCTTGCCGCTCACTTCCACCTCTATCTTGTCGGCAAGGTTTTCGGGCATATCCACAACCACTTTCTGTTCTCCTTTCGTCTGCGTGTACACCATCTTTATGGTTGCGCTCGCCTTTATCTTCTCGAACGCATCAACTTTGTACTCCTTCTTCACGTGCTTCTCCGAAGGCTCCACTATTTCTCTCATCATCTTCTTGCATCCGCCCAGCAGCATAACGATAACCACAGCCGCACACATCATTGAACAGACACTATTGACTTTAACTCCTTTCAACTCCCTTAAATCCTTTAACTCCATTTTTTTTAACTCCTTTAATTTAAAAGATTAGACGTATGCCGTAGCATAAAACTACAATTTTAATTATGCATTCTTAATTATGAATTATGCATTAGTTTTCTCCCATTCCGCCTTTATCTCGTCGAGCCCTATCCCCAACAGGCGCATGTCCTTGCACAGTGCCGGCAGCGTATGCGTCAGGAATTGTTTTCGCCTCTGCTGCGTTATTCGCTCCTTTGCTCCGGGCGACACAAAATATCCTAATCCGCGCTTGTTATATATTATTTCGTCGCGGCTCAGTGCGTCGTATGCCTTCACTGCCGTGTTGGCGTTCACCTCCAGCAGTCCGGCATATTCGCGAACGCTCGGAATGCGGTCGTCGTCGCCGTATTTACCCATTAGAATCTCGTTAGACAGGCGGTCGGCTATTTGCAGATATATTGCCTTTTCGCTGTTGAATGTCATATATTAATCCATTTATTGCTTATTACTTGTATGCGGCAGAACACCTTGTAGGCGAGCCAGAAGTGAAGTGCTATTAGCGCAATCATCATAGCGTCGAATATTACTAACAGCAGGTTTTCGTTCCAAGTCGTTACCATTCCCCCAAACCATTCGCCTATCCAATAAAACCAACCCGATGGCAGGATTTCGAGTGCCGAGGACACGCAAATGCCGAGGAGTGTGGATATTGCAAACATCGAAAGCAGCGTAAACGCCGCTGGCGAACGACGGAAGAACACGCCGCCGAGCATCATCGTGCTGTGGGGTATCATTATGAGCACCAATATCGTGAAGAGTTTCCATGCTCCCATCGATTCACTGAATATCTCAAGACCAAAACCATTGGTTATAGATGCAACGACCATAGAGCCGTGAATCTGCCAGCCAAGTATATATGAGAACAGCACCCTTGCAAGGTCGGCGCATATTACTGCCACTATCATACCCAATATAGTGCTTCCTGCGCTCCATAGGTATGCCGCCCAGAATTTCTCTACATTGCTTGCCGGCAGCATCAGCGTCATCACACGCCCGTCGTTGGCACGCATGTTTTTTAGGAATGTCGATATGTTGATTATAAAGACGAATATCGCCATGCCCACGGTGGTGCCCCATGCTTCGTACATCTTCGACGTTTCCCATTCCTCGCCCCAGTTGTACGAGATGTTCATTCCGAGCATTATGCAGAACACGAGCAGGAATGCGAAGAACAGCATCGTCGTTTCCGTCAGTGCCCTCTTATAGCGGTTGGCTGCCGTCCATATCAGTGTGTGTTTGAATCTTTTCCAGTTCATTGTCTTTTCTTTTTATCGTTGTTATACATTGGCGGTTTCCCCTAATTTTCCTGCGTTCACGGCATTGAACAGCAGTTCGAGGTTTATCTGCGTCTCGGCTGCTCCCTCGGTGCGATGTGCCATCACCGCGTTGCCCTGCAGCGTAGGCTCTGCATACACCACGCCGTCCATGCCCTCCATCGGCTGACGGTATTCAAACGTGTATTCCTCGCAGATGTCAGCCACCGACTTGTTGAACGCCACATTTCCGTTCTCTATTATTATTATGTGGTCGAGCAACGACTCGATGTCGTGCACCTGATGCGTCGATATTATCATCGTGCGCTCCGTGTCCATGTTTTTTGCCACCACCTTGCGGAACTGGCTCTTCGACGGAATGTCAAGCCCGTTTGTAGGCTCGTCCATAAACAGGTATTTCGTGTTCGCCGCCAACGCGATGCTCATATACACCTTCTTCTTCTGTCCCATCGACAACTCGTTGAGTTTCAGCGACAGCGGCAGCTCAAAGTCCGTTAGGCAGTTGTTCAGAATCTCCCTGCTGAAACGAGGATAAAAACTCTCCGTTATCTTCACATACTGGTCGAGCGACACCTCCGGCAGCCTGAACTCCTCTGCCACTATGTACATCTCGCTCAGCATCTCCGCCTTGCGCTTCTTCGACTCCATGCCGTCCACCGTTATGCTTCCTCCCGTTGTGCGCAGCATTCCGCTCAACAGATATAGCAGCGTGCTCTTTCCCGAACCGTTCTTTCCCAACAGTCCGTAGATGCTGCCTTCTCCGATGCCGAGGTCGAGCGACTTGTAAATAAACCGCCTCTGCCCGGCATATCCGAAACTCATGTCTTTTACTTCAATCATACCTTTATTTTATTTATAGTTTTACCTGTGTTATAGTGTACTACCTTAATAGTACACTGCAAAGGTATTCCTTTTCCCTTGTTCCTGCAAATATTTAGCAAAGAAAAAGCAATTCCTTAACCTTTTTTAAGGGCTAAGCTGTGTTATATTAAAGATACACATTATTTATAATAAAAAACGCATTATTTACAATAGCAAACAATGCGTTTTCTTTATTTTAATTCTTTTGTTTATTCCTTGTTATTGATAGCTTCCATAATTTTCGCTTCAAGTTCTTCACATAGTTCTGGATTATCATATAGTATTTGTTTTGTTGCGTCGCGTCCTTGAGCTAATTTCGAATCGTTGTAGGAAAACCAAGAACCGCTTTTCTGTATTATACCGTACTCTACTCCGAGGTCGAGAATTTCGCCAATCTTTGATATACCTTCGCCGAACATTATTTCGAACTCTGCTTTGCGGAAGGGTGGGGCAACCTTATTCTTCACAACCTTCACACGCACTTGGTTGCCAATGACGTTATCACCATCCTTAACGCTTGTAACGCGACGAATATCAAGGCGCACAGAGGCGTAGAACTTCAAAGCATTACCACCAGTTGTCGTTTCAGGATTGCCGAACATAACACCAATTTTCTCACGCAACTGGTTTATGAATATACAAGTTGTATTAGTCTTGTTCACAGTGCTTGTAAGTTTGCGCAAGGCTTGACTCATCAATCGTGCCTGCAATCCCACTACGTTGTCACCCATATCACCTTCTATTTCTTTTTTCGGTGTGAGTGCGGCAACGGAGTCTATAACTATTATGTCTACGGCAGAAGAACGTATCAGTTGGTCAGCAATCTCCAATGCCTGCTCACCGTTGTCAGGTTGCGAAATCAAAAGATTATCAATGTCAACCCCAAGCTTTTTAGCATAGAAACGGTCGAAGGCGTGCTCTGCATCTATGAACGCTGCGATGCCTCCTGCCTTCTGCACTTCAGCAATGGCATGTATTGCTAACGTTGTCTTTCCTGATGACTCCGGACCATATATTTCTATGATACGCCCCTTTGGATAACCACCTACGCCGAGCGCAGCATTGAGTGAAATACTGCCAGTAGGCACTACCTCGACATTCTCTACTTTCTCGTCACCCATACGCATTATTGTACCTTTACCAAAGTCTTTTTCTATCTTTGCCATTGCGGCTTGCAGAGCTTTAAGTTTACCCTCCTGTGCTGACATTGCAGCCTCTTCTTTTTCTTTTGCCATTATTCCTTGCTATTATGTCGTTTGTTTATGGTGCAAAGTTACAAAAAATATATTTAACAGCCTAAAAATACTATTTTTATTTTGCTATTTCGTCAAATATATGTACTTTTGTACACGGAATAACGAAGTTTATGAAAGACATTTTTACATGTTTTATTACCTTTTTGAAGGTCGATGTGTGGCAAATGTCGCACAAAAATTTGCCTGTGTGGCGCAAATTTATGTATAGTATCATAAAGAAACTGATTATAGTCATACGTTTTTTTACAAAGAAGATGGTGATGCGCCATGCTTCGGCACTTACATACTCTACTCTGCTGTCGATTGTGCCGATACTCGCAGTGGTCTTTGCCATTGCACGTGGCTTTGGCTACGGTGTTTATATTGAGGACTGGTTTATGAGCGTTTTCGATTCACAGCCACAGGCGGCAGAAATATTGACAGGTTTCGTGAATAGTTATCTTGATCATACAAGCAGTGGAGTTGTGCTCGGTTTCGGTATGATTTTTATGTTCTATACGGTGTTTATGTTGGTGAGCAACATTGAAGGGACATTCAACGAAATATGGCAAGTAAAGGCTCCACGTGGAGTTTTCCGTATGTTTACTGACTATTTTGCTATGATACTTCTTTTCCCTGTAATAATCGTTCTTATCTCTGGTGTTTCTATATATTTTGCTGCAATAGGAAACAATATGCCTTCATATATTCAGGTGCTTGGGCCTGTTATGCGATTTTTCGTAGGTTTGCTTCCTTATATAATCATGTCGGCAGTGTTTATAGGCATCTACGTGTTTATTCCAAACACCCACGTAGAAGTGCGCCATGCCATCGTGCCTGGCATAATTGCTGGCGTGGCTATGCAGTGGTTGCAATTTTTCTATATTCATTCACAGATATGGGTAAGCAGTTATAATGCTATCTACGGCTCTTTTGCAGCTCTGCCTCTGTTTATGCTTTGGCTGCAAATTTCGTGGACAATCTGTCTTTTTGGTGCAACGCTGTGTTACGCTAACCAAAATGTTAGTTACTATGATTATGATGCGCGTACTTCAGATATTAGCCATCGCTACCGTATAATGCTTTGTGCCATGCTTGCTTCGCGTATATTCCGTCGTTTCGACTGCGGTTTGCGCCCCTACACTTCTTTTGAGCTTTGCCAAGAAACAAAAATTCCAATTCGCATAGTCAACGATTTACTTTATGAGATGATTGATGCACATATTTTAATGGACAGAAACCTAGGAGAAAAGGGTGAGGATACACAATTCGTACCTAACGAAAATATCGAGCATTTTTCTCTCGGCGTACTCATTGACCGTCTTGAATCTCGCCAACACTGGAAACTTAATCTTCCTCTGCGCGAAGTCTATAACGACAACTGGCGTAAGGCTCTTGCTATACGTCGTACATATCTTAAACAGTCGAAGGAAATATTACTTAAAGATTTGTGATAAACAAAAATGCAGATAATCGCAGAATCACTCTGGGATTACCCGCTTAATGTGTTGTCTTTAAAAATCATTTTCTCTCTTGAAAATCCAAAACAACAATCTTTACCTAAAAAACTAACCTAATGAATAACTTAAAACTAACCTAAATACTAAACTTTAAACCTAAAAACTACTAATCGAATTATCCTAAAACAAATCTTTTTAACCTCAAAAACTATCCCTATAGTTTTGGTGTCTAAGGATTTCTTTCCTTTTGACAATGCAAAGGTACGACGATTTTTTCTGCTACCAAATATTTTGAATGATTTTATATAAAAACTTATTGTATTGTTGATATATGTCAAGGTTGTGCTCGTACACAAATGACAATTTAAGTATTTTTTGCTATTTAAATGCTCGAAATTGTAACAGAAAGTGTTATCTTTGTAGGGAATTATATATAATATGGATATAGAATGAGGAAAATATTGACAATTGCGCTGTTTATTTGTAGCACAATAGGTATATATGCGCAGGAAGACAGGGTTATGACGCTCGACGAATGCATAAAAATAGCGAAAGAGAACAGTCTGGCACTGAAAAACGCACAGTTGGCGGTGCAGCAGGCAAAGGATATGCAGGGCACATCGTTTAATCTGGAAGCAACTGCATTTACTTTGGAACAGGACCTGACCGGTGGCGGAAATCCTGATAACTCGCTCGCGGTAGGGCAGACGTTTGAACTGCCGTCGGTTTACAAGGCTCGCAGAAAGGCATTGAAAAGGCAGACCGAGGTGGAGAGCGCAAAAGAGAGCATGACGGTAAACGCCGTGGAAATGGAAATAATAAACGCGTACAATAATATAAGGTACGCGCGCGAGAAATTCAAGTTGCTGCAAAAACAGGACTCCGTGATACAGCAGTTCCACGCAGTGGCAAAAAGCAAAACCAATGCCGGCGATGTCAGTTCGCTCGACCATATTAACGCCCACCGCATGATGGCAGAGAGTGAAATGAAAACCGTTGCGGCAAAAAACGAATACAGGACTGCACAATACAAGATGGCGCAATTGTTGAACGAAACGTTCATGGTAGTACCGGCAGACGAGTCGTGGGAAATAACGGAGATAACTGTGGCAAAGCCTACACGCGAGCCTACAAGGGTGGCATCGCCCACGCCGCTGTTCGTTGCCGACAATACTACGGCAATGCAACTTGCCAACAATATGATAGCTGCAAGCGAGAGCGAACTGAAGAACGTGCGCAATGAGGGATTGCCGACAATTTCGCTTGAAGGCAAGTACCAGGTGCTGATAAAAGGGCTGAATCCATATAACATAGAGCGCCTGAGGTTTGAAAACGGCAATTTCCTCGCTATGGCGGTGGGAGTAAACATTCCGTTGTGCTTCGGTTCGCAGGCGGCAAAGGTGAGGGCTGCAAAGCGCGGCGTGGAGATGGAACGCAACAATATGGAGCAGCTGCAACGTGAACTTCAGGCAGAATATTACGAGAAATACAACGAGTGGGTGAACACCAAGATGCTTGTGGAATACTATAAGGAGAGCGGTCTACAACAGGCTGCCGAAATGGAGCAGATAGCGAGTGAGGCATACAGGAA
>JAFLSE010000110.1 GCA_022511075.1 Prevotella sp.
AGTTTCAAGAATTTGATACAGGCATGGCAGGAGCGGTTGCAGACGGAAGATGCCTACACGCTGGGACATGACATCATTATGAACAGCGGCATTAGCCGTGACATTTACAGTGGCCGCAATCCTGAGGACATTTCGCGTCAGGAGAATCTGGAAGAGCTTTTAAGCAGCATACAGGATTTTGTGGAAAGCCGGCGCGAGGAGGATATGGGCGATTACGTTTACTTGCCAGATTTCTTGCAGGAGGTTGCTTTGCTGACCGATCTTGACAGTGACACGGGCGATGAAAATGACAAGGTGACACTGATGACCATTCACTCGGCTAAAGGACTGGAGTTCCCGACGGTGTTTGTCGTGGGTTTAGAAGAAAACATCTTCCCGTCGCCAATGTGTGCCAACTCCGTTCGTGAACTGGAGGAGGAGCGCCGCCTGCTATATGTAGCCATCACCCGCGCAGAGAAGCATTGTATCATGACCTGTGCTCAAAACCGTTTCCGTTATGGGCGGATGGAATACGATACGCCGTCACGTTTTATCAAGGATTTTGACCCGTCGCTGATTCGTGTGGAATCGG
>JAFLSE010000111.1 GCA_022511075.1 Prevotella sp.
TGTGGCAAGCCCCACCTGAACAGGCTTGCCCTGCTCCTCTTCTGCTGCAGGATTGCTCAGGGAGTATGTCCAGTTGGTCTTGACGACTTGAGTTCCGATGTTGTTGGGGAACAGTTGCTGAACATAATACGAAGGTGTGCCCATCGCCTTTGAAGAGTTGAAACGTATCATGTCGGGGCGCCAGCGAGCATCGTTCTCGTTCACAAAGATTGGCGCGTAAGAGTTCATCACCACGACATCCGAATTGTTCTCCATTCCCATCATATAGACGGCTTCTCCCAAGGCGGCATTCAAATTGCCTATTTCGCCAAAGTTGCTGGTAACGGCGTATTCTCCTACATATACCTTGTGCTTGGTGCGGTCGTATGTATCGTATTTATTAAATCTGTCGGCAAACCACTTAGGGTTACGATAATAGTGCTCATCCACCATATCTACGGGATAGTCATTGCGCCACGAAGGGAAATCGGTTGACCACGACTCCACGTTTCCGATGCACTGCACGTATGGGTATTTCGCCTTGATTGCATTGTAGAACTGAATGTAGCGCTCGGGGTAATGGTCGCTCTGG
>JAFLSE010000112.1 GCA_022511075.1 Prevotella sp.
CGGCATGATGATGTGTAATCAGTTCGTCTTTGATGTGCTCTGCCATACATCCCAGAACACCGATAATGAGGCCATTCTTGCGTTTATTCCTCAGCGAATGGAGGGAGTCCAGCCGATTGTAAATCTTCTGTTCGGCATTCTCACGCACAGAGCAGGTGTTCAGGAATACGGCATCTGCTTCTTCAACAGATTCGGCCACCGCATAGCCTGCCATCTGCATCACAGAAGCCACCACCTCGCTGTCTGCCACGTTCATCTGACAGCCATACGTTTCAATGAAAAGTTTCTTGTTTTCCTTTTCAGTTGCAGATTTTAAGTCTGCTCCCGTTTTTTTGTCCATAAAATAAATTGCTTAAAAATAGTTCTCGCAAAGATACGTATTGTTATCCTTTGGACAATAAAAAATATGTACCTATATTTGCAAGGAGCATAAAAGATTACGCTGCCATGGGTGACGGATTTGTAATATTTTTGGTATTGATGGGGCTCTTTGTTTTCAAGGTGTTGCCCCAGATGAAGGCCATGCAGAAAGAGCAGGCGGACCAGACCGGTGAAGAGGAAGGCTCGTTGG
>JAFLSE010000113.1 GCA_022511075.1 Prevotella sp.
AAAAAGGGAACCTTCGCAGGCTCCCTTCTTTTTAACTCATTCGCATTATAATTATGAATGTTACACTGCGATTGAGAGTTCAAAAGTTCACTGTCTCACGACAATAAAACCTCTTTGTATTAACCTTAATAATCTAATACCATGAAAAACACGGTTGCAAATATATACATTTTTATTGAAATATCGTATAAATCGAAAGAAAAAACCTGCTATTTTTAGCTTTTATTAAGTTTCTCTTTGAAAAATTCGATAATTTGGCTCTTTTCTGGATGTTCAGGCGTTGATGGTTCGCAAGGAAGAATTGGAGGCAGCCGACGCCAACAGCAGGAATAAAATTCGGTTTCAACCTCGGTGTATTCTTGCTCCAGTCCAATGGTGCGCACTACAACTATTGCATGGGTGCAGCTATCAATGGGAGCGACGGCGGGAAGTTGCATCAGATAGAGGTCGATTTTTGAGGCCTCGGTCAGTTGTACGGAGATGGTGTCGGGCGTGAGCTTCGTCATCTGGCTCTTGCCGACTAAAGCATTGGTGACCTCCGCTTTCATGTTGGAATCCATGAAATCCAT
>JAFLSE010000114.1 GCA_022511075.1 Prevotella sp.
TGCCAGTGCCACCCACGACATCGCCGCCGACGGCTTTTATATGATGGGGCTCGACGAGCACGAACAGGCCTACTTCGTGGGCATCCGCTCGACCTTCTACCGCATTGCCACCATCTTTTCCTCGGGACTGCTGGTCGGTCTGGCTGGTGTCTTGCAGGTCATGACGCGCAGCATACGCTATTCGTGGAGCCTTGTGTTCTATCTTATGGCAGGTCTGTTTGTCGCTTTCTGGCTATACCACAATTGGGCGCTGCCACGGCCAGCCGAAGACAACGAGCGGCAGACACGCAAAGCCAAAGACATATTCACCGAATTTTGCAAGACCGTAGTTACCTTTTTCCAAAAGCCGCAACCTTGGGCTGGCATCTGCTTTATGCTTTTTTACCGCATGCCTGAAGGCCTACTGGCTAAAGTCTCGGCCTTGTTTTTGGTTGATAGCATAAACAACGGTGGTCTCGGGCTGAGCGACGGCGAGTATGGTCTGGTGCAAGGCACGGTAGGTGTCATTGGCTTGACTGTCGGCGGCATTCTCGGTGGTGTCTGCGCCAGCCGTGACGGCTTGAAACG
>JAFLSE010000115.1 GCA_022511075.1 Prevotella sp.
CGTCCCCCCTTAAAGGGGGACAGATGTAAGAGGGGGAACGAGACTTCAGAGGGGTTAGAGTGGTGAGTTTGTATGATTTTTTACGTCTCTGTTAAACAAACTACTAACAGAATAACGGTCAAGAATTATGCACAATTACTTTCTTGGAAGTTTTGTATCGCTTTTTAACGAAAAAAAGAGGCGGCTTTGATTGGGTTTAAAACATACATTTAAAATAAAAATCTATAAATTTATTTGAATAATGCGAAGGTGTTTACAATTTTTTTCGTAACTTTGCACACGTTCCTACATCTATGTGGGGGGAGAGAAATATATAAATTAAGGTATAACCAAACAAAACAAATATGCTGTAAACGTTTAACATTGACATTTGAATAAAAAGGAAGTGTTTGCTTCTACTTGATGTGTTTCCATAAATTCGCCAAAATTTAAGAATATCAATCAACAGTAGTTGTGAATGCTTGCACTGTTAAGGTGCAGGCTTCATTAGTTGTATTGATGTAGGTGTTTGGCGATACCTTGGGAACAACAACCAAGAAGTCTTGCACCTTTCTTTTTGCCGAGTG
>JAFLSE010000116.1:0-256 GCA_022511075.1 Prevotella sp.
AGACCTCAATACGCAAGTCAACGATTTGTTGGGCACAGAAAGGGTTGGGGCGGTGCTTGCAGCAGATAGCTAAGGACTCAATAAAAATTATGGAAGGGATGCTTTGGCATCCCTTTTTGCATGTAAGCATACGGAAGTGGGCGTAACGAGACGTAACTGGTGCAGGCAAAGACCCACTTTCTGCGGCTATTGAGAAATTTCAACCAGAGCAGCAGCGAGGCATTGCCTCTAACAAGAAATTGTTGGGCAAAGGCTA
>JAFLSE010000116.1:266-566 GCA_022511075.1 Prevotella sp.
CACCCAGATTATGAAGCTGATATCCTCACAACGTGAGCGCATACTGAACATAATAGAAGGACTTGAGAATGAATAAACGGAAGGAGTCTGCCTTGTGGCAGACTCCCTTTCAGTTCCTTTTAAAGTGCAGTATGAAGACATATAGTCAGCAAGTGCACTGTTTTATACAATGTGAAACACTTTTTTGTCGTGCATGGTGATGAATCCACAGGAAGCAACCAGCATTCGGACAGCCGTAAAGTCCTCTTCTGTGAGATGCCCGACAATCTCAGCCTTGACCGCCACACTTTTTCGTGCCTT
>JAFLSE010000117.1 GCA_022511075.1 Prevotella sp.
TGCCGCAGCCACTGGAATGGCTCCGCGAAGCTCGATGAGCGGCACCATCGAAATAAAAAACACCGCAAGATATTTCGCAAACATATGCCATTCAGTATAACCAAAGAGCGCAAAACTGTAAACATTCGCGGCGCCACCAATGTTTTTCAGGTACCATGAAACAACCTCATCGCTACTGGTTGCGCAAGTCTGAAAAAAACTATATACTCTGTGAAAGTGCTGTGCGCAAGCGCTGCTGCCGGTCTGGTGGAATTGGTAGACACAAGGGACTTAAAATCCCTTGACCGTTTACGGTCGTGCCAGTTCGATTCTGGTGGCCGGCATTTTTTTTAAGCAGTGTCGAAAGATGCTGCTTTTTTTTCGCACAAATCCGCCGCAGGACGCAAGACCAATGACATATTTTTTTGAAACATACGGCTGCCAAATGAATCTCGCTGAATCTGCCGCCGTTGAACCGATGCTCCGCGCTCACGGTTGGCAAAAAGCGCCAAACGCCGAAGTATGCGACATGGCCATTATCAATACATGCTCCGTGCGTGCCACCGCCGAAACACGCATTTT
>JAFLSE010000118.1 GCA_022511075.1 Prevotella sp.
GTTGACTTTGAGATAGTTTGTTGGATCCTCATCTGGATCGTTTGGATCTACTGGATCTGGGTCGTGCTTGGTGTCACGTGGGTGACCGAGCTGGTTGATCTTCGATACAGAGAGCTTGTAGACATTGTTGCGAACAGTTGCAAACTCCATCTGTCCCATCTTTCCAGACAAGCCATTGTCGTTGTGGCGGTTCCAGTAGAAGTAATAGCAGTAGTAGCCCCAACCATCTTCGTCGTTCTCGTTTGTAGCCTCATACACGGTAATGCCTGCATTGGCTGCCAAGCTCATAATCAACTCGTCGTCCTCATCGCTATCTTCTTTTTTGAAATTAACAGTGAGATTCATGCCTTCAGCCTCGTTCAAGATTTGAGCACATGTGTCCACATTCAAAGTTATAACCTTTTCCCCGTTAGCTACAGTTGGATTGTAGGTAAATTCACCTTGAGTTGGCTTATTTTCACTAGTATAGGTAAGTTTCCAATTTGAGAGAATCTTATTAACGGCATTGTAGAGCGGATCGCCATAGCCACCCTCTTTTGCATCAAGGATAAGTTCTTTATA
>JAFLSE010000119.1 GCA_022511075.1 Prevotella sp.
GGTTAATAACTTCATGTCCTCCGGCCGGATTGGACAATGCAAAGGTACGACAATTCCCGCCGACGCGAGAAAACCGGGCATCCGTAACCTGTAAAAATCTGTTAACAAAACGTTGTTTTCGTCTTAAAAAATGTATAACGTTGATGCACGATAAAGAATAGAAAATCCTGGAAAAGTGTAATGTAAACACCCCGTTTACCCCATGTAAACGTTAGGTTTGCCCTCCTTAAACGGTAGCTTTGGGCATCTCGACACAAAAAACTGAAAATAGTGCAAAGATGTGTGAAATGTTCCCCATATATGGGGAACGCCATCTGTCTGAAAATCAGTATCTTTGTAGGGTGATTACAAAACAAAGAAACATGGAACTATCTTATTTCAGAAACTACACCGACCGACTGCCTGCGACAACCACCATCGAGGCACTCGTCGGCACGATGCGCGGCGAGGGCGACGACGGCGAACGACTCGCCGCACTCACCGACACCTACCGCCGCACAGGCTCTAAGGCCGTGAAGGCGGAGAGTCCGCTGTTTGCCGTGGCCTGCCGATTCGA
>JAFLSE010000012.1 GCA_022511075.1 Prevotella sp.
TGTTGCTGGTGCAGTGGAGAAGTGCCGGCTTCAGCTTGTTTACTGCTCTGGGCAGTGCCCATTGCTCCCACAGCGGATATGTGGGGCATTTCAGCTCCACGATGTGGAAATTGGGTGTCTCTTTCAGACATTTGTCAGGACCGGGACTTACAAAAATGTAATATTCGTTGTTGTAGTCTATTTTCTGCAACTCCCTTATGCTTTCCAACGCCACGAAATCCATTCCGTGCTTGTTGGTGCGGAATATCCGCTGTGCCTCAATCGCTATCTTCATGTCACTTGTTCTTTACTAAGTTAGACTCCTCGTCCTTATACTCCTTTTTGGTGTAGAATATCCTGAAAATGCTGCCGCCGTATTTCTTTATCCTGAACAGGAAACTCTGCCAGAAAGAGCCGTCGCCGTCAACGGTGCCATAGCCTGTGACGGCACGTGCCTTGCGCTTGCGAACAAAGACGATTTTGCCGTGTTCCTTAAGTTTGAACGCCAGATAGCCGTCCTCACCGCGTATTATGTCGGTGCGAATGCCAATCTGCTTGCCGAGGTCGGCATTGTATGCAAACACGAGTCCTCTCACGCTCAATTCGGGGCGCTTGAAGTGCTGCATCCATATATGTGCGTCGCGAAGCAGCTCAAAGAGCCATACTCCCCATGCAGGGTGCTTGTCGTCGGGAATGTAGCTCCACAGCGAACTTGCACCCACCACGCCTGGCTTTTCAAGCGCGTCTACCATCGTCTCAACATAGTGCGGCGGATACATCGTGTCGCTGTCAATGTTTATATGGTACTTGCCGCGGGCGTTTGTCAGTCCGCATAGGCGTGCCCATCCACAGCTGTGGCGCGTCTCGGTGTAGTATTTCACTCCGCAGCGGCTGTATATTTCCGCAGTGCGGTCTTTCGACTCGTTGTCCACTCCGATAATCTCGAACGGATACTTGCATATTATGTCGCTCAGACTCCAGAGGCACGCCAGCAGGTGGCGCTCCTCGTTGTAGCCTATCACGCTGATGGTCACAAGAGGCTTGTCGCTCTGCTTCTGCGCAATCCTCGCCTTTATCTCGTCGCAAATCTTGTAGTGCTCTTCGCTGAAAGGCTTGTCGTAGACCTCCAAGTATTTATCGTACCATTTCATATATTTTAAGGTGCTTTTATCGTATTCTTTTCTATTGTTGCAGCAATGGTTGCAGATATTTTCCCGTGATGCTTTCCTTGCACTTGCATAGTTCCTCGGGCGTGCCTGCGAATACGAGGTTGCCGCCTCGGTCGCCGCCTTGCGGTCCCATGTCTATCACGTAGTCGGCGCATTTCACCACGTCGAGGTTGTGCTCTATTATCACTATCGTGTGTCCTCGGCTTATGAGTGCGTCGAACGAACTCAAAAGTCGCTTTATGTCGTGATAGTGCAGTCCAGTGGTAGGCTCATCGAAGATGAACATCGTAGGCTCTTGCTTTTCCTGTCCGATGAAATATGCCAGTTTCACTCGCTGGTTTTCTCCGCCCGAAAGCGTTGATGAGCTTTGTCCGAGTTTTATGTAGCCCAAGCCCACGTCTTGCAGCGTCTTCAGTCGCTTTACGATTGTTGTTTGCTTGTTTTCGGTGAAGAAGTCCATCGCCTCGCTTATCGTCATGTCAAGCACGTCGTTGATGTTCTTTCCGGCAAAACGGACATCGAGAATGTCGCGCTTGAAACGCTTGCCGTGGCAACTCTCGCATTCCAGCACGATGTCTGCCATAAACTGCATTTCCACGGTTATCTCACCTGCTCCCTTGCACTCCTCGCATCGTCCACCGTCGGTGTTGAACGAGAAGTACTGCGACGTGAAGCCCATCTGCTCCGACAAAGGCTGCTCTGCAAACAGGTCGCGTATGGCATCGTATGCCTTGACGTATGTGGCAGGGTTTGAGCGCGTGCTCTTGCCTATTGGGTTTTGGTCCACAAACTCAACGTGCTTTATTGCCTTGTAGTCGCCTTCGAGCGCAGCATATTCGCCCGGAGCATCGCACACCTCGCCGATGTGTCGTTTCAGGGCAGGGTAGAGTATACCCTTTACAAGGCTCGACTTTCCGCTGCCGCTAACGCCCGTCACCACCGTCATTACATTGAGCGGCACTTTCACGTTGCAGCCCTTGAGGTTATTCATTCGCGCGCCCTTTATTTCAACAAACATGTTCCACGGGCGGCGGCTCTTGGGCACTTCAATCACTTCGGTGTGGGTGAGGTGTTTCAGCGTGTGGCTTTCGGGATAGGTTTCGAGCAGTTTGTCGTTTATCTTGTCGGTGTCGCCGGCATATACAATCTCACCGCCCAATCGACCTGCATCTGGACCAACATCTATCAGGTGGTCGCAGGCGCGCATTATCTCATCATCGTGCTCCACAATCACTACGGTGTTGCCAAGGTCGCGCAACTCTTTAAGCACTTTTATCAGCCTGTCGGTGTCGCGGCTGTGCAGTCCTATGCTCGGCTCGTCGAGAATATAAAGCGAGCCTACGAGCGGACTTCCGAGCGATGTGGTAAGGTTTATTCGTTGGCTTTCACCGCCCGAAAGTGTGTTTGATAGTCGGTTTAATGTCAGATAGTCAAGTCCCACATCCTTAATGAATTGCAGACGTGTGGTTATTTCCTTCAGCAGTCGGCTTGCTATCATCTGTTCGTGTTCGGTGAGTTGAAGGTTGGCAAACCACTGGCATAGTTTTTCTATCGGCATTTCCACAAGGTCGGTGATGCTTCGTCCGCCAATTTTCACGTAGGTTGCCTCTTTCTTCAGTCGTGTGCCGTGGCACGAAGGGCAGGTGGTCTTGCCGCGATAGCGCGACATCATCACCCTGTATTGTATCTTGTATTGGTTTGCCTTCACCATCTCGAAGAAGTCGTCTATCGACACCCTTTCGTCTTTCGGGCGATGGCGGTCTGAAGGCAGTCCGTGCCAAAGCATATCCTTCTGCTTGCGTGTCAGGTTGCAGTATGGCTCGAATATCGGGAAATTGTCCTGTGCTGCCCTGCGGCAGAACTCCTGCTTCCACATTCCCATCTTCTCACCGTGCCAGCACACCACGCAACCGTCGTACACCGACAACTGCGGATTGGGTATCACGAGTTTCTCGTCGATGCCCATCACCTTGCCGAAGCCCTGACACTCTGGGCATGCGCCCATTGGCGAGTTGAAGGCAAACATCTGGTCGGTAGGCTCTTGGAATGTTATTCCGTCGGCCTCGAAGCGTGTGCTGAAGTCGTGGCATATCATCGACGGCAGGAATGTGAGGCGCATCTGTCCGTTGCCTTCGTACATTGCCGTCTCTGCCGAGTCGATGAGGCGCGAGATAGAGTCGGCAGACCTGTCAACGCTCATGCGGTCAATCATCAGCCATATATCCTCGGCTTTTGGCAGTTTGCCTTCTGCCAGCATATCGTCTATTCGCAAGAAGTCGCTGCCCACCATCACGCGCGAATAGCCCTGCAACACATACATGTTGAGCTGCTGTTCAAGTGTGCGACCCTCGGCTATTCTTATTGGTGCAAGCACCACGAATTTCACGCCCTCACCGTATTGCTTGGTGCAGCGCACTATGTCCTCCCTCGTGTGCTTTTTCACCTCCTGTCCGCTTATCGGCGAATAGGTTTTGCCTATCCTTGCATAGAGCAGCCGCAGATATTCGTATATTTCGGTGGTCGTTCCAACGGTGCTTCGCGGATTGCGGCTTATCACCTTCTGCTCAATGGCTATTGCCGGTGGTATGCCTTTTATGAAGTCGCACTCGGGCTTGTTCATTCTTCCAAGAAACTGGCGTGCGTATGCGCTCAGGCTTGCCACATAGCGCCTTTGCCCCTCGGCATAAAGTGTGTCGAAGGCAAGCGACGACTTACCGCTGCCACTCACGCCTGCTATGCAGGTCATCTTGTTGCGTGGTATCCTTACGTCAATGTTCTTGAGGTTATTGACCCTCGCGCCTTTTATCTCTATATAGTCGTCCATTGTAAGTTTCGCTTTCATTCTCCGTTACCTGATGTTCAACTCTTCCTTTATGAACCGTGCCGTCACTCCCTTTCCGCTCTCTGCCACTTCTTCGGGCGTGCCCGTCACCATCACTTCGCCGCCGCCTCTGCCGCCTTGCGGTCCCATGTCTATTATGTGGTCGGCAAGTTTTATCACGTCGAGGTTGTGCTCTATCACTATCACGGTGTTGCCCCTGTCGGTGAGCCTTTGAAGCACGCTCATCAGTATCTTTATATCCTCGAAGTGCAGACCCGTAGTAGGCTCGTCGAGTATGAACATGGTCTTGCCCGTGTCTTTCTTGCTCAGTTCGGTGGCAAGTTTCACTCGCTGGCTTTCTCCGCCTGATAGGGTGGTGGAGGGCTGTCCGAGTTTTATGTAGCCGAGTCCGACGTCTTGCAGGGTCTTTATCTTGCGCAGTATGTCGGGAACGTTCTCGAAAAACTCCACCGCCTGGTTTATTGTCATGTCGAGAATGTCGGCTATCGACTTACCCTTGTATCTTACTTCGAGCGTTTCGCGGTTGTATCGCTTGCCGTGGCACTCCTCGCAGGGCACCATAACATCGGGCAGGAAGTTCATTTCGATGGTCTTGTAGCCGTTGCCGCCGCATGTCTCGCAGCGTCCGCCTTTTACGTTGAACGAGAAGCGCCCCGGCTTATAGCCTCGTATCTTTGCTTCGGGCAGGTTTACGAACATAGCGCGAATGTCGGAAAACACGCCTGTGTAAGTGCTTGGGTTTGAGCGCGGTGTCCTTCCTATCGGGCTTTGGTCAACGTTCACCACCTTGTCTATGTTTTTCAGTCCTTCAATCGCCTCATATTGCATAGGCTCTTTGAGTGAACGGTAGAAATGCTTGCTTAGGATGGGTTGTAGTGTCTCGTTGATAAGTGTTGACTTGCCGCTTCCGCTCACTCCCGTAACCACAATCAACTTGCCGAGTGGAAACTCCACGTCGATGTTTTTCAGGTTGTTTCCCTTGCATCCTTTCAGCGTCAGTGTCATTCCGTTTCCTGCACGGCGTTCTCCGGGTATTTCTATTCTCTTTTCTCCGCTCAGGTATTGTCCTGTGATGGTGTGCTCCTTAAGCATTTTCTTGGGCGTTCCCTGAAACACCACCTCACCGCCTTGCCGTCCTGCCTTCGGACCAATGTCCACAATATAGTCGGCTGCAAGCATCATGTCGCGGTCGTGTTCCACCACAATCACCGTGTTGCCTATGTCGCGCAGGTTGCGCAGCGATTTTATCAGTCGCTCGTTGTCGCGCTGGTGCAGTCCAATGCTCGGCTCGTCAAGTATATATAGCACGTTCACGAGTTGCGAGCCTATCTGTGTTGCAAGCCTGATGCGCTGGCTCTCTCCGCCTGATAGCGATGCCGACTGCCTGTTTAGGGAAAGGTAGTCGAGCCCCACCTCAAGCAGGAAGTCGAGGCGTGTCCGTATCTCTTTCAGTATCTCGGTGGCTATCTTTTTCTGTTGCTTGTCGAGGTGCTTCTCTGCCTCGTCGGTCCAAGAGCGCAGTTCGCTTATGTCCATATCCGCCAACTCGCTTATGTTCTTGTCCCATATCTTGTACGAAAGCGCCTCGCGGTTAAGTCGCCTTCCGCCGCATTCAGGACACTTGCATTCCGCCAAAAACTGGTCTGCCCATTTCTTTGCCGTTGCGCTGTCGTCGGTGTCCATCACGCTCTTTATGTATTTCACCACTCCGTCGAATGCCACGAAATAGTCGCTCGATGTATGCACCAAATCCTTGTCGATGCGCACGTTCTCTATCGTGCCATACATTATTTCGCTCATCGCATCGTCGGGAATGTCTGCCACGGGCGTTTTCAGCGTACATTCGTGGTTGTGAAGTATTGCGTCAATCTGCCAGAAAATCATCTGGTTCTTGTATTTTCCCAATGGCACTATCGCGCCCTCGTATATGCTCAGTTGGCGGTTGGGCACAACCTTGTCCATATCAATCTCGTTGATATATCCAAGTCCTTTGCATCGCTGGCACGCACCCTGCATTGAGTTGAAAGAGAAGTTGTTTGGTGCAGGGTCGCTGTATGATATTCCCGTGACAGGGCACATGAGCCTCTTTGAGAAATGCCTTATGCTGCCGTCCTCGTTGTCGAGCACCATTATGAGCCCGTCGCCCTGCTTCATGGCTATCTCCACGCTCCTTTTCACGCGCTCTTCATCTTTCTGGCTCACTTGCAGGCGGTCTATCACCACTTCGATGTTGTGGTTTTTGTAGCGGTCTACCTTCATTCCGCGTGTTATCTCCAGCACCTCGCCGTCAACTCTTATATTCAGATACCCCTTGCGACGCATGCTCTCGAAGAGTTCGCGGTAGTGTCCTTTGCGGCTGCGTACAAGGGGTGCGAGAATGTAGATTTTCTTTCCGGCATAGTCGCCCATTATCATGTCAAGAACCTGCTCGTCAGTGTATTTCACCATCTCCTCGCCCGTTGCGTAACTATACGCTTTTCCTGCCCTTGCAAAGAGCAGTCGCATATAGTCGTAAATCTCTGTGGTTGTTCCCACCGTGCTTCGCGGGTTGCGGTTTGTGGTCTTTTGCTCAATGCTTATCACGGGGCTAAGTCCCGTTATCTTGTCAACATCGGGGCGCTCCATACCTCCGAGAAAGTTGCGTGCGTATGCCGAGAATGTCTCTATATATCTGCGCTGTCCTTCGGCAAAAATAGTGTCGAAAGCCAGCGACGACTTTCCGCTACCGCTCAATCCCGTAATCACGGTGAGGCTTCCGCGCGGAATCTCCACGTCGATGTTCTTCAGGTTGTGTACCCTTGCGCCAAATACCTTTATCTTGTCATCCATAGGATTCTTTTCTCCTTTTTGTATTGACAACGTTTTTCCTTATTGCTGCTGTCTCGACTCTTCGATATAGTTGCGCAGTATGTTCACGTCGCGCTTTATGTTGTAGATGCGTCCGTCTGCGCCTTTCGCCTTCACGAGCACGAAATACGCACCGTCCTTCACGGGCTTGCCTTTGTATGTTCCATCCCATCCGTCGTTAATGTCGGTCCATTCATAGAGCTTCACTCCCTGGCGATTGAAGATGTAGGCGTGGAATTCCACGATGCTCTTGTGGTTGCTCTTCGCCATGTATATGTCGTTAATGCCGTCGCCGTTGGGCGAAAAGGCATTCGGCATTTCCAGCAGACTGGTGCTTATGCTCACCACTATCGAGCCCATCAGTTCTGCATCGTCGCTGCCAAACGACACGAACAGCGCCACGGTGTATGTTCCCGACTCAACGAACTCGTATTCCGTTTCCTCCTCATATCTTGTCAGGAAAGGTGTTGTCTCGTTGTTTCGTGTAAACCGCCATTCATACGACACAGCCGCACCTTCCTCAATGTCCGTAGGATTTGCCCTGAACGTCACTTTCAGCGGTGCTTCACCGTCGCTTATTGCTGCCGTTTCCTCGCGTTCCTCTCCGTCAACCACATAATACGCCGTAGGGTTGAAGTCCGCCCATGCCACATCAGGCATCATCAAAACCAACACCAATAATATTCTGTATGCTATTTTGTTCATCTTACACATTTTGTCAATGTTTATTTGCAATCAGTCTGCAAATGTACAATTTTTTTTTGTAAGTGCCAAATCTTTATTATGTTTTATGTAAATATGAAGATTCAACCTCAAAATATGACTACGTCTGCAAAGTTACGAAAAAACTCTATACCGGCGCTTTTAATGCGAGTTTTTTCTTTGCCTTGCATTTATTTTGTATTGCATCTGCTTAATCTGCTCCTCTGTGTAGTTGTCAAATCTGATTCCTTTAGGTATGTATTGCCTGTAGAGCTTGTTAGTATATTCTTTTTAGCTCCTTGGTCATTTACGCGCAAAGTTGCATTTATTAATTGAACTTATGAAAACAATATTTAGAACGAATAGCTCAAGCCCAGCGAGCAATATTCCTGAAATTGGAAATATCCCAACTTGTCGTCACGCTTGTTGTTGTCGTCGAAGCGTGGGAACATAAAAATGTGGGTGCTTATGTATTTGCTCACTTTCAGGGCGAGGGTGTTCTCCCATTCTATCTGCGTGCGGTGATATGAAGTGTACCAATATACGCGTGTCTTCCAAGATATCTGGTCGCTAATCTTCCACTCCAAGTTTGTTGTCAGCTGCGAACCGAACTCCTCCAAAGTGTGGTGGTTGCCTGTATTGTAGCTGCTCCACAGATTATGGCGGTCAACATAGCGGAAGTTGAACGAAAGGAACGACATGTTCACGTTTCCCGTAAGACGGTTGTTCTTTGTCGCCACCGTATAGTCAAGACCGAGACCGAGGTTGAGATTGAACGGCGACATGAAATCGCTGTAAACCTTATCGTCATTACTCTTCAAACCTTTTGCAAACTGGGTATAGGCAAGCAACTGCAAGGTGTAGTACCATTGCTTGTGTGCCTGGAGTCCGAATTTTCCTGTGTAACGTATAAGGTCGTTGTTGGTCTTGAACTTGTGGAGGGTGTCGCCGCGTGATGTCTGGAAACCGAGTTTCATTTCCAGTTTGTTCTCAAACTTCACCTTGCTCTTGTTGTTGTAGTTGGCGTTTAGGGTAATCTCTCCCACCATTGAATAGTTGCTCTCGCCACCCTTGTACCAGTTTTCGCTGACGTAGTTCTGAATAAATTGTATATTGCCGTTGCCATCGAACTTCCAGAAATTGGGTTTCATTATAACAAGTTCCGTAGTTGGCGGAGTGGTGGGCAACACTACTTCGGGCTTCATTTCCACGCGGTCGAGGATATCGTTTTTCACTTTAACCTTCTTCTCCACAACGTCGCTCCTTATCTTGCCCGCCTTGTCGATATCGCTCTGTGTGTCGAGCACCAAGTCGGGACGGTTGAGATAGACATGCATCAGCGCATCGTCAATCTCGTCGTCAATCTCGTCGATATCTTCCTTGGAGTTGAAGATTGAAAGATTCTTGGCTGCCGAAGAATGGAAGAACGTAAGCGGCGAGAACAGGCGGAAGAAGCGTCCGTCGGTGTCCAATGTCTTGCGTTGGAGTGCGCCGATAGCCTCAAGCGAATCAACCTTCTGCTTGTACATCTGCAATGAGTCAATATACGCCCGCAATATTGCGGTAGTGTCGGGCATTTCTTCTGTCTTGTTGTGTTCGTCCTTTATTCTTTGTGCGCATACGTCGTTACAAAACAACAGTAAAGCGATAACCGCAACGATATGTATTGTCTTCATTCTTCTTTAATGTATAATATGTTACTTGCTTGTTTTCAGTCCACTACGCTTGTCGCGCTTAAAACTGCGGTACTCGTCGAGCGGTATCTCGACATCTGGCTCAGCAAGTTCGCCGTCGCGCGGCAAAAGGAATTTCATGTACTTAATGTTAAGCCCTCTTTCTATCCACATTGCCTCGTAATATGTCTGTATGGAAAGAATCTTTTTGTCGGGCATTTCGTCGTGATACAAGTCTTCCGTCCTGAACAACACCGGCAGTTTGTTTGCTTCGACAAGACAGGTGGTATATGTGAACAGGAAGTTTGAGTCGGTCTTCAGATGGATAATACCATTGTCAACGAGGAAACGGCGATAGCGGTTGAGGAACATCGTACTCGAAAGTCGCTTGCGCCAGTTTTTCATCTGCGGGTCGCTGAACGTGAGCCATATTTCCTGTATCTCGTCTTGTGCAAAGAAGCGGTCTATTATCTCTATGTTTGTGCGCAGGAATGCAGCGTTTTCGAGTTTTTCCTCCAATGCCTGCTTTGCACCTGTGTACATTCGCGCACCCTTTATGTCAACGCCGATGAAATTTACATTCGGGAAAAGCCTTGCAAGCCCTACGGTGTACTCGCCCTTGCCGCAGCCAAGTTCAAGCACAATGGGATTATTGTTCTTGAAATATTGCTCACGCCAGTGTCCGCGCATCTCAAACGGTGCACTCTCCACTACCGAATACGGACATTGGAACACGTTTTTGAACGTCTCCATTGCTGCAAACTTCTCCAGTTTCCCTTTTCCCATCAGCCAATGATTACCTTAGTCCAGCCGTGCTTGTCCTCAATGGTGCCGTATTGTATGCCACGCAATGTGTCGTATAATTTTCTTGATATCGGTCCAGGCTGCCCGTCTTTACTGAATGTGTATCTCACGCCCGTGTCGAGGTCGTCGATATATGAGATAGGCGAAATCACCGCCGCAGTGCCGCAAGCACCAGCCTCCTCGAATGTAGATAGTTCCTCTTCGGGTATCTGCCTGCGTTCCACCGTCATGCCGAAGTCCTCTGCAAGCTGCATGAGGCTCTTGTTGGTTATTGACGGGAGAATTGATGTTGACTTCGGAGTAACGTATGTGTTGTTCTTTATGCCGAAGAAATTGGCTGCGCCACATTCGTCCATATACTTCTTTTCCTTTGCGTCGAGATAGAACTCACAGGCATAGCCCTTGCTGTGCGCAAGGTCGTTGGCACGCATACTGGCAGCATAGTTTCCGCCCACCTTGTACATGCCCGTGCCAAGTGGCGCAGAACGGTCGTAGTCGCGGATTATCACGTATGGATTGGTTGAGAAACCGCCCTTGAAATATGGTCCTACAGGCGTTACGAATATCAGGAAAAGGTATTCCGATGCAGGGTGGACACCCACCTGCGCCGACATTCCTATGAGCAGCGGACGGATATAGAGGCTTGCACCACTCTCATATGTTGGAATCCACTCTTGGTTGAGTTTTACCACCTTTTCAACCATGCCCTCAAACATTTCAGTGGACACTTCGGGCATCATTATGCCACGGCATGTAGCTTGCAGGCGCGATGCGTTCTCGTCCATGCGGAACACGCGCACCTTGCCGTCGGGACAGCGATATGCCTTCAGCCCTTCGAAAGCCTCCTGTCCGTAGTGCAGACATGTTGCCGCCATGTGCATTGTGATTGTTTCCTCCGAACAAACCTCAACCTCTCCCCACTTGCCATCGCGATAGTAGCAGCGCACGTTATAGTTTGTCCTGTGATAGCCAAAACCAATATTCGACCAATCCAAATCTTTCATAAACTTATACCTAATTTTATATATAAATATGTGTTATCGTTGATAAAATTTGTGCAAAAGTACAAATAAATCTGCACATCGGCAAGCATTTTGAGCAAAAAAATAATAATTTATCACTTTCATCATACAAAACGAAAGAAATGTTTGGCTGTGCTGAAAAAAAACGTTATCTTTGTATGTTGTTATGCAAACTATACGAATAACGACATGGAGAAAATTATGAAAAAAAAGATATTGTTCATCGACCGCGACGGAACGTTGATAAAAGAGCCTGCCGACGAGCAGATAGATTCATTTGATAAACTTGTCTTCGTGCCGGGAGTGATAAGAAACCTGAGTTTCATACGCCAGCACCTCGATTTTCATTTTGTGATGGTATCTAACCAAGACGGACTGGGTACAGATTCGTTTCCTGAAGATACCTTCTGGCCCGTGCACAATTTCATATTGCAGACGCTTGAAGGCGAGGGCGTAACCTTTGACGATATACTCATAGACCGCCATTTTCCCGAAGACAATGCACCGACACGCAAGCCAGGCACGGCAATGGTAAAAAAATACATGGACGACGAAGGCTACGACATTGCCAACAGTTATGTGATAGGCGACAGAGAGACCGATGCGCAATTTGCTCGTAACATTGGCTGCAAGTCGCTGATAATCGGGCAGAACGGCACCGACTGGGACAAGATAGCCGAAACGCTGTTTGCAGGAGAGAGGCACGCCGAAACCAGAAGGACTACAAAAGAAACCGACATAAAGATTGCATTGAACATAGACGGCAGCGGCAAGGCTGACATAGCCACGGGCTTGGGCTTCTTCGACCACATGCTGGAACAGATTGCGAAGCACGGAATGATGGACCTGCGCATTCGCGTGAAAGGCGACCTGCACGTTGACGAGCACCACACCATAGAAGACACGGCACTGGCTCTCGGCGAATGCCTACGCAAGGCTCTCGGCGACAAGCGCGGAACGGAACGCTACGGCTACTGCCTTCCTATGGACGACTGTCTTTGCAGCGTGGCACTCGACTTCGGAGGACGGCCGTGGCTTGTATGGGACGCAGAGTTCAAACGTGAAAAAATTGGCGAGATGCCCACCGAAATGTTCCTGCACTTCTTCAAGAGTCTTAGCGACAGCGCAATGATGAACCTAAACATAAAGGCGGAGGGCAGCAACGAGCACCACAAGATAGAGGGGATATTCAAGGCTCTGGCAAGGGCGCTGAAAATGGCGGTGCGCAGGGATATCTACCACTACGAACTGCCAACAACAAAAGGAATGCTCTGACGGCATTCCTTTTTTCTTTGAATAACACTTTCAATCACACTATTTCTCGAGCAGAATCTGGTTTCTCACCCTCGACAACGTCTCCGGTGTCATCTGCAAGAAGTTGGCAATATAGACCAGCGGTGCGCGCAATACAATCTGCGGGTGCAGCTTTACGAGTTTTGCATATCGCGTCTGTGCCGATTCAAACCTTAACAGGTCGGCGTGCACCTGACTCAATATCAGGCTCTCCTCAAGTATCTTGCGATACAATATCTGTATGTTCACGCTCTTCATAGCCATCTGTTCCAGTTTGGCACGTGGAATGGCATAGACCACCGTAGGCTCGAGTGTCACTATCTGCTGGCGTGACGGCTCTTCTCGGAAAAGGCTCTCGATGCTCATCACAATGGAGTTCTCGGTGGCAATGTACTCAGTCAGTTCCTTGTCGTTCTTCGTATAGAACTGCCTCACCATGCCCTTGGCTATCCAATAGATGTACTTGCAGGTCTCTCCCTCGGAAAGAATTTTCTCGTTCTTGGCATACTTCATAGGCACGAGGAGGTCCTCAAGTACGTCAAGCTCGTCGTGGGTCATCGTACTGTAGCGGCGTGCAAGCTCGCGGGCCACGTCTCTGGTAGTGATTGGAATGTTAGTCATAATTGGTTGAAGTGTTATTAGTTATAAGTAGTTTTATATGGCTTTAATCCAATTTCAGCACTGCAAGGAATGCCTTCTGCGGCACTTCCACGTTTCCTATCTGTTTCATGCGCTTCTTTCCCTTCTTCTGCTTCTCCAGCAACTTGCGCTTGCGGCTCACGTCGCCGCCGTAGCATTTTGCCGTAACGTCCTTGCGCACGCACTTTATGGTCTCCCTCGCCACAATCTTTGCTCCTATTGCCGCCTGTATGGCAATGTCGAATTGCTGGCGTGGTATCAGCTCCTTCAGCTTCTCGCACATACGCCTGCCAAAGGTCACAGCGTTGTCTTGGTGTGTCAGTGTAGACAAGGCGTCCACCGACTCGCCGTTGAGCAGAATGTCAAGCTTGGCAAGTTTCGACGGACGGAAGCAGTCCACGTGATAGTCGAACGACGCATAGCCCTTGGATATCGACTTCAGCTTGTCGTAGAAGTCTATCACAATCTCGCCGAGCGGCAGCATAAAGCGCAGTTCCACGCGGTTGCCGCTCACATATTGCTGGTCGATAAGCTCACCGCGCTTATCAAGGCACAATGTCATTATCGGTCCTATATAGTCGGCTGCGGTTATTATGCTCGCCTTTATGTATGGCTCTTCTATGTGGTCAATCATCGTCGGGTCGGGCAGTCCCGATGGGTTGTGCACCTCCTTGCTGTTCCCTTGCTTGTCGTAGCACATATACGAAACGTTGGGCACGGTGGTTATCACGTCCATATCAAACTCGCGGTCGAGACGCTCCTGAATAATCTCCATGTGCAGCAGTCCGAGGAATCCGCAACGGAAGCCAAAGCCCAAAGCCACCGACGACTCCGGCTGGAATGTGAGCGAGGCATCGTTCAACTGCAACTTTTCGAGTGATGAGCGCAGGTTTTCGTAGTCGGCAGGGTCTATGGGATATACTCCGGCAAACACCATCGGCTTAACCTCCTGGAATCCCTCTATCGCCTTCTCGCACGGACGTGCAACGTGTGTTATCGTGTCGCCCACCTTAACTTCCGTCGATGTCTTTATACCACTGATAATATAGCCAACATCACCCGTTGACAGTTCCTTGCGCGGTATCATATCCATGCGTAGCACGCCAACCTCGTCAGCCACATATTCCATTCCCGTATTGAAGAACTTCACCTTATCGCCCTTGCGTATCTGTCCGTTCTCAATCTTGAAATATGCTATGATGCCGCGGAACGAGTTGAACACCGAGTCAAAAATAAGTGCCTGCAACGGTGCGTCCTTGTCGCCTTCGGGCGCAGGAATGCGGTCCACCACTGCGTTGAGCACGTTCTCAATGCCTTCGCCCGTCTTTCCGCTGGCACGTATTATGTCGCCGCGGTCGCAACCTATGAGGTCTATAATCTCGTCCTCCACCTCGTCGGGCATGGCACTGGGCATGTCAATCTTGTTTATTACCGGTATTATCTCTAAGTTCTGGTCTATCGCCATATAGAGGTTGCTTATCGTCTGCGCCTGTACGCCCTGTGTGGCGTCTACCACCAGCAGCGCACCCTCGCAGGCGGCAATGCTTCGGCTCACCTCATACGAGAAGTCCACATGCCCCGGAGTGTCAATAAGGTTAAGTATATATTTTTCGCCGTCCTTCTCATATTCCATCTGGATGGCATGGCTCTTTATCGTTATTCCGCGCTCGCGCTCAAGGTCCATGTCGTCGAGCATCTGCCCGCCCGTAACCTGTATTGTCTTGGTATATTCGAGCATGCGGTCGGCAAGGGTTGATTTGCCGTGATCTATATGTGCAATGATGCAAAAGTTTCTGATATTACCCATTGATGTACGTCAATTTGAATTGCAAAGATACGAATAAAAAAACATATTTCCAAATTTTTTGTTCCATTTACGATTTTTTTTGTACTTTTGCATGCAAATTATAAATTCATTAACATAAATTATGCAGAAGATAATATTGGCGTTTTTGCTGTTATGCCTTGTCTCATGTCAGGAGTCGCTTGAAGACAGATGCGACCGTGAGGCTCGTGAGTTCACCAAGAAGAACTGCCCCATTGCGCTCAACGAAGAAATGACTCTCGACAGCATGTCGTTCAACAAGAACACCCTCACGTTGTACTACTATTACACCGTAAACGGAACTTTGGACGATGCCGAGATGCTGGATCAGGTTGATGCACGCGGTACATTGCTAAAGGAACTGCGCAATACCACGTCAATAAAGAACTACAAGGACGCAGGCTACAAGTTTTCCTACGTCTACTGGTCAGCAAGCAAGAAGGGAAAGAAAGTTGCCGATTACACCTTTACGCAAAAGGAATACAACTGACTTTTTGTTACAAAGTAAATCTGTATTAAGTCTTATGTTTTTTTCAAGATTGGTTCATGAACATTATGCACGACAACGAGAAAACCAAAAAATACGCCTTGCTGCTAAAGCAAGTGAAGGCACTCATTGAGGACGAAAACGACGAGATAGCAATAATGGCAAACGTGGCTGCCGCCATTCACGAGACAATGGGATTCTTCTGGACAGGTTTCTATCGAGTGATGCCCACTGTGCCCGAACTGCTTTTAGGTCCGTTTCAAGGTCCTGTGGCGTGCATGCACATAGGCTACGGTCGCGGCGTTTGCGGCACGGCATGGAAAGAGGCTCGCACCATCGTTGTTCCAGATGTAGAAAAGTTTCCGGGACACATAGCATGCAGCAGCCTCTCGCGCTCCGAAATAGTTGTTCCTGTATGCGACAATCAAGGTAACGTAAAAGCCGTGCTCGATATCGACAGCAAGGAACTCGACACCTTCGACGACACTGACCGTGAGTGGCTGGAAAAGATATGCAAGGAGATTAGACTATAATAAAAAGTACTTTATATCAGAAATATCGGTGCACCTCCATCAGCACAGGTTCTTTCGACATGTCATTGGGATTTGTACCAAGCACACCTTCTGGAATAGGCTCGCCAAGCTTCTCAAAAAGTTCTGTCCAGAACGCAGGCATCTCTCCGTTTTCATTTCTAAAGTTCATTGGACGTGCAGTAAACAGAGGAGTACCGTCGTCCTTACGAAAGCACTCATACACAAGTTCCGTACAATACATTTTTCCGTTATCTGGATAATACGACCAATCATATTCCTCACCCAAATGCGTCTTAGCCTTTTCTATTGCACTTGTTACCGAAAAACCTGCCGTTGGCTTTACACGCATCACAACAACTCCCGGCTTGCCACCAATATGTTGCGACGAAGAAAAAAACTCCTCCCAGTCAGTACATGTTACCCCTTTTCTTCCTGTTGCCTCTATGATGTAAGGTTTACCCTTCTCCACTGCCACTATTGCCACATGTACAAATTTCACCGTGTCGTGCCACGCTGTGGCATCGGCAATTGCTCCCGAAAAATCAGAATCGCCAGCAACACAAAATAACAAATCACCCTTTTGCGGCACATACTTCTCTTGGGTATATGACGGTACAGAAAAAAACATAACAATCAACAACACCCAAAGTCTCATCATTAATAGTATTGTTGTCATAACAGGTTTCATTATCATCATCATGTTGATTTCAAGTCTTAAATTATGGCAATTACGTACATTTTTTTGAGAAATTAGTCGTTAGCACTACTCATTATACTTATTAGTTTCATACTGCAAAAATAATGATTTACTTTCAATTTGTCCTATGAATTAATCATAAAAATTATAGGATTTTAGTTTTTTTATATTTTCATGAACAATAACGTAAATAATCAACCATAACTTTGCCTTTTAAAGTGTTTTCCATAACGTCTATAAATGTTCTTTTTATCGTATATTTTTAGTGGCAGTTTTCCTTAAAAACATAATGAAAATATTATACAATTCTATTGCTATATCCCCTCTGAAGTCTCGTTTCCCCAGAAGAATTTGTGAAGTTAATGTGACAGAATGGAACGATTGGCAAAGATGCTCCTATATGAATTTGCCAACGAATCAGGAAGCAATTGCCAACGCTTGCAGCTTCATTGGGCATCGCTTGCCGTCTCGATGCTCATCGAGACGGCAAGCGATGGCAATCGAGACTATGTCCGTCGGTCAATATATATGGGGGACGCTGAAACCTCCCCATCAATATCTATGTCCCCTTTATAAGGGGGACAGATATTATGATGGGGCTGAGGTTTCAATAGGGGGCTTGGCTTACAGGCGGTGAGACTGCATGAAACTGCCAAATCGTGCCAAATCATGCCAGATGTAGACAAAAGCAGACAGCGGCATTACGAAATTAAATACCTTTGCACTGTACAAACGGTGTTATGCACCTTCATTCGCGAAAGAAAGCGTTCTTTGAAATATTTACATAAAACAACAGTGCCATTACCCCATCAACGGAATAGACTATTTACAAGCCGAAACCTATCTTTCTTGTCTCTTTTGTTTCGAGCTTTTCGTTATCACAGTACACAGACAGCTCCTCTACTATGTTCTCGTAATCTCCATGCAGAATATTCCTTATTGCGTAATGACGGGCAATATTCTCTATCTGACCACCGCTGAAGTCATACTTTGCTGCAAGTATGCATGCTTCATTTTCTTTTAGGACAGGTATTTAAGCACGCCCTCCATAGGCATCCTATAAGACATGTTATGCCCATTGCGGCAGTATCTATTACTTGTGAACTTTGTATTGGTTTCTAATATTCTTTTCACATATTAGATACGTTCCTTTTCATTAAAATTTATTAATATAACGGATTTCTTCAGCATTTTCGCCCCTGTTTCTTGTAAAAGGCAGTTATCGAAAAATAAATTCAGTAAAAATATAATCATAATATGCAAGTTAAATAAAACATTCAATAAGGTTAAATTATAGATAATTTCCATAAATTATCATCCCCAAGATGCACAAAATTGTACTTTTGGTATTCATTTAGGAAAAAGAATTGCATGTGAGCCTTGATTTTTTATCGATTCGGTAAAATTTATCTCGGTTTTTTATCTCGACTGGCTTATAATTCGAAAATTTTGTGTACATTTGCACGGAAAACAACAATTACTATATCGATGAAAATTATAAAATGGGGCTTCATTGGATGCGGAGAGGTTACTGAAAAGAAAAGTGGTCCTGCATTCCAGCAGATAGAAGGGTCTATGATTCAGGCTGTGATGAGCCGTTCGGAGGAAAGGGCACGCAGCTATGCGGAAAGACATGGCATAAAACGCTGGTATACTGATGCTCAGGAACTTATTGACGACCCTGATGTGAACGCCATATATGTAGCCACGCCGCCGTCGAGTCACGCGATGTTTGCAATTATGGCTATGCGTGCAGGTAAGCCTGTGTATGTGGAAAAGCCGTTGGCGGCAAGTTACGATGACTGTACACGAGTGAACAGGGTGAGTGAAGAAACGGGAGTTCCATGTTTTGTGGCTTATTATCGCCGCTGTATGCCATATTTTGACAAGGTACGTTCAATAATAAAGGACGGAATAATAGGCGACGTGATGAGTGTTGAGGTGCGTCTCTCCGTGCCGCCGAGACTTTCGGACTACGAAAACGACAACCTGCCGTGGCGCGTGCAGCCCGATATTGCAGGAGGCGGATATTTCTATGACCTTGCCTCGCACCAACTCGACCTTTTGCAGCAGATATTCGGTGTTATTCTCGAAGCAAACGGCATTTGCGCCAACCGTAGAGGATTGTACGAGGCGGAAGATACCGTCAGTGCCTGTTTCCGTTTTGAGAACGGACTGCCCGGCAGCGGCTCGTGGTGCTTTGTGGGACATGAAAGTGCCGTTGAGGATAGTATTGCCATTGTGGGTGATAAGGGGCAAGTGACATTCTCCGTGTTCAACTACAATCCAATAAGGTTGCAGACGAGCGAGGGCACGCGCAGTATTGTTGTGCCTAATCCATCTTTCGTTCAGCACCCGTTGATAAAGCAGGTGGTGGAGCATTTGCAAGGAATAGGCATCTGCGAATGTACGAGTGTGTCTGCCACGCCGGTGAATTGGGCACTTGACCGCATTCTTGGCAAATTCTGATATAAAAGGAATATGTTTGCAATCAGGAGTTTTCTAATATCAGCATCCATGCTTTTCTGCGGAATAACCGTCAACGCCACAAATACGAATGGCGTGATTGGCGACAGCACGAAGGTTGTATTAATGGAAACACCGAAAAGTGATTCCGTGCCTAAGCTGTCAGTCAGAACGATGAACACCATTCGCAAGACTGTTAGAGGATTCAGCAAGATAGACAAACGATATATAGAGCCGCAGCACTATAACTGGGCTTTGATGGCGCAGGGAACATTCAACTATGATATGTTTGAAATGAGAGGCTCTGACGGGAAGAGTATGAGATTCTCGCCCGATGTGACAATGAAGGTTGGGCCGTATTTTGGTTGGCGGTGGCTGTTTCTCGGCTATACCTTCGATTTGAAGAACATAGGTTTCCGCTCCAAGGGAAAGGGTAAGACGGAGCTTGATTTCTCGTTGTACAGCAACCAGATAGGCGTTGACTTCTACTACCGCCGCACGGGCAGCGACTACAAGATACGACGTGCAAGGCTCGACGACGGTTCAAACGTCAAGTCACTCGAAGGAATGCCGCTCGACTGCATAAAGGTGGGCATCACTGGCGCAAGCCTTTACTATATATTCAACCACAACCGCTTTTCCTATCCTGCCGCCTTTGCGCAGAGCACGAGGCAGAAAATAAGTTGCGGGTCGTGGATGGCGGGAATCGGATATACACGCAACTCGCTCGAACTCGACTACAAGAAACTTGAAGATGCTTTGGAGAAGCGTCTCGGATATGATGTTGAGCTCGACAGCGGCTTGCTGTTCAACAGCCTGAAATACTATAATGTGAACGCAAACGTGGGCTATGCCTACAACTGGGTGTTTGCCAAGCACTGGCTTGCCTGCGCAAGTGCCTCGCTCGTGGTTGCGTACAAGCGTCAGCAGGGCGATGTCACCGATGAAAAGGGCGATATTGGATTTGTGCTGAACAATTTCAACATTGACGGAACGGGGCGTTTGGCAGTGGTCTACAACAACGACAAATGGTATGTCGGTACAAGTGCGCTAATGTTTATGCAAAACTATAACAGATCGCATTTTGAGTGCAATAATATTTTCGGCAGCGTCAACGTGTACTGCGGTTTCAACTTTGGCTCGAAGGACAAAGAAAAGAAAAAGAAAAAATGAAGAAATTATATATACATATTATTGTGATGCTCTGCCTGTGTCCTGCCTTATGTCATTCGCAGACTTGGAAAGAGGCTGACAAGGAGAAAATAAACTCGTTGTTGCGACAGGCAAAGCAGATGCCTCGCACCACATGCTGGGAATTGTTCTTTGCACGCTCATTCATAGGAGTGCCATACGTTGCCCATACACTCGAGGTGAACGATACGGAGCAACTTGTGGTAAACACACGTGAACTTGACTGTACCACACTTGTAGAGACGGTGACTGCACTCACGCTATGTGTTCATCAGCAGGTGTACACGTTCCGTAACTATACAGACAATCTTACGATGTTGCGCTACCGCCACGGAGTACTTGACGGATATACCTCGCGGCTGCATTATTTCACCGACTGGATATTAGACAACGAGGCGAAAGGTGTTGTTAAGGAGATACAAAATCCTGTGTCTGTATTCAAGGCTGTGCAGACCATTAATGTTGGTTTTATGTCGATGAATCCAGAGTATTATAAGTTCCTGAAAGCCAATCCAGACAGTGTGCCTGTGATAGAGCAGACGGAAGATGCGCTGAATGGCAGAACGTTCCGATATATTCCTAAAAATGCAGTAGAGAATACTGCTGCCATGCGCAATGCGGTGCACGACGGCGATATAATAGCCATAACCTGTAATAAGCAGGGACTTGACATAGCGCATCTTGGTTTTGCCGTGTGGCATAAAGACGGACTGCATTTGCTCAACGCCTCAATGCTTCACAAGAAAGTGGTGGAAGAACCTATGACACTGCGCACATATTTAGGTAAGCATCCGAGTCACACGGGAATAAGGATTGTAAGAATCACCAAGTAAAGCGTGTCGTATAGGTTGCGGTGTTGTTGCGGTTGTCCGTGGCACTAACCGTCAGCCTGTGGCTTTTGCCTGTCTTTTTCACAGGTGTATCTTTAAGCCTGCATAACACTACGTTGCTTTTCTCCTGCGGAGCAAAATACACGAAACGCCCGTCGATGCATACCTTGTATTCTTTCAGTCCCGACTCCTTATCGGAAAGTGCAAGCCTTATTGTTCCTGTAGAAGTCCACGATTCTGGCTCGCCAACGGTGTTTATTATCGGCTTTTCATCGTCGTATGCCACCTCGTAGGCATTGCCCAGTTCGCGTATTCCGCAAGTAACCCAGCCGTTCTTGTATTCGCCACCGAGATACTTTCTCATATTGCTCCTTATGTACAGTTTTGACGGGTCTTTTACTTCCTGTTTAACATAAATACCCAGTTCCACATCGTTCACGAGAGGGCACGACTTGTCGTAGAAAGAATATTTTGCCGATAGCATATCTTCCTCGCAAGGTGTTGTTACAGGATGTAGAACGATATCGTTGCCAATCATTCCGCTCGGTATAACAAGTTGCATTCCAGGCAGCGAATATTGCGAAGTGATGTTGCATCGCATTGTCTGTCTCGAATTCTTTTTCACGGATTTTGGCAAAGGAGTGGGAGTGCCTTCAACAAAAAATGTATAGCTTGACTCGTTTCCTTTATGGTCTTTTAAGATATATTCGAGTGTATATGTGCGTTCCTCGTTGAAATCTATTATTCCGCGGTTTTCATCGGCACGCATGAAGTAGAGTCTGCAACCGGGCTCAATGAATGATTTGAGATACCACACACGAGTGCGGCGAAAATGCTCATAGTCTCCCCAAATGTTTATTTGCCTGTTGGAATATATTGGTATGCTGTCAACGGTGCTGCTGAAAACTTCCTTTCCATCGCATAGCAGCCGTGTATTGCGCACTCCCAAATGATTGTATGCCGTTTGTGTATAGTCGTCAGCCCAAATGGCGAATCCAACCTTTCCCCATGCTGTAAAGTGCCGTTCCATCGTATTGCTTGTGAATCCGTAGTTCTGCTTTGCGCTGCCACCGCAGAAAACACCCTTGCCGTATTGCGGATATGCCATGAAACCATGTGCCATTGGGGGAACACTGTCGCTTACAAATTCTGACAGATAGTTAAGTGGGTCAAGCATTTTCCACGTTTTTGTGTCGTGAAATTCGAGATGCAAGTGCGGTGCTGTGCTTGAGCCGGTATTTCCGCTAAAAGCAATAAACTGCCCCTCGCTTACAGGACATTCCCACGGTGCAAAGTGCGCATCGGTAGTAAGTGAACATTCGTGTTTGTAACGATAGCGTTTCACGAGTTCCTCAATCCTGCTTGAAAACGAATGCAGGTGGGCATAAACGGTTGTAACACCATTGGGGTGGGTGATATACACAGCATTACCAAAGCCGAGCAACCCTGTGGTTACTCGGCTTACATATCCGTCGGCTACCGAAAGTACCGCCTTCTTTTCCACTCCGTCTGTCCTCACGTCTATTCCTCCGTGGAAATGGTGAGGACGTGGCTCACCGAAATTGCCAGCCAATGACAGTTCGTGGCGAACAGGCGATGAAAACGACAGGTTTATTGCAAGTAGCAGTGTCGTCAGCATGCCTTGAAGCTCATATCAAGACCTTTCACGCTGTGTGTCAGAGCACCCACGGAGATAAAGTCCACTCCACACTCCGCATACGGACGCATTGTCTCGAATGTTATTCCTCCGCTCGACTCAACCTCGTACTTGTGGTCAATCATCTCTACTGCCTTGCGTGTGTCTTCCACGCTGAAATTGTCGAGCATTATACGGTCCACTCCGCCGTGGTCGAGCACTTGCTGCAACTCGTCGAAGTTTCTTACCTCTATTTCTATTTTCAGGTCAAGTCCTTTTTCTTCAAGATATTTGTGGCAGCGGTCTATGGCGTTATTGATACCTCCAGAGAAGTCCACATGATTATCTTTGAGCAGTATCATGTCGAACAAACCGATGCGGTGATTGCATCCTCCGCCAATCTTCACAGCCTGTTTCTCGAGCATACGCATTCCCGGTGTGGTCTTTCTTGTGTCGAGCACCCTCGTGCCTGTACCTTCCAACAGTTTCACGTATTTGTTTGTCATCGTGGCAATGCCGCTCATTCTCTGCATAATGTTGAGCATAAGTCGCTCTGTCTGCAACAGCGACTGCGTTTTGCCCTTAACAATCATAGCCACGTCGCCTTTCTTCACATGGCTGCCGTCGCCCATGAGCACCTCCACCTGCATTTCGGGGTCGAAGCGCCTGAACACCTCTTTTGCTATCTCCACACCGGCAAGAATGCCATCCTCTTTTATTAGAAGTTTCGAACGTCCCATTGCATCAACTGGAATACAGCACAATGTAGTATGGTCGCCGTCGCCAATATCCTCTGCAAACGACAGGTCTATAAGCCTGTCCACCAATTCGTCTACACTAAGCATATCACTTAATAACTAATCACTAAACACTAATCACTGAATATTAATCCCTGAAAAGATACACGCCTACGCCCACCTTCAAACCGATTGTGCTATAGTCACTATGGTTCTTGAACGATTGAATGTAGTAAATTTCAGGTTCAATGGTCACTGTACGGCTTAGGAAGAATGCATATCCAACCTGCACCGATGGTTGGAAATCACTGAAATCATCGTGGTGAAGATATTGTGCACTCAAGCCGAAATACATTCCGTTCTGCACTATATAGTATCGTCCGCCAACGCCAAGACTTATCATAAACGGCATATATTTCTGTTTGCTGTATGCCGCTTGTGCAGTCAGCATAAGGTTGTCTTCCATCAAATAGCCAACTTTACCCTCAATGGCAAACTTTCCTTTCTCCGAGCCGTTATAGCTCATATCCAATCCAGACAGAGATGCTCCCACATACACTTTCCCTTTTTCAAACTGTGCGTTTGCAGACAGTGTAGATATAAGTACTAACGCTGCCGTAACAATAGATTTACGTATGTTCATAATTTTGATTTAATGTGATTATTTATATGTTATACTATTATTCCATTATTTTGCAAAGTTACAATATTTTTTTTTATATTCCATATCATTGATGTTTTTTTCACATCTTTTTAAACTTAAGAGGTATTGCTGAATTGTTACCGAGACAATCATGATTTGTTAAAAATACAAAAAACACGACAAACATCAAACTTTACTATATCCTTTTTAAATTCTTTTTACTACCTTTGCAGCCGACTCTTAAAGTCTTTTGATGATTTTACACTACAGACTCGTTCTGCACCGTCTTATCACAAAGACTACCTGCGCCGAGCCTGACAAAGGCGGGCATTGGATGGGAAAGAGTCACTACATTATGTAGAAAGGCGTTTACTCAACGCTTCATCGCTACGTCCAAACTTCGAACACTTGGAAACCCTGTAGCAATGATGCAATGGTAGATGACCTCGGGATGTGTTTTATACGCATCCCTTTGGAAAAGACTATAGCCGCAACATTGTGTCTATGTCGTTTCTATAAGGGGTACTATATTCATATCGGCGTGGGCTTCGAAGTTGCTTATCTAAACAGGGTGGCAGGTTCGAAGGCCAAGGACGTGAGATAAGTAGCGAGTACGGATCTCACGCTTTTTGTATATATGTTGTAGTACTTGATATAAGCATAAAAATTAATATAAACTCATAAAATTAAAGTAATATGAAAAACAAAGTAAAACTATTGTGTATAGTAATGGCTTGTATTGCAAGTTTTATTTCTTGTGAATGTGATGATGAACGTCCAAGTAATATTATTCAAGATGTTGGCGGTGGAGGTGATTTTACCATTGTCAATACGGAAACCAACGAAACGTTGATAATAGATGGAAATTTGTCAATAGGTTTACCGCAAACAATTAAGGCTCACAAAGGAAATATTATTAATATTAAGTTTGAACAAAAAGAGAAATATAAGAATTATATCTTCACAACAAAATACACTTTGCCCAATGACGAAATGGTGGCAGATCAATCTGAGTACGAGTATATAATAAGAGAGAACTTGGGTGGCTTGTATGAAATTTCCCTAAGTGCTAATTCGTCAGGTGAAACTAAAAAAGAGAAATGGAACATATCTGCTGGAGGTCGGTTTATTCTAAATGTTGTTCAGTAGGGTAGATGTAATAGAAAAATCAATTGAGTATGTTAATAATTTAAAGAATATGAAATTATGAGAGAATGGCTGAAAAGTGCAGGAATTGCAGAATGGTTCTGTGCGTTGTTTTTCGTGTTTTTAGCATGTGTTAGTTGTTTTTGTACAACTCAGTCTTTGTGTCTTTCGATTGGATTTAGAGGCTGGGCGATGTTTGTTATTGTCTTTCTAATAACTTTGGCTATTTATGGTGTTACATCATTCTTTTTGGTTAGGATTTGGAATTACAACAATCTTAGATATTGCAAAAAAAATGGTATAACGGAGGATATGCAGAGAAATTGGACTATTGGAGGTTTTTTGATGGTTGCTTTATTCTGGCTAATTTTTAGTTTTCCAACGAATACCCATAATTTGGTCTATCAGCAAAAAGCAAATTCTGTTGCACGTGCAGAGTTGGGCAATCAGTTAAATGTTTTCCAAAAGGCAGAAAATTCTGTTGATGAAGATGTTAGAATACGTTACAAAAATGAAAGAATAGATTTGAGAAATACTGTAATATCGTTACAAGGAGAATTTGACAGAGAGATTGACGATGATGGAAGACCGGGACTTGGTCCAAGGGCAAAGGAATTTCTGGCTCAAATCGAAGAAAAATGTACAAAAAAACGAGGCATAGGTTTTCATCATACAACTCAAAGAGACCGTAGTCCAAAAGAAAGGACTCGAATTAAAGATTATTACCATCCACAAATTGCTCAACTACTGTCAGAAGCTCAAGACTCGTTGAATATAAGTGAACAAGAGGAACTAAAACTGACAGAACGAAAGAAGATTGAACTTAATGTAAGGGTCAAGGAGATTTACGAGACATACGATGAACTTGATGCTGCAAAAGAAACTTGGAATTTCAGTTCTATGTCAGCAAGCAAATCTATAGAGGAGGCAAAAAAGTTAATTCAAAAGGGATATAATGATCCAGACTATAAAACAATCATAATGGACAACGTATTTATCTTGAAAAACAAGAATCCTTCGGATGAGTCAAAGAAATATGACTACAATAATGTACAAGGGTATAACATATATAGTATAGAAAGGCTATATAATGCACGTGAGGTCTGGCAAGATTTCTTGGCTGGGAAATTGCCTGTAGGCTTTGATATGCTTACATGGATTTTGCTGTCTGCAATTCTTGATATTGTAGCATTTATCCTTTCTGTTATCGCATTTCGTTCAAAAAATAATCAAACAAAACAAACATATAAATTTTAAATAATTATGGCAAACAATCATGGATATGGTGGAGTAAATGCACCTATTGTCATTTTCTTTGGTCAGTCGGCAGGTGGGAAAACTACGGCTTTGGTTAGGCTCATCAGGTACCTTCAAACTCAAAGGTACAAATTTGAACTGAGTGAAACATTCCACAATACATATTATGGCCACTTAAAAGAATTTTCAATTAAGGATATTGAATCTGAAGTAACAACTCAGGTTAATGTTGCGTCATATGATTATATCGCAGGCTCAAAAGAAAGGGCACTCATAAATATTTGTAATTGTAAAAATGACTGTGTGTGCAGGTTCTTAGAAGTTCCAGGAGAAGATTTTATAAATTTACATGAAGCCTCTAAAATTGGTGTTGGCAATCAAAATACCCAATATGATTATTTGAAAGATGTTACGGATTGCGAGTACAAAAAAATTTGGGTGTTCTTTTTTGATGCAGACTTTGCAACAAATGAAGAATTGAAAAAAAGCATGCTTGGTTATATTGCTGCAATACAAAAGATAAAGATTGGTCCCAATGATAAAATCATTGTTTTACTTAACAAGATAGACAAAATAACCAAAGGAGACTCTAAGAATCCAATACAAGAGAGTGAATATGCAGAGTTTATTAATGCAAACTTTGACAGTATTCTTCTGGAAGAGCCTTTTGCCACGAAACGCTGGTCATGTTTTGGCCTGATGGAACCTTACAAATCTCACTATGAATTGGTTGGATATAGTTCTTTCCACATGGAGCAAAGCAATTCTTTTAGAACAGAAGTAACTTGGATTCCCAAAGAAAGTCATGAAATATATCCACAAAAACTGTGGAAAACGATAATGCGTGCAATTGATAACAGATATGAGTAGGTCAAACGTACAATTTATAGTTTCAGGACAGCCCAAAATGGGGCATGAGTCATGGCCATCTTCTGTTGATGATAAAGTTCTTTCTGACCGTCTTTATAGTCAGCGTGGTGCAGAAGAAGAGACACGAATGGAGGTGAAATTTGAGAAAATTGGTGATAGGTATGTAACCTATTACCATTTCTCAAAATTAAAAAACATTACAAGTTGTCTAACAGATGACGACAAAAAGTTTGCTAAAGATCATGGACGCCCAGGAAGTTTTTTTGTGATGTCACTGAGACTTGATAATGTCTATTCTACAAATTTTACTGGAATTTACGAAAAACTTGAAAGTCTTTATGAACATTATGTAGAAGAAAACATACTGAAAAGAAGTAAAGAAGGATTTCTTGTCTATCAAGTGATGAAACTGGAAGAAGCAAAAAGTACTTGGGAGCAAATTTATAATGAACTGACAGTTCAAAGCATAAACATTCTTCTAAATAAGACGAAACATATCCCGAACAGTATTATAATAAAAGGGGTAAAGGTTCCTGAATATTTTTGTGTTGGCGAAGACGATAATGCAGAAGAAGCACTCCTGCGAGAGGGGCAGATTGTATTCTTGTCTAGGAAAGAACAAGCATTACGAGAGGAAAGGCTTGTTAAAGATAAACAAAGCACTACTGATGAGTCTCTTATTGAGAATATTGCAGAAAATATAAAAAGGAATGAGGTGAACAACTTGGGATTAGAAAAAGAGCACTCTTCAATTACATACAATGCTACCATACAAGAGGGCAAAGATGAAAAACTGTATGATATTGACGAGGATTTAGACAAAAGTTCACCCACATTAGGTAATGGCCTCGCTATCCCCCGAAAGAAAGACAATTTTGGCAGATTAGCAATTGTATTTCTTTTGGGGTGTTGCTGTGGCAGTGGAATCTCTTTTATGATTAGTCATACTGAGGGTGTGTCTCAAGCGAGTCCAATAGGTCATGACACGATATACATTGAGAAAGAACAACAAGCTATCAAAACCTCTCATATTGAGTCTGATACTATAACATTGTTAGATTTGAGAAAGGCTGATGCTGATATGAGCAATGCAACAGAAATGCAAAAAGGTAATAACTACATCGTTGTTGCCAAAACAGGAACATCAAATAAACGTCAGAATGCTAATGGCTCTGGAAAATTCTTATGTGATGTTGGGCGTAATGAAGTTATATTAGAACAAAAAGGTGCTGAATGCCATATTACTGTATTAGAAGATGCAAATGTAAAAAAAATACAATTGGTTTATGTTTATGAGTTGAAAAAAGGCTACACATTCTACTTTAGAGAAATAAAAATTAAATAATGGTTTTTGATATATGTTTCTTTAAATATAGTAATAAGGTTCTAAGCCAATACCCGACTCTCGATTATGCAAAAGGCGTTATAAACGAGAGCCTTGGGCAGACGTTACTTTTACATGGTAAACGGCAACTTTGCTTTATAAAACGCAGTAGTAGTGGGGCTATTCGAATGTTCCAAATTTACAACTATATCTATAATGGGGAAAATTCTTTTGGAATATGCATCGTGTACTATGACGAATATTCACAAGATGTGGAATTTCTGTTCAATTTTTTTAGTTCTATAGTTGCAAATATAGTTGAAGAAGGGAAAGTACTTTATTTTGATACAAATGGAAGAATTGTAAGTGCTAAAGAGGGTATAGAACACTACTATTCTATTTTAGCGAAATATAAAAATAGGATAACGTCTGCTTTACAAAACTTAAAATCGGGCATCAAGCCAATACCATTAAATGTATATAATAACTATATAGATCAGCATATAGTTTGTCAGCGATCTGACAAATCGTGGTCTATGGATGAGGTCATGCAGCATAATAATATTGTCATAATCACAGAGGAAATAGAGGATGAGAATATAAACAGTATGCGTGGCCTTATAAAGAGGTCGTATGAAGAGGTGGATAAACTCAATATACGAATTAGGGCACTAACAAGTCACATAGAACACATAAAACACGAAAAAGGTAAGGGTGCGTCCTATGGCCATATACAAAATGTATGTTCCAAAACAAATATAACAGCCAAACAAGAAAAAGAGAAAAACAATGTTGATAAGTTTGATATTATAATGTGGCTAATAACAGGTGGCTTTATTTTATCCATTTTCTTTAATCTAATAACACCATGGTTCATAGATTCTATATGGTCAAAAATTTCTGTGGTCTTAACGGGTATAGGGGCGTGTTCTTTTTTTTACGCATTAAATGACAATTCTAAGAAAGAATATGAAAACATCTTAATGGGAGGTGGCGTGATTGTAATATTATTATCTACATTATTCACTATATATTGCTGTTTTGGTGGATTTTCGAAAAATGATAATAACGAAAGTTATATACAATCAATTCAAGAACCTGAAAGTTTTATGCTTTTAGGAGAAGGTGTTAATCGTCCAGAAAACTTTGACGCAGACACTATTGTAACACCAGAGAACATCAAGGATTTATATTGTAACTATAATGTCTGTGAATTGTTTAATGGTGACTATTATCTTATTCGTTCCAAAAAATCTTATACCGATTCCCGTTATTTTTCTCGTCTGATTCTGATGAAAAACGGTAAGCAAACAGCGGCACAGACCTTCTATGATAGCGAGATTGATTCTGCAAATATTATTAGATTAGGAAATCGGATTGTAGTTGGCCTCAATTCTCTTCGAGTGAATAATTATGATTCTACTTTCCAATACACAACCCACAGCTGTAGGGTAATTATCCTTTCTGATAACCTTACCCCCATCTCAGGAAAAAGATTTTCTTCAAACATTTACAACCGAGATGAAGAACATACTTATGTTAATTCTTTGAAGGCTTTAGATGATAAATTTTTCTCTTGTCATATTAAATCAGACGCGGGAGTTTGTCTATTTACAACTACAATAAATGATTTTTCGTTATTTCATTACAAATATAATAACAATATAGAAATGAATAATTTAAGTTTTGCCAACTCTGATTGGGGAAATGACATATCAGATGGACTATTAGTAAAAATGAAAGCGCGACAACTATATGACAAAGCAAATGATAGTGTTCGCGTAAGAAGAAAGGAAATACGATAAACGTGTATTTAACAACTTATTAACAGATATGTGAAATTAAAAAGATAGAACTATGAAAAGAAAAGTTTGTAACGTATTGCTTATAAGTGTTGTCTGTATGATATCTTGTAGTACAGATGATATTGAAACAAGTGGAATTGAAAAGGTAGAATCGAAATCTGCTGGCGATTTTATTGTTGTCAATAAGAGGACAAACGAAACGTTGACAATCAAGGAGGCAACAGAAGATGGTGCTGAGGAAATTATCGCACATGTAGGAGATACGCTCAAAATAACATTTAATCCAGAAACAAAATATAAGGATTATTCTTTTAAGAAAAGATATATCCTTCCAGATAATAGAGTTGAAGGAGGTAAAGAAAATGATTCTGAGTACGAATATGTTATTACAAGTCTAAAGAAAGGTGTGTACGGCATTGATTTGGAGGCAAGCTCATCGGGAACTAATGATAAAACTAATTGGGATTTACAAGCCAAAGGTAAGTTTAATATGAAAATTGTTCCATACGTTAATGTTGACTATGTTTTGTCCTGTCCGAATGCTCTTTTAGAATTTGCAACTCCTCAGGTTATCTATGTGGGAAATGATGGAAAACCTGTAACATTTACAATTCCAGAGTCTGATTGGAAAGAACTTATATATCCAGAATCATGGGATTTGGAAGATGAAAAAGCAATTGTTGTTATAGACGGAGAAAGTATCATTTCGGAGCAAACGAAAACAATGCAATGGACAAAATATGTCGAGTATGATGATTTTTCGGTTATTGATGATGAAATGACGGTGGTTTACATTCCAAAGAATAATATACCAACAGGAAACGTTGATAAAATTGAAGGTTTAAAACCACGATTAAATGCAAATCTTGAATTTGCGGATGATGATGGACAAAAGCGTAAGCCAATGATTATTGATATTGATGTAGATATGAATATTGGTGCTCCAGGTAGCAAGTCTCTTTATGAAATTATTAGCAATCATCGTAATTATAAGGGATTTCATGTTGAAAGCAATGGTACTTATGATACAAAGAAAGAGGATAAATGAACATTTTAGACAATGAAAAAAATAGTATTGTATCTTGGCGTATTGCTTATTTGGAGTTTTGCACTCCAGCCTCTTACGGCGGAAGCAAAGAAAGAACAGCCTGATTCTATCGCTTCAGATGTTGAAGCCCTCATTGAGCAGGCACGATGGGGTGACGGGCAAGCTTGTGTAGAACTTGCTAATCGTTATTGTGAAGGTATTGGTGTCGAGCAGGACTTTCTCTGTGCTATGCTAAGTTTTATGCAGGCAAGGGACTTTGGTGCTATTTATGATTTGAAAGTCTATATGGCAGATGTGTTGGAAGGGTCAAATTTTAAGCTTGCTATTGATGGCATTTTAAAAAGTGCAGATAAGCAGTCAGAAGCAGCTTTGTCCATATCGGAGCAACTGATTGCTAATGGATCTTCAGAGGGCTATACTATACAAGGTGCACTTGCAATAGAGCAAGGGGATACACTTAAGGGAATGGAACTTCTGGAACGGGCAACAGATCAAGGTAGCTCTTTTGCAGGAGTTTTATTGTGCCTTCAAAACTGGCGCGAAACCTTCAATCCTAATATAGATAGATTCACGGCTTTGGCGGATAAGAAGCCTGCTTGTTATCTGTTGCTTGCTTACACATATATGGAGAGGGAAGAGTCTCTTGCAGCTCATTATTTCCTAAAAGCCGATCAACGAGGTTTTCTCAATAAGGAAGGTGCCCAATGGCTACTGGGATATTATGAACGTAGCGGTGAAGTTCAATTGACAGAAGAAGATGTTCGGCGATTACAGAAACTGTCAGGTGAAGCTCTTGAAGAACAGGGAGATACGGTGATAACAGAAGAATGATGATAGGGCTTAGGTCTGGCGTTATTTAATATACAACAATGAATATATTCAAGAAAATGAGAGTCTTGTGCCTATAATGGAGACGGAGGAGATGATCTTGATGAGTGCGGATTGGAAATAAATTACAGTCTGTCAGAGTGACATCATGCATATAAAAGAAATTCGGGATAAGGCTACTTTCTTACAATAATACTTAGGTAAGAAAGGAAAAGTACTTAAGTAAAAAGATACAGGCTAATATGTGTCTTTGGTTTTTGGCGCACGTGCGAATATCTTGCAGCGTGCGGTGCAAAACCTTTCGGCGTATGGTGAAAAATCTTGCAGCGACCGCTGCAAACATGTTTTAGGAAAGAATATTTATAATACAATAGAAACAGCCTGAAAGTTGTTTCAACTGCAAAGATACAAAATAAAACGTCAAAATGCAAGAAATTTAGGCAATAATTATAATAACTTTTTTGCTTTTTTATTTTGCAGTCTCTTCTTTTTAATGTAATTTTGCAAAAAATATTGTAATATGGGATTTTTTGGACTATTCAACAGGGAAAAGAAACAGACGCTCGACAAAGGGCTTGAAAAGACAAAGACAAGTGTTTTCGATAAGATAGCACGTGCCGTTGCAGGAAAGTCGAAGGTTGACGATGAGGTGCTCGACAATCTGGAAGAGGTGCTTATAACGAGCGACGTAGGCGTGGACACGACGCTGAAGATAATAGAGCGTGTGGAAGCAAGGGTGGCTCGCGACAAGTATGTGAGCACGAGCGAGTTGGATAGAATATTGCGTGAAGAGATAGCGGAGCTGCTATCGGAAAATAACACTGGCGACAACGAGTCGTGGGATTTTCCAACTGACCATCGTCCTTATGTAATCTTGGTTGTGGGTGTGAACGGAGTAGGCAAGACTACAACCATTGGCAAGTTGGCGTGGCAGTTCAAGCAGGCTGGCAAAAAAGTGTATCTTGGTGCTGCCGACACGTTCCGCGCGGCTGCCGTAGAGCAGATTTGTATTTGGGGCGAACGAGTGGGAGTGCCTGTAGTAAAGCAGCAGATGGGTGCAGACCCGGCGAGTGTGGCTTTCGACACGTTGAGCAGCGCCAAGGCAAACGATGCCGATGTAGTAATCATAGACACTGCCGGTCGATTGCATAACAAGGTAGGTTTGATGAACGAGTTGAAGAAGATAAAGGACGTGATGAAGAAAGTATTGCCGCAAGCACCCGATGAGGTTTTGCTGGTTCTCGACGGCTCCACTGGACAGAATGCTTTTGAACAGGCAAAGCAGTTTGCTGCCGTTACGGATATAACATCGTTTGCAATAACCAAACTCGACGGCACGGCAAAAGGGGGCGTGGTGATAGGCATCAGCGACCAGCTGAAAGTGCCCGTGAAATATATCGGACTTGGCGAGGGTATGACCGACCTGCAACTTTTCAACAAACGTCAGTTCGTTGATTCTTTGTTTAAGCAAGACTAATGTCGGCTGACGTTATCTTTGATATTGCAGATGAGTAAAAACAGTATAGACATAATAACTCTCGGCTGCTCGAAAAATCTTGTTGACAGCGAGACATTGATGACACTGTTCGAACAGAACGGTTACCGATGTACGCACGACAGCGAAATGCCAGAGGGCGACATTGTTGTGGTGAACACTTGCGGATTCATTGAGGATGCAAAGCAGGAGAGCATAGACACGATATTGGAATTGGCGCAGGCAAAGGAAGAGGGGCAGATAAAGCGACTATACGTTATGGGATGCCTTTCGCAGCGCTATCTTGAGGAACTGAAGGCGGAAATACCGCAGGTTGACAAATGGTACGGCAAGTTCAATTACAAGCAACTGCTTACCGATATTTCCGCAGATAACAGTACAACGTGCAACGGAGTGCGCCGCATAACCACTCCACGGCACTATGCTTACATAAAAATAAGCGAGGGGTGCGACCGTCATTGTGCGTATTGCGCTATACCGATAATGACGGGCAGGCATGTCAGTCGTCCTATGGAAGAAATACTTGAGGAGGTGCGTCTGCTTGTGGCAAACGGTACAAAGGAGTTTCAGATAATAGCACAGGAACTGACATATTACGGAATAGACATCTACGGCAGGCAACATATAGCTGAACTTGTAAACCGTATGGCAGTCATAGAAGGCGTGGAGTGGATACGCCTTCACTACGCCTATCCGACTCATTTCCCTTGGGATTTGCTTAAGGTGATGAAGGAACGCAGCAACGTGTGCAAATATATAGACATAGCCTTGCAGCACATTTCTGACAATATGCTTTCGCGAATGTGCCGCAATGTGAGCAAGCAAGAGACGTATGAGTTGATAGAGCGGATGCGCCGCGAAGTGCCTGGCATACATCTGCGCACAACTCTTATGGTTGGATTTCCGGGTGAGACGGAAGAGGACTTTGCCGAACTTGTGGACTTTGTAAAGTGGGCAAGGTTTGAGCGTATGGGAGCTTTCGCATACAGCGAGGAGGACGGGACTTTCTCTGCTGATAACTATGAGGATGACGTTCCTGCCGACGTGAAACAGAAACGGTTGGATAAGCTTATGCGCATACAGCAGCGAATTAGCGGTGAGATTGAAGCGGAGAATGTTGGCAAGACGCTCCGCATAGTAATCGATAGGGTAGAGGACGACTACTACGTTGGGCGCACCGAATTCTGCTCACCAGAGGTAGACCCTGAAGTACTTGTGCATATTGACAACGGAGAACTGGAGATAGGATCGTTTTACGATGTGCTTGTCACCGACTCCGAAGACTTCGACCTGTATGCCAAACCTATATAATTAAGAAATATGCATTATGCATTCAAAATTATGAATTAATAAACGATGAACAACAAGGATTTTATAAGCGAACTTTCTGCACGCACGGGATACTCCGCTGCCGAGACGCAACGTATGGTTAAAACCGTTATTGACTCCGCTGCCGAAAGGCTGCAGAACGGTGATATATTGACTGTACCTAATTTCGGCGCGTTTGAGGTGAAGAAAAAGTTGGAACGCATAATAGTCAATCCTGCAACGCAGCAACGAATGCTCGTACCACCGAAACTCGTGCTCGGGTTCAAGGCTGTGCCGAGGTTGAAGGATAAGATAAAGGAAGGAGGAAGCAAGTAATGGCAAAGATTTCTTTTTACGACATTGCTTCAGTGCTGATGGAGCATAATGGACTGACGCAAAGCAAGGCAAACGATTTTGTAAAGGCGATGTTCGACATCATACAGGAGCGCTTGCCCATCGACCAGCAGGTAAAGATAAAGGGACTGGGCACATTCAAGATCATTGATGTGGAAGATCGTGAGAGTATCAATGTGAACACGGGCGAAAGAATCCTCATAGAGGGGCACTCGAAGATAACGTTCACTCCAGATGCCGCCATGAAAGAGCTTATCAACAAGCCATTCTCACAGTTTGAGACCGTGATTCTCAAAGATGGTATAGTATTTGATGAGACAAAAGAGGAAATCGGCACGGATAAAGAGGCTGATAAGGATGTTGAATTGAACGTTATTTTAGATACTATTGCAGAGCCTGTAGATTCAGAAATGGATGATTTTGATAGTGAGGAGTTTGCTTCTGTTGAAGAAGAGGAAATTCCCGTTGAAGAGAAAAAGGCGGTAGATCCTGTTGAAGAAGAGCCAATATCTCCAGCTGAAGAGGAAACAGTAGCATCTGTTGAAGAAGAGGAAACAGTTGTTCCGGAATTTATTGCGGAAACAGCCAATACTACTGTCGAGGAGCAAGAAGAGGCAAAACCTGAAATTACTCCTATTGAAGAGCAAAATGAGACAGGGCCTGAAGTCGCTCTTGCTGATGAGCAAGAAGAAACAGAGCCTGAAGTCGTTCATATTGAGGAACAAGAAGAAACAGAATCTGAAGTCACGGAAGATTATGAAGATGAAGAGGAATCCTCATCACAAGTAAAATCTGTGCTGTTGCATGTGCTTTACATTGTTGCCATAGCCGCCTTGTCTGCGTATGGAGGCTATTGGTATGGTGTGAACTATGGCTCAGGCAAAGTCGTTGTGCAGAATGTTGCGAAAGATATTGATAAACCAAAGGTGGAAAAGGTTGCGAATAAGGCAATCCTGACTGACACTATAAAGAAGGATTCTGTTAAGAAAGCTGCTGTTGTGGATAAGAAAGAGACTATAGTCGATAATCAGCCTGTTAAACCAGCACAGCCGGTGGCTGCCCCCACGCCAGCGGCAAAGACAGAGTCTGCCGTCTTTGATTCCGACAAATATGCTGCAATGGATGCCCGTGTTCGCACAGGTGCTTACGTGATAATAGGTGAAGACTACACAATGACCGTCAAGAAAGGCGAAACGCTGTCAAAGCTGTCAAAACGCACTTTAGGTGAAGGCATGGAATGCTATATAGAGGTGTTCAATGGTATTTCTGCCAGGACGGAACTACAAGTAGGACAAAAAATAAAGATACCTAAATTACAACGGAAGAAAAAATAAATAATAAGGATATTGTTTTAAAAGATATTAAGTATATCGGTTGGAGCATATTGAACTGTCATACTTTTAAATATAACAAAAACACTCCTGACAATTGTCAGGAGTGTTTTTGTAGAGGTACCTAGCAGAGTCGAACTGCTCTACACGGTTTTGCAGACCGTTACCTAACCGATCGGCCAAGGTACCATTTCAAATTGCGAATGCAAAGGTAATAATATTTTTTGATTCAACCAAATTTTTTCCTTAATTTTTGTGGCAACACGTCTGTTTTTCTTGGTTTTTTATTGTCTTGGCAGCAATTTGCACAATGATTCGACGTGTTTTTCATTGTCTTTATAATGTGCCTGATGGCAATAACCACGGCTGCCAACACAATAAATGCTACTACTATTGTCTGCATAAATATTATCACTATTCACTAAACACTAATCTCTGTTTTTATTTGTTTGTGAGTTTTTTAAGGATCACTTTGTTTAACGCCTGAATGCGCCGTCCGCCTTTTTCAATGTCCTCGCGTACAATATTTATATTATTAAAGAAATCGCTAAACACGTTCAGCATTGCGTTTGGATGGCGGTCAACCTCGGTAATCTTTGGGTTGGTGATTATCTTTATGCCCTTTGGCTCAATATGCACATCAATCTCGTTGCCTGTCATTATCGGGTCTCCGTCATAGTGAATAGCACCTGGATTGTTGCGGTGTATGTGTATGCTCTTTGCCTTGAATGTCTTTATCTTCGAGTTCTTGTCGAGCGTTTTGTTGAACATATCAATACTAATCTGCGGTGCTTCGAGCACATCGAACGGTTCCATTATTATAACGTCCATAAGTCCGTCGGTCATTGTTGCCTTTGGGGCAATATAGGCATTGTTGCCATATTGCGATGCGTTGGCGCAGGCTATAAGGAAGGCATTGTGCTTGTGCGTGCCAGTATCGTCGGTCACTTCATATATCTCTGGCTTGTATTTGAGACCTTCCAAAAGCACGTTTTCGAGATATGTGATAGGACCTCGCTTGCCTGCTGCCGCAAACTTATAACTTATGAATGCATCGAACCCCATACCGCAGGTGCAGAAAAATGGCAGGTCGTTAATAACGCCGTAGTCAAGTTGCTCAACATTGCATTTATTGATGATTCCTATTGCCTTTTTCATGTCGAGCGGTATGCATAGGTGGCGGGCAAGTCCGTTGCCAGAGCCACACGGCATTATTGCCAATGCCGTGTCAGAGTGTACAAGTGCACGTGCTACCTCGTTTATTGTGCCGTCACCGCCCACAGCCACAACTATGTCTGTGTCGTTCTCTACGCATTGTCGGCATATCTCCACGGCGTGTCCTGCATATTCGGTAAATAATATGCTGCTTTCGAACAAGTCTTTGTCGAGATGTTCGTCAATCAACTTTGGCAGCTCTTTTTTTGCGTTAGTGCCAGAGTGTGGATTTATTATAAATACAATTCGTTTCTTTTCTATCATTTGGCTGCAAATTTACGAAATTAGCTTGAAAAATATCTCGCTTTTGCATATAAAAATGCATAAAACGCATAATATTTGCAGATTTATTGCTTTATTTCATAAAAAATATGTAACTTTGTCGCCGTATTTTGAATTATAAATTTATACCTATAGGTAATGGGACAATTACAAGAAAAGTATAAAAAATATCGTGAACCTCAAAAATTTATTGAGGCTGACGTTTATCCTTATTTCCGTGAGATAACCTCAAAGCAGGGTACGGAAGTGGATATGGGAGGTCACAAGGTTCTGATGTTTGGGTCTAATGCATATACGGGTCTTACTGGAGATCAGCGTATTATAGACAAGGCAAAGGCGGCTCTCGACCAGTATGGCTCAGGATGTGCAGGCAGCCGATTCTTGAATGGAACTCTCGACTTGCACGTGCAGTTGGAAAAGGAACTTGCTGAATTTATTGGTAAGGACGAGACTCTTTGCTTCTCCACAGGTTTCTCCGTGAATGCCGGTGTGTTGGCAATGGTTGTAGGGCGCAATGACTATATAATATGTGACGATCGCGATCATGCAAGTATCGTTGATGGCAGGCGTTTGAGTTTTGCAAAGCAGCTGCATTATAAGCATAACGATATGGGAGATCTTGAAAACATATTGAAGGGGCTTCCATACGATGCAATAAAACTTATTGTCGTTGACGGCGTGTTCTCTATGGAAGGCGACCTTTGCAAGTTGCCAGAGATTGTAGAGTTGAAGCACAAGTACAATTGCTCAATAATGGTTGACGAGGCTCACGGTCTTGGCGTGTTTGGAAGACAGGGTAGGGGAGTGTGCGACCACTTCGGACTTACCGACGAGGTAGACCTGATTATGGGTACGTTCTCAAAATCACTTGCAAGCATTGGAGGCTTCATAGCTGCTGACAGCGATACAATAAATTTCTTGCGCCACACTTGTCGTACATATATTTTCAGTGCATCAAACACCCCTGCAGCTACGGCGGCGGCTTTGGAGGCTTTGCACATAATACAGCAAGAGCCAGAGCGCATAGAGGCTCTTTGGGAGGTAACTCGCTATGCTTTGAAACGTTTTGCTGAGGAAGGTTTTGAGATTGGTGATACGGAGAGCCCAATCATTCCGCTCTATGTACACGATGTTGACAAGACATTCCTTGTGGTAAAATTGGCATTCGATGCAGGTGTGTTCATCAATCCTGTAATTCCGCCGGCATGCGCTCCGCAGGATACACTCGTGCGCTTTGCATTGATGGCAAACCACACTACCGAGCAGGTAGAGCGTGCGGTACAAGCTTTGAAAAAGATATTCGTTGAGCAGGGAATAATTAAATAACGCAAAAGGTAGTGTTCTTTGTGTAGAAACGTGAAAATATCGGGCAAATCATAAAATAGTAGCCATAAAATTTGCACGTTTCAAAAAAAAGAATTACCTTTGCAGTCGCAAATGAGAAAACGATGTTTTTCACTCATTGCAGCGGGGCGTAGCGCAGTTGGTAGCGTTCCTGGTTTGGGACCAGGCTGTCGCAGGTTCGAGTCCTGTCGCCCCGACAAAAAGCCAAGCATTTTTGCTTGGCTTTTTTTGTATCTGCATACAAATGTTCTGCTATTCCTATCACGTATGAATCAATGCATAAAAAATCCGATTGCGCAATCACAGCGAAATCGGATTTTAAATCAATTGTTTAATTTTCTGCGGTGCGTACGGGACTCGAACCCGTGACCTCCTGCGTGACAGGCAGGCATTCTAACCTGCTGAACTAACGCACCGTTGCGTTGCATTTCTTATTTGCGGTTACAAAGGTACGAACTTTTTCTTTAATATTCAAACTTTTTATAAGAAAAATGTTGTTGTCTTGAATCATTTTCAGCTTTCTTTACGTTTATAGCAGATACCAGTGTATTTCTCGGTTTTAAACTCCTTTTTCTAAAATTTAATTAATCTTTGCTTTATCATTTTTTCAACATTGACGGGTCAATGTGAAACAGCCGTTAATGACAATATCTGAATTGTTAAAATGCAAGAAAAGATAAGCAGAAATGATTGTTTATTTAAACTTTGCTATTACTTTTGCATCAAATAAATGTAGAACTAATGATAAAGGATTTGTGATATGAAAAAAATTGTAAAGTACATTTTTCCGGCTTTAAGCTGTGTTGCCATAGCGTTTTCCGTGGCAACTTTCAACAAGGTGAAGGCTTCGAATTCTGCCGCTGCAATATCTACACAACCCGTAGACCTCACATACGCGGCAGAGAAAGCCCTGCCTTCAGTGGTACATATTAAATATGTGCAAAACTCAAAGGTGCAGACAATAGACGTGCAAGCAGACCCGTTTGACTTCTTCGACCCGTTCGGAGGTTTCTTCGGACGCGGACAGGGAGGAACGCAGAAACGTCAGGTGCAAACACCTAAAAGAACTGCTACCGGCTCTGGTGTGATAATATCTGCCGACGGATATATTGTCACTAACAACCACGTTGTAGATGGAGCTGATGAGCTTACCGTGACGCTCGAGAACAACAAGGAATACTCGGCACGCATCATCGGTGCAGACAAGAACACCGACCTCGCCCTCATAAAGATTGACGGCAAGGGACTGCCAGCAATAACTATTGCCAACAGCGACGATATAAAGGTTGGCGAATGGGTATTGGCAGTGGGCAATCCTCTCGGACTGAACAACACCGTTACTGCTGGTATCGTCAGTGCAAAGGCACGCAGTCTGGGCGCAAATGGTGTTGAGAGTTTCATACAGACCGATGCTGCTATAAACAAGGGTAACTCCGGTGGTGCGCTCGTGAATACGAAAGGTGAACTTATCGGCATTAACGCAATGCTCTATTCCGAGACTGGCTCGTATGCAGGATATGGTTTTGCCATTCCTACAACCATAATGAACAAGGTGGTTGAAGACCTTAAGCAATATGGTACAGTGCAGCGTGCTGTGATTGGCATTCAGGGCGGTAACGTGAAGGACTATGTTGACGCAGAGAAAGAGAAAGGCAACGAGGTTGACCTCGGAACTATGGAGGGTATATATGTTGCCAAGGTGATTGAAGACGGTGCGGCTGCTGATGCCGGTATAGAGAAAGGCGACGTTATTATAGAGGTTGACGGACAGAAGGTTACGAAAATGGCTGAATTGCAGGAGCACATCGCTAAGAAGCGTCCCGGTGACAAGATTACCATAACCTATCTGCACAACAAGAAGAAGCAAAGCAAGAATGTGGTGCTGAAGAACGAGCAGGGCAATGTGAAGGTTGTGAAGAACGCAGACCTTGATGTGCTTGGCGGAAACTTCCGTGAGATTACCGATGCACAGAAGCAGCAACTTGGCATCTCCTACGGACTTGAGGTTGTGAAGGTGAACAACGGTAGACTGAAGGATGCAGGCGTTTCGCCACGATTCATAATACAGCGTGTGAACGACGAGACGATAAAGACGCTCGACGACTTGCAGAAGATTGTGAAGAGTGCTTCGGTGAGCAAGGATCCTGTTCTCTATATACAGGGCATTTACCCAACGGGTAAGAAGGCTTACTTCGCAGTGCCTTTGCAGGATTAAAGTAAAAGAAGTTTAATTATAGTTTTCAGCGTTCCGCAAATGGGACGCTGAAAACTTTTATTTAACGCACAATGAGAATCGTTTACAAATCAAAAGTCAGTGCCTGTATCTATGTTGTTTATGGAGTTTCCATATTGTCTATGATGCCAATCTTCCTTATCGGGTTTTCGTGGATTGCGGTAATAATCACGTTGTTGCTTCTTGCAGTGGAAACGGTGGCGTTTTTTGGTATTAGGTATACTATAAATGAAAATACCTTGGAAGTTAAGATGATGCTTTTTTTCAAGAAAACATATAGCATTGATGATATAACATCCATTTCGGATACCGATTCCATATTGTCTGCTCCAGCCGCTTCCTTTGACAGGATAAGCATTGATTTTAAGGATGGAACGAACCTTGTACTTTCTCCGAAAAGAAAGGAAGAGTTTATTGCGTGCTTGAAAGATATAAATGAAAGTATCAATGTTTATTGATTTTATCAACATGTAATAATCATTATTTCTGCGTTTTGAAGGTTATAAATATATTTATTCTTTAATATATTGACGTTGTTATCGATAGATGTAATTCTGCTCCTTATGATTGATTAAGTTTTTTTTTGAAATTATTTGTGAATAATATTTCGTTTTGTCGTTTTTTCTTTGTACTTTTGCAAACCAAATAATTTATTTAATTCAATAGGTATGTCAAAGTATAATATTACAGAAAAAAAGGAAAAAGACCCGACTTATCGTTTCTTGGTAAGCCCTAAGGTTATGGACGAAATGAAAGAGCGTATTCTCGATATCATTGTCATGCAGGGTAAATATAAGGACAAGAACTATTCGGCAAAGATGCTTGCAAACGATTTGGGCACTAACACACGCTATGTATCAGCTGTTGTTAACGTTCGTTTCCACATGAACTATACGTCGTTTGTAAACAAGTATCGTATAGAAGAGGCAATGACCATTCTTGCGGACCGTCGCTACAAAGACCTCAACATGGAAGAGGTTAGCGGAATGGTGGGCTTCTCAAACCGCCAGTCGTTCTATGCATCGTTCTATAAGATACTCGGCATCACTCCACGCGAATACCGCCTGAAGCACATGTCAAAGGCACCAAAGAAGAGCAAAAAGTCAGAGGAATAATGAATTATACCGATGAACGGTTTGCAGACATACAGATGCTGCGATACAGACTTAACGGGTTTAAGGACTTGTCGCTGCGTCAAAAGAAGTATGTCTATTACCTGTCACAAGCAACACTGGCCGGGCGTGATATCACGTTCGACCAGTTTGGCAAATATAACCTGCGTATAAGAAAGACGCTTGAGGCTATATATACCGACCACTCCATAGACCACAGCACCAACAACTTCAAGGCTTTGGAGGTGTATCTGAAGCGTGTATGGTTTTCAAACGGCATATATCACCATTACGGATGCGAGAAGTTCAAGCCTGAATTTACGGAAGAGTATCTGCACGACTGCATTCTCAACGTAAATGTCACGAGTCTGCCGTTGCTGCCGGAAGAAACACCGCTCGACCTGTTTCTTGACCTGCGCCGCATAATCTTCGATGAGGATTTTATGCCAAAGCGAGTGAACAAGGCTGACGGCGAAGATGTTGTAAAGACATCGGCGTGCAACTACTACGATAATGTGAGCCAAGAGGAGGCGGAGGCTTTCTATGCAGCAAAAGGCAATCCAAAAGACGAGCGTCAGCCATCGTGGGGACTTAATTCCACACTGCGGAAGAAACCGCTGATAAGTTGCCACGAGGGAGAACAGGCGATAGAGGAGATAGTATGGCATGCCGACGGAATGTACGGCAAGGCAATATGCCAGATTATCCATTGGCTGACATTGGCTGCGGATGTTGCCGAGAACGACGACCAGCGCAATGTGATAAATCTGCTTATTGACTATTATCGAACAGGTGACTTACGCACTTTCGATGAATATTCAATAGAATGGCTGAAATGCCTTGACGGACAGGTTGATTTCATAAATGGATTCATTGAGGTGTATGGCGACCCACTCGGCATAAAGGCATCGTGGGAGGGCATTGTACACTACAAGGATATGGAAGCCACACGCCGCACACAGACGATAAGCGACAATGCGCAGTGGTTTGAGGACCATTCACCCGTAGACCCACGTTTCAAGAAAGCGAAGGTGAAAGGCGTTACTGCCAATGTGGTTTGTGCTGCAATGCTCGGAGGCGACGAATATCCATCTACGGCAATAGGTATAAACCTGCCCAATGCCGACTGGATTCGTGCAGAGCACGGCTCTAAGAGCGTAACCATTGGCAACCTTACCGACGCATACAACAAGGCGGCACGCAACAGCGGAATGAAGGAGGAGTTCGTGATAGACGATGCCACCATAGAAATGATAAATAAATATGGTGACGCGTGCGATGACCTGCACACCGACCTGCACGAATGTCTCGGACACGGCAGCGGACAAACATTGCCCGGAGTGACCAGCGGAACATTGAAGACATACGGCAACACGATAGAAGAAGCACGTGCAGACTTGTTTGCCCTATATTATCTTGCTGATGAAAAACTTGTGGAACTGGGACTTACCCCAACGGCAGATGCATACAAGGCGAACTACTACACCTATATGATGAACGGACTGATGACTCAACTTGTACGCATAAAAGAAGGTGACACCATAGAAGAGGCACACATGCGCAACAGGGCATTGATAGCCCGTTGGTGCGTGGACAATGGCGACTGCGTGAAGTTGGTGGAACGAGGCGGCAAGACATTCGTGGAGATAAGCGACTATGAGGCACTGCGCACGCTGTTTGGAAAGTTGCTTGCCGAGATACAGCGCATAAAGAGCGAAGGCGACCACGAGGCAGCACGCAACATTGTTGAGCGTTATGCTGTAAATATTGACGGCAAGTTGCACAAGGAAATACTCGAAAGATATGTAGCCCTGAATCTTGCGCCATACAAGGGATTTATTAATCCTGTGCTGATACCTTTGCGCAACGAGGATGGCGAGATTGTGGATATCGACGTGGATTATAACGAAGGCTATGCCCACCAGATGCTGCGCTACAGCAGTGAGTTCGGCACATTAATATAATGAAGCCACGCACTATGACAACAAGTGAAAGACTGAAAGAGATAAAGCAATCGTTCCGTCCGATGATGAACGGCGTGGCATCGCAGTCGATGCGCGAAAAGGGTGCCGACTACCATATCAACTGGGGAGTGTCGGTTACCAACCTGCGCGAAATGGCAAATGAGATTGGCGAGGATTACGACCTTGCCATTGCTCTTTGGAAGGAGAACGTGCGCGAGTGCAAGATACTTGCCACAATGATTATGCCTGCCGACAAGATTCTGCCGGAGGTGGTGGACATTTGGATGGAGCAGACAACATCGCAGGAAATGGCAGAGATGGCAGCATTCAACCTCTACCAAAACCTGCCTTTTGCTGCCGAAAAGGCATATAGATGGATGGCAAGCGACAAACCTATATATCAACTTTGCGGTTTTTTGGTGATAGCCCGATTGTTTATGAAAGGACAAACGCCAAACGAAAGGGGTATAAACGAGTTCATAGACCAAGCAATAACAGCCTTGCAAGACGGTGAAATGATGGTGAAAAAGGCTGCAATGCAGAGTCTGTTGCGCTTTGCCGACTTGGGACTTGTGTATGAGCGCATAGCCCAAAGTGCTACAAAAAAGGCTGATTTAGATATTTTTTAGAACTAAAGTTCCTGCATTTCGTGAAAAATTCGTAACTTTGTGCGGTTTTTGACTTAAATGATGGATAATAGCACAAAGAAGGCTGTCAGAGACATTCTGACCAACTATCTTGAACGCAATAATCATCGCAAGACACCAGAGCGATATGCCATACTCGATGCGGTATATGACATGGAGGGGCATTTCACTCTTGATGAGTTGGGTCGCCGATTGGCAGAGGAAGTGAAGTTCCCAGTCAGTCGGGCAACCTTGTACAACGCTATGCGGCTGTTTGTGGAGTTGCGCATTTTGATAAGGCATCGCTTTCAGGGCGGCACATTCTACGAGGCGTGCTATGCCGACAGCAACCACAACCACCTTGTATGCACCCAATGTGGAAAGGTAACGGAGTTGCATTCGCCCGATGTAACGAAAGCCATCGACTTAATCAACACCCCGAATTTTCGAAAGGACGGCTTCGCTCTTTATATATATGGTATATGTAAGGAGTGCCAACAGCAACATTCTGAAAACAAAACAATAAATTATAATAAAGACAATGAACAAAGGTAGAATTGACGCCTTGTTAGGCATCGTGTTTGGTGACGAGGGTAAAGGAAAGGTTGTTGACGTGTTTACGCCACGCTATGATGTGGTGGCACGTTTTGCCGGCGGTCCTAATGCCGGACATACTATAATCTTCGAGGGCAAGAAGTTTGTGCTTCGCTCCATTCCTTCGGGCATATTCGCAGAGGACAAGACAAACATAATTGGTAATGGCTGCGTTATAGCCCCCGACCTGTTTATGCAGGAGGCAAAGGAATTAGAAAGCGCAGGCTACACGCTGAAAGACCGTCTGCACATATCCAAGCGCGCACACCTGATATTGCCTACACACCGTGTGCTCGACCGCGCATACGAGGCTGCCAAAGGCAAGAACAAGGTGGGTACTACAGGCAAGGGCATCGGTCCTACATACAGCGACAAGGCAAGCCGTATAGGTATGCGCGTTGGCGATATTCTTGAAAACTTCGAGGAGAAATACAACAAGTTGAAGGCACGTCACGAGCAGATACTGAAAGACCTGCACTTTACCGACTACGACATAACCGAAGAAGAAAAAGTTTGGAAAGAGGGCATAGAGTATATGCGTGGCTTCAACCTTTCTGACACGGAGATTGAGATAAACCGACTGTTGGCAGAGGGAAAGAACGTTCTGGCAGAGGGTGCGCAGGGCACAATGCTCGATATTGACCACGGAACATATCCATTCGTATCATCGAGCAACACCACTTCGGGCGGTGTCTGCACCGGACTCGGCGTTGGTCCTACGGCAATACGCGATGTCTACGGCATATTCAAGGCATACTCAACACGTGTCGGTTCTGGTCCGTTCCCCGTAGAACTTTTCGACGAGACAGGCGACACACTGCGAGAGATTGGTCACGAGTATGGTGCTGTTACAGGTCGTAACCGCCGTTGCGGTTGGGTGGACCTCGTGGCTCTGAAATATGCCATAATGGTGAACGGCGTTACGAAGCTGATAATGATGAAGAGCGACGTGCTCGATACATTCGACACTATCAAGGTGTGCACGGCATACAAACGTGGCGACGAGGTGATGACCGAGATGCCTTTCGAGACCGAAGGATGCGAGGCTGTATATACCGAAGTACCTGGATGGAAGACCGACTTGACGAAAATGACAAGCGAGGCAGAATTCCCGCAGGCATTCAAGGACTACATAGCATATCTGGAAAAAGAACTGCAAACCCCAATCACAATATTGAGCGTTGGTCCTGACCGTGCGCAGACAATAGAAAGATAAAGGGAACACACATACAACAAAAAAAGAATAATGGCTCAGAAACCAAGCATACCAAAAGGAACGCGCGACTTTTCGCCTGTGGAAATGGCAAAGCGCAACTACATATTCAATACCATAAAGGATGTTTATGCCCTTTATGGCTTCCAGCAAATTGAAACGCCGTCGATGGAGACATTGCAGACGCTTATGGGCAAGTATGGCGAAGAGGGCGACAAGTTGCTTTTCAAGATACTCAACAGCGGCGACTACCTTAACAAGATTTCCGATGAGGAACTTGCCGAGCGCAACTCACTGCGAATGGCAGCACGCCTCTGCGAAAAAGGTTTGCGCTACGACCTCACCGTGCCTTTTGCACGCTATGTGGTAATGCACCACGACGAGTTGCAGTTGCCTTTCAAGCGCTATCAGATACAGCCGGTATGGCGTGCCGACCGTCCGCAGAAGGGGCGTTATCGTGAGTTCTATCAGTGCGATGCCGACGTTGTTGGCAGCAATTCGTTACTCAACGAGGTGGAACTGATGCAGATTGTTGACACTGTGTTTACTCGCTTCGGCATTCGTGTGCAGATAAAGATAAACAACCGCAAGATTCTTACGGGCATTGCCGAGACGATAGGTGCTGCCGACAAGATTGTGGACATAACGGTGGCAATAGACAAACTGGACAAGATAGGACTTGACAGCGTGAACGAAGAACTGCGCACCAACGGACTGACGGAGGAGGCAATAGCAAAGTTGCAACCCATACTGAAAATGACAGGCTCGAACGATGAGAAACTGACCGTCATAGCCGAGGTGCTGAAAGACAGCGAGACGGGAATGAAGGGAGTGGAAGAAACACGCTTTATTCTCGACACACTGAAAAACGTTGGACTGAACAACGAGATGCAACTTGACCTCACACTTGCCCGTGGACTGAACTACTACACGGGTGCAATATTTGAGGTAAAGGCTCTCGATGTGCAGATAGGCAGCATAACGGGTGGCGGTCGCTACGACAACCTCACTGGCATATTCGGACTTCCGGGCTTATCGGGTGTAGGCATATCATTCGGTGCAGACCGCATATATGATGTTCTTAACACGTTGGAACTTTATCCCGAGAACGCATTGGCAACAACGCAGCTGCTTTTCATAAACTTTGGCGAAAAAGAGACTGCATATTGTATGCCCATCGTGGCACAGGCACGCAAGGCAGGCATACGCACGGAGATGTACCCCGACGCAGTGAAGATGAAAAAGCAGATGAGCTATGCCAACGCCAAAGGAATAGGCTTCGTGGCTCTTGCCGGCGAGAACGAGATGAACGAAGGCAAGATTACGTTAAAGAATATGGTCACCGGCGAGCAGAAAATGATTGCTGCCGACGAACTGGCAGCGAACATCATTGGCTGACGGAACAAGTAATATGACGGAGAAGATTATCTTGGGCATCGACCCCGGCACAAACATTATGGGCTATGGGGTGATAAAGGTATTGGGAAACAAGGCGGAGATGGTGACGATGGGAGTCATCGACCTGCGCAAGTTTCCCGATGCATATATGAAACTTGGACATATCTTCGAGCGTGTTACAGGAATAATCGACTCCTATCTGCCTGACGAAATGGCGATAGAAGCCCCCTTCTTTGGAAAGAACGTGCAGTCGATGCTAAAACTTGGACGGGCACAGGGCACAGCCATTGCCGCCGCCATTCGTCACAGTGTGCCCATTCACGAGTATGCTCCCCTGAAAATAAAGATGGCTATCACAGGCAACGGCTCTGCATCGAAAGAGCAGGTTGCCGGAATGCTCCAACGACTACTCAATCTTAAAGAAAGTGATATGTGCGACTTTATGGATGCCACCGATGCACTCGGAGCCGCATACTGCCATTTCTTGCAGATGAATCGACCGGAGTCCACTGCTCACTATCGTGGTTGGAGAGATTTTGTAAACAAGAACCAGTCGCGCGTCAAGGACGGACGCACGCCAAAGTAATCTTGTCAAATCATTGTGTGGCTGTCTATATAAGCCTGCACCTGTTCCTTGTATGATTCCGAAACGGGAATATGCTTGCCCCCTGCCACAAGTCTGAACCTGTCTACGGTGTCAATCTTTGTCATGTGTACGATATAGCTGCGGTGTGTACGCATGAACTCTGGCGATGGCAGATAGTCTTCAAGGTTTTTCATATTCATCAAAGATATTATCTTATTGCCGTTTTCAAGATATATCTGCACATAGTCCTTCAACCCCTCTATATATAATATGTCATCGAGGTTTATGCGCTGCAGCTTGTAGTCGCTCTTCACGAACATAAAACGGCTTTCGCTTGCCGTCTCCTGCCTGTTTACCATTTCAAACCATTCGAGTGCCTTGTTCGACACCTTTATGAATGCCTCATACGATATCGGCTTTATAAGATATCCCAACGCATTCACGTCGTACCCTTCGAGGGCATACTGGTTGAATGCCGTGGTGAAGATAATCTTTGTCTCCTTTGGCAGAATCTTTGCAAATTCCAAGCCACTCAGTTCCGGCATCTGGATATCAAGAAATATTATGTCAACACTGTTCTGCCGCAGTTCCTTCATTGCCGTTATGGCACTATTGAACACACCTTTCAGCGACAGAAACGTAGTCTTTTCCACGTAACTCTTTATAAGTCCCGCAGCCAGAGGCTCGTCGTCTATTATTGCACAGTTAAGAATCATATATTATAATTTTTGATGAATATTTCTTTTTGTCTTCTGATACTTCGCGATGCCATTCATACCGTCCGTTGTAGGTAAGTTCAAGTCGCTTTGCAACCTGTTGCAATCCTATTCCATGCCCGGAGCGGTCGCTGTCGTTCTTGGGATAGTAACTGTTTTCAACGCAGAACACAATCTGCTTTTTGTCGGCAGTAAGTGCCAACTTCACGAATGACGGCTCGGTGGAACTAATTCCGTGCTTGAAGGCGTTTTCCACAAGCGATATGAATATCAGCGGTGCTATGCGAATGTGGCATGGATTGGGAATCTTCGTCTCAAACGTCACCTCTGTGTTGCCGCTCATTCGCAGTTTCATCAGGGCAATATAGTTCTTGAGCAACTCCACTTCCTTTTCAAGATTAACGCTCTCTTCCTCGTTGTCGTAGAGCATATAGCGCAGCATCTTGCTCAATTGTTCCACTGCCTGCTGTGCGTGTCCTGCGTCAAACGATATCAGGGCATATATGTTGTTGAGGGTGTTAAGCAGGAAATGGGGGTTTATCTGCGCGCGCAGACTTCCCAACTCTGCCTGTATTCGTGCACTCTCCGCCTCCTTGCGCGCATTCTCTGCCGTCTGCCAGCGGTCTGTTAGCACTATGGCGGTGGCAATGGCAGCCGAAATGGCAATGTTAAACATATTACGCAATATAAATAGTCCCAATACCCACGGCTTGTGTCCGTCTTTTGCGTATATGTGTCTTGGCTTCGGCATGTCGCCTGCCTCTATCAAAATATTGCGGAAAAAGTCAACACAATAGTGAGTGCCTATGCCGAACAACAGTATCATCATTATGTTTGCTATCCAGAAACACGTGTGGGCTTTGCCCGAAACTATATATCGTGGGGCAAGGTATAGATAGTTGGCATAGAACACTATCATCATCACCATCTGCGGTATGTTGAACATCAGGAAGATGCGCAGGTTTATTCCCTGCCCGTGATTCATATACATTATTGGCGACATAAACAGCAATGTCCATATTGCCACTTGCAGAATCAACATCATATTTTTCTTGTTCATCATACTTTATCTCCTTTACGCACTATATTTTCTTTGTCCGTTACTCGTAGCGCAATGCTTCTATCGGGTCGAGTTGCGATGCTTTCTTTGCAGGATACCAACCAAAGAATACTCCTGTAAACGTACATACCGCAAACGACATTACTATAGTCCACGCCTGTACTGCAATGGGCCAGTGCACCACGTTCTTTATCAGATAACTTGCTCCCACACCGAGCAGCACGCCTATCACTCCTCCCGTAACACTCAACAGGATTGCCTCAATCAGGAACTGGTTTAGTATGTCTATGCCTCGTGCTCCCACACTCATGCGCAGACCAATCTCCCTTGTGCGCTCCGTAACGCTCACATACATTATGTTCATGATGCCTATACCACCCACGATTAGCGATATTCCTGCCACGCAGCCAAGCAGTATGGTGAGCATGCTCGTGGTGGTGTTCATCATCGAGGCAAGTTCTTCCTGCGAACGAATGTTGAAGTCGTTGGCTTCTTCCTCGCTCGTCTCCGTGGCATCTTTCAGCTTGTGGTTGCGGCGCAGTATGGTTGTTATCTCGTCTATTGCCTGTTCGGTCATTCCTTCCGTAATGGCAGAACACTGTATGCCGCCGAGATATGTCTGTGCCAAAAGGCGTTTCATCACCGTGGTGTAGGGCGCAAGCACTAAGTCGTCTTGGTCCATGCCCATTGAGTTGTAGCCTTTCCTTTTCAGCACTCCCACCACGCGGAATGGTATGGAACTGAAACGCACCACCTTGCCTATTGGGTCGCTGCCGTCGGGGAACAGGTTGTCCACCACGGTCTGCCCGAGTATGCACACCTTGGCACTCGCCTTAATGTCGTTGTCGGTGAACATCATTCCGTCGGCTATGCTCAACTGACGTATAGTGAGATAGTCGCCGCTTACGCCGTACATGGTGGAAGGGGCGTTCTCGTTGCCGTAGATAAACTGACCGCCCTTTGTTACCGTAGGGCTTACAGCCGACACAAAACGGCATTCCTCCTTTATTGACTCATAGTCGTGCATCTTCAGTGTCTCCATCGACGATGCCTCTTGGCGCACTCCGCCGCGGCGGTCGGCTCCCGGACCAATCATAATCATGTTTGAGCCCATCTCGGCTATGTTGTTTTGTATGCTCTCCTTCGAGCCTTGACCTACGGCAAGCATCGTTATCACACTGGCAATACCTATTATTATGCCGAGTGCGGTGAGCGCCGAGCGTGTCTTGTTGGCTATTATCGCGCGTATGGCTATCTTGAACAGGTTTGAATAGTTCATTGTCCTTGCTGTTTTCTGTGTTTACTTACTCGTCGGTGTTTGGCGGCAGTGCTGCCAGTCCTTCCTCTGCCGACTTAATGTCATCGTTGTATTCGTCGCTTATCACCTTGCCGTCGCGCAGCATTATGTTGCGGCTGCTGTAGTTGGCTATGTCTGGGTTGTGCGTGACGAATATTATCGTCCTGCCCTCGGCGTGCAGTTTTTGGAAAAGCACAAGTATCTCGAACGATGTGCGTGTGTCGAGGTTTCCCGTAGCCTCATCGGCAAGTATCACGGCAGGGTTGTTCACCAAGGCACGTGCTATTGCCACGCGCTGCATCTGTCCGCCCGACATCTGATTGCTTTTGTGGTATAGGCGGTCTTCAAGTCCCACTGCGTGCAGTGCCTCAACCGCTCGCTGATGGCGTTCCTGTGCCGATACCGTGGTGTTGTACATCAGCGGCAGTTCCACGTTTTCCACAGCCGTTGTCTTGCTCAGCAGGTTATAGTTTTGGAATATGAATCCTATCTTTCTGTTGCGAAGCACCGCGCGCTGCGACTTCGACATAGTGCGCACGCTCACGCCGTCAAGATAGTACTCGCCGCTCGACGGTGTGTCGAGGCATCCGAGTTGGTTGAGCAGCGTCGACTTGCCCGAACCGCTCTTTCCCATTATCGTCACGAACTCGCCTTCGTATATCTTGAAACTGACTCCGCGCAGGGCGAGCACTTTCTCTCCGCCCACGATAAACTCACGCTTCACGTTGTCGAGTTCTATCACAGTCTTCTTGTTTCCCATTTTTCAGTTTCTCCTTGTGTGAAAATCCGCTTGTGGCTTTATTTCCTTTTGTTTCTTGGAGGACCCGGGGCAAATGGAGAGCGTTCCTCGCTGCCTCGTGCCTCGTCGTCGTTGCCCATCTGTTCCTTCAGTTCCGTTATTATCGTCGTGCCTACCGACAGACCTTTCACTATCTCCGTGTTGCTGCCGTCGGTGGTGCCAATGGTTACTGCGTGGGCTTTGAGCACGTTGCCGTTCTCCATTGTCCACACTTTGTTCTTGCCGTTGCTGTCTTGTATCTTGTATTTCTTACCCACCATTTCCTGTGTCGGCGAGAATCTCAAGGCCTTGCTCGGCACAGCCACCACGCCGTTGCGCTCGCTTGTGTATATCGTTACGCTTGCCGTCAGTCCGGGCTTCAGTTTCAGTTCCTTGTTGGGGGCATTGATTATAACCTCGTATGTTACAACGTTGTTTGTCGTTGTTGCTTCTTGGCGCACTTGCGTAACCGTACCCTCAAAGGTGTCGTTGGGATATGCGTCTACCGTGAACACCACTCGCTGACCTTCGCTCACCTCGCCTATGTCTGCCTCGTCAATGTCGGCAGCCACCTGCATATTTGTCAGGTCTTTGGCTATGGTGAACAGTTCAGGGGTGTTGAACGATGCTGCCACCGTCTGACCTTCCTCCACGGCTTTCGACAACACCACGCCGTCTATCGGCGATGTGATTGTGGCATAGCCGAGGTTGGTCTGCGCCTTGTTCACCTGTTCACGTGCCTGTATCGTTGCCTGTCGTGCCTTGTCGTATGCCAGCCTTGCGTTCTCGTATTCGTCGGCACTCACTAATCCTTTGTCAAACAGTGTCTTGTATCTGTCGTGGTTGCTCTTCTCGTAGCTCTCCGTACTCTGCGCACTTGCAAGGCTCGCCTTGGCGTTGTTCAGTTCGCTGTTCAGGTTGGTGCGGTCAAGTTCGGCTATCACCTCGCCCTTCTTTACCACCGTGTTATAGTCAACATACACCTTGCTCACGATACCGCTCACCTGCGTACCCACCGTCACCGATGTCACCGGCTCTATCGTACCCGTAGCCGTTATGCTGTTCTTTATGTTCACCGTTTCCACCTTTGCCGTGTCAAACGTTATCTCTCGCTTGTCCTTTCCTCCGGAAAACAAGAACGATGCTATTGCCACCAATGCCACGATGGCGACAAAAATCCATACTTTACTTATCCTTTTCATTATGTTTGTTGTATTTTATGTTATTGGTAATTACAGGTTTATCTCCTCGCCGGCATAGAATTTCAGCAGATTTTGGTAGAGTATTGTCATATACTTGCTTTGCAACCTCGACTGCTGCGCCTGCAACAGTGCGTCCTTGCCCGTCATCAGTTCCACTATGTTTTTCAGTCCGAGCCTGAACTGCTCGCTCAACTTGTCGTAACTTGCCTGCTGACTCTCCACCGTAGCCTGTGCCGTGCGGAAGCGTTGTTGGTTGGTGCTTGCGTCGAGCCAGAAGCCCTCCATGGTGCTCCACAGCTGTTTCTGCTTGTCTTGCAGGTCAAGCTGACTTTGCTCCAACGACAGGCGAGCCTTGTTTACTGCCGTCTTTGTCTGCCTGTTGTCGAACAGCGGCAGCGAAACGCTTACTCCTGCGCCCACATCAAAGTTTGTCTTTGCCTGACTTCCCCACGTCTTGTCGTTCATCGACGATGTGCTTGTGCCGGCACTTCCGTTTATTCCTATGCTTGGCAACTTGCCAGCCTTTGCCACGCTGATGTTCAGTTCGCTTGCCTTTATGCCAAGTTCTGCACTCCTCAGTTCCGGGCGCGATGCCAATGCCGACTGGTATGCCGTGCCGAGTGCAGGTATCTCAGCCAGTGCCACATCGTCGCTTATCACCCATTGTGCCACCTCAAACTCATCTTCGCCCGTTATCTCAAGCAGCTGCTTCAGTTGCAGCTTATAGCTTGCAAGGTTGCTTTCAGCCTCCACAAGGCTCAGTTCGTCCTGCGCCCTTTGTGCCGAGAGTTGTGCAAGGTCGGCTTTCGACATCTTGCCCACGTTCACCATTTCCTCACCTCGCTCTTCGTTCTTGCGGCTTGTCTCAAGACTGCTCTTGTTCACGCTCACAGCCTCGTTGAGATACAGTATCTGCACATACAGCTGCGTAATGTTCTCCTGTATGTTCTTAGCCATTGTCGTTGAGTCAGCCTCCGCCTGCTGCTCCGTCAGTTTGTTCAGCTTTATGGTGTTGTAGTTCCTGTTGCCGTTCCACACCGTCCAGTTGGCGTTTATGCCATACGTACCGTTGTAGTATGTCTTTTGTATCTTGTTCGACACCATACCGTTGTTCACCGTACTCATTCCGTTTTCCAACCACGGCTTGTAGCCAAGATTCTGGTTCGTCGATGCGCTCAGCGACGGCAGCAAAGCCGCCTTCGACTGCTTCGTGTCCTCTGCTGCAGACTTCCGTTGCAGTGCCGACTTCTTCAATGATATGTTATGCTCCATGGCGTGGTCTATGCATTGCCGCAGTGTCCACCCTCCGTTTCCCTGCGCCGTTGCCTGCATCGCCATGGCAGATAACATAGCCAACAATAATGCTTTACCTTTCATCATATACGTTTTATTTGTTTATATCAACTAAACACTAATCACTAAACACCAATCACTAATCACTAATCACTAATTACATTTCTGCCACAAAGATAAAAATAATCATTCATTCGTGCAACATCGTAAAATTATTTAATCGAGTAAAATAGGCTATATGACTATAAATTATGCCAGTTTAACATAAATTATTGATTTGTCATCATTTCCTTAACTTCTTAACATCTCTATCGCTTGCCCTTTCGTTTGCCAACGCTTGCCATTTCGTTTGCCAACGCTTGCCGTCTCGATGGGCATCGAGACGGCAAGCGATGCCCATCGAAGCCAGCTTCAATAGCAACCTTAAGAGTTCTTCAATCTTCATTGCCGTAACGTTGCTTTTATAGTCAGTTTTTCCCATGATTCCCATTAATCCCATTCGTCCCATAACACCCATTGTCTTGGGGGGCGACTGAAGCCTCCCCCTCATGTCTAAGTCCCCCCTTATAGGGGGACAGACATAAGAGGGGGGAGAGGCTTCAGAAGGGGGGCATGGCAGCAGTTCGTTCATCAGTTTGTTTTCCATAATCGTTTCATTTTTCTTGTTTGTACTTTCTTTCCGTATGCGCTACAAAGGTACAAAAAATCTAAAACAAATGCCTCCTATATAGGTACTATAATAGGAACTATATAGGAGCTATAATAGGTACTATAATTTCATTATCGGGCATTGCAAAATCCAAATGCTTAAAAACCGTTAATATTCGCAGGCTTATTCATTTTTCTTGTCAATCTTTTTGCCTTTTAAATTTTTCTTTCTAATTTTGTAGCCGACTTTAGCCAGTCTGCAACGACAGGGCGGGTCACAATGACATGTTGGAATCCAGAGACCACCAAGCCGTTTGTAGGGCAGGTCAATGGGAAAGGACGTTTTCAGAACGTTATCTTCTGTACTCAAATCTCGCAAATTTGATTCTCTCAGAAGGTATCGCAACGAAGCGTCCATGCTGGGTGTATTATATCCCGATGTGTGGCAGCCATAGTTGGCTCTATACATTATTTATGTAATACGCGACGGCGTGGGCTGGCTGAGTTGCTTATCTTGAGAGAGGGCAATGCGAGAGCCTGAGTACGGGATAAGCGGCAGAAAGTTTCTCCTACGCCTTTTTTGTTTCCACACCTTAATTATTAACCGCTGAAGCAGGGAGAGTGGTAGGCAAGTAAAATAGTTTAAAAATGAAACAATTTAACCTAACAATTTTGTTCACTGTACTTATGAATATGGTTGGAGCAAAGGCTTTTGCCTATGATGTAGCCGTGGAGAATGAAGATGGCAAAACGATTTACTACAACTACATTAACAATAGTACGGAGTTGGAAGTAACATATAGTTACTCTTATCGCTATTCAGGTGATATAAAAATACCTGAGACTGTAACGATTCTGAATAAGACTCGTAAGGTGACAAGCATTGACAAAGATGCTTTCTATGATTGCAGTGGCTTGACTTCGGTCACCATTCCTTCCAGCGTTACGAGTATCGGCAATAGTGCTTTCTTTTGTTGCAGTGGCTTGACTTCGATAACCATTCCTTCCAGCGTGACGAGTATCGGCAGCTATGCTTTCGAAGGTTGCAGTGGCTTGAAGAAAGTCGTTGTGAAAGACCTTGCTGCATGGTATGGCATTTCCTTTGGAAGTTATTATAGTAATCCATTGTCTTGTGCCAAACATCTTTATAGTGATGAAGATACAGAAATAACAGACTTGGTAATTCCTGAAGATGTGACGAGTATCAACAGCTATACTTTCAGTGGTTGCAGCGGCTTGACTTCGGTCACTATCCCTTCCAGCGTGGCGAGTATCGACCAAGATGCTTTCTATGGTTGCAGTGGCTTGACTTCGGTCACTATCCCTTCCAGCGTGGCGAGTATCGACCAAGGTGCTTTCTATGGTTGCAGTGGCTTGACTTCGGTCACAATTCCTGCCAGCGTAACAAGTATCGGCAGCTATGCTTTCGATTATTGCAATAATCTTGCGGACTTTGTATCATTGATAGAAGAACCTTTCGGGGTTGACTATATAGTTTCTGACCTCGTCTATAATAATGGGACACTTTATGTTCCCGAGGGAACAATAGAAAAATACAAGGCGACTGATGGCTGGAAGCAGTTTTTATGGATAGAAGAAGGTGTGCCGATGAGCATCAAACAGCCAAATGCTAATGGAGCTGATGCAAAGGAAACACAACGCTATACTATCGGCGGGGATATCATCAACAATCCACAGCGCGGTATCAACATCGTAAAGATGAGCGACGGAACAGTGAAGAAAGTCATAGTAAAATAACTATATATCAAGCATAAACAGGAATTTCTTTTAGAGGGTGTGCCAATATTACAAAGGCACACCCTCATTGTAGATAGGAAAATCATAAAACAAGAAACCACAAAGTTCGTCTTTGGGTATTAGCAAATAACGCAAAAGATACTATAAGTAAATTTAGCAAACCTTGCGTGCGCCGTCACCAATCACTACGTCGATGACAACTGGCTCCTTGCCGTATTTCTCCTTGAACTTAACCTTGACGGTCTCGCAGAAATGTTTGTAGAAGTCGTCCTCAACCAAGTTGATTGTGCAGCCTCCGAAGCCTCCGCCCATAATACGACTACCTGTAACCATGCAGTCCTTTGCAATCTCGTTGAGGAAATCGAGTTCCTCGCAAGATACCTCGTAGTCCTTCGACAGTCCTTCGTGAGTCTCGTACATCTTCTGACCAACCGTCTCGTAGTCGCCCTTTTGGAGTGCGTCGCATACGTCCATTACACGGAAATACTCGCCGATGATGTATTTTGCACGCTTGTAGTCCTCTTTCGAAATCTGGTCTTTAACAGCCTCCAACTTATCCCAGTCGGCATCGCGCAGTGTCTCTACGCCCATAGCCTTTGCCACACGTTCGCAACTGTTGCGGCGGTCGTTGTAGGGAGAGCCCGCGAGAGAGTGTTTCACACAGGAGTTTACAAGCACAAGTCTATAGCCCTTTGGCTCCCAGGGGAAATACTGGAACTCACCGCTGCGGCAGTCGAGACGCATAAGGTTGTTTGCCTTGCCGTGGCAGGATGCAAACTGGTCCATAATGCCGCAGTTCACGCCTATATACTTGTGTTCCGTGGTTTGTCCCACCTTGGCAAGCGTCATACGGTCGGTATCACCATTTCCGAAGAGGTCGTCGAGTGCGTATGCAAAGCAACTTTCGAGTGCTGCCGATGACGACATTCCTGCACCGAGAGGCACATCACCGCCAAATGCGGTGTTGAAGCCTTCAACGGGAATGCCAAGCGCCATCATCTCACGGCATACGCCGAAGATATAGCGGAAATGTGTCGCCGAAGGACCTTTCTCGTCGTCGAGAGAGAATTCTGTATAGTCTTTCAGGTCTATGGAGTAGGCACGCACCTTGCGTGTGCCGTTAGGCTTTATCTCTGCCATTATACCATACTGCACTGCGCCAGGGAACACGAATCCGCCGTTATAGTCGGTGTGCTCGCCAATGAGGTTTATGCGCCCTGGAGCGGCATATATTGAACCTGTTGACCCGTCGAAGTGCTTTATGAAGCGACTTCTTACGTCATCAATAGTCAGTTTCATAATCGTTTGGTTTTATTTATATTGTTTATTGTACACCAAACTTGTAGATTGTTTTCTGCCTGTACTGCTGTCCTGGTGACAATGTTACAGTTGGGAAGTATGGGCGGTTTGGAGAGTCTGGGAAGTGCTGGCACTCGAAGCATACCGCAGAGCGGCGTGGGAATGTTGCACCATGTTGTCCTTTGTAGCCATCAGCCCAGTTGTCGCTGTAGAGTTGCATACCAGGCTCGGTGGTGTAAACCTCCATTGTGCGACCGCTCTTAGGCTCTGTAATCTTTGCTGCAAAACTCAGTTCGCCTTGCTCCTGCTTGTTCAGCACGTAGCAGTGGTCGTAGCCTGCACCGTTCTTTATCTGCTCGTTGTCTGCGTCGATGTCCTGTCCCATTGGTTTTGGTGTGCGGAAGTCGAATGGAGTACCTGCCACCTTCAGTATCTCGCCTGTAGGAATGCACGTGTCGTCTATCGGCAGATAGAAGTCGGCGTTTATCTCGCAAACGAGGTCGTCGATTGTCGGTGTAGGATTGGCTATACCCGTCAGGCTGAAATAAGCGTGGTGTGTAAGGTTTATTATCGTTTTCTTGTTGCTTGTTGCAAGATATTCGATAATAAGTTCGTTATCGTCGCTGAAAGTAAACTCAACGTTTATGCTGCACTCGCCCGTGAAGCCTTCCTCGCCATACGACGATACGCGGCTGAGAGCCAATGTGCGAGGACCCATCTGGCGTGCGTCCCAAACGCGTGCGTGGAATCCCTTTGGACCTCCGTGCAGGGCGTTAGGACCGTTGTTGATAGCCAACTGATACTCCTTGCCGCCGAGCATAAACTTTCCCTTGTTGATGCGGTTGCCATAGCGGCCGATGAGTGTTGAGAGGAATGGCTCTGGGCTGTTTATAACGTCCTGTATGTTGTCGTGCCCTTGTATCACGTTAGCCACGTTGCCATCTTTGTCGGGCACCATTATGGCGCATATTGCACCACCGTAGTTTGTTATTGCCACTTCGTAGCCCTTGCGGTTACGCAGAATATACAAGTCGGTTTTCTTACCGTTGATTGAAGTCTGGAAATCCTTGCGGTCAAGTCCGCACAAGTTTTGTTTTTCTGTTGAGTTACCCATAGTTATAATTGTTTTTTGGTTGTTTAATTTTCCTGCAAAGTAAGCAAAAAAAAACGAGATACCCAAAAATATGGGCATAAAACATCTTATAAATTAGTTAAAAACTCCTAAAAGCAATTTTTCAGTAAGTCTGCCACCACATAATTGCTGCCTCCAATGAATATGAAGTCGTTCGCATTTGCATTTAAGACCGCAGCCTTATATGCCTGTTCTACAGAATGATATGCTTCTGCCGTTAATCCTGCGCTTCTGCCTTTCTCCAATAGTTTTTCCGAGGCAACAGCCCTGTGTGTGTCCGCTTTTGTGAAATAGTATATGGCTTTGCGTGGCAAAAGGCTCATAACCCCGTCAATATCCTTGTCGTCAACCATACCGAAAACGATATGCGTCCTCTCGCATTCTTGTTCCGCTATTTGGTGGCTAAGATATTCCCATCCTGCCAGGTTGTGCCCAGTGTCGCATATTGTCAGCGGTTTTTCGCATAGGGTCTGCCATCTGCCTTTCAGTCCCGTAAGTTTGCAGACGTTGGCAAGTCCAGTCTTTATGTGTTCTTCAGTTATGTTAAGTTTCGTAAGGTTTTCTATGGCAGTCAATATCGTGTTTACGTTCTTATGCTGGTAGTTTCCGCGTAGATCAGTCATCAGACTTGCCGCATCGTTGTGGGGATTGTCCTCAGCAAATACAATAGGGGCATTCATCTCCCTTGCCTTTTCCTCAAACACAGGGCGTGTCTCATCGTTTGCCTCGCCTATTATCGTGCGCGTACCTATTTTTATTATTCCTGCCTTCTCGCTGGCTATTTTTGCAAGTGTGTCGCCCAAGAATTGCGTGTGGTCAAAACTGATGTTCGTTATCACCGACAATATCGGCGAAATAATGTTTGTGCAGTCGAGCCTGCCGCCGAGTCCCACTTCTATTACGGCAATATCCACTTGCTTGTCCTTGAAGTACTTGAATGCCAATGCCGTGGTAACCTCGAAGAACGAGGGGTGCAGCGGCTCGAAGAACGCCTTTTCCTTTTCTACAAACTCCGTAACGTATTCTTCTTCTATCGGCTTGCCGTTAATTCTGATACGTTCGGAAAAATCAACAAGATGGGGCGATGTGTATAGCCCCACCTTGTATCCTGCCGTTTGGAGTATTGCCGCTATTGAGTGCGAGCACGACCCCTTTCCGTTTGTTCCAGCCACGTGTATTGTCTTGTATGCCTTGTGCGGATGCCCGAAATGCTCGTCAAGCGCTTTTGTGTTTGCAAGTCCTTCCTTGTAACCACTCGCCCCCTGCCTCTCAAACATCGGCATTTGGCAGAACAAGTATTCACACGTTTCCTGGTAGTTCATTATCTATAATTTATTGTTATCAACACTGTAATTCTGCAACCTTATAATTTCGTCACGATACTGGGCTGCTTGTAGGAAATCCATTTCCTTTGCCGCCTTTTTCATAAGACGGGTGGTCTCGGCAATAGCCTTTTCAAGCTGCTCTTTTGTCATGCTGCGCAGTATCGGGTCGGCGGCAAAGGCTGCGGCACTATTATCCATAGGCTCTGCGTATGGCTTGGGTGTATGGGTGTCGGCTGCTTCGTTCTTTGCTCCAATCTCGGTGCGCAAGATGCTGGTTGACAGATTCTTAACGATTTGCTTTGGAGTGATGCCGTGCTCTTCGTTGTAGCGCAATTGCTTCATTCGGCGGCGCATTGTCTCGTCGATGGTTTTCTGCATACTCTGCGTTATGGTATCGGCATACATTATAACCTTGCCGTTCACGTTTCGGGCGGCACGTCCTGCCGTCTGCGTAAGACTGCGGTGACTGCGCAGGAAACCTTCCTTGTCGGCATCGAGGATGGCTACAAGGGAAACTTCGGGCAGGTCGAGTCCTTCGCGAAGAAGGTTTACGCCCACAAGCACATCATATTCGCCACGGCGCAGGTCTTCAAGTATTTTTACACGGTCGAGCGTGGCAACGTCGCTGTGTATATAGGCTGTGGGAATGTCGTGGTTTAGCAGATATTCAGACAATTCTTCTGCCATGCGCTTGGTGAGTGTGGTTATCAGCACACGCTCTTTTCGCTCAATGCGTTGCTGTATTTCATAAAGCAGGTCGTCAATCTGGTTTTCGCTTGGGCGCACTTCTATTTCGGGGTCGAGAAGTCCTGTGGGGCGTATCACTTGCTCCACCACCACGCCCTCGCTCTCTGCCAGTTCAAAGTCGGCAGGAGTGGCACTGACATATATAACCTGATTGACCATTTCCTGAAACTCCTCGAACTTCAGCGGTCGGTTGTCGAAGGCTGCCGGCAGACGGAAGCCATATTCCACAAGGTTGGTCTTGCGCGCCCTGTCGCCGCCATACATCGCACTTATCTGCGGCACGCTAACGTGACTCTCGTCTATCACCATGAGAAAGTCGTCGGGGAAGAAGTCGAAAAGGCAATAAGGACGCTCGCCAGCCTTGCGACCGTCAAAATAGCGCGAATAGTTTTCTATGCCCGAGCAGTGACCGAGTTCCTTTATCATCTCCATGTCGTACTCCACGCGCTCCTTTATGCGTTGTGCCTTTATGCCGTCGCCTATTTCGTTGAAAAACTCTATCTGCTTTACGAGGTCGTCCTGTATCTGTCTTATTGCGAGGTTTGTCTGCTCCTGCGTGGTCATGAAAAGGTTGGCAGGATAAAGCTGGTATTCTTCGAAGAGTGCCATGCGCTGCATGGTCATAGGGTCGCATTCCTCTATTGACTCTATCTCGTCATCCCAAAACACTATGCGCAACACAATCTCGTTGTATGCCACGGCAATGTCCACCGTGTCGCCTTTCACGCGAAACGTGCCACGCTGCAGCTCAATGTCATTGCGAACATATAGCGACTGCACTAATCGGCGCAACAACTCGTTGCGGTCTATGGTCTGTCCTTTCTTCACCACAATCACGTTCTCTTCCAATGCCATGGGGCTGCCCATACCGTATATGCACGAAACGGAGGACACTATCACCACATCCTTGCGCCCTGACAACAGGCTTGACACCGCACGCAGGCGCAGGCGGTCGATGTCCTCGTTTATTGCGAGGTCTTTTTCAATGTATGTGTCGGTGGTTGGCAGATATGCTTCTGGCTGATAGTAGTCATAGTAGCTGACATAATACTCCACGGCGTTGTTGGGGAAAAACGCCCTCATTTCCTCATACAGCTGCGAGGCAAGCGTCTTGTTGTGGCTCAATATAAGCGTGGGGCGGTTTACGCTTGCTATCACGTTGGCAATAGTAAACGTCTTGCCGCTGCCCGTCACTCCGAGCAGCACCTGAGCCCTGTCGCCCCGTTGCAGTCCGTCTACGAGTTGCGCTATTGCTTCTGGCTGGTCGCCCGTAGGTTTGTATTTTGATGTCAGTTCGAATTTTCCCATATACGAAATGCAAAATTACAAAATTAAGTCGTAATAAACGTTATATTAGGCGGTAATTTTTCAAAAAAAACTTGAAAAGATTGGTTTTATGAAATAAAATGTGTAATTTTGCACGTCGAAAAATATTTTTTGATGAATAAAGCGATTCAAAACGTATATAACAAAGCCTGTAAAGGCATGCTTGCCATAGGTGTAGTGGTACTGAGTAGTTGTGCCACGGATTTCAACCGTGTCTACAAGATGGCCGACAACAGCTACAAGTATGAGTATGCCAAGGAGTGTTTTGCATTAGGCAAATATGGACAGGCGGAAACTCTTCTCATGGACTTGGTTACATACCAAAAAGGTACGGAGAATGCCGAGGAATGTCTGTATATGCTCGCAATGACGCAATTTGCCAATCGCGACTATGACAATGCCTCGATGACGTTCAAGAAATATTGTACGTCATATCCCAAAGGATTGTTTGCCGAACGGGCATATTACTATCAAGGTCTTGCACTTTACAACGGAACGCCAGAGCCGCGTTTGGATCAGTCGCTCACAATATCGGCAATGAGTGCAATGCAGCAGTTTCTTGACTTATATCCCGAATCAGACCTGCGTGAAGACGCACAGCAAAAGTTATTTGATTTGCAGGAAAAACTTGTTGTCAAGGAACTCTTGTCGGCACGACTCTACTATAACCTTGGCGGATATTTCGGCAACTGCATCGGTGGCGGCTCAAACTATGAGGCATGTATCATAACCTCGCAGAACGCATTGAAGACATATCCCTACAACAGCCATCGTGAGGACTTTGCACTGCTCATTATGAAAAGTAAATTTGAACTTGCGGAGCAGTCGGTGGAGCAGAAGCGAATGGAGCGATATCACGATGCTGAAGACGAGTGCTATGGATTCATAAACGAATATCCCGAAAGCAAGAACAGACAGTTGGCGGAGAAATTCATTGTGAAATGCAAGCGTTACACAAAAGACTATAAGGAAGAAATCTAAAGGGAAACAAATCCCGATTGCATTTAGGATAATATAAATAAAGGTAATAAAATAAACGTTTATAAAAATATGGACTACAAGAAGAGTAAAGCACCTACAAACACAGTGACACGCAACATTATGGACCTTTGCCATGAGACTGGCAACATCTATGAGAGCGTGGCAATCATCTCAAAGCGCGCAAACCAGATTTCCGTGCAGATAAAGGATGACCTGAGCAAGAAACTTGCGGAGTTTGCATCGTATAACGATTCGCTCGAGGAAGTGTTTGAGAATAGGGAGCAGATAGAAATTTCGCGCTACTATGAGAAATTGCCGAAGCCAAGTCTGCTGGCGACACAGGAATTTGTGGAAGATAAGGTTTACTGGCGTGACCAACGCAACCAGTCTTCAATGAGCGAAGAATTGCTTGACGAAGAGGTAGAAGCAAATTAATATTGAACACAAAAACGTGGAAGCGTTATGATACAACGCATACAAACCATATATTTACTTGTTGCGGCAATATGCAGCGTAGTCTGCCTGTCGCTGCCTTTGGGAAGATATGTAGATGACGGATTGCTGACCGCAAAACTCTACAATCTCTGCATCATGCAAATGGGTGGTGCTGAGCATGTGTTTAGTTTTGTCGCTGTGCCATTGTTCGTCATATTGCTGCTTGTTGTTGTGATATCTTTATATACCATATTTATGTATCGCAACCGCAAATTGCAGATGCGTCTTTGTTCGTTTTCATCGTTGCTCGTTATCGGGTGGTACATTGTCTATGCAGTGCTTGCAAAGTTGTGGGGAGGCTCTATTGACGTGACCTCGCTGTCCTTTGCGCCAAGTGTTGGTGCTGCCTTGCCAGCCGTAGCACTTATATTCAACCTTATGGCACGACGGGCGATAAACGCAGACGAACAGCTTGTGAGGGCTGCTGACAGAATAAGATAGGAAACAGGCAAGTAATTGTCTGTTTTTTTATTTTTGTGCTTTTGCGTTTTGTCTACTTTTCCGAAAAATATGCTGAAAAGCTCGAAATATGTTATATAACATATAAAAACGTTTGCAAAGCTTAATAAAAACATATAACTTTGCACTCGTTATCCTGAATACAATCTTTTTACCTTAAAAGACTAATACCTATTGAAAGTGTCCTTTGCTGCGAAGCAAGGGGCATTTTGTTTTTGGAATATTTGTTTATGTTGTTCATTTGAATGTTGACCTAAATCTCCCAGCCAATAGCACTTGCACCGAGCACGGCGGCGCTTGCTCCGTCGAGACCGCTTACAAGAAATTTTGCCTTGCCCTTGAAAATATTCATTACGTGGGCATCGTAAGCATCCTTGATGGGATTCATTATCAGGTCGCCGGCTTTTACGAGACCGCCGAAGAAAACGAATGCCTCTGGAGAAGAAAAAGCGGTGAAATCGGCACATGCCTTGCCGAGCATCTCGCCTGTGAACCTGAAAATCTCGTTGGCTATCTCATCGCCCTTGCCTGCGGCTATGGCAACGTCGAGCGACGTTATCTTTTCAGGGTCGAGTTCGCGAAGCAACGATGGAATCGCACTTTTAGACAGCATTTCCCGTGCCGTGCGTGCAACGCCAGTGGCAGAACAATAGGTTTCCAAGCAGCCCGTGCGTCCGCAGCCGCAAGTGCGTCCACCCTCGCGTACCATTGTGACGTGTCCCAATTCGCCTGCAAAACCGTCGTGCCCGTAGAGCAGTTGTCCGTTTACAACGATGCCGCTGCCCACACCCGTGCCGAGGGTAATCATTATGAAATTCTTCATTCCGCGTGCCACGCCGTAGGTCATTTCGCCTATGGCTGCGGCATTGGCATCGTTGGTCATTGCCACGGGAATGCCGTTGAGCCTGTCGCTGAACATCTTTGCCAACGGCACTATGGTCTTGTTTGCCCATACAAGGTTGGGGGCAAGCTCGATTGTTCCGTTATAGTAATTGGCGTTTGGTGCGCCTATACCCATAGCCTTGATGGTATCTATGCCGCCCACCTGGTCGATTATCAGTTGCAGACTTTCCATGGCTGCGTCCACATATTCCTCTGCTGTGGTGTAGCCTTGTGTCTTTATTGAGGTGGTTGCCTTGATTTCACCTCGGCTGTCCACTATTCCAAACACTGAATTTGTTCCACCCAAGTCCAAGCCAATAACGTATGGTTTGATTTGTTGTTGTGAGTTCATATTTGTCTTTTTGTTGTTAATCATTGAATGCTTGCAAAGGTAGGCATTTTTTGAATTAAAAACGAAAAAACTTGCAAAAATCTTGCCTATGTTATAATTTTTATGTACTTTTGCGTCCGCTATGCCGTTTACGTTGCATTTGAACATATTGGATTTCATTTTCAAGGGAATGCTTATAGGCATCATCGCCTCGGCTCCCATGGGACCTGTGGGTGTGCTTTGTGTACAGCGCACGCTCAACAAAGGGCGTTGGTATGGGCTCGTAACAGGTGCCGGTGCTGCCGTAAGCGACATTATTTATGCTGCGCTGACGGGTTTTGGAATGAGTTTCCTGATGGATTTTGTGAACGACGAGCGCAACCGCTTCTATTTGCAGATAATAGGTAGTGTGCTGCTGCTCATTTTCGGCATATACACCTATCGCAGCGACCCGACGAGAAATATCCGTCAGACATCGAACAAGCGTGGTACGCTGTTTCACAACGGACTGACGGCATTCTTGGTAACAATCAGCAATCCGCTTATTGTGTTCCTTTTCATCGCAACTTTTGCACAGTTTGCCTTCGTGTTGCCAAACCATCCTTTTGAGATGTGTGTGGGCTTCATGAGTATAGTGGCAGGCGCGATGCTGTGGTGGTTCGGTCTTACGTGGCTTGTGGACAAGGTAGGCAGTAAGTTCGACAACAGCGGACTGAAGATTATTAATCAAGTGATAGGGTGGGTGGTTATGATATTTTCGGTCATAATGCTCTTCGGCACTGTTACAAACCTTTATAGATTCTTCTAAATGTATATATCGGCACAGCTCAGGAAAACAAGCATAGCAGAATACCTGCTATATATGTGGCAGGTGGAAGACACGATACGGGCCTTCGGCTGTTCGTTGGCTGCAATACAGCGTGATTACATCGCAAAATTCGACTATACCGACGAACAGAAGGAGGAACTTACCGATTGGTTTGGCAACCTGATTCGTATGATGAATTCCGAGGGAAAGCGCGAGAAGGGGCATTTGCAGATAAATATGGTTACGATGCAGCAGTTATGTGAACTGCATCAGCAACTGCTCGACAGCACAAAATATCCCTTTTATTCGTCAGAATACTATAAGGTACTGCCATACATCGTGGAACTGCGTCGTCGTGGTGCAAACAACGACGAGCACGAGGTGGAGACTTGCATGAATGCCCTGTATGGTACGATGATGCTGCGCTTGCGAAAACAAGAGATTTCAACGAACACGGCACATGCTGTCAAGGAGATAACAACGCTGATAGGAATGCTCAGCGATTATTACTTGAAAGACAAAGAAGAACCGTTGGAATTTTGACGGAAAAGGTCGAATTGTGCTTTTCCGCTCTTTCCATAGCAGAACAAACCAACACGGATTCCTTTCCAATAGCCGGAACGCATAGGGAAAGGTTCGCCTACATAAGTGAAGTTTGTGCCGTCGGTGCTATAATAGAACTGGTGATTGTTATTTACGCAATCGTTAGTTACCTTGAACCAAAGTTTTGGAAATTTTCCTTGTTTTACTATGTGACGTTGTCCATTCTCCTCAATGCAGATGCCTTGTTTGGATATGCCTATGGCGCGGAATTGCTTACCAGAACAAAAAAGTCCTGCGAAATTATCGCCATCAGAGGTTAGAAGGGTAGTGCTCTCGCTCTGATAGCCAATGACTTTTTGTGTAAGCATATTACGGCAGTCCTTCAGGCTGTCAGCAGGCATAGCATATAGAGTGAGACAGCCTTTGCGCTCGGAAAGACTCCATTTCTCGTTGTTGGGGTTATGATTCCACTGCCATTGCAGTCCGAGTGTGCTGTCGGAAAAATCGTCATCGGTTTGCAAGGTATAGTCGCTTGAAGGTGTTATTGGACTTTTCCACACGGCAACAGGCTCTCCTATGCCGTTACCGTCGTAGTCAATGCCTATTACGGGCCAGTCGTCTTGCCAACGTGCTGGCTGCAAATGCACCACACGACCCAAGACAGGCGTTTCCTGAAAATGGTAGAACCACCAACTGCCATCAGGAGCATCAACGAGTGCGCCCTGATGTGGACCGTTCACGTTTGTTGAACCTTGTTCGAGCACAATGCGTCGTTCGTAAGGACCATATATGTTTTTTGCACGGAGCACGGTCTGCCAACCTTGTCCTACGCCTCCTTCTGGAATTATGAGATAGTAAAACCCGTTGCGTTTCAGCCATTTTGTGCCTTCTGCAACAGGTCCTGTATATACGGTAATGCCGTCGTCGAGCAATTGCTTTCCGTCGGGTGACATTTTATGCACGATGATAGGACCAGCCCTGTGACGGCTGCGCCCAAGATAGGCTTGTCCGTCATCATCCCAAAAAGGACATGGATCTTCCCACTTTTCCACGCGCTTTACCAAATGTAGCGGACTCCAAGGTCCGTGGGCATCGGTTGCCGTTGACATATATAGTCCTTCATCCGGAGTACAGAAATACACGTAGAATTTTCCGTCGTGATGGCGAATAGCAGGAGCCCATGAACCGCCGGCGTAGTGTTTGTTATTATCCCATCCCGGTTCGTCGATACGTGAATAGATTTGACTGGCATAGCGCCAGTTTACCATATCCGTGGACTCCAATACTTGCATACCCATAAAATGGAAATCGGATGCTACCATATAGAACTTATCGCCAACGCGGATTACGTCAGGGTCGGAAAAATCGGCATTAATCACAGGATTGGCGTATGTGCCGTTGCCGAGATCGCCCCATGCCATAGGCGTATCAACATCATCATTCACATAGTCAGGACGTGCGTCGGGATTTTCCGTGATTATGCGCACATTACTGAAATTAATGTTGCGTGCATGGCGCACATAGAAACCTTTGGCTGGCAAGTTGCCCCACATGGTTGATTCGGGGTATTCCTTTTCCTTCTCATCCTTTATGGTGTCGGATATCTGCTCCAATTCAGATGGTTGCACACCGCCCTTATGGTGAAGGGTGATGTTGCTGAGCCATACGTTTTCTACTGGGTGTC
>JAFLSE010000120.1 GCA_022511075.1 Prevotella sp.
CATCCACAGGGAGGTATTATCGAGCAGGAAGCTCCAATCCATATCTCAAATCTTAATGTGATTGATCCTAAGGTTGGTAAGCCAACTCGTATTGGTCGCAGAATGGGTGAGAATGGAAAGTTAGTTCGTTACGCTAAAAAGTCAGGGGAGGAAATCTAATGAGTACTACTGCACAATTAAAGAAAGTATATGCTGAGCAGATTGCTCCAGCACTCCAGAAGCAGTTCAACTACTCTTCTCCGATGCAGATTCCTGTGCTGAAGAAGATTGTGGTAAACCAAGGTCTTGGTATTGCAACTGCTGACAAAAAGGTTATTGAGATTGCGATGAACGAGATAGCCCAAATTACAGGTCAGAAGCCTGTGGCAACTAAGTCAAAGAAGGATATCTCTAATTTCCGTCTCCGTAAGCAGATGCCTATTGGTGTGATGGTTACACTTCGCCGTGAGCGCATGTACGAGTTCCTTGAGAGACTCATCCGTGTTTCTCTTCCTCGTATCCGTGACTTCAAGGGAATTGAGTCAAAGTTTGATGGCCGTGGTAACTATACTCTCGG
>JAFLSE010000121.1 GCA_022511075.1 Prevotella sp.
CATTGTCGCCATGATTGATACCTCCGATTATCATCTGTGGACGACGCTCACGGCAGAGTTCCTCCAATGCAAGTTTAACACAATCGACAGGTGTACCACTACACGACCACACCTCCAGTCCTTCTTCCTGCTTGCGAGGAGTCAATGTCAGAGGAGCAACGGCAGTGAAAGCACAAGAAAATCCACTACGACCACTATCTGGGGCACACACGATGATGTCGGCCATATCGCGTATCATTTCCACCAAACTATTGATGCCTTTCGCCTCATAGCCGTCGTCGTTGGAAATAAGAATTAACGGTTTATTGTTTTTCATCTAAAATCATGATTTGCCTGCAAATTTACTAAAAAAGGTTGATATTTGGCTGATTCTCGCATAAAATTCGTAACTTTGCAGCCTATTATACACAAAAGTGTAAGAATTGATTATGGGAAAGATTATTGCTTTAGCAAACCAAAAAGGCGGTGTTGGTAAGACGACTACGACTATCAACTTGGCAGCCTCGCTTGCCACTCTGGAGAAAACAGTCCTCGTGGTCGATGCCGACCCA
>JAFLSE010000122.1 GCA_022511075.1 Prevotella sp.
CAACCATACCCTTAGCGATGTTCTCAATCATCTGCTCCTTCAGGTTTGCCTCAGCCTCCTTAGCGACTGTAGCCTTGATTTCACGAGCCTTTGCTGCTTCTTCAGGAGTAATCCAGCCCTTAGCAGTGTTAGACTCGATGTGGTCTTCAGAGTCAACGTGTGCTGGGTTGATGCCTGCCTTCTTGAGAGCAACCTCAACAGCCTTGCCGATTTGATTCTGCTTAGCCTTCTCGATTGCGTTGCGAGTTTCAGCATCCTTAACGTCCTGTGGCACAGTGTCTGCACTGAGGGCGATTGGAGACATGGCTGCAACCTGCATTGCTACGCCCTTGCCTGCCTCTTCGTAACCTTTCTTGTTGAGGACAACGAGAGCGCAGAGGAAGTTCTGGTTCATGTGGTTGTAAGCGATGATGTCCTCGCCCTCAACATAGTTGAAGCCATCGAGTTCCATCTTCTCGCCTGTCACACCTGAACGGTTTGTGATGGTATCCTTGATGTTCTCGCCGTCGATTGTGAGGTTGTTCACCTCGTCCATGCTCTTGCA
>JAFLSE010000123.1 GCA_022511075.1 Prevotella sp.
GATGGTGATAGCCTGATTGAGCGAGCCATCGAAGCCAATGAAGCCGATGCAACCGCCGTAGGCACCTCGGTTGTGAGGCTCACACTCGCTGATAATCTGCATGGCGCGTACCTTGGGCGCACCGCTCAGCGTGCCGGCAGGGAAGGTGTCGATAAACGCCTTCACGGGGTCAGCACCATCGTCAAGCATACCGCTGACCCGCGAAACGAGGTGAATGACGTGCGAATAGTATTGCAGGTCTTTGTAAAATTCCACCTTCACGTCGTGGCAGTTTCTGGACAAGTCATTGCGCGCCAAGTCTACCAGCATCACGTGCTCGGCGTTCTCCTTGGGGTCATTGCGCAGATAGTCAGCCCCTTGGCGATCTTTCTCGGCATCGCCCGTGCGCTTGGTAGTACCGGCAATGGGGTCTATATAGGCACGATAGGCCTTCTTTCCAGATGCTTTCGGCGCAAGGTTCTCAATGCGGCAATGCGTTTCGGGACTGGAACCAAAGATGCGGAAGCCACCGAAATCGAAATAGAACAGATAGGGCGAGGGG
>JAFLSE010000124.1 GCA_022511075.1 Prevotella sp.
CCTCCATCTTTGGCAGCTGCCATGTCAGTAAGCGAAATGTAATCATGTTCGTCGATGCTAACGACAGTGATTAGAGTATTCTGTACGGTAATCTTTGCCATATTCGTAGTTATTAGTGATTAGTGTTTGATATATTCACTGACAGTGAATGGCTTAAACGCTCCCAGTGAACAGGCTGTTTACTTTCTTTAATACGAAAAAGCAACAATACTTAATATTCTATTTTCTCAAGGAACAGGGCTTTGGCGGGCATGCTCTCGCCGGCACACGAACGGCTCTTGCCTTCTATAACTTTGCGGAAGTCGTCTATCGACATCTTGCCCCTGCCAACTTCCACTAATGTGCCGACAACAGCGCGCACCATGTTGCGAAGGAAACGGTTGGCAGAAATCTCAAAATACCAACTTGTGGGGGAGGTCTGATGCCAACGCGCGGCGTAGATGCTGCACAAGGTAGTCTTTACGTCGCTGCCAGCCTTGCAGAATGCGCCGAAATCCTCGTATTCAAACAATATCCCAGCTGCCTTGTTCATAAGTTCG
>JAFLSE010000125.1 GCA_022511075.1 Prevotella sp.
GAATCCTCAGGTTGAGGGTTCTTAACCTTTTTGTGTCTTTTAGGACATAAGTTTATTTTCTTACTTTGTGTGAGAATAATGGACTTCCCCAGTAAGAATTGCTGGATATAACCTTGCTTTTAATTCAAATAAATAATATCAGATGTCTCAAATCATCAACAACCGAGTTAACTTTGCAAGTGTAAAGAACCCGATGCCATATCCTGACTTCTTGGACGTTCAGCTCAAGTCGTTCAGAAACTTCCTTCAGTTGGATACTCCTCCAGAGAAAAGGAAGAAAGATGGTCTTTACAAAGTGTTTGCAGAGAATTTTCCTATTGCTGATACTCGCAATAACTTCGTTCTTGAGTTCTTGGACTACTATATTGATGCACCTCGCTATTCCATTGAAGAATGTTTGGAGCGTGGTCTGACATATAGTGTGCCTTTGAAAGCGAAACTCAAACTTTATTGCTCTGACCCTGACCATGAGGACTTTGACACGGTTATTCAAGACGTGTTCCTTGGTTCTATTCCTTATATGACAGATAACGGTACAT
>JAFLSE010000126.1 GCA_022511075.1 Prevotella sp.
CGGTAACGAGGAAGAAAAGCCATTCAGATACATTTCGTTGGTATCTGTGCCCTCTGGCTCCAAGAACAATGGGTGTTGCTCCCTGTCAGGGAAAGTCATGAGCTTTGTCTCTATCGAAGGACAATAGCGTGGTCCGATAGATTGTATCTGACCATTGTAGAGTGGGGAGTCTTTGAGCCCAGAGCGCAAAGTCTCGTGAACGGCAGCATTGGTGTTGCAAGTCCAACAAGTCAGTTGGGGCAATGGGCGAGGCTCACTCATATAGGAGAATTGATGAAAGTCGTGTTCGCCCTCTTGCACCTCTAAATCCTCGAAATGAACGGAGCGTTTGTCAATGCGGACAGGTGTACCAGTCTTCATTCGCTCCGAGCGGATGCCATGCCGAGTAATGCTTTCCGTGAAATTAGTAACAGCAGGCTCTGCAATGCGACCACCTGCCACCATCTTCCGACCTATGTGCATCAATCCATTAAGGAAAGTACCAGCGGTAATGATGACCGCCTTTGCCCTCAACTCCACACCCCAGATGGTTTTTACAC
>JAFLSE010000127.1 GCA_022511075.1 Prevotella sp.
CCTTGGTCGATGTAGACGTGTGACCATTGGCCGCCTTGGGCCTTGTGGCAGGTGACGGCGTATGCGAACTTCACTTGCAGGGCGTTGTAGTAGCGGTCTTGCTTCAGCTTTTTCAGACGGTCTTGTTTCAAGGGAATGTCGGCATAGTCTTCCATCACGGCTTGATAGAGTTGCTCCTGTTGCTCGCGCGTCAGTGCAGGAGCCTCCGAGGTCAGCGTGTCGAGCAATACCGTTGCCGTCAGTTCGTAGTCGTCGTAGTCGGGAAAAGTCATCGTTACCTCCGCAAAGTGGAAGCCGTAGAGCTCGTGTACGTTGCGCACCCGACGCACCACGCACCTGTCGCCATTCGCAAGGAAGGAGGGCGCACCGCTCGCCTCCTCGCTACTTGGGATGAGGCTGTAGTTGTTCTTCACAATCATCAGTTGGTCGCCTGTGCAGAGTTGGTCCTCTCGCCCCAACACCATGTTGCGGATGCCTTGATTGTAGATGTTTGCCCGCTTGTTGCTGCGAGTGATGACTATCGTGTCGTCCAGTCCC
>JAFLSE010000128.1 GCA_022511075.1 Prevotella sp.
ATCTTATAATTCGTTTATACAAAAGAGTTTTTCATCTATGACATATAATGGCATTATCACTCAACCGTTCCCCCGAAACTATGGCAACCGTTTTTCAGACTTGTGGACAACCGCTGACACTCATAATCTGTATTCGCTGACTATTATAATTTGTACCCGTTCACCACTCCAGACGCCGACGGCTGGGCATTTCAGCAATACGCCGTTGTCGTTTAAGACAGGAAAAAGGCATTTAGGAGAGCTGACGACGGCATTGCAAATATATGCCTACCACAAAGTGATTTTGCCGGTTTTCTATAGAAATATGCTTTGCATAAAACGACATATCGACACTGCTCTAAAGCTTTTTCAGTTTATCCTTTATACTGTCGATGTAGTCCCCACCATCTTTAGTTATTCCTCCTTCTTTTTCTGATTTATGTTTGTAAAATTGTTTTATTTTAGAGTTGTCAAGCATCGTGATTATGTTCTGTACATCTTCTTTCTTATCTTTGGCAATCTTTTCTTTTAAGCGTTCCAATGCTGGTTTAATATTT
>JAFLSE010000129.1:0-276 GCA_022511075.1 Prevotella sp.
TGAGCCGCAGGTCGAGAATCACATCGGTAATGCCTTGCTGGCGGAAACCGAGAATCGCCCGATGAATTATCTTTATCAGCCGGCTGTTGAACGGGAAGAACTCCGGAATGGCGATATATCCGCAGCCGCCGTATGTGCGGATATTGCGTTATGGCCATCCTGCCGCTCGTCAAGAAAGACGGACTGCCGGAGAAGGCCCAGGAGGTCGTGAACGAACTCAAATACGATTTCGCCTACCAGTATGATGAAAAGGATTCCATCGGCAAGCGCTATCGT
>JAFLSE010000129.1:304-536 GCA_022511075.1 Prevotella sp.
CGCGACACCATGGAGCAGACCCGCGTCCCGATCGCCGAACTTCGCGCCCTGATCGACAAGAAAGTCAACATGAGCAACTTGTTGCGGAATCTTTGATATTCTCTGGAAAAGACAATCAAGTAAGAAAAATGGCGGCCTGAAAGAACGGGCCGCTATTTTTTATCAATTCAAACGAAAATCAAATTATCAATCAACGTCCTGCTACGTTTCCAGCTGAGCCACCAGTTGTGAC
>JAFLSE010000013.1 GCA_022511075.1 Prevotella sp.
CCATAACATGTCCTTCTCCTAAATATTGGGAGATTAACAATTTATCATATGGTATTTCATTTTTTGTATACTCAACTTTATTTGAGTTAGAAATACACGATGGCATAAAAATGCAAAACATTATAACACATAAAATATGCCTAATTACAGCAATAGATGTATATACTTTATAAATTGTATTATTTATAATATACAAATTATTGATCATATTAAGTTTAGTTATACTTGAATTAATATTACTTTTAATGAAATAAACTTCTCCTCAAATACTATATATGTAACAATTTCTTTTTATTCATTTCATTTCTATTTGGGAATAGTGATAAAATCAGAACATACAAGCCCACCCAAACTTACGGACAATTTCGCGAAGCAGATTACGGTCGCTGACTGGAATGGTAATGCTGACTGTTTCTCTTTGATTGTCGCGCTTGGCAATTTTAACCGTGTCGAGGTTATACTGTGTCTGAAGGTTCATCCACATTTCAGATGGTATGCCAAGCGATTTCTCCAAAGCGATGGCAACATTTAGTGAGATACTGCGCTTGCCGTTAATTGTCTCGCTGAGCACCGACGGTTTGATGCCGGTTTCTATAGAGAGTTGTTTTTGTGTCATTTTGCGTTCCTTCAACTCGTCCTTTATCATTTCGCCGGGATGTGTGGCTACAAATGGGGTTAAGTCTTTCTTATTCATAATGTTTGGAAATTTCAAAGATTAATGCATTTACTATAATACCGCTATTATCGGGAGAGCTGTGAAATAACAACCTGTACTGGTCGTTTATCCAAACTGCGTCCACTCCTTTCAGGTCGCCTTTCTTTTTCTCATAGTGGAGCGACTTGATGAGGAAAAGTTCTTCAAGCCTGCGTGCTGCTTTCATATAGTTTACCACCTTAACATAACGCTTGACAATATCTTTTGCCAACCTTTTGTATTGGTGGTTTTGTGTGACACCGCTTGTATAAAGTTCTTCCAAAGCCGTATTTTCAAATTCAATATTCATTGTATGATTACGATTTCGGTGCAAAGATAATAATTATTTCTCAATAATTAGCATATTTGCGAATTTTTATTTGTAAAGAAAGAAATTTAGTTCTTACATAAATGATTTTAAAGATAATCAACCAAAAGATTAGCAAAACCTTATATCGGTAATCACCTGCGTGCCTACCTTGGCATTGAGTTTCTGCACGAAATGCTGCCTCATCATGCTAAGGTCGGCGCGCAGTGAAGTGTTTGTTATTGACACGTAAAGTATCTGGTTGTGTATGTTCAGTTCACGGGTGTAACTGTGAACGACATCGCCAGCCACCTCTTTCCATGACTGCATCAGGCGGTATTGCAGCAACGGCGTTTCCAATCCTCGTTGTCGCAGGAAATACATCACAACCTCTTTTACTGGCTTTTCCTTTGTCCTGAACATATACTAAATTCTCCTTCGCTTAAAATATTTCAACTTATCACGCCGTTCTCAACGTGGAAAATGCGATGTGGAAAACTGCACCTGTCAAGTATTATGTTAAGATGCTCCCTGTTGGTGTCGGTAATGAAAATCTGACCGAACTCATCACCAGCCACAAGTTTCACTATCTGTTCCACACGGTCGGCATCAAGTTTGTCGAAGATGTCGTCGAGCAATAGCAGCGGCGTGTTGCTGCACTGCGACACTTGGCGCAGCATCTCAAACTGTGCTAATTTCAATGCAATGACAAAAGTCTTTTTTTGTCCTTGGCTCGCCTCACGTTTCATCTGATGCCCTGACAATGTGAAGCAAAGGTCGTCGCGATGCACCCCGTGCAGCGAATATCCCACGGCACGGTCCTTATGCCTGTCACGTTGTATCACATCCAATAGCGAACCACGCTGGCAGTGCGATGTATATTCCAATCCTACAGTCTCATTGCCCATTGATATACTGTCATAATATCTTTGGAACATAGGCAGCAATTGCTCCACAAACCGACGGCGTGCCTCGTAGACCACTTCTCCATACTGTGCCATCTGCTCTTCCCAAATGGCAAGCAAGTCTATGTTTGGCTCTTCCTCGACACGCAGCATGATGTTGCGTTGTTGCAGTGCTTTGTTATAATTTGCCAATGCCTGTATGTATTGGTTATCATACTGCGCTATCGACACATCCATCAGTTGGCGGCGTTCGTCGCTTGTGCCTTCTATCAGCAGAGTGTCGCCGGGGGCAACCTTAACTAACGGTATCAGCCCTATGTGTTCCGACAGTCGCTTGTATTCTTTCTTGTTGCGTTTAAAATGCTTCTTTGTTCCGCGCTTCATTCCGCAATATATCGACAGCACGTCATCATCATCCGTACCTGCATCGGCAACGTATTCGCCCTCGAGAACAAAAAACGGCTCATCGTGGCGTATCAGTTGCGAGTCAACAGGATTGCCGCTACTACGACAGAACGACAAATAGTAAACGGCATCGAGCACGTTTGTCTTGCCCGCACCGTTATGCCCAATGAAACAGTTTATCTTCGGTGACATCTCAAGCGTTGCCTCCGCAATGTTCTTATAGTTTACTATAGATAGTTTCTTGAGAATCATTTTTCCCTGCGCAATTATTTGTTCACTGCAAAATTACTATTATTTTTTTATATACACAAATCTTTTAAATAAATATGAATATGGAATATAAATAATAATTATTGTATAAGACAAAACACGATGTAAAGATTACGGAAAAAATAAAACGTGATTTCAAAATAAGGTGTGAAAAATTTGCAGGTTTGGAGAAAAGTATGTACCTTTGCACCGCATTTGGAGAAATGCACCAAAAAGGATGCGCTTGTAGCTCAGTTGGTAGAGCACCTGACTCTTAATCAGGGTGTCCAGGGTTCGACCCCCTGCAGGCGTACAAAGTTGGATTTTTCAATGTTAATATTTAATTGCGCTTGTAGCTCAGTTGGTAGAGCACCTGACTCTTAATCAGGGTGTCCAGGGTTCGACCCCCTGCAGGCGTACGAGAGTTGGGGACTTCCAAGGAAGTTTCCAACTTTTTGTATTAAAAAGGAAAAAGTGAATGGAAAAGATAATGTTCAAGAACGTTATGCCGCAGGTGTTCAGTCAGCAGACCGACCTGTCGTCTGACGTGTGGAGCAGGGAACTTGTTTTTGAGCGCGGACACCTCTATCTCGTAGAGGCTGCCAGCGGCAGGGGCAAGAGCACATTTTGCAGCTATATACTCGGTTACAGACACGACTATAGCGGCAGCATAATGTTTGACGATGTGGACACTCGCTCGTTTGGCGTGGCGCGCTGGGTGAACGTGCGCCGTCAGGAGGTGAGCCATTTGTTTCAGGAGCTGCGATTGTTTCCTGAACTAACGGCTATGGAGAACGTGAAGATAAAGAACAACCTGACACACCATAAAGACGAGAGACAGATAGCGCAGTGGTTCGACGCTATGGGCATTGGCGACAAGAAGGACACGCCTGTGTGCCGCATGTCGTTCGGACAGCAGCAGCGCGTGGCAATGATACGCGCACTCGTGCAGCCGTTCAGTTTCATAATGGTTGACGAGCCCATCAGCCACCTTGACGATGAGAACTCGCAGACGATGATGGACATAATGATGCAGGAGGCAAAGGCGCAGGGTGCAGGAGTGATTGTTACGAGTATCGGCAAGCACGTTGAACTGGATTATGAAAGGAGGATAAGGCTATGAATATGGTGTGGAAACTCCTTCGCAGGCATATAAGCCACGGACAGTTGGCTGGTTTCTTCTTTGCAAATCTTTTCGGTATGCTCATAGTGCTGCTCGGATGGCAGTTCTACAGCGATGTGCTGCCAGTGTTCACGGGCGGCGACTCGTTTATGAGCAACGACTATATAATAATGAGCAAGCGCATAACCACGGGCAACACGCTGAGCGGCACTGCCAACACTTTTACGGCAGCGGAAATGGCGGACATCGGCGAACAGGCGTTTGTGGAAAGCGTGGGTAAATTTACCGCCACGGAATACAAGGTGGATGCGCACATGAAGGTAAACGGAATAAGCGTGCTGTCATCGGAACTGTTCTTTGAGAGCGTGCCCGACCATTTTGTTGACGTGCCTTTGGACAGTTGGAAGTGGCAGCCTGGCGACGAGACAATACCAATAATACTGCCACGCACGTATCTGACGATGTATAACTTCGGATTTGCGCAAAGCCATTCGCTGCCGAAGATAAGCGACGGTCTTGTGGGTATGATAGACTTTGTGCTGTTTGTGCAGGGCAATGGTAAGAGCGACACATATAAAGGCAAGGTAATAGGTTTTTCGAACAGGCTTAACTCGATACTCGTGCCGCAGGCGTTTATGGACTGGAGCAACGAAAACTATGCTCCCGACAGGCAGAGCAATCCGTCGAGGGTGATTGTGGAGGTGGCTAACACTGCCGACGAGCGCATCGTGAAATACGTTGACGGCAAGAACTACGAGGTGGAAGACGACCGCCTGAATGCCGAAAAGACCACCTATTTCCTAAAAATGACGGTCAGCCTTGTAATGATTATCGGACTGGTGATATCGGCATTGAGTTTCTATATCCTGATGCTGAGCATATATCTGCTTGTGCAGAAAAATGCGGAGAAACTCGAAAACCTTCTGCTCATAGGCTATACGCCGGCGAGGGTGTCGATGCCATATCAGTTGCTTACTATAGGTCTTAACCTCGCCGTGCTCGTGATAGCATTGGCGTTACTGTTTGCCGTGCGCCGATATTATATGGATATGATAGTGCTGCTTTTCCCCGACATCGACGAGGGAAGCATGTTGCCGTCGGTGCTGCTCGGCATGGCATTGTTTGTGCTAATTTCGCTCATAAACATAATTGTGATAAGGGCAAAGGTAATGAAAATTTGGAAACACAAGGAATAATGAAAATGCAGGAAATGGTAAAACGAATGATATTGTCGGCGGTGCTGACGCTGGCGTTTCTCGCGCCTGCCACGGCGCAGACGGTTACGATGGCGGATGTGTTCAGGCAGATGCCCGATTCGCTGATGCCCTACATCACGCATAACGACAGGCTCGACATGATTGACTATCTTGACGCGGGAATGAAGGCAGAGGTTACTAACAGGTTTAATGGCAAGTCGGTGCTTGACACCATAAGCACTGACTATCTGCACCTTACGCTCAGTGATGCGCTGGTGGTGGAAATGGGAGTGCTGCCCGTGGAGGAACTGACAACGGACAGTTGCACACACGTTGTATGCGTTGTTTCCACATACGCAAAAATGGAGAGCACGCTGACTTTTTATACTGCCAAGTGGCAGGAATGGCAGCCACAGCCTATGGTGAATCTGGCTAATATGATTCAAGTACCTGATAGAGATTGCTACATCATGGCAACCTTCGGAAAATCGCCCGAAGAAATTGTTCTCGCATTGTCGAAACCCATGCTTGGCGAGGAAAATATACAGGAAAAACAGTATAAATATCGAAAAAATATTAAATGGACTGGGAAAACCTTTAAATAACCTAAAAAAGATAATGAAATATTTGCATTGTAAATAAAAACTCTTATCTTTGCAACGTGTTTTTCATGGTATTAGATTATTAAGGTTATTAACAGTCTAAGTCTAACTTGTCGTGAGACAAATGACTTGGAATCATCTATTTACCGCATTAGTTAAATAGATGGTGTAAAAGTTGAACAATTACAGAAGGTAGAACTTGTGAAAGTCCTACCTTCTTTTTTGCAACAAGATTGCATTGGCATTATAGTAATTTTGCACGCTGAAAGAACAAAATAAAATTAGGATATTATGATTTCAGAAATTATTTCAGACTATGTACAGTCGTTTTGGTATCTGCTGTGCGAGATGGCTCCCTATCTGCTCTTGGGCTTCTTCATAGCCGGAGTGCTTCAGGCATTTGTGCCTCGCAGCCTGTTTTCGCGTCACCTGTCATCGGGCAACTGGCGCTCGGTAGTGAAGGCGGCAATACTCGGCATACCATTGCCTCTGTGTTCGTGCGGCGTAATACCAACAACGGCGGCATTGCGTCGTGAGGGTGCATCGAAGGGTGCGGCAACATCGTTCCTCATAGCCACTCCACAGACGGGTGTAGACAGCATTATGGCAACATATTCGGTTATGGGACCAGTGTTTGCCATTATACGCCCGATAGCAGCACTCGTTACGGCTTTCTTCGGTGGCTGTCTTGTAAATAAGTTTGACGGCGATGCATCGTGCGGCAATGCGTGTGGCAACGCCGATACAACCGCAACTGTCAGTGAAACCAAGCACCTCTCGTTTATGGAACGCATGAAGATAGCCTTCGACTATGGTTTTGTAGAGATGTTGCAGGATGTGGGCAAGTGGCTTATAATAGGTCTGCTGATAGCGGCTTTAATCACTGTTGCCGTGCCGGTGCAGTTCTTTGAGATTTTTTCGGGTAACACCCTCGTGTCTATGTTGTTAGTGTTGCTCGTTGCCATACCAATGTATCTTTGTGCCACGGGAAGTATTCCCATCGCCGTGTCGCTGATGATGAAAGGACTCTCGCCCGGTACGGCACTTGTAATGCTCATGGCAGGTCCTGCAAGCAACGTAGCATCAATACTTGTGGTGCGCAAGATTATGGGTCGCAAGACACTATGCATCTATCTCGCATCAATCATCGTAGGTGCTATTGCGTGCGGTCTTGCTATGGACTATCTTATGCCACGCGAATGGTTTGCCCTCACCCCTATGGGCATGATGGCACACGGCTGCTGCCACGAGGAAACACCGTCGTTCATTGAGATAGCCTCGGGCGTAATCCTGTTGGTATTGCTCGCCAATGTGTTCGTGTTCAGGCGCATTTTCCATCGTCATTCCGATTGCTGCTGCTCGTGCCATTCTGATGCAGCAACCGACCAGCCAACATTTACAATAAAGGTGGAGGGAATGAATTGCTCACACTGCCGTGCCAATGTTGAAGGTGCTATATCGTCAGTTCCCGAAGTGACAAAGGTTGAGGTGAGTCTTGAGCGTGGCGAAGCCCGTGTGTGGTGTACTTGCCCTGCCGACAAGGTTATGGCGCAGATAGATGCCGCAGGCTACGAATGCCGTCTGGATTTCTGACTTTTAAACAATGACTTGATAAAAAATCCCGTCGCTTTCAGGCAACGGGATTTTCATATTCAGTCAATATTTAAATCTTACTTGACAATAACTTTTAATGTCTTGCCGTTTGAAAGCTTGATTATGTTCAGTCCATTCTGCGGAGCTGAAATAATCTGACCAGCGGCATTGTAGCGTGCAACTTCCTTGGCATTTATGTCAGCTATTGCGTTCTCGATGCCGGTCTCAGCACTGGTAACCTTTGCTCTTGCAGCATTGGCGATTGTCCCGTCGTTGGCAATAACAAGTGCAACAGCATAAACTTCATCGTTGTTGATGGCTTCCTTCAATGTGGTTTTCGTAGGCATACTGATGGTGTAGGTGCCAGTAGCTACTTCACCAACCTTGACTTCACCAGTAAGGGCAGGAGCTTGATTCACGCCATTATTGTTATAGGAGCTGCCAATCATGACATCGTTGAAAACCAAAGAAACAGCTGACTGTCCGTACTTGCCACCACGGCAGAACTGGTCGATAAGCGGGTCGCCGGATGGAGAATAACTAGAATAATAGTTTTGTTGTTTCCATGCTGTCGTTGTTCCGCTAAGGCCATCTGCTGTTAAAACGTAAACCACCGTGTATTTTCCTCCGTCTATTAGATACTCAATGTCGGCGGTTATGTCTACTGCAGTGAAGTCGTCGTTGAACTTTCCGCTAACGGTCACATCTACGTCAGGAAGTATGGCGTTGCAAGCATCAAAATCATCGACAATACTGTCGTCAGTTCCATAATAGGGATCTATGCCGAGTAGCTTGCGATCCACAGCACACCCAGGAGCACCACCGCCAGGAACAAGATTATAGAGAGGGTAATTTCCATTATACATAGGATCTGAAGAGTTATACATGTGGAAAGCAATGCCGATGAAATTCTCTTTCGTTTCCTTCAACAATTCCATACCTGCCCAACCACGTGGACACCAACCGCAGCCTGTGCCTGTGAACTCTTCAACAACTGTACGGCGGGTAGCAATTTTTGCCACAACCTTGTTTGTAACGGCCAATACATTGTCACTTGCAGCGTTAGTGTCACCGTTAACTTTCTCAATGCTGATGTTGGCAGTATACTTACCATATATTTCGGGAGCCGTAAAGCTCAGGGTTGCTTTGCCTGTCTTGCTAATGCCACCTGCAATAGGAGTCGTCAAATCCAAATGCTTGGATGTCTTATTGCCATCGATCTCTACGATATAGTCAATAGAGCTTACGCCTTCAGAACCATCGCTGCTGATGACTACGGGGAGTGATACTTCTGCACCAGGCAGAGATGTGGCTGGTGATGCAGAGTTGAAGTATGCACTTCTTTCGGGCAAAGTCAGATTAGAACAGAACAACTGCATGGCAAAAGAGCCGAAGTCATTGCTGTAGTCAGCCCAGTCTTCACCACCTGTAGATGTCGTATACTTCATGACCAGCGAGTTTGTGTAAGCATCGCCTGCAAAGAGTACAGGATATTTGTCACCATCGGTAGAAGTTCTGCTGATAGTAAATTTCACACCGACAAATATACCATCTTCAGGTATGGCAAATGGTTCATCCAAAGCAATGGCATTGTATGAAGATGCCGTAAGGTCAGATGTATTGACATTTTGTGATACAATGTTTGTCTCCAAATCCTCAGATATCCAGATGCTGACATTGGACATATTGTTCTTTGTCCAAATAGGCAGGTTCACACCATTGATGCTACTGCCTTTCAGGATACCATTACCAGGCACAAAATAGCCGGCCCAGTAAGTTGCTGCTGTTTGAACACCAACTCCATTGATTACAAATCCGCCCAGATAATAGCCCCACAATGTAGTATTATCAAGCGATGCGGCCTTCTTTGGCGATGCAAGGCTTGCATTGCCATTGTTTAGTACAATCTTTTCATTTGATTTGCGGAGTAGTCCTTCCCCCTGATTAACGGGAATCACCACCTGTGCATTGGCAACGATACTAAAAGTCGCCAAGGCAACACTGAAAAAAAACTTTTTCATAACTATACCTTTATTTATTATTTAATTAATACTTTGTGTGTCCTTCCGTCGTCGGTCTTTATTATGTTTATACCGTTCTCCGGCTGCGCCAGTTTTCTGCCGTCCAAAGCATATCGCCCTGTTTCCTTTCTGCTCTCAGCCCCGGCATTCGTTATTCCTGCAGGGTCTGTATAGATGAAATTAATGGTAATCTTCGGACCATCGCCAACGAAGGTCCATTTCTTAGTAACGCTGTTATAGGTATATGTCTTGGGCTGCAGTGTCACTTTGGCTGTTCCGTATGCTTCGGGAAGCCATTCTGCCTGTATGTCCTCAGTCTTTACCTGACCGGCAGGTGTCTCGTATTCTCCTGTATTTTCCGTTTGCGTGCAGTTCTCTGGAAAACATACCTGAAACGCGCCATTCGACATTTCAACAACGTTGTAGCTCATACTGCCGTAAAGCGTGCCGCTTTTGTTGGATTTAACATACAAGCCTGTAGGCATCATCACACCTCCGAAGATGTCTTCTTCTACTTCGGTTATGGTCAGTTCCGTACCGTCGGGAACTATATTACCATTTTTGTCCACAAAATAGAACGTGTCGTCTGTCTGCGCCCAAGTCGCCACAGCACTCATAAAAATAAAAAGTGCAAGGGTAGATATTTTCTTCATAAGCTATAAATTATTTAAGTTGTTAATTTTCTGTTGTCAAGTTTGTCTTTACCACCTGAAGTATTCCGTCGGCAATGTTGCTCACGAATGCTACAATGGCAACGTTCTCGGCTTTCCATTCGTCGTCCAATGTAACTTCGTATGACGCTGTTTCCGTCTCCGTGTCCATCACACTGAAGTCATCGCCAAAGATATCGTTTGTTACGGATGTGCGGAACACATGTTGGTGTACATATTCCATATTCGGCGAACCATTGGGCATATATTGCACATCAACTATGTTGTTTTCTATCACCCACACTTGCAACTTACCGTTGATGTTCTCGCTCGTGGTAGCAGCCACATTAATTTTCGCGTTTCTTGTGCTGGCATCATATTCCACATCGAGTTCCATGTTGAGCGGCGTTGTCTTTTGGAGGGCATCACGCACTGTAATGCCATACTCTGCCGTATTATAGATTGGGGCACTGCGATTAATCATCACTCCGGGTTGATATTCTATGCCCCAACGGGTATAGTATTCATCACCAGTTTCAGTGCATAACGATAGGCGCGCGCTCGACATTGTTGTTCTGTGTCCGAATGGTCCAGAATGTATGCTCACGGCTATTATCGCATCTTCGCCATATTGTTCTTGCAGCTTTTCTATTTCCTCTGTAGCTGTAGGACAGTTCACGCAACGTTGCCCGGTAAAGTCTTCTATCAGCACGCTGCGATTTACTTCCGCCGGCTTCACATATATCAGTCGGTCTTCCTCGCTTATATTGTCGCACGACCATAGCGTGCAGGCAATGAGCCCTGCAAGCGTCGTGTTTAAAAGATTATTCAGTCTCATATTTTAGAAATTGTAGTTATATGACAATGTGAATCCTTTGCTTGCCGGCACCATGCGGCATACACCACCAGAGCAGTTGAAGCCAGCACGCGTGCGTCCGTAGCCAAGTTGTATTCTGTGCGCTCCCTTGTTGAATGTCACGAATCCGGAATAATAGTGTATCTTTGTTTCTCCGCAATTGTATTCGTCAGAAACAGTGAACATCCAGTTTGGCAGCACCGATAATTCCAACAATCCAAACACCCAGTCGCCCTCGTCGTCAGGCGTAGAGAGATATTGTGCCTCGCCACGCAGTGTCAGTTTGTTGTTAAACCTGTATTTGCCTTCAGCTACGAAGATGTCGGAGTGAATCATTCCGCCTTCGCCTTCCACAACTGTCTTGTTGTAGAATTGGTTCATGTACATGAGATTCAGTTTGAATGCGCTCGAAAGTTTTTTCTCCACCTGTATGTTCAGGTCTTGGTAGAACATGTCATCGCCCCATTTCCAGAATGCCGAGCCATAGCCGTCAGTGCCTTTGGCAGCTCCGTCCTTGATGTTCTTTTCTATTGAGTGTATATGCGAGAAGTTAATCTTCACGTTAGTGCCATATTTACCGCCAAGCACTGTATGTCTCTTGAAGTTATAGCCAAGTTCGGCTTGGTATGCCCATTCACCATCGGGCTGCGTAGCGTATGGATAGAGAGCAGCCAATGTATATGTGTGGTCGGTGGTGAATGCCGGCAGGTGGTTGATGAACGATGAAGTGCCGTTCATGCTCCTACGGCTGCGGAACGACATATTGTCACTACGCTTTGCCTGTAGCAATAGGCTCATGCCTTTCTTTGAATATGATGTAGAGAGCATTGCCACATAGCCTTTGCGGTAGATATATCCGTTATCAAACGACGGGTCTTGCGATTTCTGTGCATATTCCGCAAGAATATTCCACCCACCGTGTTGCAGTCGCGCACGTATGTCAAAGGCATTCACGCTATTGGGCAGGTTTAGTTTGTGAGTTGCATCCACAAATATATCCTCGTCGCCTTCGTGTTTGTTCACGAACGATGCTCCAAGTGTCAGGTATGTGCCATTATTCTGCATAGACTTAACCCATTGGTCGAGGCTCAACTCCACGTCGCCGCCCGATATCAGTTCGTCGCCAAGACTCCAATAGCGGCGCTGCAAACCTGTGAGGGCTTTTATTGTTACTCCTGCGAATGGTTTTACCGCAACGCGCGCACCAAGCAGCGAGTTGTCTATGCCGAGGCTGCGCTCCTCGTATGTGCGCAAGATGAATCCAGAGCCAAACTGCTCGTAGAAACTTCCTAATGTTACTTCAAAGTCTTTAATGTGTAGCTTTGCATACAGGTTAGCAATACCCCACCCCTTAAAATCCTTTTCAAAACCGGGCAGAGGGTGCTCCAAGTATTCCATGCGCATGCCGGCATCAACATACTTGCTCATGACACCGACTTCCGCGTATGTGTTGGTAAGTCCCCATTCGCTGTATTTCTCCGTGCCAATCTTTTCGTCTTCCTGTGGTATAAGAATATCGCTTTGTATACTTCCAGTCACCACAATGCCGTTGCCGCCGTCGTCTTGCGCACCAGCACAAAGGCATACCGACGAAAGGCACAAAAGCATAAATTGCCTCTTTACTCTCTTCATCTTACTTATTTGGTTTCTGTGTTCGTGCTATTTGCCTACAAGTTCCCTCACCTTTTCAATGAGTTCCTGCTCTGCACCTTCAGTATAGCCGTTGTGTTTGTATACAATATTTCCCTTGCCGTCAACTATCAGTACATATGGAATCATCTGTATGCCCAGTGCGCGCTTGAAGTCGCTGTTGGGATCGAGCAGCACCTCATACTCCCAGCCGTAGCTGTCTACGAGCGGCTTCACCTTGTTTATGTTCTGCGCTTGGTCTATTGATACGGCAATAAGTTTCACTCCTGTTTCCTCCTGCCACTCTTCATATACCTCCTGTATGGCTTTCAGCTCGCGGTTGCAGGGCTTGCACCAAGTGGCAAAGAAGTCGATTATAAAAGGCTTACCGTTGTTCGACAGCGTGTCAGTCCTCACGGTCTTGCCGTCCATTGTCTTCAGCGTTATGGCGGGAAGCTGTGCCTTCATTGTTCCGACAGCAAAAGTCAGCATTGCTACGATTGTAAAGATTAGTTTTTTCATAAATCTGTTTTTTTATTTTAAATGTAATTCTCCCTGCTCGCCTTTTTGTGGCAAGCAAGGAGAATATAAGTATTGGGTACTTAATTATTTAACGACAATTTTCTTTGTTTCACCATTTGACATTCTTACAATGTTTAGACCCTTTACAGGAGCGTCTACCTTGCGACCGTCTATTGTGTAATATTCGGCCTTGCCATTGTCTGTGACATTTACAGAGCCTATACCCGTAGAATAATTGGTATAAAGCACATAGCCGTATGCTTCAATACCGGTCTCAAAATAATCCCAGAAATTCTCAACGCCAAGTACAATCACACTCATATCGGCATTAGCAAAAGGAATACCCGTAGCTATAACCTCTCCAGAAGTAGCTACTTCCACATAGTCATCCAAATCCGGGTCGTACTCCCAACCATATATAGTGTATGTATGGGTCATATTATCTTCTATCCATGCTGCCAAGTCTGGATTAGCCGTAGTGAAATAGTCGTAAAGTGTTACAAACTCGTTTGCACCGGCAGGAAGAATATAGGCTTCTACCGTAGGCTCCTCCATAGTTGCTGGTTTCTGGGCAAGCAGTGTACCATCATTTGTTACGGAAGAAACAATGAGGTTCAGATTTTCATTGTGATAATCTTTATAGGTATCATTCTCAAGATTGAACACATAAGGTGAGGTTTCGCTAACGAAAGTCCATTCCATTGGATCAAAATATGCAATCTCATTGGTCGTTGCGTATATCTTACCATCAGGACTCATCAGTACATTATTGAATACAAAGGCAGGAACGGACTCAGAAAGTTGATTAAAGGCTTCAATAAATGCATCATATTTTTCAGCCCACTCATTATATGCAGCCAAGTCAGCTTCGTATGCAGCCTTACTTTCGTCAGACATATAATCCATAGGCTGAGGCATATTGTTATAATAAGCATTCAAAGCCTCATAATAAGCGTCTATAGCTGCATTATAAGCTGCAAGTTCGTCTTCAGTCATATATGATTCTAACATCGGGGGCTCTCCTTCCCATGTCTCATAGAATGCCTCCAAGGCAGCCTCATAAGCAGCATATTCTTCCTCAGACATATAGTCTTTGTATTCTGGATACTCTGGATTTGTTTTTTCATGCTCCTCCATAGCAGTATTGTATGTAGCCTGCTCTTCTTCGCTCAGATACGATTCTGGCATCGGAGCCTCACCTTCCCACTCACCTGGATCCTCAGGAAGTTCAATACCTTCAGGATGGAAAAGTTCTTCGTGAATCAACTCATAACTCCACTCGCCATCTGCATTCTGACGATAGATAATAGGTTGACAAACAAAACCGGAAAAGTCCTGAATCTGTCCGGCAACCGTCTTACCGTCTTCTGACACGCTAATTGCCGTAACGTATTGTGGAGTTCTGCCTACAAAATCCTTTGCAGGATAAGGAAGATACTTGATGTCACTCAGTGTACCATCAGCCTGCACATCCCAGTAGCAAGGAGTCAGCATCAGACCTTCAAAACTTCCATCATAATCTCCGGGAGACACCGCACCTACAATACGCGTACCATCAGGAGTGATACCATCTGCCTTAGACATTGCACGATTTCCAACCTCTATATCATGCCAAACTCCGTCTTTCCAATAGCAAGCTGATGTTTCCATAGTCGAACCCACAACGACACCTGTATTCGACAAAGAGTTACCATTACCCGAGGTATAGCCTTCTTCGTATGTATATACCTCACCTGCTGAGAGATCATGGATAGACACTTTTTCATAAAGGACGCTGACAGCGTATTTTCCATTGGGCGAAACACCACAAAAGGCTTCATCTGGAGAAATTGTAGGCGCTTGAGCGTTCAACTGACTGGCAGTCATGACTGCAGCGGTTGCTAAAAGTAAAATTTTCTTCATAAGCTATTATTTATATAATATTAATGTGTATTATCCCCTTGTCTATGTAATATTTGATGTCGCACCTTGCAGGGCGAGGTGTGCAGATTATTTATAATTCCTAACTTAAATGCACTGCAAAGTTAATCAGAATTTAAGAATTGCACAAATTTTTCCATGAAATATTTTGAAATTAATGCAATTCGTTGGTAATTTGTTATGTAAACTGCATTTTTCTTTTATTTTTATACCCTTTTGTCAGTAAAATGGTAAAACACCTTGCCCTGCAAGGTCTGTTAAAATCTCTTTCCAAAGAAAACGCTGAGGAAAGTCATTGCCAATATCTTCATATCGAGCATCGTTGACTGGTGTCGCATATAATCCAAATCCATATCAAGGCGACGAATCATCTTTTCCATCGTGTTGGTGTAGCCGTTTTCAATCGTGGCAATCGAGGTTACACCAGGGCGCATCTTGTAAAGTTCAACATAATCGGGGCGTTTCTCCATTATAAGCGATATGAAATATAGGCGTTCAGGACGATAGCCCACAAAAGACATATCACCACGCAGAACGTTCCAAAGTTGTGGCAGTTCGTCAAGATGATGGCTGCGCAGCCATTTGCCGAAGGGGGTGAGCCGCTCGTCGTCTTCCTCTGCCAAAAGTGGAATACCGTCATCCTCAGCACCTTCTATCATCGTCCTGTATTTCAGTATCATGAAAGGCTTGCCACCCTTGCCTATACGTTCTTGGCTGAAGAATATCCTGCCGGGATTCCGCAGTTTCTGCAACAAGCAGAGCACAAGGAACAACGGTGAGAGCACGAAGAGTCCTAAAATTGAAAGAAATATATCTATAGTGCGTTTTATCATTATGCGCCAATCACGATTTTTATTGTATAATAACACAAAAATGCCGATTATATTGTACTGGCAGACAAATTTATTGCAATATTCTTGCTACATAAAAAATATTAAAAAAACATTTAAGATTTTGCAGTACAACCATTTTGCCGTAACTTTGCAAATCGATTAGTACTATACATACAAGGAGATGGACAACGCACGCAAAGTGCTGATAGGTATGACTCCCGACGAGCTTAAGGCGGAGGTCAGGGATTTGGGTATGCCGGCATTCACTGCAGGGCAGATAATGAAATGGCTCTATACCAAGCACGTGAGAGACATTGACGAGATGACCGACGTGTCGAAGGCTAACCGTGAGAAACTGAAAGAAAACTTCACCATAGGCTGCATGGAACCGATAGAGCGTATGCAGTCGGTAGACGGCACTGTGAAATACCTGTTTCCCACGGCAAACGGCAAGTTTGTTGAGACCGTGTATATTCCCGACCACGACAGGGCAACGCTATGCGTGTCGTGCCAAGTGGGCTGCAAGATGAACTGCCTTTTTTGCCAGACAGGCAAGCAGGGCTTTGAAGGCAATCTTACGGCTGCCGACATTCTCAACCAGATATATTCGCTGCCAGAGAGGGAAAACCTCACAAATGTTGTGTTTATGGGACAGGGCGAGCCTATGGACAACCTCGACAACGTGCTGCGTGCCACGCAGATACTCACGGCAAAGTATGGCTACGAATGGAGTCCGAAGCGAATAACGGTGAGCAGTGTAGGACTGAAGAACAAACTGAAACGTTTCCTTGACGAGAGCGACTGCCACGTGGCAATATCAATGCACTCGCCTCTGCACGAGCAGAGGGCTACACTGATTCCTGCGGAAAAGCAGATGCCGATATCGGAAGTGGTGAAGTTGCTGAAACAGTATGACTTTACTCACCAACGCCGCTGCACCTTTGAATACATTATGTTTGGCGGCATGAACGACTCGCTCACATACGCAAAGGAGATTCTGAAACTTACAGAGGGTTTGGAGTGCAGGGTAAACCTCATCAGGTTTCACGACATACCGGGAGTGGATCTGCATCCATGTGAGACAAAGAAAATGGAGAACTTCCGCGACTATCTCACCAACCACGGACTGACCGCCACCATACGCGCAAGCAGAGGTCAGGACATATTCGCCGCCTGTGGACTGCTGAGCACGGCAAAGAAAGGCGAACACCATCAAGAATAATACAATAACGACACTATAGATAATTAAAAAATATGGAAAACGAGAAAATACGCGTGGCAATCACGCATGGAGACACCAACGGCATTGGCTACGAGGTGATATTCAAGGCTTTTGAAGACCCAATGATGCTTGAACTCTGCACACCTATAATATATGGCTCACCGAGGGCGGCGGCATACCACCGCAAGGCACTCGAAATGGAGTTGAATGTAAACATAATAAACACGGCAGAGGAGGCAGAGGAAGGAAAACTTAACCTGCTCACAACTTTTGAAGAGGAGGTGAAGATTGAACTTGGCAAGCCTTCGCCCGAAGCTGGTACGGCTGCGCTGACTGCGCTCGAAAGGGCAATGGCTGACTTCAAGGAAAACCAATACGATGTGCTCGTGACTGCGCCAATAAACAAGAACAACATTCAGAGCGATGCTTTCCGTTTCTGCGGACACACTGAGTATATTGAGGAGAAAGTGGGTGATGGTGCAAAGTCGCTTATGATTCTGATGAGCGGAAACCTGCGTGTGGCTCTCGTAACCACACATTTGGCAGTAAAGGATATTGCCGCTGCCATAACCACAGAGAAGATTGTGGAAAAGGCAACGATACTGCACGACAGTCTGAAACGCGACTTCCGCATAACAAATCCTCGCATTGCAGTGCTCTCGCTCAATCCTCACGTTGGCGACAACGGACTTTTGGGCACAGAGGAGCAGGAAATGATAATACCTGCCATCAACATTCTTGAGGAAAACAACATACAGGCATTCGGTCCGTATGCTGCCGACGGCTTCTTCGGCAGCGGTACATACACAAAGTTCGATGCTGTGCTGGCTATGTATCACGACCAAGGGCTCGCACCTTTCAAGGCTTTGGCATCGGAAAGCGGAGTGAACTACACCGCAGGTCTGCCGATAGTGCGCACATCGCCCGACCACGGCACTGCATACGACATTGCCGGCAAGAACAAGGCAGACCACAATTCGCTGCGCCACGCCATATACACTGCGATAGACGTATACCGCAACCGCAGCAACTACGATGAGGCTACTGCAAATCCTCTCAAGAAACTTTACCACGAGAGGCGTGAGGACGGCGACAAGGCTCGCTTTGCACAGAAGCCACGAGACTTCAAACGAGACAACAAGCAGGAACAAACGACACCGACGGAGCAGCAGGACAACGCTCCGCAGGCTGAAGAATGAAAAAGAAATATCAAAACGCATTCTTCCTATTCGGGTTAGCGGTGTTGGTGCTGATGGTGTCGCAACTCGACTTTGCCGAGGTGTGGTCAGGCATACAGCGCGCAGGCTACTGGTTCTTGGCAGTGGTGCTGCTGTGGGCGGTGCTATATATGTTCAACACGGCTGCGTGGAAGACCATAATCAGCAACATTGCTCCCGAGGACACGCACAAGGTGGGCTTTGCGTGGCTCTACAAGATAACGGTGTCGGGCTTTGCTCTCAACTACGCCACGCCCGGTGGACTTATGGGTGGAGAGCCTTATCGCATAATGTCGCTGTCGCCGAGGATAGGCACGGAGAAAGCATCTGCCTCAGTGTTGCTCTATGCAATGACGCACATCTTTTCGCACTTTTGGTTTTGGTTGTTGAGTGTGGTTCTATATGTTCTTACCCAGCCGCTTAATGTTCCGATGGCAGCACTGCTATTTGCCGTAACATTGTTCTGCACGGCTGCTATATGGTTTTTCCTCAAAGGCTACAAGAAAGGCATTGCCGTGAGTGCAATGAACGTGCTGCGTCACTTTCCGTTTGCAAAGCGCAAGGCACAGGCATTTCTCGACAGCCACAGGGAACAGTTGCAGACCATTGACGAGCGAATGAGGGCTTTGCACAACCAGAATCCACGTTCCTTTGCCCTTGCAGTGCTTCTCGAACTTGCCTGCCGTGTGGTGTCGGCACTCGAGATACTCTTTATTCTGCTTGTCATAATGCCTTCCGCAAACTACATTCAGTGCATTCTCATATTGGCTTTCACTTCGCTTTTTGCAAATATGCTGTTTTTCCTGCCCCTGCAACTCGGAGGTCGTGAGGGTGGTTTCCTTATGTCGGCACACGGGCTTCGCCTCACTGCTTCGGCAGGAATATTCGTAGCCCTTTTGGTGCGACTGCGCGAACTCATCTGGACGGCAATAGGGCTTTTGCTCATAAAATTCGACAAGAAAACATAAAATATTGGCAAAAACAAGGAGAATATCAAATAATTTTTGTACCTTTGCCCGATAAAATGAACAGTTCAGATCTGCAAGACATAAAAAGGAGGTACAACATCGTGGGCAACAGCGAGCAGTTGAACCACGTTCTTGATGTCGCACAACAAGTGGCATCTACCGACCTCAGTGTCCTTATTGTAGGAGAGAGCGGAGTGGGCAAGGAGATTATTCCGCGCATAATACACGACTGCTCACCGCGCCGTCGCGAAAAGTATTTCGCAATAAACTGCGGCTCTATTCCCGAAGGCACGATAGACAGTGAACTGTTCGGACACGTTAAAGGCTCGTTCACGGGGGCTGTGGGCGAAAGTCCCGGCTATTTCGGGGCAGTAAACAAAGGCACGCTGTTCCTCGACGAGGTGGGCGAACTGCCTATGGCAACACAGGCTCGGTTGCTGCGAGTGCTTGAAACGGGCGAATACATACCCGTTGGTGCCACCGAGGTGCGCAAGACCAACGTGCGCATAGTGGCAGCCACAAACGTGAACATACAACGCGCCATACGCGAGGGCAGATTCAGGGAAGACCTTTACTATCGTCTGAACTCCATACCCATAATGATGCCACCATTGCGCGACAGGGGCGAGGACATTGTGTTGCTCTTCCGTCTCTTCGTGCTGCAAATGGTGGAGAAATACAAGATGGAGCGCATCGAACTCACCGACGAGGCGAGGGAAATGCTGATGAAATACAAGTGGCCCGGCAACGTGAGGGAGTTGAAGAACATCACCGAGCAGATTGCAGTCCTGTCGAAGGAAAGGCTGATAACCCCAGAGATTCTCGGTAAGTTCATATCTCAAGGCCAAGAGAGCACCATGCCTGCAATGATAGGCGGAATAGGGAGCAGCAGCGAACAGCACAGTTTCGAGAACGAGCGCGAGGTGATATTCAAGATAATGATGGAGATGCGCAGAAGCATGGCAAGCCTGAAGATGGAGGTTGACGAACTGAAAAAGAAACTTGCCAGTGCGAATGTCACGGAACTGCCTAACACAAACACTGCGGCAGCGACGGGTAGCACACTGCCTGTATTGCAGCAGTCGCCGTATTACGTATCTGGCGGCGTTGTCGAGACACCTGCACCTGCCGTGGTAGATGCCGTGGCAGAAGAATATGTAGAGCCTGCCGATAGAGACACCATGAACTTAGAAAAAGTGGAGCGGCAACTGATGGAACTGGCACTCGAAAAGCATAAAGGCAGACGGAAACTCGTGGCGGAGGAATTGGGCATATCCGAGCGCACGCTGTATCGCAGGATGCACCAGTTTGGTCTGGACAAGAAATTTTGAACGAAAAGATTAGATTGAAGACATATAAAATCATAATAACGCTATGCTGTGTGGTGGTGCTTACATGCTTCACCGCTTGCAGCGTGTCGTATAAATTCAACGGCGCAAGTATCGACTATAGCAAGACAAAGACGATACAGATTGCCGACTTCCCAATACGTTCAAGTTACGTATGGGGACCAATGGCGAGCATATTCAACAATCAGTTGAAAGACGAGTTTGCAAGCCACACGCGCCTCATTCAGGTTAAGCGCAACGGCGACCTGAAGATAGAGGGCGAGATAACGCAGTACACCCAGCAGAACAAGTCGGTGTCGGCAGAGGGTGTGTCGGCGCAGACCGAACTTGCGATGACCGTAAACGTGAGGTTTACCAACAACACAAACCACGCCGAGGATTTTGAAAGGTCGTTCACGGCACGCTCCACATACGAGACAACGCAGTCACTCAACTCCGTGCAGGAAGAACTCGTGACGCAGATGTGCAAGGAGATAACGGAGCAGATATTCAATGCCACGGTGGCTAACTGGTAATAATAAGAAAACGTAGCGAAAAGGATAATATGGAACTGACAACACTCATAAAGCACCCAGAGCGAATGAACCGCGAAACTCTCTACGAGTTGCGTTCACTCGTGGCGCTGTATCCATATTTCCAGACAGCCCGTCTCCTGCTGCTGCAAAACCTATATCTGCTGCACGATGCATCATTCGACGAGGAGTTGCGTAGTGCTGCGATATACATCACCGACAGGAAGGTGATATTCAACCTCATAGAAGCTGCCCACTATCGTCTGAAGAAAACAACCGGCGGCAAGGAGAATACTTCGGATGATAACGACATTACGGGTAAGAGCCGCACGATATCGCTCATCGACAACTTCCTCGACTCAATGCCGAAGGAAGAAGAGGACGATGCTCCGCGCAAGCGCAAGCCTACACCAGCCGATGCAGCCATAGACTATGTGTCATACCTGCTTGAGAGTGATGGCGGCAATAGGAAAGCCTCTCCGAAAGTGCCGCAACTCAGGGGACAAAGCCTCATAGACACGTTCCTCAATGACAACCAAGGACGAATAGTACTCAACGAAGACTATGAGCCACAACAGCCGGAGAGCATTGAAGAAAAACCTATGCCCGTTGTGGAAACAGTGTTACAAGGAGAGCCAGAGCAGGAAGAAGGCTACTTCACGGAGGCATTGGCACGCATATACATCAAGCAGGGGCACTTCCAGAAGGCGTTCGATATAATAGACCGCCTCAGCAGGCAGCACCCCGAAAAGAACGTGTATTTCGACGACCAGAAACGTTTCTTGAAAAAATTAATAATAAACAACAATAAAAACAATTAAAAAAAATGTACACATTATTAGTTATTCTAATTGTAATTGCAGCACTGCTCATGATTGGCATCGTGCTCATTCAGGAATCAAAGGGTGGCGGTCTTTCCTCCAACTTTGCGTCTTACAACCAGATTGGCGGCGTGCGCAAGACCACAGACTTCATTGAGAAGACGACTTGGACTCTTGCCGCTCTCATGGTGGTTATCAGCGTTGCCTGTGCCTACGTAGCACCTCAGGCAGCAACCGATATCTCTGTAATGGAGGGTATCGAGAATCCTGTTACCAACCCTAACACAGTGCCCGGCTTCGGTGCATCGCAGCCAAAGGACGAGGCTGCTCCTGCTGCTACTCCTGCTGAATCAGAGGCTGCACCGGCAAAAGAAGCTGCTCCAGCAGAGAAAGCTAATTAAGTTTAGGTAGACAACTTGTTAACTTCGCGTGACATTATTCGAAGCGCGGAGAATACGACTTTCATTGCATGCACATCATTTGACATTTCACCGTCCAGCCTTGACTGGACGGTGAAATGTTTATATGATTTATATTTATTTTTCATTCAATCTTTCGTTGTTCTGCAAAATTATTAATAACTTTGCAGGCATATAGGACAATAAACACAAAAAAGAAAAATATCATCAAATGAAAGAGACTCCAGTGCTGCTGCTGACAGGATATTTAGGCAGCGGAAAGACTACATTGGTAAACCATATCCTCGGCAATGAAAAGGGAATAAAGTTTGCGGTAATAGTGAACGATATTGGCGAGGTGAACATCGACGCGGAACTGATAGAGAAAGGCGGCGTTGTGGGCAAGAAAGAGGAAAGCCTCGTGGCATTGCAGAACGGTTGCATCTGCTGCACACTGAAAATGGACCTCGTGGAGCAGATAAACGACATAATGAAGATGGACCGCTTCGACTATATCGTGATTGAGGCAAGCGGAATATGCGAGCCTGCACCGATAGCCCAGACGATATGCGGCATTCCGTCGCTCGGAAAGGAATACACGGAGCACGGCGTGGCAAGGCTCGATGCGATAGTGACCGTGGTGGATGCCCTTCGTATGCAAAGCGAGTTTCAATGCGGCGAAAGACTGCAAAGCAAGGAACTCGGCGAGGACGACATAGAGAACCTGCTGATAGAACAGATTGAGTTCTGTAACATTGTGTTGCTCAATAAGGTATCGGAAGTGACAACCGAAGAAAAAGAACGCCTCAAGAAGATAATAAAGATACTGCAACCAAAGGCGGAAATAATAGAATGCGACTATGCCGACGTGGACATTGAAAGGATTGTTGGCACAGGGATGTTCGACTTTGAGAGTGTGGCGACATCGGCGACATGGGTACAAGAGATTGAGCGCGAAATGACGGAAGAGGAGGAGCATGAGGCTCATCATCACGGGCATCATCATGAACATGAGCATTGCGAACATCATCATCACGAACATGAGCACCACCACGAACATCATGACCACGAGCATTGCGACGACCCACACTGCCATTGCCATCACCACCATCACGACCACGGAGAGGCAGAGGAATATGGCATTGGAACTTTCGTGTACTACCGCAGACAGGCTTTCGACCTTGCCAAGTTCGACAATTTCGTAGCAAAGAAATGGCCAAAGGAGGTTATAAGGTGCAAGGGTGTGTGCTATTTCAGCGAGAACACCGACATGTCGTATCTATTCGAGCAGGCAGGCGTGCAGAAGAAGATAAGGGAGGCAGGATTGTGGTTTGCCACAGCCAATGAAGAAGAACTTCAGGAACTGATGAAACAAGAGCCACGACTGCTGCAAGACTGGGACGACACATACGGCGACCGTATGCAGAAGATAGTATTCATAGGTCAGAAAATGAACAAAGAGCAGATATGCCGCGACCTTGACGAATGTCTCGTATGAAAAATATGAGACTTTCCTTGTGGAATATCATATTTTTTTCGTATCTTTGTCGGCGAAAACTACATAAAACAATAAGAAATACTAAATAACACTTGACTTTGATGAAAGAGAAAATGACAGCAACTCAATTGAAGTTGCAGGCAGAAATCAACCGCAAACGCCTTGTGGAGATAGTTCAAAAGGCAAAGGCAGGTCACATCGGCGGCGGACTCTCCGCAATGAATATGCTCACTGCGTTGTATTTCCGCGAGATGAACATCAATCCAGCAGAGCCGAAAATGGCACTGCGCGACCGTTTCGTAATGAGTAAGGGACACTGCGTGGAGGCTCTCTACAGTGTGCTGCAAAACCGTGGTTTCATAACCAAGGAACTTACCGACACGCTCGGCGAGTTTGACTCGGTGCTGGCAGGTCACCCGACTATTGAGGTGAACGGCATCGAGGTGAACAGCGGCGCATTGGGACACGGACTGCCAATAGGCGTGGGTATGGCAATTGCTGCGAAAATGGACAAGCAGCCGTGGCGCACCTTCGTGCTTATGGGCGACGGCGAGCAGGGCGAAGGCTCTATCTACGAGGCGGCAATGGCAGGAAGCCACTACAAACTTGACAACCTCGTGGCGATAATCGACCGCAACAGGTTGCAGATTTCCGACACCACCGAGAACGTTATGGCACTTGAGCCGATAGCAGACCGCTGGACGGCATTCGGCTGGGATGTGAAGGACATCAATGGCGACTCGATGGAAGCCATAGTAGAAGCACTCGACTCAATCGACTACACAAACGGCAAGCCTCACCTCATCATATCACGCACCACAAAGGGATATGGCGTGAGCCTGATGGAAAACGTGCTGAAATGGCACCACGGAGTGCCTACGCAAGAGGAATACGAGAAGGCGATTGCGGAGATAGAGGCGAGAATAGAGAGTTTAAAGAATTAAAAAAACGTAACAACACATACATACAGAAGATATGGGTTATGAATTGAAAAGCGTTCCTTGCCGCAAGGCGATAACCGACAAGATGGTTGAACTGGGCAAGAAGGACAAGAACATAGTGGCAGTGACAACCGACGCACGCGGCTCGGTGACGCTGACAGACTTTGCCAACGAACTGCCGGAGCAGTTCGTGGAGTGCGGCATTGCAGAACAAGACGGCGTAGGCATAGCAGCAGGATTGGCACACAGCGGAAAGAAAGTATGGGTGTGCGGTCCGGCGTGTTTCTATGTAGCACGCAGTCTGGAGCAGGTAAAGGTTGATGTGGCTTACTCGAAGAATCCCGTGAAGATTCTCGGTGTCAGCGGCGGCGTGGCATACGGTGCCCTTGGTGCAACACACCACTCGCTTCACGATATTGCCGCCCTGCGCACGTTCCCAGGTATGAACGTGGTGCTTCCATGCGATGCACACCAGAGCCGCAAGTTGGCTGAGGTGGCAACGGAAATGGACGAGCCTGTATATGTGCGCGTGGGCAGAAATGCCGTTCCCGATGTTTACACAGAGGATAACTGCCCCTTCACTCTTGGCAAGGCAAATATGCTTATGGACGGCGACAAGATGACGATAATAGGTTGCGGCGAGACGGTATACCACTGTCTTGAAGCGGCAAAGCGTCTTGCCGGGGAAGGCATAAAGGTGCGCGTGCTCGACATGCACACACTGAAGCCTGCCGACACCGATGCCATTATCGCAGCAGCAAAGGAAACAGGCAAGATTATCACCGTGGAGGAGCATTCTGTATACGGCGGTCTTGGCGCTATCGTGGCAGAGACCGTTTGTCAGGCGGGGTGTCCAGTACCAATGAAGATTTTGGGAATACCCGACGAGAATGCAATACACGGCAAGCCGCTTGAGATATTCCATTACTACAAGATGGATGCTGAAGGCATATACGAGACGGCGAAATCAATGCTATAAACGATAACACAATACAACGACCGAGCAATGCAAAGATATATCATAGCCATCGACCAGAGCACGTCTGCCACAAAGGCAGTGCTGTTCAGCGAGCAATGCTTCGTGGTGAACCGCATTAACGTGGCTCACAAGCAGTACTATCCACGACAGGGCTGGGTGGAGCACGATGCAGAGGAGATTTACCAAAACACCGTGAGTGCGATACGCCAGGTAGTGGAGAAAGTAAAGAGTGAACTGCCCACCGACGAAGAAGTGCACTTCTCAATAGCCATAACCAATCAGAGAGAGACGGTAGTGGTGTGGAACAGACTCACGGGCAAGCCCGTATGCAACGCCGTGGTGTGGCAGTGTCAGCGTGGTGCTGAGATATGCAACTCGCTGAAGGAACAAGGCTACACCGAGATGATAAAGGAAAAGACAGGACTCATCATAGACCCTTATTTTTCGGCAAGCGGTGTGAAATGGATTCTCGACAACGTTGAGGGCGCACGCCAGCAGGCAAATCGCGGAGAGTTGCTGTTGGGAACAATAGACACGTGGCTCATCTGGAAACTCACCGAAGGCAAGGTGCACGCTACCGACTACACCAACGCATCGCGTACATTATTATATAATATACACACGCTCGACTGGGACAACGAACTTTTGAGTCTGTTTACAATACCACACACAATGGTGCCGAAGGCGCTGCCTTGCGATGCCGTGTATGGCGATACCACAGTGGAAGATGTGTTCAGCGAGCCGGTGCAGATAGCAGGAGTGCTCGGCGACAGCCACGGCGCGCTTGCCGGTCAGATGTGTTTCGAGCCGGGCATGGGCAAGGCTACCTACGGCACAGGCTCATCGGTAATGGTGAACATCGGCGAGAATGCAGTATTGGCACCCGAAGGTCTCGTAACATCAGTTGGCTTTGCTGCGCAAGGCAAGGTGTTCTATGCCTTCGAGGGCAACATTCACTGCACGGGCGCAACGATAAAGTGGCTCGTTGAAAAACTGCGCCTCATAGAGAGTCCGGCAGTGATAGAGCAGCTTGCACTGAGTGTGAGCGACAACGGCGGCGTATATCTCGTGCCGGCATTCGCAGGACTCGGAGCACCGTGGTGGAACTCGCACGCAAAGGCAATGATATGTGGAATGACACTCGGAACGGAGACAGGACACATCTGCCGTGCTACGCTCGAGGCGATAGCATACCAAGTGAAAGACCTCATCGACCTGATGACCTGCAATGCAGGAGTTGACCTGAAGGAGTTGCGCGTTGACGGCGGACCTACGAAGAACAAGCTGCTTATGCAGTTCCAAGCCGATATGCTCGATGCACCTATCAACCGCAGCGATGTGGAGGAGGCTTCGGCAATGGGCGCAATGCTCATGAACGGACTGGCACGCGGACTGTGGAAAGACCTTGACGAGGTGGCTCGTCTGCGCACCACTGACAACCGCATAACGCCAACTATGGGTATGGAACAACGTGAACAACTCTACACAGGTTGGAAAGAGGCTGTGAAAATGGTAAACATATAACAAACAATAACTAAAAATACAAAACAACAACTATGAAGAAACAAGCAAAACCAGGAATGGAAACCTTCGGACTGATAGTAGGAACACGCGCCTACTTCAACTCCGACCTTGCAATAGATGTAAGAAAGACGCTTCTTGAAGAACTTGAGAAAGCAGGTTACGGATATGTGATTCTCGATGAGGAGGACACACCTACTGGCGGCTCAATGGAGACAGTGCAGGATGGCAAAAAGTGTGCAGAACTTTTCCGTGCCAACCGCGACGAGATAGACGGCATTATCGTGTCGCTGCCTAACTTCGGTTTCGAGATTGGTATCATCAATGCCATCAGCCGTGCAGAACTCAACGTGCCAGTAATGGTACAGGCTTGCGACGATGAGAACGACAAGGTTGACCTTGACAGCCGCCGCGATGCTTTCTGCGGAAAGATTTCCGTGTGCAATAACCTCTATCAGTATGGCATTCCGTTCACAGATACCACGCTGCACACCTATTCTATTCACAGTCCGCTGATGATGCAGGACGTTGTGAAGTTTGCTGCCATCTGTCGTGTAGTAAAGAAACTCACGCACATGCGCCTCGGACAGATTGGTACACGTCCGCTTGGTTTCAACACCTGCCGTGCAAGCGAGAAACTGCTGCAGCAGAGCGGCATCACCGTTGTGCCAGCCGACCTGTCGGAAATTATCTTCGCAGCAGAGCGCATTGCCGACGACGACCCTGCATTGGCAGAGAAGGTGCAGGCTATATGCCACTATGCAACCGTGCCTGAGGAATACAAGCAGAAAGTTGCAAAGCAGGCTAAGTTTGGACTTGCCGTTGAGCGTTGGATTGAGGAAAACGAGGTTGATGCGTGCGCTATTCAGTGCTGGGACAGCCTTGAGCAGAACTATGGTTGCGCAGCCTGCGTAACGATGTCTATGCTCGGTGAAAAACTCATTCCATGTGCATGCGAGACCGACCTTGCAGGTGCGGTGTCTATGTATGCCCTTCGTCTGGCAGCACAGCAGCCGGCAGCAATTCTCGACTGGAACAACAACTTTGCCGACGACCGCAACAAGTGCGTATGCACTCACTGTGGTAACTTCCCGAAGAGTTTCGTGAAGAACGACATAAAGCTCGGCACTCTCGGCGTTCTCGGTCGCACGCTCGGCAAGGTGAACACCTTCGGTGCTGTATACGGCAAGTGTACAGAAGGCGAGTTCACATATTTCCGCATCTCCACCGACGACACTCTCGGCCGCATAAAGGCATATCTTGGCAAAGGTGATATGACCAACGACCCGTATGGAATGGACGGCTGCATCGCTGTTACGAAAGTGGACAACCTGCAAGGACTTATGAAGTTCATCTGCAAGAACGGCTTCGAGCATCACGTAGCAATGGTGCGCACAAACGTGGTGGATATCCTTACCGAGGCAATAGACAACTATCTCGGATGGGATTTGTATGTTCATGAATAAATGATAAAACATTTGGCTGCACTTGGCATCGAAGCCGGCTTCATCAGCCATCGCTCATAGTCTCGATGTCCATCGAGAGTACTCTCGAGGCTCATCGAGACTATGAGCGTTTAGTCAACATCTATGCCGTATTCTGCCAATCTATGACTCTTTGATATCACAGAGTTCTGTTTCTATCTCTTTTCGTACTTCTTCCTTCACACTGGCGCGAACCAATCCACTGACTTTTCTGTGTCCTCCTTTGGGAATACTGTGCCCTCCAAACGATGTAGACTCCTGAAGCCAGCTTACTTTCTGTCCACTGCAATGTGTTGTAATGTAGCGTGATGGGCTGTTCTTTGGCATCTCATCAAGTCTGTTGGGATTACGTCTTTTCATGTTGTCTCGGTAAGACAAATTATAGTTATCACATTGCTTTCGCATCCATTTATTTCTAAGTTTACTCTTACTCATTAATTACAATTTCTTTGATATAGTTTGCTACTTCTTTCTGCAAATATAGGAATAATAAGAAAAAAATTCAATGAAACTTAGTTAATAAAATCAAAATGATGAAAGAAGTTTTTTCTTTAGCTTAATGAGGAAAATGATGTAAATTTGCCCCCCTCTGAAACCTCACCCCTCTGTCTATATCCCCCTTATAGGGGATAGACATAGAGGGGATAGAGGCTTCAGAGGGGGGTAGGGCAGCGTTGCCTCGCCGACGTGTGCCAGTTCGGCATCTAATTTGTTCATCAGTTTGTTTTCCATAATCGTTTTGTTTTGTCTTGTTGCAAAGGTACAAACAATCCGAAACAAAATCCTCCTATATAGGAACTATAATAGGTACTATATAGGTCCTATATAGGAGGTGCAAGTATCAATATTTATGCAAGTTATTGTAAATTTATGAAAAATTTGCCATTAAGAATCCTAAAAGGATAAAACCGAAAATAATCCACGCAATAGTAGTGCCGCAGCCTTCTAACAGAAAGCTGAAAATCTTGCCCTGTCCTTTGAGCCCCACCCAAGAAGTCCTCCACAAACGAAAAGCAGAACTAAAAGTGCCAAAAGCCCGATAAAAGTTAATATCTCCATAGTTATTTATTTTTTGATGGAATTTTTGTTGTTTAGTGTTTCGTCAATATACTTTAGGATTTGGTCTCTCTGCCCAGAGTGAGCAGTCCACGGCTAATTCTTTTTAAAGTTATTGTTTAGGTTCAACTATATTTTGAAATATTTTTTGATAATTTCTTTATAGTTTTCCTCATCTTCCAGTCTTTTGCCTGTCTTGTAATTCATAATATTACGAGACGTAAGATAACCACACTGTGGAGAACTGAGAACGTAAAGATTCTCATAGTCTGCAAGCCCTTCAATTCTTTCCAACCAATCTCCCTTTGCTCGCATAATTATAATCATCTTCTTATCTGTCATTGCCTGCTTTATAAGTTGGTCTGAAAAGTCGTATGATGCAGGATATGGATATTTTTCGTTTTTCTTTTTTTTAAGTTGCCATACTATTTCGTCTTTATCGTTTTTTACAGGTTTCAGTTTTTTTCTTGGAAAGTAAAATCCACTTGTGGAATGATAGGGGAAGTACTCGATGAAGAAGATGTCGGGTAGGCAATATTTTTGCTGACATTTTTCACCAGAACAATCTTCATTGAGAATTTCCTCAATTTCCCTCGTCCTGTCATGTAGCCATCCTGTACCTGTATGTTCTTTCCCATCATTGCCTGTTCCTTCTGCCCAATAGCAGGTATCTGAATCTAAGCGTAGATTTTTCTTGCATGCTTTTTTAAATTTATCTACTTCTTTGAAGTTATCATCAGGTTTACCTGGATTTAAGTTCAGGCAATACACCTTGCTGTCAGGATTTCCACCAAACGGGTCTGGTAGGCAGTCGAATGTCAATTCTACATTTTTTGTCTCACCTGTTTTTTTATTAATCCATGTCTTGGCATTAATTTTCTCGGCGTATGCCTTTACTATTTCATCTATCTCGCCTTTTACATTATTCTTCTTTGCCCACTCTTCAAAAAAAGGAACGTCACGCTTGGCAATCTTCACTTTACCTTCTGTTAAGTGTTCCCACGGATTTTTCTCTTTCAATTGCTCTTCCATAGTTCGCTCTTGCAATTTGCCTATACATTGCGAGGTCTTTTAGTTATTGGTATTAAATATGGCACAAAGATAGACAAATTTTCTGAATTTTGTTCCATTGTGAGCCATTTTTTCTTACGGTTGCAAAAATAATTCAATTTTACATAATCGGTTTGTTCCATTTTAGTCCTTTTTGCGCACAGGGAAAATGTTTTTACCCATATAACCGAAATGGGCATCACCGTTGAAGTAATGCCCGTTTGCAAATAGTTGATGAAGTAGTGAATGCCAATGCAATGTTTATTCCTTACTATTTTTTGTAGAATTTCTTCTGATGGAATACCCCATTCTCGTTCCAAAAGTCGAGAACGTATTCGTAATTTTCAGCTTTATAGCCATCTTCTATTATCATATCAGACCAATCGTCAAGAATCCAATCTGCAAGACTGTCTAAATCTGTTATTTCTTCAGGAATTTCCCATTCATCATCAGCTTTCTCAGGATTCGAATAGGTTCCTCTCAATCGGCTATAGTCGTTTACCGAGTTAACGTTTTCCTCAAATGGATAGTATACCCCGTCTTTGATTAAGGCAGGATATGCATAAACATGTTCTCTCTCTCCGTCCCATTCGCAAAAACGTCTTACTACATTAAGTTCCATGATTCTCTCGTAACGATTGTTTTCTTCCATAATCTTATGCAATTTGCCTATACATTGCGAGGTTTAAGTTATTTATAAAGTTAGTTATTGTCAATTTATGAAAAATTTGCTATTAAGAATCCTAAAAGGATAAAACCGAAAATAATCCACGCAATAGTAGTGCCGCAGCCTTCTAACAGAAAGCTGAAAATCTTGCCCAGTCCTTTGAGCCCCCACCCAAGAAGTCCTCCACATACGAAAAGCAGAACTAAAAGTGTCAAAAGTCCGATAAAAGTTAATATCTCCATAGCTATTTATTTGTGAGGTTTTCTATCATTTTCTGGGTTTCAGTTTTATATTCATGAGGATAGCGGCTGCGGAGTTTTTGCACTGTATGGAGAATAAAGTCGAGGCACTGTTCCAGTTCTGCCAATATCGTATGTTCTTCGTCCTTATGGGGCAGATAGTAGCCAGCAGGAATATTGGCGCAACTCACACCAATACCGTTCAGGGTCAGTGCCAATAGATCGGTAGTCTTTCCGTCGGTAATGATATAGCCATGACGCTCCGCTTCCAATGCAGTCTCAAACTCTGCGCTGGCACAGGGAATGCCGCGCAGGTTGGTGTGAATTTCCTGCCCTCCTTTGCAGTCAGGTTCCAGCACATAAAGACTGTCGGCGAAGAACATCATATCCGCACGGTTGCTGCCTATGCAGCCTTTCTCCTCGCCTACTGCCATAAAGACTTTCAGGCGTTCGCATTCCTTCAGACAGCGCAGGCATACCCAGATGCCGTTCTTGTCGTCTGCCCCTAACCCCTCACGGCATTGCCTGCTGGTACTCCATCCATACAGCATACCCTCTTCCTCTCGCACCTCAAAGTCTTTACTATGTTCCGTCTGCACTTGATCCAGGTGGCAGCAAAGCGTTGGGTAACCACCTTCCGCTGTTCCTTTCGTTATGTACAAGTTGCCCCAACCATCCATCCTAACTTCTGCCTCCGGCACGTGCGCAGACAAATAGTCGCGGACAAGGCAGATTAATGACCACTCACGCCCTGTTGGGGCGTGAGTGGCATAAAGTTGATGGAGTAGGTGAACATAATTCATCAAACAAAACATTATTTGTTGTTATTTACTATTTTTTGGAAACGGTCAACCAACCCGTCATCACCAATCTTCTTTGCTACATCCAACATTTCTTTATATAGCCAACCTTCTGCGTTGTGCTCTTTGGCAATGGCAACAATTCGCATGATTCCATCCTTACCGTTTTCTTCTAATGTAACCATTGCCTCTTGCAATACCACATAGCGCAATGCTTCTTCATACAATTTCTTGGCAGATTCATATTTTGCTTTGCGTGCTGCTGCTACTGCAGCAGCATCTTCTTCCGAACTTGCTTTCCAGAATTCATACTCTTTAAGTTCATATTGTACTGACTCATTCAGCCTATCAACAATCTTGTAGGCATTATCCCAGTCCTGATTAGTGCAGGCTTTTTTGTAATCACCCTCGTATGATTCATAACTCCTTTCTTTACTTTTCACCTCTTCACTTTTCACCTCTTCACTTTCCACCTCTTCACTTTTTTTATCAGCCCCACCACAACTAATGAATGTAGCAAAGAATGACAAAACTAAAATAGAATAAAGAAGATTTTTAATACTTTTCATCATATCATGTATTTTAAGTTATTTATAATTTTATTGTTTTATAATTTCACATATGCTTTCAACTTCGTTACAAATGTTTTCAAGCAACTCACCAATGGTGGCGTCAGGACAGAATTGGCGTGATTGGTATATGAATACATCATTCTTTCCAACAAAAACATTATATTGTTTTCCTTCTGGGCTGTTGGTTTTGGGGTAAATGCCGTCCTTGAAGAGCTTGTCAGAACCGAAATCAGCTTCTTTAGAACTCAAGAAGTTTGTTTTGCGAACGACCTTATCTTCCTTTAAAATGCGATTCCAGAGACACTTACGCCATTTTTGACCCTCGTCCTTCCCAACATAAACATATGCGTGACGATAAGAATTACCTTGCACTTGTATTATCAGCTGGTGGTCTTCATAAGGAATGGTTACTTCCACAATTCCAGACTTATTTGAGTAGCCTGTTTTTACATAAACATCAGTGCGGTTTAATTGCTTTTGCAACATAAGGGCTAATTGGCTATAGCGTAGTTTATCATACAAATCATGTAGACGACATTCTTCGATTTTATTAGATTTCTCTTTGAAAAGGTTATCGGGTCTTACATTGCCAATCCACTGTTGAGCCAACTCATGTAAAGACAGGATGAATGTGCGATAGTCGTTAATAAGATCACATTCATATTGCGTAAGTCCATCGGGTATAATCTTCAGGGCTTCTGCAAAATCAGCATAGCTACATATTTTCCATTTCTTGCTGCCATTTTCCGAGATGTTCTCTATAGCAGTCTTGTCTAAGAATTCTGTTGCCAAAGAAAGCAGGACATAGTTTTCTGCCTTTGACTCTTTTTCATAGTATTCTTTCAGTTGTTCTTTGTTTGGAATGCTTTTTACTTTATTTTCAAGAATCAGCAGAGGCTCTTGGTCTGCTTTGTTCTTGTTCTTGACGCAGAGGTCAATATGCTTATTCTCACGTTTTACGCTGATATTGTCAAATGTCCATTGTAATGCCGTTCCGACAAACCTTTCCATCACCTGCTTAAAGAGCGGAAATGTACGTTCATTGCTCCCCAACCACCAAAGGAAGTTGCTGTGAAACAGCTCCTTTGATGATAGGGATAGATTGAATAATGGCGACTCTTTTAAAATTACTAAAAGATCTTTATTTTCCATATTGTGTAGTATTACTTATTAGTTTATTGTTTCTAAGGGTATAATTTCTAACTAATTGTCATTCTCTTAGTTTTCTTCTGACTCTTTGTATTCTTTTTTCCAAGAATCTAAAGTTGTTTGCAATTTTGTTGCAAGATCATCATTTCCATTTGCTTGTGCTACTTGAATGGCAAATTCAAGCATTTCCACTTCTGCTTTAAGACGCTCTTCCTTTTCGTAGTCGTCGTCGGTCGTCCAGCTATTATATCTGGTACGCTCTTTTATTGCTAAAATAATTATGGCACTTGGATTATCGTCTGTACCTATCAAATCGTAGATTTCGTTTGTGAGAATTTTTTTGTTCAAATCATATGCTGGACGTAGATTATAAGCAAAACCATTAGGCCTAGGTTTTGTCATCATTTCGTCAACAATGGTATATGCTCCCATATAATCGCCATTGTCCATAGCATTTTTTGCTTCTTTTAAGCATTTACTCATAAATTCCTTTTCATTGTGTTCATTGACGAAATCACATCCAATAATGGATAATCCAAACAAGACAACAGCAAAAAACATTGTACAGTAATTCAAAAATCTTTTCTTCATAATTTTACTTTTTTCATTTAACATTTCATTGATAATTAACTCTCATTTGTTTCAACACTATTTAATAGTCAATGCTATTGTCTTCCACCGTCTTTACATAGTCTTGCAATCCAAACTTGTCGTTTATTACCTCATCCATGACATCAAATCCTTTGATAATTCGATCACCTAACTTGCCCCAGAAGCCTTTGTTTTTATTGGTTTCTGCTGCATTTGCAGCAGCCTGTGTTTTATATTTGGCGGTCATCTTGTCGCATTCAACCTTTGCCAAATCGGTTTCGTGTTCGTACTTCATCTTCAACTGCTCCAGTTCGCGGGCTGCATGTTCGTCACGCTCTGCCTTGGCTTCCAGTGCATCGCGGCGAGCCTTGCATTTCTCTGCGTATGTTTTATAGAGTTCTTGTGCTTTGGCATGCTCAGGAGCATCGGTAGGGATAAGGCTGAGGTAGGCTCCAATAGCAGGATTGAAGTCATCACCTGATGAGGCTATGTTAGCAGACATTTCGTCCAACATGTCGGCAGCCTTCTTGTGCATTAAGCCCTTTGTCAGTTCGTTTATCTTGCTTGATGCATACTGAAAAGCCGTTGTTGCTTGCTGAGGTACGCTTGAAGCAATAGCCAAAGCCAAGCCATAATCACCCTTGCCGGCAGCTGTCTCTATCTGATTTTTTACGGTCTGCGCATTCTGGTTGTACCACTCGATGATGCGCTGGCTGGCAGTTTGCAACATCTTCTGTATGGCTGGGGTATTCTTGATTTCGTTTGTGGCATTCTGATTAGCCTCAACAAAACTGCTGCCCACACCAGTTACATTCTGCGTGGTAGTGGCATAGACATCGCCTGTGGCAGTGTTCATAACCTTAAAGGTCAGTTCATATTGTACGGTCATCTTCTGGGGAGCAGTACCCGTAGCGGCACGTCCAGTCTGTGCTATCTCTGCGCCAAGAACAAAGCCTGGATTAGTGCCTAAACCACTGATGCCGTTTTGGCATGCCATCTGCAGCATCTTCATGCTTATGCGGTCGGCAATGTCCTGCGTTATGTCTTCGCCCTGTACCTTAGGCTGTATGATACTGAACTTCACCCCATGGCTATAGAGCAGGGTGTCGAGATTCAAGCCTCCTAATTCTGCACGTTTTCTTTCTATTGCTGCCTTCCGCTCTGCGTCAGACAATGAAGATGTGCGCTCTTTCGGAGCAAACTTCTTGTCCTGCTTTTGCTGTCCGCCACACGCAACGATGGCTGCTGCCATCAGTGCCATACCTATTATATTATATATACGTTTCATTTTGCAAATAGTATTAAATGGTTATTACTTTATTCCCTGAACGCTTATCAGCACCTCGCCTAAGCCCTGTGCCTTGTTAGTACACTTCAGTCCAAGATTTGTTCTCAAGTTTTTGTTGAAGTCGCGAGCCCAATCATAGACTCCATACTGAGTGCCGTCCTCGTTGAGAAGTTTGATGCGGCAGTTCACGAAATAGAGTTCCTTGTCGGTGTTGCGCTGCATTTTATATGCACCTTTCACAGTGTGGGTCTTGATGTAGTCTGTAATCCAGTCTGCATAGGTATCACCTTCTACGCTGTCGTCAGAAAGATTAACATTGCATCCTTTCTCTACAGCTATGCGCACGGTGATGTCGCGACCGCGTGTGAGTATGTCGCTGAAATACTTGGTTATATCGCCTTGGAACTTAGGCATATTTTCCTTTATGTCTGCCTGAATGGTCTCCGTGGTCGACTCACCCTTGATGTTGCTGGAGGTGATGGTGGCTACAGCCTTGTTGGTATAGGCATCGAATGCACTCAGTGTATAGGAGATATTCTTTTCTCCGCTTTGGTTTCTCTTGCTACGTCTGGTCAGACCACCGCTCTTTTTGTCACGACTGGTGTCGTAGTTCAGTTCAAGTATGATATCTGGTTGTGCCACAGTGAGCAACATTGTCTTAGCATCTTTCTCAAAGCCGTCTGCCATATCGAGTGCTTCCTGCGTGTCGAGTTGCTTGAGTGTCTGCTCAAAATCGTTAAGTGGGAAGTTCTGGGCATTAAACTCGTTCTGAATGGCAGAAATTATACGCTTGGCGCGGTCGTCTTTCAGCAAATACTTGTTATAGTCGCGAAGAATGAAGTTGCGACCATTAACTTTCTGTGTTGTAAGACACTCGAAGTTCTGCAATGTATGGTCACTGGGAATCACCATGATAGTAGGTCGTGCCTGCTCCATGGCATTCACGTCGCTGTTTTCGTAGGCTTCCATATCGCCTGATGCTTGTTCGGCAAGACTGCCGCCCGACTTACCTCCTCCACAAGAGGTTACAACAATTGCTCCAATACAAAGAGCAACGATTGAATGAAATGCTGTTTTCTTCATTTTTTTTATTTCTTTAATTAGTTATTACTTGTTTCATTCACGCCAAATCCGTTTCCTTGCAGTTTCCATCCTGAATGTTCGGTGAATTCTCGTTTTCCCTCTTCTTCCATATTTTGACGAATCACTTTTGCAATGTCTACTGCTATTGGTGTAAAACTATCCATCCACGTGGTTACGCTATAGGAAATGCGCATAGTGAAACCACTGTTTTCTTTGCCTCCGCCAGTCTTGACCACAATGTTTTTCGGACCAACAGGACGATATTTGTCGTCAACGTCGCACGCCAAACGGTGCTTGCCGTTCATTGTTTCTGTCAGTTGTTCATAGAAGTTTTGGAACTGCTCTTCAGAGAGTACGGATGTTGCCGTCTCTTCTCCCTGCTTTGTCTTATGCACAATGTGTATTTGCGTATCATACATGTTGTCTGATGAAATCATGGCAATGTTCCAATGGTCTTTGGAAGATGATAATTGCTTGATGTCGTCAATGAATTCACGCACCCCATGACGGGAGTCGTCGCCGATGGTATAGAAACTAACAGGGTCGTCCACGTTTTCGACAAATTCTCGGCTGATAAAGTTAAAGCCACCGAACTGCGCCACATAGTAAGAAAAATAGCCAATAGTACATTCCGTGCCACTGGTAGGTGCAATGATAGTTACCTTGGATTTTCGGTCTATCTTTATACCATAGCATGTACGCTCTATCGCATAGCCGTCTACCGTCTGCTGGTCAAACGGTATCATTTCAATAACCAAGCGGTCTTGTGGTCGTTCACTATGGACTTGGGAAGTAGCCAAGTTGCGCAAGCGAAATTCAGGGTAGCGAGTTACAGTGTCAATAATATCATTTTCTGTCATTCCTTTTTTAGCCTGCAATGTGACTAATGAAAGGTTGCGTGGAGGCACACGATAGCGGGTGGCTTTGTTCACGGTGCGGCGAAACGATTTGGCAATACGCTCTCTACACATCTCAAGATGCATACGACGCTTGTCTTCGTCCATCGCCTTCCTGAAACCATTGGAAACCAATCCGGCAGGAACGGCAAAGATGAGAATCTTCAAGATGCCTATAACGGTGTCAATGTAGCGCCCCACAAGTGTTACAGGACCTTTGCCGGCAAAGTGTCCAGGGTCGCCAATATAACGGGTAAAAGCCCAAACAATAGCATCCCATGGATTGGCATATTCCTCGGGTTGAATAGTATGCTCTACAATGTAAAAGACCACAGCCAATACGACTGTGATCCAGAATAATACTTGAACAGATACCCAAAAGTCTTTGCGTGCATATTTGAAAGCACGTCCAAAAAGTATGAAAGAATTGGTCTTCTTCATATTATATATATAATGTATTTTTTACATATTATTTTCTGTGTTTCTTTTCTTCCTCTAATCTACGAAGAATTTCTTCGATGCGTTTACGTTCTTTACGTTCCTGATGGATTTCTAAACCTCGTTTGAAGAAGAGCTGGAATACTTCTGCATTAGATGGCTCCCGCTCCCTGGTAGAGCTTTTATAATTGGGAACAATTGGTTTGTACCCACGTTGAGTCAAACAATTTTTCACATAAGTAAGTTCGTCGGGAACTAAATATTTGCCATTGGCTGTGACAGCACGATGAACTTTAGGAAAGTATTGTTCTGCCTCTTTCCATCTGTCCATACCGCATAGACCAACTAATTGCAACATCATTTCGTAACAGTTATCAAAATATGTTTTATTATTAGATTTTATAATCTTTTCTGAAAGTGCAAGAATGCGTTCATAATTTTCTTTGTGATGTGTCATATTTGGATCTTGATTAAGTAGATCGCGTCTTGCCCATTCACTGATTGGCATATTCATACCATATCCATTATCCAAACCAATAATATGGAACTGATTATTACCTAAACCACTGACAAGTTGTTGCTCTACAGCATTGAGTTCTTTTTTCGGCAGAAAAATGCTGTCGCATACAAAATTAATGGCGGTTGAATAAATTTTAGGATATTTTTGTATCATAATTACATCCATGCGACTATACATGTCCTCTAATTTCTCAGGAGCTTCATCAGCAGTCTTAATAAATTCAACCATAAAATCAACATATTTGTTATATTCTGCAAGTTCTTTTTGACGAGCCTGTTCAAGTTCTCTACGTTTTATGATGTAACCTAGAGCAGATCCCATCGATACAGTATCATTACCAATGACCACTTTGGGGTTACTCCTGACATTTGAAAAAACTGTATGTAAATTATTGACGTCGATTTGATCGCTGAGAACCGTGATCAACTCCAAAGCATCGCATCCATTAAGAAAATATGAAGGTAGATACTTTACCCCTTGTCCAATAGTCAATTTTTTTAGAGTATGGCAGAAGTCAAACGGAATTGCTCTTTCTGACAAATATTTTATATCCCTATTTATTACTAAAGTTTCGATAGGCGCATATCCAAATGCGTTGAGACGTAGCGAGATAGGTGTTGAGGCTGAATCTATTACTAAAGTGGTCAATTTCCCTTTATCGACACTTGCCTTAAAAGCGCAATTATCAATTAGTTCTACACTGCCTGGAATCACTAAGGATTCCAACTTGATAGGATCAAAAGCATAAATTCCAATAGTCTTTATGGTGTTTGGAATTGTTAGTTCTGTAATCTTGTTGTTACTAAAAGCAAAGCTTTCAATTGCTGTAACCGTATAGACCTTACCTGTTTTGGGGTTTGTAACTGTCGCAGGAATATCAACTTTTCCTTCTGCATGTTTGTATTTTTTGAGTACAGCGGTTCCGTCAGCATTACCTGAATACTTGACATCGTTTACTGTGAATCCTTGAGCACAAACATACATTCCGATGGACAGCAGTAATGCTGTCATGCATAATTTTTGTTTTAAGTTTTTCATAATCATAATGTTTGAATCTATACTCATTTGTTATTATAGTACATTAAGCACAAAGAGTGTGAGCCTTCTGACATTCTCAGTCTGAAGGTTCTGCAATACCTGTATGCGTAAGAATGAAAAAACAGCTCACACCTGCAGGTATATACGTGAGCTGACTCCATAACGGAGCAAGCAGTATATATGCTACTGCAGGAGGAACAACTTTCAAACTTTTCGCCCGCATACTTTGAATTTTGCAGATTCTCAGACGGGTCAAAGCTTAACAGCTCTCCTCTATGTCGTGGCTTTTTACTAAACCACGGCACAAAGATAGACAAATTTTCTGAATTACGTTCCATTGTGAGCCATTTTTTTCTTTCGGTTGCAAAAATAATTCAATTTTACATAATCGGTTTGTTCCATTTTAGTCCTTTTTGCGCATAGGGAAAATGTTTTTGCCCATATAAACACAAATATATTATTGATTGTCTTGATAATAAGAAAAGTTTTCGTAACTTTGTCGCGATTATGAACAAACACAATTATGACAGTTCCGCCTCCGGCTATGTAACGGAGGTATTTGAAGGAGTAAGCCAAACATTCACCGATATTGAGATGCTTCATACGTCGGAGGTGAATGTAGTGGCGAAGGCAAAACGCTATGGCAGGTGGTGGCTGCTGAAGGGACTGCGAAGGGAGGTGGCAAGTGAGGCAGCCTATCAGCAACGACTGCGGAAGGAACTGGAAATAATGATGATGCTGCAACATACGGGCATTGTGAGCGTTGCGGGCATGGAGCTTGTAGACGGTTTTGGCGAATGCATTGTTATGGAGTATGTAGACGGGCAGACATTGAAGCAGTGGCTGCAAGGAACGACGACACGACGGCAACGGAGGAATACGGCACACGAACTGGCAGAAGCCGTGGGATATATACATTCGAAAGGCATCGTGCATCGCGACCTGAAGCCTGAGAACATTATGATAACGGGGAATGGCGGAAACGTGAAGTTAGTGGACTTCGGACTGGCAGACACCGACAGTCATACGGTGTTGAAGCAGCCGGCAGGAACACCTCGCTATATGTCGCCAGAACAAATGCAGGCAAATGTTGCCGATGTGCGCAACGATATATACAGCCTCGGCGTAATACTCGACGAAATGAACCTGGGCTATGGGCATATTGTAAGGAAATGCCTATTGCCATTGGACAAACGCTACAAGAACGTGACGGAACTGCTGAACGCCATACAGGCAAGGGAAAAGAGACGTACAGTGCTAATGGCAGCAGGCATTGCGTTTTGCGTTGTGATATTAGCCGGTCTCGTTGGTATGCAGACATTGAGGCTGCGCCATTTTGCATCGCAGACGGCAGAAATACACAATGAACAGGCAAAACTTGAATCAACGATAGCCTTACTAAATGACAGTATTAACCAGATGTCGGCAACCAATCGGCAACTGACAGACGAACAGGAACGGCAGAACATGAAACGGCAGCGAGTTGAGATGGCGATAAAGGAAGGAAAAGCAAGAATAGACAAGGCTGTAAGGGCTACTGGTCTTAAGCAACACTTGGACACACTTTCAAATCCTGTTTATCTGAATACTGAACTGTATTGGGAAACATTCAATAATTTAGAGTCGGCTTATAAAGCATATACAAGGTGGATTGCAGCCGAATATACAGAGAGTGAACTCTCGGAAATCACTTACCGACTTATGGAATACCACAGTAAACTTGGGAATATGTTTGGCAGCCGTTACGATAAAATAAAGAAAATAAGGGATGAACATGAAAGAAAAACTATGCAGGGAAATTGAGACTGCTCTCCACAAAAAGATACAGACACCTAAGGACTTCAAGTTTCTGCGCGAGCGCATCTTTGCACGTCAGCATATACTGATAAGCACCACCACACTGAAAAGGGTGTGGGGATATCTTGACGACGGTGTGCAACCACGCACAAGCACTCTCGACATACTTGCGCAGTTTCTTGGTTATGCTGACTGGGATAGCTTCAGCCACGGCGGTGAGGCATCGGAACTGCCACCAAGCAATCCTGTGATGGGCAGGAGACTGAGCGTAACGGAAAGTCTGGACCGAGGAGACCACCTGCGACTTACTTGGCAGCCGGCAAGGACGTGCGAAGTGGAGTATTTGGGTGACCTTACATTTCGGGTTGTTGCCTCTGAAAACACCCGACTGCTTGAGGGAGATACTTTTAGGTGCAGTCTCATCATAGAAGGAGAACCATTGTATCTTGACGACCTACGGCAAGGAAACAATCCGCCAATCGCATACGTCTGCGGCAAGCGCACGGGCGTGATGTATGAGTATATATGATTTTCAGACAGTCTGCTAAGAATTAAAAAATGCAAAAAAGAACAAGATTTGTTTGGTCATATAAAATATTTCTTGTACCTTTGCACTCGCTTTTATGAATTAAGCAACGATGGTGGCTATAGTTCAGTTGGTTAGAGCGTCAGATTGTGGTTCTGAATGTCGTGGGTTCGAGCCCCACTAGCCACCCAACAAAGAGAGAGGATTTCGATGATGAAATCCTCTCTTGTTTTATATAATTTATGTTTTGTTTCTTTATTCCTCTACAAAATCAACATACTCGCCTTCGTTGTCGTCGAATATTTTTTTGCTGGAACGATTTTGCGAGCGTGTGTCTACAATCGTTTCGTCCTGAGTATACGAAGAAGATTGTTGCCTTTGCTGTTGTGAGTTTGCCGTATTGGCAGTGTTGTCGCGATAGGCATATTGCTGACGGCGGCGACCGGTATAGTCGCGGTTATTATTATCCTGCTTAATCCTTCGGATAAAGGATAGTATAGCAGAGGTGAACAACATAACCACTAAAAGGACGAAAAATATCAACACTAGAAAAATTATACCTAAAATTTTCAGCATATGCAAATTCTTTATATGGTTATCTATATGTTTTTAGAAAACACGGAGAGCAGCACATACCATGCTATAACGAGAGCAATAGCCGTGTAGCCTATGAACACTGATGAGAGTAGTATTGCGATGCTACTACCGACAAATAGATATTTAATCTCGTTACCGTGGAAGCCCCAGTGCTTGAACTTCAAAGCGAAAAGTGGGATTTCTGCCACGAGCAGGTAGCACGATACGAAAACGAACACGATGACAAGGCAGGTCACAAGCGGCGAATGTGCCAAGAATGTGTTGCTGCCTTCAGCTGTCAACGCTCCCCAGAACAATGCATTGGCAGGTGTAGGCACACCGATGAACGATGTTGTCTGCCGTTCGTCAAGGTTGAACTTGGCAAGGCGCAGTGCCGAGAATGCTGCCATTATGAAAGCCGTGTATGGCAATAGATGTCTTACGGAGTCAAGCACCGACGGATATTCGAGCGACTGCAACATGGTGTAGACCATTGCTGACGGGGCAAAGCCAAAGGTAATACAGTCGGCAAGTGAATCGAGTTCCTTGCCTATGGGTGACGATACTCCAAGGAGGCGTGCCGACATTCCGTCGAAGAAATCGAACACTGCACCAATGACAATGAAGAGCAGTGCAAGTTCAAAGTTTCCCCAAACGGCATATACCACGGCAATACAACCCGAAATGAGGTTGCAGCAGGTAATGGTGTTTGGTATATGTCGCTTCATAAAGTCAAAAATGTTGTTTTAGAATTTTTTATCGTCATTCAGGCAACTTTGCTATCACCGTGAGGTCACCTGTAGTAGTTTGTCCCATTTTTATGCATGGTTTGCTACCCAACGGCAGATACACATCGACACGGGAACCAAGTTTTATGAATCCCAAATGCTCGTCTATGAAACAATCCTCACCCTCCTTGGCGTATGTCACGATGCGCCTTGCCATTGCACCTGCAATCTGGCGACAGAGGATATCCTCGCCATTGGCGGTGGTTATCATTATGTCGGCATGCTCGTTTTCAGAACTTGCTTTTGGCAGCCATGCCCTGTGAAAATTGCCATTGAAATGGCGTACGAACTTCACCTTACCATCAACGGGAAACCAATTGGCGTGCACGTTGAACGGACTCATGAAGATGGAAATCATCAGTCGTTTGTCATGGAAATAGTCGTTTTCCTCAACTTCCTCAACCACTACTATATGTCCGTCTGCAGGAGCTACCACCAAACCTTCGGTATCACCATCGAAATAGCGTATAGGGCATTGGTAGAAATTGAGCACAATAAGCCATGCAACACCAAAGACCACACAATAAATCCAAAAGGGCGTGGTTAATCCCACAAAATACCACAGCAATGCAGCCAGTGCCGCAATGATAATAAAGCTGTAGATCAAGGTTGTGTTTCCCTCGCGGTGTATACGTATTTTTTTAAGTTTTTTTATTCTTTTAACCATGGAGTCAATCGTCGGTTGTTTTTTAAACGCCTGCAAAGTTACTCCTTTTTTCACAAAAGTGCAAATTTTTCTATCAGTTTTTCATTATTATAGGTCTTTTCAGTAGTATTGTTCACATATACTTTGACTTGTGCACGCAAACAGCATTGTTGCGTTGTATGGCAATTGTAAAATAAGACATACTTTCTGAACTCTTAAAAAACATTAATTGGAATGAAATAAATATGCAAAATGTGAATATAATTAAATAAAAAGCTGTACCTTTGCAGCCGATTTGTAAAGAGTGGTCGACCCATTCGTAGCAAACAATAGATGTAATATTTATTAATAACAAAAAGTTTAAATTAAAATTATGTATTTAGATCAGGCTAAAAAGCAAGAGATTTTCAGCAAGTATGGCAAAACTGCAACAGACACAGGTTCACCAGAAAGCCAGATTGCATTGTTCTCGTATCGTATTTCACACCTTACAGAACATCTTAAGAAGAATCACAAGGACTACAAGACTGCACGCTCACTGACAGAGTTGGTAGGTAAGCGTCGTGCATTGCTCAACTATCTGTACGACCGCGACATCAACCGCTACCGTGCAATAATTAAGGCGCTCGGTCTGCGTCGATAAACAAATACGAAAGATTGTGGCAACACAATACTGACGGAAAAAGATGTAATACTCCCGAATGTCATACGATGTTCGGGAGTATTCTTACTCATTAACCAACGATTGTTACACATAGATATATATGCAGACAAAACTGATAATACTTGATTTCGACGGCACACTTGGCGACACTCGCAACAACATAGTAAAGACCCTGCGTGAAACACTTTTGCAAAGCGGTCTGCCAATGGCAAGCGAAGAGGATTGCGCCGCCACTATAGGACTGAAACTATATGATGCATTCCTGCAACTTGTGCCGACACTAACAGAACAACAGGCACAGGAATGTGTAGAACTGTATAGGGAGATATTCGAGATAAACAAGAAGCAGCTTATGCCAAAACTGTTTCCGCACGTGTTGGAAACGATACAGGAACTGTCGCAACGTGGCATAACACTTACAATAGCTTCGTCGCGCTCGAACAACACATTGCAGGATTTTGTGAAAGATATGGGCTTGTCGCAATATATCGTATACACAATAGGCGCAGAGGACGTTGCTAATGCAAAGCCCAATCCTGAGCCTGTGCTAAAGACCCTGCAGCATCTCGGAATGAAAGCAGAAGAAACATTGGTGGTCGGTGATATGCCATACGATATTCTTATGGGTGCAAATGCCGGTACACACACTTGTGGAGTGACATACGGCAATGCCACAAGGCAGCAACTTGCTGACAGCAAGGCAGACTATATCATAGACGATTTTGCAGAACTGCTCGGATTTGTTTTTTAAGAAAATATACATCTTACAGCCAAAGGAAGAATATTTATATTCTTGTCTTTGGTTGTATCGTTTTTTTATTGTAACTTTGCAGTCGAAATACCAGAGATGCGGCAGATGACAAAAAAAGAACTGGAAGGTAAGCGAATAGCAGTGCTTTTGAGCGGCGGAGTGGACAGCAGTGTGGTTGTTCACGAATTGGCGCAGATGGGACTGCAGCCCGATTGCTTCTACATAAAGATAGGACCGGAGGAACAGGAGGAGTGGGACTGCACCAGCGAAGAAGACCTTGAGATGGCTACCACCGTGGCACGCAGGTATGGTTGCAGCCTACAGGTGGTTGACTGCCACAGGGAATACTGGGACGAAGTGACACGCTACACCATGGAGAAAGTGAAGGCTGGATTCACGCCCAACCCCGACGTTATGTGCAACAGAATGATAAAGTTCGGAGCGTTTCACGAGAAGATGGGGCACAACTACGACCTCATTGCCACAGGGCACTATGCACAGACGGAAACAGACGAAGAGGGCAGGAAATGGCTGACCACAAGCCCCGACCCAGTGAAAGACCAGACCGACTTTCTGGCGCAAATATACGACTGGCAGTTGCGCAAGGCGATATTCCCGATAGGACACTACGTGAAGGACGAGGTGAGGCAGATAGCGGAGCGCGAGCATCTGATAAATGCAAAACGCAAGGACTCGCAGGGCATCTGCTTTCTCGGGAAAATAAACTACAATGAATACCTGCGGCGCTACCTCGGCGAGAATCCCGGACTCGTGATTGAATATGAGACAGGCAGGAAGATAGGCAGCCACCGCGGACTGTGGTTTCACACCATAGGGCAGCGCAAGGGATTGGGGTTTGGCAAAGGTCCGTGGTTTGTGGTAAAGAAGGACATAAAGAAAAACATACTCTTCGTGAGCCACGGCTACAATCCCGAAAAGGCATACAAGCAGCGTTTTCCCGTTCACGATATGCATTTTCTCACTGCCGACGTGTTTGGCGACAGGCAGGATATAGAGATAACGTTCAAGATACGCCACACGCCCGACTACTATATGGCAAGGCTTGAGAACATGGGCGAAGGGCGATACGTGGTGAATGCAGAGAAGGCGATACACGGCGTTGCCCCAGGGCAGTTCTGCGTGATTTACGATGAGAGACACCACAGGTGCATCGGGAGTGCGGAGATAACGGTTTAATTCATAATGCATAATTAAGAATTCATAAATTTTGAAACGAATGATGATATTTTCAAGACTTGTTTTATGCAGGGCATTGGCAATGTTTTTTGCAATCATTGCTGCCACCGCCATTAGCGCACAGGGCGCAAGGAATTTCAAGGTGAACATAACTGAGGACGGTGAGGCTACGCTCGAACTATTTATTCCCGACAATGCTACGGGAAAGGCTGTGCTATGCTGTCCGGGAGGCGGCTACAGCCATGTGTCATACGAAAACGAAGGAACTGGATGGGTGCCGTTTTTCAGCAGGCAGGGCATAACGCTTGCTATCCTGAAATACAGAATGCCGCAGGGCGACAAGCAAAAGCCATTGAGCGACGCATACCGCGCCATGAGAATGCTCAGAGACAGTGCCGAGGTGTGGAACATTAACCCATACGATGTAGGTATCATGGGCTTTTCGGCTGGCGGACACCTCGCGTCGGCTGTGTCTACACACGCAGAGGTGAATGCACGCCCCAACTTCACGATACTGTTCTATCCCGTAATCTCAATGAACAGCAGTGTGTCGCACAAAGGGTCGTGCGTGAACTTTCTCGGCGACGGACTTGAAGATGAGAATATGCAAAAGGAATGGTCGAGCGAAAGGAAGGTGAATCGCCATAAGACACCGCCGGCAATAATACTGATGAGTTATGACGACACGGTAGTGCCACCTGTTACAAACGGACTGGAGTACTACAAGTCGATGCGCAAGCATGGAGTGCCATGTGCAATGTACATATATCCCACAGGCGGACACGGTTGGGGCTCGCGCACAACATTCGCATACCACGACCAAATGGAAATGGAACTCTCAAACTGGCTGAAAACCATACAAGCACCAAAGGCTACGGCAAAGCGAGTGGTGTGCATAGGCAACAGCATAACCGACGGGCACGGCATCGACATGCCGTCGGTGAACGGCTATCCTGCACAGTTGCAAAGACTGCTCGGCGATGAATATGTGGTGAAAAACTGTGGAAACAGCGGTCGCACGTTGCTCAACAATGGTAATCTGCCCATCACGAAAGAGTGGCAATGGCGCGAGGCAAAGGCATGGAATCCCGACATCGTTGTGATAAAGTTAGGCACTAACGACAGCAAGAAAATAAACTGGGACGAGCATAGCAGGGAGTTCACCACCGACTTGCAGCACATGATTGACACATTGAGTGCAATAACACCAAATGCGCAACGGGGTGTAAAGAAAGCCAAGCCACGTATAATGCTGTGCTGTCCGATAAAAGGCGACCACTCCGACGGTGATGAGGCTGGCAGATGCCGCGACTCGGTAGTCAGGGGCGAGATTATCCCAATGATACGCGAGGTGGCAAAGAAAAACAAACTTGAGGTGATAGATCTCTACGACGTAGTGGAATTAGGAACGGACGACTTCCTGCGCGACAAGCTGCACCCAACAAAGAAGGGAGCAGGCAAGATAGCCAAAACCGTAGCGGAAGCGATAGTTAGAAAAAGCGAAAAGAAATAAAACGTGAAAGAATTTGTAATATCAGAGGCAAAGGCAGAGACCGCAGTGCTCGTGGGACTAATAACCCAGGAGCAGGACGAAACAAAGACGAATGAATATCTCGACGAACTGGAGTTTCTTGCCGACACGGCAGGGGCTGTGGTAGTGAAACGCTTTACGCAGAGGGTTGGCGGTCCGAGTGCCGTAACCTACGTGGGCAGCGGAAAACTCCAAGAGATAAGCCAATACATAAAAGACGAGGAAGACAACGAGCGCGAGGTGGGCATGGTAATCTTCGACGATGAACTCTCGGCAAAGCAGATGCGAAACATCGAAAAGGAACTGAAGGTGAAGATACTCGACCGCACGTCGCTCATTCTTGACATCTTCGCCATGCGTGCCCAGACAGCAGAAGCAAAAACGCAAGTGGAACTGGCACAGCACCGCTATATGCTGCCGCGTCTGCAACGCCTGTGGACTCACCTTGAGCGACAGGGCGGTGGTTCTGGTAGCGGTGGCGGAAAAGGATCTGTGGGCTTGCGTGGTCCGGGTGAGACGCAGCTTGAGATGGACCGTCGAATAATCCTCCAGCGAATAACCCTGCTGAAGCAACGACTTGTGGAGATTGACCGCCAAAAGACCACGCAGCGCAAAAACCGCGGAAGGCTTATCCGTGTGGCTCTCGTGGGATATACCAACGTGGGCAAGTCTACTATGATGAACCTGCTGAGCAAGAGCGACGTGTTTGCAGAGAACAAACTATTCGCCACGCTCGACACCACCGTGCGCAAGATGGTGATAGACAACCTTCCTTTCCTGCTTGCCGACACCGTAGGCTTCATACGCAAGCTGCCCACCGACCTTGTAGACTCGTTCAAGAGCACTCTCGACGAGGTGCGCGAGGCTGACTTGCTGCTTCATGTGGTGGACATATCGCACCCCGACTTCGAAGAGCAGATAAACGTGGTGGAAAAGACGCTTGCCGAACTTGGTTGCGCCGACAAGCCGCATATGATTGTGTTCAACAAGATTGACGCATATACCTGGGTGGAGAAAGAGGAAGACGACCTTACGCCAGCCACAAAGGAAAACATAACGCTTGACGAACTCAAGAGCACGTGGATGGCAAAGTTGTCAGACAACTGTATCTTCATTTCTGCACGCGAAAAGCAGAATATCGACGAGCTTCGCGACATACTGTATAAGAAGGTGCGCGAGTTGCACGTTCAGAAATATCCCTATAACGATTTCCTCTACGATGTGGAGGAGTAATGAAAGGCAACGACTATGGAATATCGCTCACTCACGCTTGACGAGATAGAGAAAATGCAGCAAAACGGCTGCTGGGCAGAAGACTGGGGCTTGCTAACGGTAGCCGAGGATTTTTCTGCCAACAACATACGCCGCACATCGTTCTACGGCGAGATAACGATAGGCGAGAACTGCGTGCTCGACAACATCGGCTGCATACGCAACACGGGCGACGGCTCGTTTGGCGAGAACAACCGCATAAGCGTGATGAATGAGGCTGGCGAGGGAAACGTGGTGATACACAGCCAGCTCACAAGTCAGGAGGCTGCCCTTTGCATGCTTTGCAAAAACGGCACGGCGGCATACGGCGGCGATGATGATGAGCCTCGCCAGACCACCATTGGCTCGAACACGAGGATTGTAAATACCCGCGAACTTACCAACGTTATCATAGGCGACAACTGCGAGCTTTCGGGGGCATCGCGCCTTGCCGACTGCACACTTGCCGGTGAGGAGATTTTCATAGGAAGCGACGTTATCTGCGAAAATGCCGTGATAAAGACGGGTGCGACGGTGCTCGACGGAGCAAAGCTCTACAACTGCTTTGTGGGCGAGGCTGTGCATATAGGCAAGGGATTCAGTGCCGAAAATTCGCTTTTCTTCGCCAATAGTTATATGGATAACGGCGAGGCTTGTGCCGCCTTCTGCGGTCCTTTCTCGGTGAGTCACCACAAGAGCACACTGCTCATTGGCGCACAATATATGTTCTACAATGCCGGCAGCAACACCAACTTCAGCAACCACGCCTACAAGATAGGTCCGGTACACCATGGCACGATGGAGCGAGGGGCAAAGACCGCCAGCGGCGCACACATATTATTGCCGGCACGCATAGGGGCGTTCTCAATGGTGATGGGCAAGGTGCAAAATCACCCCGACACATCGAGCCTGCCCTTCTCATATATCATTGCCGATGCCGCAGGAACGAGCATCGTGCCGGGCAGGAATTTTACCACCGTGGGCACATACCGTGACGTGAATAAATGGGAAAAACGCGATATGCGCACAACAAAGGAAGAGATTGTAAACTTCGACTGGCTCAACCCGATGGTGATGGGCGAGGTGGTGCGAGGCAGACAACTCTTGGAAACGCTGATGGAGGAACAAGGGCGTAACCAGTCGTGCTACATCACCGACGACGGCTGCACCATAAAAAACCATGCACTGATGAAAGGCATACATTACTACGACATGGCTATAAGGATGTATCTCGGCTCTATGGTGGAACACTACGGGGCTTATCTGCCAGAGTCGTCGGTGGGAAGTGGAGAATGGGCAGACCTTGCAGGGCTGCTTGCTCCGAAATCGGAGATTGACGGTCTTGTTGACGACTTCGGTGAGACAGGGCTCGGTGATATAAGGGAACGACTGAAAGAGCTGCACCGCAACTATGAGGAATATAAGTGGGCTTGGACATATCGCATGGCAACCGACTACTACGGACTCGACAACATGACACAGGACGATGCCGACGAGATCGTGAAAGAAGGCAAGGCGGCACGCGAACAATGGTTAGATGCCATAAGGCGCGATGCCGAAAGGGAGTTTGCCCTCGGCGATGTGGATGAAGATGTGCTTAATACCTTCCTCAACCAACTGAAATGAATTGAAAACAAATTATTATAATATAAAGATGAAAAGACTATTTATTTTGTGTTCCTTGTTCTGTGCCTGCTGCATTGCAACGATGGCGAAGGAATACAAGTACACGCAAGTGGAGGGCGACAAGATGCAGACACGCATCTATACGCTCGACAACGGATTGAAAGTATATTTGTCGGTGAACGGTGAGAAGCCTCGTATTCAGACATATATTGCCGTGAGGACAGGTTCGCGAAACGACCCTGCCGAGACTACAGGTCTTGCCCACTATCTGGAGCACCTTATGTTTAAGGGTACACGGCAGTTCGGCACTACCGACTACGAAAAGGAGAAGCCTCTGCTTGACGAGATTGAACAACGATATGAGGTGTATCGCAAGACCACCGATGCCGCCATGCGCAAGCTGATGTATCACGAGATAGACAGCGTGAGTCAGTTGGCGGCTCAGTATAACATTCCAAACGAATACGACAAACTGATGTCGGCGATTGGCGCAAGCGGTACAAATGCCTACACGAGCAACGACGTGACTTGCTACACCGAGGACATTCCCTCTAACGAGGTTGAGAACTGGGCAAAGGTGCAGAGCGACCGCTTCCAGAATATGGTGATACGAGGCTTTCACACCGAACTTGAAGCCGTATATGAAGAGTACAACATCGGTTTGGGAAGCGACGGCAGAAAGGTGTGGGAGTCGTTGGCAAAGCTGCTCTATCCCACTCATCCCTACGGCACGCAGAGCACCATTGGTACGCAGGAGCACTTGAAGAATCCGTCGATAGTGAACATCAGAAATTATTTCAACAAGTACTATGTGCCAAACAACGTTGCAATATGTATGGCAGGCGATATGGATATGGACAAGGTGATAGCCATTGTTGACAAGTATTTCGGCGCATGGCAACCTGGCAAGGATATCACGCCGACACAATATGCACCTGTGGCAGACCTCACGGCTCCCGTTGACACTACCGTGGTGGGACTTGAGGCAGAGAACATTGCACTCGGATGGAAGTTTGAGGGCGCGGCATCGCTTCAGGCAGACACTCTTGGCATTGTTGGTGAAATGCTCTACAATGGCAAGGCAGGACTTATGGATATCAACCTCGACCAGAAGATGAAGTATCTCGGCGGATATGCCGGAGTGGACAACATGGCGGAGTATAGCGACTTCGTTATGATAGGTATGCCAAAAGATGGTCAGACACTCGACGAGGTGAAAGACTTATTGCTCGGAGAGATTGAGAATCTGAAAAATGGCAATTTCTCTGATGACCTCCTGTCTTCGGTGGTGAACAACGAGAAACTTGACTTCTACAAGAAGATGGAAAGCAACGAGCAGCGCGCGTCGATGTTTGTAGATGCTTTCATAAACGGCGAGAAATGGGAGAACGTAGTTGGCTATCTCGACCGTATATCAAAATTTACGAAGCAAGACATCGTTGACTTTGCACGTCGCCATTTCGGCAATAACTATGCCGTGGTTTACAAGCGTCAGGGCGAGGACACCACGCAAAAGAAGATTGACAAGCCCGAAATAACCGCCATACCAAGCAACCGCGAGTATCAGAGTCAGTTTGTTACCGATATCATCAACTCGCATGCCGAGCCTATACACCCAAAGTTTGTGGACTTCAAGAAAGACCTGCAGCAGTTTGAGACGAAAAAAACAAAGTTGCCAGTGCTCTATGTGAAGAACGTTGAGAACGGGCGTTTCTCCTTGCAGTTCCGTTTCCCCGTTGGTGAGGAGAGCGACAATCGCCTTGATTGGGCGGCAACATATTTCGACTATCTCGGCACTAAGAAGATGACCGCCGAGCAGTTGAAGCAGCAATTTTACAAGTTGGCTTGCTCCTACGGAATCATTGTCGACACAGACGCTACAACAATCTTCTTGACTGGTCTCGATGAGAATATGCCGCAGGCATTGGCATTGCTTGAGGACTTCATAAACAATGCACAGGTAGATGAGGAGGCTTACGAGCAGGGCATTGCCTTGATAGAGAAAAGTCGTGCCGATGCAAAACTGAACCAAAGGAGCAATTTCTCGGCACTTTCAAACTACGGCATGTATGGTGCTTACAACCCCACACTCAATATGCTGAGCACCGACGAGATGAAGCGCATTAAGCCGCAGACCTTTATAGACTTGATTGCCGGCTTGAAGAATATGAAGCACGAGGTATTATACTACGGTCCTACATCTGAAAAGGAACTTGCTGCCATCATAGACAAGCATCACAAGGTGGGCAAGAAACTGGTTGATGCCCCAGAGTTGAAGCCATATACTCCGCAGGCAGTTACGCAGAACGAGGTTATCATTGCGCCTTATGATGCGAAGAACATTTATATGAGGCAGTACACATCGTGCGGCAGATTGTTCAATGCCGACGAATATCCAACGGCATGTCTCTTCAACGAATACTTTGGCGGAGGCATGAACACGATAGTATTCCAAGAATTGCGCGAGGCTCGTGGACTGGCATACAGTGCAAGCGCATACTACTCCACACCGAGCCGCAGGAATATGCCCGAATATGCCTCTACCTACGTTATTACGCAGAACGACAAGATGATGGACTGCATCAATACCTTCAACGAGATTATCGACGATATGCCGCAGAGCGAAAAGGCATTCGTATTAGCAAAGCAGAGCCTTGAAAAGTCGCTTGCCACGGAGCGCGTAACGAAGTTTGGTATCATCTCACGTTATATACGATATCGCCGACTCGGAATAGACCACGACCTGTCGGAAGATGTTTACAAGGCATTGCCTAACCTCACGCTTTCGGACATCTTGAAATACGAGCAGGAAGTGATGGCAAAGAAGCCCTATCGCTACATTATTCTTGGTGATGAAAAGGAACTCGATATTGAGTCGCTTGAAAAGATTGCTCCAATAAAGAGAATGACCACCGAGGAGATTTTCGGATATTGAAATAACATATAAATATTAACATATAAAGAACACAAAAATGGCAAATCCAGAATTTAAGTATGCTCCTATGTTCCAGTTGGGCAAGGATGATACGGAGTACCGTCTGCTTTCGAAAGAGGGCGTGTCGGTAGGAGATTTCGAGGGTCACGAGATTCTCAAGGTGTCGAAGGAAGCGCTGACATTGCTTGCACAGCAGGCATTTCACGATGTTGAGTTTATGCTGCGTCGTTCTCACAACGAGCAGGTGGCACAGATACTCACTGACCCGGAGGCATCTGAAAACGACAAGTATGTGGCACTGCAATTCCTTCGCAATGCGGAGACTGCTTGCAAGGGCATTCTTCCTTTCTGCCAGGATACGGGAACAGCGATAATCCACGGCGAGAAAGGTCAGCAGGTGTGGACAGGCTTTGAGGACGAAGAGGCTCTTTCACTCGGTGTGTACAACACGTTTACGCAAGACAATCTGCGCTACTCGCAGAATGCTCCCCTCAACATGTATGACGAGGTGAACACTCGCTGCAACCTTCCTGCACAGATTGACATCGAAGCTGTTGAAGGCATGGAGTATCGTTTTGTGATGGTGGCAAAGGGCGGTGGCTCTGCCAACAAAACCTATTTCTATCCTATGACAAAGGCAACCATACAGAACGAAGGCACTCTTTTGCCGTTCCTCGTTGAGAAGATGAAGAGTCTCGGCACTGCTGCCTGTCCTCCTTATCACATTGCTTTTGTAATTGGCGGAACATCAGCAGAGAAGAATCTGCTTACGGTGAAACTCGCTTCAATAAAGTATTATGACAGTCTGCCTACTACGGGTGACGAGACAGGACGTGCTTTCCGTGATATCGACCTCGAAAACAAGTTGCTTGTTGAGGCACAGAAGATTGGACTTGGTGCACAGTTTGGTGGCAAGGCATTGGCTCATGATATTCGTGTTATCCGTCTGCCGCGCCACGGTGCAAGCTGTCCTATCGGTATGGGTGTAAGTTGTTCTGCCGACCGCAACATAAAGGCGAAAATCAATAAGGACGGTATTTGGTTAGAGAAAATGGACAGCAACCCAACGGAACTTATTCCCGAAGAGTTGCGCAATCCGGGCGAAGGTACAACGGGCATCGTGATAGATCTCAACAAGGGTATTGATGCCGTTCGTGCTGAACTTTCAAAATACCCCGTAAGCACCCGCGTAAACCTTAACGGTACTATCATCGTGGCACGCGACATTGCTCACGCAAAATTAAAGGCACGTCTTGATGCTGGTGAGCCGATGCCCGATTATTTCAAGGACTATCCTGTGCTCTATGCCGGTCCTGCAAAGACTCCGGAGGGCTATCCTTGCGGTTCTATGGGACCGACCACAGCAAACCGTATGGACCCATATGTAGACGAGTTCCAGAGTCACGGTGCAAGCCTTGTTATGATTGCCAAGGGCAACCGTAGCGATGCCGTTACCGATGCCTGCAAGAAGCATGGCGGTTTCTATCTCGGCACTATCGGTGGTGTTGCCGCTGTCCTCTCTCAGAGCAGCATCAAGAGCATCGAGTGTGTGGAATATCCCGAACTCGGCATGGAGGCTATATGGAAAATTGATGTTGAAGATTTCCCAGCCTTTATTCTCGTTGACGACAAGGGCAACGACTTCTTCAAGCAGCTGAAGCCGTGGACACCATGCGCTAAATAGTATATATTAATGCATAATTGAAAATGCATAATTGGCTTACACCAATTATGCATTTTATTTTTGTTTACTAACATTATAAAAACAACGTTCGACGTAAACCAATTAATATGTCAGTTCTTCTTCATTCCATTCATCGCTGGTAGTCATTGTTACCTTAAATTCCCCTGGCTTTTGAATGTTGCCAAAAAACGTTCCCGTATATTTCGTGATTTGGTTAATTTTTATTGGAATGCCTTCAAAAACACGTTCTGCATAATCATCATCATCTGTCTGTGCTGTTACAGTAAGTTTTATAACATCTTCAGTTGCATGTGGAAATGTGTATAGGTCGTAATATGATTCTCCGCTATATGCCGTCACATCTACATCCCTATATTCCGTTTGCCTCGATTCCTTACTACCAAAACCAGTTACAGCATTGAAAGTGCTACTACCACCTGTATAGTAAAATTTAATTCTCTTGACATCTTCTGGTACGTTGTCGGTAATAACAAAACGAACCATAGCCACAGCACGCTTCAATTGAAGGCTTAATTCTTGTGGCTCCGTTACATTAAGTTCTCCATAATAATAGAATGTGTCGGTCATTGTTACTGTGCTATTGAACGTGATTTCCTCCAATGATGTTACAGTGGGATTTCCGTTGCCATTGTGCGCAATCACTACATATTTATATTCCCCAGCCGGCAGTGTAGTTTGCAAGGTTCCAAAATCATCGTCCATTTCTTTCTGGTTGATAGTCTTAAATTTCTTTCCGTCTTGGAAAAACACCAATGTTATACGACTGCATAAGTTAGTAATATCTACCGCCCTCGTACCAACTTTCTCGTCTTCGAACGAAACCTGTTCAATACTTGATATTGAAAACTTAACTTCCACACCATCACCTTCAAGCATTTCGCTATTAGTGATATTCACAATCTCCACTTGCTCACAAGATGTGAAACCAAACGTCAGCATAGCTACGATGCCAACACCACAAAGTAACTTTTTCATATCGTTTGTAGTCTTTTTGTTGTTAATAATTTTATTTTAGTATAATTTTGTTTAGCTATTGCAAAAGTAACAATAATATTTTAAAATAAGATTTGTTTATGTTGATGTTTGCATTTGTTTAACATCTTAATGCTATTTGGTTAAAATATGTTTCAAGCATATATAATTAATAATGCGACTTTTGGCGTAAATAACGAAGGATCTAAAAAGAAAACATTTTTTCAGGAGAAAAAGGGAAAACACCTCTCTCCGTGACGGAAAAATGGGTATCATTGCAGCCCCTTCCAAAAGTTACATAAGATGAGCCAACTAACCTGGGAGCAAAGGTACTTGGTTTTCTGCGATGTACAAGCAAGGTTTTTCGAAAAAATGCTTTCAGAAATTATATGTTGGCTATTGCCGCCTGAAGTGCTATGCGATGGTCTCCGTGGAGCGCATCAAGAGATAAGAATGAGGGCGGTGACCTTTACATCCGGCTGCTGCATACATAGAGTTGCTGGCGTATATGGGATATATCAGGACCATTACTACGGACAACGTAACGGAGTTTGCAAGGCAGAAGTACTGAGAACGAAAATATACTTCACGCAACCGTATGCCTCATGAGAGAAAGGACTCATAGAATACATCAACAAGCTCTACAGGCAATACATATCTAAAGGAGTCAGCTTTGACAACTACACAGAGGAGCAGATTAAGTAGATACAATAACAAAATCAATGCAAGGCCAAGAAAAAATCGGATTTAAAGCGTTGGTACAGACTTTTTCGTACTTTTGCAGACGTAGTTGTATTTTGAGGTTGAATCTTTAATTTTATTATTTCGTGAAAATATTTGGTTAATCCAAAAAAAGTGTGTATCTTTGCACCGCATTTTGATAATGTACGAAAGACGGGTAAGTCTTGTACGGCCAGCTCCCTTCGAATCCTCCAGGACGGGAACGTAGCAAAGGTAGTTGGTTGTAGCGGCGCGATACAAGTAGCTTGCCCACCTGCCTCTTTAGCTCAGTTGGCCAGAGCACGTGATTTGTAATCTCGGGGTCGTTGGTTCGAATCCGACAAGAGGCTCAAAAAGAAAGATAATGTGTTAAATTATACATTATCTTTTTTTATGTTATATTTCCAAATGTTATATTGGAATCCTCATTCTTTCCCATAATAGCCATTGTGCTATTAGTCGTCAAAAGAAAAGTAATCAGTTGTTAGCGCTAATCAATAATAACGGTACGTTTGCGATTTTCTATTGCTTTTATGATAAGTGCATCAATATATGTGTTTTGAAAACGTTTAGTGGCAGAGCATGATAGTGGCAGCACCTAATACTTTTGTGGCAGCTATTGAACTGACTATGGCAATGTGTCCTCTGCTGTGTTCACTGAAGTATTTGAATGCTGTATCAATCATTCTCGTAAAACTAAAGGCATTGGTTTTAATGGTTGAAACTTCCTTGTTAGGCGAAAGGATTCTATTTTACCAACTAATACCTGAGCAGTGAAAGTATAGGTCTATACCACCCATTTCATCAAATTATTATATTATTACAAGTTACGAATTTTCAAGTTGTGACTAAATAATCGTATGAAAAAACATCAATAAAAAGTATTAAAATTCTATCTTATATTTTGTATTACATTTTATTTGTTGTATCTTTGTAAATGAAAAAGCAAACGTAAGACATGAAGCTGAAACAACTGAAATACATAATTGTTTTTATAATTGCCATGTTGCCAACAGCGATAATGGCACAGGAGGAACGAAAGATGACATTGACAGGCGGCATTGAATATGGGGTTGAAATGCAAGGCTCAATGGCGTTTGGCGATGGGGAGACACCTTTATGGCTAAACGCAAACAAATATGGACTGAGTTCGTTGGAGAAAGAAAACGGCTATTTGCGTGTGAGTATTGAACGACCGCTTGCTATAGATGATGAATATAAATGGGGCATAGGCTATGGGCTCGATATGGCAGCCGCATACAACTACACAAACAAGGCGATTGTGCAGCAAGCGTATGTGGAAGGCAGGTGGCAGAAAGGAGTGCTCACCATAGGCAGCAAGCAACAGCCTATGGAACTGAAAAACCAAGAACTGAGCAGCGGTTCGCAGACTTTGGGAATAAACGCACGCCCAGTACCGCAGGTAAGAGTGACACTGCCGGAATATTGGGATATTCCCGGAACAAACGGATGGCTCAGCCTAAAAGGACACATTGCATACGGAATTACCACCGATGACAAATGGCAAAAAGACTTCACACAACGACAAACGAAATACACAGAAAACACTCTATACCACAGCAAAGCTGGCTATCTGAAGATTGGCAACGAATATCGCTTTATGCCTGTGTCTTTGGAAATGGGATTAGAAATGGCGGCTTTCTTCGGAGGAACATCATACAATGCCAACGAACACGATGTAGTGAAAAATGAAGGAGGACTGAAAGGAATGTGGCACGCATTTATTCCTGGAGGAGCGGAAACCGTGGAAGATGTTTACAGGAACATCGGCGGTGACCAACTCGGTTCGTGGGTAATAAGGCTGAACTTTGACTACGATGATTGGTATTTTGGAGTTTACTGGGATCATTTCTTCGAGGACCAAAGCGCCATGTTTCACCTCGACTATGACGGGTATGGCATAGGCGACGAATGGGATACTTGGAAAGACAGCAAGTATCTGCTATATGGATTCAAGGACATGATGCTTGGTGGAGAGTTGCGACTTAAAAAGGCAGACTGGCTTAATAATATAGTGTTTGAATATTTATATACGAAATACCAGAGCGGACCGATATATCACGACCATACACCAAGCATATCAGACCACATAGGCGGAGTTGACGAATACTACAACCACTATGTATTCACAGGGTGGCAGCATTGGGGGCAGGTGATTGGAAACCCATTGTACCTGTCGCCGATATACAACAACGATGGCACGATAGAAATAAAGAACAACCGCTTCTATGCTTTTCATCTCGGTGCAAGTGGCGACCCAAGCGAAAATCTGCACTATCGTGTGCTTGCCACATATCAAAAAGGATTTGGAACATACAACACCCCATATAGCAATCCACGCAAGGGTGTGAGCATAATGGTAGAGACACGCTATGAGTTTCCACAGACTACTAGTCTCGGTGGTTGGAGCGTAACGGCAGCAGCAGGTATGGATATGGGGAATTTGCGTGGTACAAACCAAGGAATACAACTGACAATAGCCAAGAAATGGAAATAAGAAAAATGAAACATGCAATAGCCGTAATAATAACGACGATGATTGCACTTTCCGCATGCACATTGGAGACATCGCACAACGGGAAATTAGACGGAATGTGGCAGTTGACACAACTTGACACTCTTGTCACTAACGGACAAACGGATATGCGCGAGACAGGAATATTTTGGTGCGTGCAGAATAATCTGCTGAAAATATCTGCGCTTTACGGCGGTGCTGACCCAGTGTTGTTCCGATTCCAAAACACAGGCAATCAATTTATCATCAAAGATCCATATTTTGACAACCGCACCGAGGGCGACATAAAGATAGAGGATGCTGCACAGTTTTCTTTCTACAACATAGACACACTGGAGCAAACATTTGCCATAGAGAAACTGACATCAGGCAAAATGACCCTGCAATCGGAAAGGTTCAGATTTCATTTCAGGAAATACTGAGATTTCTTTTTATAAGTAAATGATAAACAGGAATGCAAGCCCCCACGCAATGACGGTGAGCTGCATAAAGCGGTCGTGAAGGATTGCCTTCGTGGGGTCACCGCTCTTTTCGTCTACCACGGTGATTTGGATATAGCGCAAGAGACCAAGAACAACGAATATGCTTGTGAGATAAAGGTATTGAGTATGGAAACGTGCAATGACCTCGGGACTTACGGTGTACATAATATAGCAGACGAGAGTGACTGAGGCTGTGATGGTTATGGCTTGGTTTATGAAAGTGAGATTGTAGCGGATTGTGTTCTTGCGCGGCGGCTCACCCGTCTTGTTCATACGGATAACATCGTCGCGGCGCTTGGCAAGAGACAGAAATAGAGTGAGGAGAAAGGTCATAAGTATCAGCCAGTGACTGACAACAACCTCTGTTGCAAAACCACCTGCAAGTATGCGCAGGACAAAGCCTATGGTAATAACGCAAACATCTATAATCGCATATTGCTTGAGTTTGGTGCAATAGGAAAGATTGAGAAGGTAATAGCCGAGAACAACCATACCCGTATGCACAAGGGCATCACTGAGACAAAGCAGGAATGCAATGCCGAGACAAAGCATAAACACCATAAGAATGTATGCCTGAACCACAGACACCGCACCGCTGGCAATGGGGCGATGGCACTTTACGCTGTGACGGCGGTCAGCATCAACATCTATAATGTCATTGTAGCAATATACCGACGAGGCAACGCAACTGAAAGCAAAGAAGGTAAGGAGCGAGTTTATTATGTCGTGCACATCGGTGAGGCTGCCGCCAAAGAACATCGGCAGAAACACAAACAGGTTCTTTACCCACTGCTGAGGACGGATTATCTTAATGAAACGAGACATTTTTTAAGTGTTCTGTGATTAGTGTTCAGTGATTTGCTTTGGTAACGGAATTTTATCGGTGAGCATCTTCACTACCCAAGCAATGCCAATGGCAACGATGATATAGAGCAATATGCCGCAATATATTTCGCCATTGTTGCGCGAAACGGGTATGAACAACTTGCGTGCTATCGGGTGGCTCACGAACAATGCCGAGGAGATGACTCCCACCCATACCGCATAGCGCATAACACAAGTGGGCAGTAGTTTCACAAAGGCAATTGCACCAATGCAGACGAATATCGGAACAAAATACCACGATACATAGTATAGACTCATAAAGAACACCAATAGCACGGAAACCAATAGTGTTATAGCCCACAATGCAATGTTGTGGTTTATATTGGAAATAGTATCGGCAATGTTGCTCCTTGCCAAGAGAATGCCGGCACCGAATGGCAGAACACTACCAAAGAGATTGTATCTTATCCATTCAAGGCAAAGGCTGTCAGGCTCTTGGGGCAGTTGCACGATTGTGCATACAACGATGGCAACAACTATCACCGCCCAGTGCCTGAACCTGTGGAACAGCAATATGTAAGCGATGTATAACTGCATCATTATGCCAAAGAACCAATAAGGTCCGGGATGTATAGTGCGGTCGGGGTTGTCTACAAAGTTAACAACCATAAGCAGGTGTTCAATAACAATGTCAAGCGTATAATTACGTGAACCGGGAGTCATACGGTCTACAATGAGATATGCCACGAAACCGACAATCATCATTCGGAGCAGCTTCAAATAATTGTAGCGCACGAAAGGCAGGAAAGGAACAGGTTGGTTTGCCCTTTCGTATTTCATCACCAATCCCCAACCGCTTAGGAAAAGAAATACAGGCACACCATAATGTCCGAAGAAAGAAACAAGTTGCACAGGCAGGTAGATGTCAGGATTGCACACAGCATGGAGCATTTCTTGCACCCTGTCAATGCGAAAGCGAAACTCATTCTCTTTTACTATCGGAGTGTTTATCCAGTGGCAGAAATTGTGCAGCACTATGGCGAGAATAGCCACGCCACGCATTGCAGAGCATTCCTGCCTACTTAACAAACTTGACTTGTTCATCATATTCCTTTGTTTTTTCTTCTGGTTTCAGTATATTGTAGTCCACGCTGTTCTTTATTATTCGTGGTCGTGTTTCGTCATAGTCGTCGCTCAATGGATTTGCCGACGGGCGTGTCCAACGGCTTTCTATGCCGGCAAGATATAGAAGCAGCTGCGATATGTTGTCGGTCATGAAAGGCTTGTCCTTTGCACGTTTCACCTGCTGGAACACATCAGGGTGGTTTTCCACATACTTGCCGGAGCACCATATCCAGAAAGGAATATGAAACTCCTCTTGTGCAAGGTCGTAGGTAATCATTGCCGAGTGGTTGCGCCCGAGGATAGGCTTGTCGTTGAGATAACATTCCTCGCCGTGGTCGGGCATATATATCACTATTGCGTCCTTGTCTTCAAAACGTTGCACTATCTGGTGTACAATGGAATCGTTGTATGCTGTGGCATTGTCATAGTCTGCCTGTATGAAGCGATGGCGCTTCGACAGTTTTTCGCTGTATTCGGTATATCTGAATTTCCTGCGTGTCTTCAGCGGATAACGCTCACCATAGCGTGTATGTTGTCCTTTCAGGTGCAGTATCATAAGTGTGCCATTGTTGCTTGCAGTGCTGTCCTGCAATCTGTCTGCCACAAGGCGGTCATAATCTTCGAGCACTCCATCATCGAAACGGTGCAGTGAGGTGTTGCGTATATCAAACTGTGCTTTCGTAAGTTCGGGATTATTCAGGAAGAAACCACCGCTGAAATCATATACCTGTTCACCAGCCTGCGGAAGAAACTGGTTTGTTATGAAAGCCACCTGATAGCCAGCTTTACGGAAGAGTTCGGGGAAGAGAGGATAGTCGCACCACTCGCCCTCATCACCTACGGCATAGAGCGAGAAGATATGCTTGAACACGAAACTCGTGAGATTCCACGGTGCAATCACATCGGAAAAAGGAATGAGCCTGCCTTCCTTTGCCAACTGTGTCTGTAATGGCGTTGTTGCCTTGTCGTAACCATAGAGTTGGAAATGGCGACGATTGCAACTCTCGCCTATTATCAGCACAATGTTCTTACTTCGGAACGAGCAACTGTCAACTTTTATATCTGCCACGCCCTTTATGAGTTTCTCCACTTGAGCATCGGCAAGTTTATTGCTGTATATGCTGAATGCCAACCGCTGTGGTGCAGCATAAAGTTGTGCCTTGTCCTTTTTTGTCAGTTCGTGCTCAACATCACCTATGTTCTTATATGAAAACAGTCTGTGCATAGCACTTTTGTTATCCCATATCGGCTCGTAATATTCGGCAAAGACATAGACTATCATCAGTGCTGCAAACACGCGCGCAGCACCACCCAATATCATTGTGGCATTGGTGGTTTGCAAGCGCAAACGCACAAAATAACGTTTTATAATGTTCCACAGCAGATGTAGCAGGGCTATAAGCAACGCAATGCCTACTGACGACCAAAGGACATCAAAGGATAGGTAGGAAGCGAAAAACTCCTTTGCCTCGCTGCTGTTTGTTTCGCCAAGCAACAGCAGCATAGTGGGTGATATCGTTGACTCGAACTTTACGAAACAAAAAACATCTACAATCACTATGGGATATACCACGGCATAAAAGATGCCTCGCATCCATCGGCGCACCTTTTGTGGAAACAAAGACAAGATTACACCTATTATATATAAGTCTGCAAAAATCTCAGGTGCTGCATATTCATAGGGCTTATAACCTTTTATGTCGGGGATTTCAAGTTGGCTGCACGTAAAGAACAGTGCAAACATAAACACAAAGAAAGCATCGTTGCGTCGTATCGGCTCAACAATCCAACCGAGCAACTTATATACCCATCCGAGCAGTCTATATATCCACGCCGATATTTTCATTGTTCCTCGCTCCTTTCCTTTAGCATCTTTGCCACCACTGGCGGCACAAGTTCTCCTATGTCCTCCCCCTTTTGCAACCTCCGCCTTATCTCCGTGCTGCTTATGTCGGTCTGCGGAGTATCGGTGAGTGTTACGTTATCGGGCAAAGTTGCTTTGTCGATAGCATAGCCTGGACGGGGATAAATCACTATGTCGTATTGCGCGATTATGTCGTTTGCACGATACCATTCGGAAAAACGTTCCCAGTTGTCGCTGCCAATGATTAATACAAAGCGATGGTCTGGATATTCCTTGCCCAACTCCTGCAAGGTGTTCCACATATACGACGGCTTTGGCATTCGCATTTCTATATCGCAAGCCTTCAGCCGCCTTTCATCTTCCAGTGCCCTGCTCACCATTTGCAAGCGCAAATCGTCGGACATTAAGTCTGTCTGCTGCTTGAATGGATTTTGCGGAGACACCACAAACCATACCTCGTTTAGTTCCACAGTTTCCAGCAGGTTACGAGCCAGATTTATGTGGGCATTGTGTATGGGGTTGAACGAGCCGCCGAAAACTCCTATGGTCATAAGCCAAGAAACTCGCTGATTATTGCCAATGCCTCCTGCTCTGCCTTTTCGAGATTGTCGTTCACGATAATCTTGTCGAACTTGTCTGCAAAGGAAATCTCATATTCCGCACGGGCTATGCGCTGGTCTATCACTTCGGGTGTGTCTGTGCCGCGGCTTTCAAGCCTTCTGCGCAGTTCCTCTACCGATGGCGGCATTATGAATATGCTCAATGCACGGTCGCCATAGTATTCCTTTATGTTGCAACCGCCCTTAACATCCACATCGAACACCACGTTCTGCCCTGCCGCACCCTGTCGTTCTACCTGACTCTTCAGCGTACCATAATAGCGGTCGGCATACACCTCTTCGTATTCGAGAAACTCGTCGTTGGCTATGCGCTTACGAAACTCTTCGGGCGAAATGAAGAAATATTCCACGCCGTTTTGCTCCGTACCTCTCGGTTGTCGGCTCGTACACGAAATGGAAAACGCCATTCCGAGTTCCTTGTGGTTGTTCATCAGCCAACTGATTATTGTGCTTTTCCCCGTACCGCTGGGTGCGGAGAATATTATTAGTTTTCCCATTGCTGTCGTTTAATTGTTTATAGTGTATTCAGTACCTGCTCCTTTATCTGCTC
>JAFLSE010000130.1 GCA_022511075.1 Prevotella sp.
TGGAGAGTCTGAGGCGTGACTTGGCGGCTGTGACGGGCAGCGAGCGTGCATCCGTCGTGGTGGGTACGGCTGGCAAGAGCCGATGCGTAAAGAAGTATAAGGATATTGCACGCCGTCTGAAGGGGAAATGGGAACAGTATGTCATCACGACCGACGGCGACAGGCTCGTCATCGTGGGGTCGGACAAGCGAGGCACAATCTACGGCATCTACGAACTCTCGCGGCAGATGGGCGTGAGTCCGTGGTACTGGTGGGCTGATGCTCCCATCGCTCGGCACGACACATTATATATAAATAAGGGCGAATACACCGACGGCGAACCTGCCGTGAAGTATCGGGGCATCTTCATCAACGACGAGTGGCCCTCCTTCGGCGGATGGGCTACGCACCGTTTCGGGGGCGTGAACTCGCGGATGTATGCCACGATGTTCGAACTGCTCCTCCGTCTGAAAGCCAACTATCTGTGGCCTGCCATGTGGGACTCGGCATTCAACGAGGACGACCCTCTCTCGCCCGAACTGGCCGACCGCATGG
>JAFLSE010000131.1:0-229 GCA_022511075.1 Prevotella sp.
CGTCAGGCAGCCATGCACCTTTCCGTAGGTGCAGTCCTCAATCAGAATACGTGGGTTGTCGCCATTGGTCGGGTCTTGGTCAGCCCATGTTCCCTTACCGCCTTTCAGCACGACGGCATCGTCGTTGACGTGCATGAAGCAGCCTTTGACGAGTACATCCGTACAGGCATCAATGTCGATGGCATCAGAGCTGGGAGCACCCCGTGTGGGATTCTCTGCCCAGATGTTC
>JAFLSE010000131.1:262-531 GCA_022511075.1 Prevotella sp.
GGCGAATATGTAGCAGTCGATGTATCGCACGTGGTGGCTCTTGTAGACATGGTTAGTCCAGAAGGGAGAGTTCACCAAGTGTACATCCTGAATAGTTACGTTCTGCGAATTGGCGATATAGGTCAGTCGAGGACGCTGGCTATCCTTGTTAGTGCATTGCGGATTCCATGTCCGACGCTGCCAGAACTCCTGCCAGTAGTGCAGCCCGTTTCCATCGATGTAGCCATGTCCCGTAATGGTAAATCCGTCCACCTCGTATGCGTTCACCA
>JAFLSE010000132.1:0-257 GCA_022511075.1 Prevotella sp.
CGGAACTCAGGTATCAGGGCGCGGAACTTGTCAAAAGTTTTCGATGTATAGCCCGAATTGGCATTGCCCATCGCCTCAAAAGCCGACGACAACGAAATGGTGGTCATGTTGAACGAGCCGCTGCGCGTGGTGGGCGAACCGTCGTACATATATTGTACGCTCTGCGCACGATTGACCGTGCGCGAGGCATTGAGGTCGATTTTCAAGTCGCGCACAGGTTCCAGCGTGGCTTTCAGCTGCAAATACTCCACCGTTGA
>JAFLSE010000132.1:267-527 GCA_022511075.1 Prevotella sp.
AGGTAAACGGCGTTGCCACGGAGTCGTTCATCAGCAGCCAGTCATTTCGGCGTGCTTTCTCGATGTAGCCGTCGCCAGCCAGTCCGAAAGCGAAGTCCAGTCCTGGAGCTAACACGCTGCCCGTGCGCTGTCCGAATGCATCGCCAGCGTTGGGCAGGAATCCCGGCAGGGTCATCGCCCAACGCTGGTTGCGGTAACTCAGGTTCACCGTGCGTACCATCATCAGCAGTCGGCTGGCATACTGCGCCGGCTCGTACCAC
>JAFLSE010000133.1 GCA_022511075.1 Prevotella sp.
GGTTGTTCGCGTAAACAACATCGAATTTTAATTCTTGAAATGAACTTTTTGCAAAACATTCCTATCAACACTATGCTGAGGAGGGGGATTCTCCCCCTCCTCGGGGTGTTGGTAACCGTTATCGGCCTCACCGCCTGCGGCACCATATTCGAGAACCGCGACGACTGCGAGGAGGATATTATTCCCCCCGCCACCGAATTTGTCGGCGTGCGTCTGCGTTTCGTCTACGATTACCACATGGAGCGTGGAGCCAACGCCTTCGGCTACAATGTCGACTGCCTGAAAGTGCTTGTATTCGACAGCGAAGGCAACTACAAAACCCATTTCGACGAGATATTCACGACCTTCCCCACCGACGACAGCTACCGTATGATACTGCCGCTCGAAAAGGGCGATTACCGGCTCGTGGTGTATGGCGGACTCACCTGCTCGCACGCCCGGTTTAACCTCACGCCCGAGAATTGGGACGACGGCAGCGCGACCAAAAGCACGGGCTACAACAGCGAGGATATACTCGTGAGCTTG
>JAFLSE010000134.1 GCA_022511075.1 Prevotella sp.
GACTTTGAAATGATAGGTGGCAAAGAGGATGTTGCCAACGAACAGGCAAGCAATCCATTCATGCCACGTCCTCGAAACAACAGGAACGGAAACAATAATAACAACAGGAAATGAGCGAACAGCAAGATAATCGCAAGGTTGTCATTGAGCTTGACAATGTGAAACGCTACTTCCAAGTAGGTTCCGAGACTGTGAAGGCTTTGCGTGGAGTAAGTTTCAAGATATACGAAGGCGAGTTCGTGACCATTCAAGGAACATCGGGTTCGGGAAAATCGACGTTGCTGAACCAGCTGGGATGCCTTGACACACCCACTTCGGGAGAGTATTATTTGGATGGTACGCCTGTCCGCAAGATGACCAAAAATCAACGAGCCAAGTTGCGTAATCGTAAAATTGGGTTTGTGTTCCAAAATTACAACTTGTTAGCAAAGACAACGGCTGTAGAGAATGTAGAGCTGCCCCTCATGTATAACAGCAAGTATAATGCCAAGCAGCGTCGTGAGGCTGCTATCAAGGCTTTG
>JAFLSE010000135.1 GCA_022511075.1 Prevotella sp.
GTCCAGACATAAAAGACAGCGACAAAGAAGAATTGCATAAAATTGCCATGCAGAGAGGATTGAAAGAATATAATATTAGTCTCGATTCGGAAAGTCCAAAATATGATTTAAAAATATCTTCATTAGAATAAAAAATGCCGTTTCTCTACAAACTAATGATTATATATGACAATACCCTCAACTTACGATACGTTTAAGAGATATGAGTGAATCAGAGAATATGGAGAATAAACTGGTTTTATATAAAGACGAAAATGGCAAAGTGAGTGTAAATGTGAGATTTGCTGATGAGGATGTGTGGTTGACACAAAAGCAGTTGGCAGAAATATATGACACAACGCAGCAAAATATCGCTCAACATATTGCCAATATATATGATGATGAAGAGTTGAATGATGCAACTCACAAGAAATTCTTGTTAGTTCAAAATGAAGGACGACGACAAGTGAAGCGTAGCATTGATCATTATAATTTGGATATGATGATTGCTTTAGGCTATCGTGTTCAGTCTCCAATTG
>JAFLSE010000136.1 GCA_022511075.1 Prevotella sp.
CGGCCCGCCAGGAAGGTAAACTAGTCCGTAAACTTTTTACATAAAAGAGACTTTCAATGATTGATTTCTATGATAGTTAATAAGCACATATATTTCATGGTATGATATCCTTTTCCTCTACTTTTTAATGTTATTGCTGTAATTCTTTCAATGTGGCAATTTTTTCCGCCAATTGGATTAGCGTGGAGTCAGAAATAACGTTGCCTGTAGCAAATCGCACATAAATCCTATATTTAGCTGCCGAGTCATTAGGCACATGGAGAGCATGGCTCAACAAGTGCTTATGAGTGTAGGCATCCTTAACGGAGTCGTTACGGTAAAAATCCCCATGAGCGACACAAATGCTGTCATCTGGGAGAAAAGATTCATTTGCATAGCTAAGAAATGGATTACCACACATCGTCACCCGAACATCCGCAATGGTTTTTCTGTCAGACAACTCTGTTACAGCAATCTGCCCCTTGTCTTGAAATTCACTTCCGTTCTCCGCAAAATAGTCTTCAATAATTCCACGTATC
>JAFLSE010000137.1 GCA_022511075.1 Prevotella sp.
GAAGAGAGCCGCTGCCACGCCAGCAATCTCTTCGCCTCGCAAGGCCATATCTTCAAAGAATGACCCCTCCGTGATGGCTTTAAATTCATCGAATTGCCTTGGTGTCAGAATCCTGTTCAGATAATTCTCGATAGCGGAATAGTCTTTCTTCATCTCTCCAACTGCTTGCTCCCACATTGTGGCATCGACATCCCGCTGCGTTTTTGCTAATAGATCGGGCAGTTCCTTGTTGAGTTGTCGTTTCAAGTCATCATATGAGTTCTGAAGTCTATGCTTGCGTAGAGGCAGTTCGCGGACTTGCTCCGTTGCTTCATCATATTTTGTCTGCAATTTTCGCATCTATCTCGGCTATTTTACTTCTCAGCTCCTGAGTGAGCTTCTCCAGTTCTTCTGGTATGATTTCACCTCTCTGCGCTCTTTCCTCAAGCTCCGCAATTGCGAATTCAACAAGCAAGTGCAAATTTACATCAAATAGCTGAGAAACTCTTCTTGTGGTGTTGAGAAATTGAGTTT
>JAFLSE010000138.1 GCA_022511075.1 Prevotella sp.
TGTCTGTTTCCATAAATGACGATTTTTTAGGACAGGAACTCCTCAATGGAGAACATCACAGTTCATCACCTCATTCTCCAGTTCCGAGGTATTGAAGCATATCATTGCCAATCTTGCCAACAATCTTCATATCCTTAATCCCATATTAGGTTACAAAATTACGCTAAAAGAATTAGAATACAAAAAGAAATGGCCGCAAACTTGGCATTTTTCCAATGCACCACATCATTTTGCTTAATATTTAGATGCAATTCCCCGCTTATTTAACGTGGATTCGATGATTCACGTTAAATTAAAAATCTGCCAATATTGGCGATTTTTTAATAAACTGCACGTTTATATTGTGGCGATTCTATATGAAAGTAAAATGGAATTCATAAAGATTTAGCGTCAAAAGATAAATATATTTAACGCTTGTTAAATAGTGGTTTTTCTAAAATAATTATAGAGATAATAAAAATTTTCATTATCTTTGTACCGTTAAATTCAATTTATATCAAAAAATATGGCAAT
>JAFLSE010000139.1 GCA_022511075.1 Prevotella sp.
CCAAACTCCGCCGCTTCGTCTCACTCATACGCAGCGGAAGGAAGATCTAAGCACCCTCGCCTTGCATCGTAAAAGAAAACCACTTTTCACTATGGTTAGGCATCGAAAACTATGGAAATACGAAATTATTGTTTCAGCACGATTCAAAAAAGAATTGACTCTCTTGTTTCTTCAAACTGGAACCCATTCTGATTTATTCAAAAAAATAAAAGCAAGACATTTGTCTTTAACTTCTCTAACAGACAACTGAACACTAATAGCTAAAGTAGGTCACTAATAAGATTCTTTCCCAAAAAGAGAAATCTTTTGGGATTGTTTTCTGTTGTTTTATACTTAATTTTATGGAAGATAATCGTACATTATATGAACGGAACGTGCAAGACCGCTCCACCTTTAGGTATGTGATCGGTTTGGTTGCACGCTGGAAGCAGCATTTCAAATACGCAAAGGCTGTACGTATTGCAAGGAAACGTGGTGCAACGATAGGCGAAGGCGTCATTATGCCGTTATCTT
>JAFLSE010000014.1 GCA_022511075.1 Prevotella sp.
AGTACTGTGTCAACGTATGGCATTCCACCATACCATACTATCAACTCTTGGTGCCACCAAGCACGGAAGAAGTGCAGCTGTCCTTTTACGAAATTTTTCTCTTCGGTTGTACCGTCAACAAACTTGTCGATATTCTCTAAACCTAAGTTTGCTATACGGATGCAATACCAAGCATGTTCCAAAGAATGCTTGAACTTATCGTTAGAGGTTGGATCCAATTCAGCAGGATTACGATGCAGAAAGCTTTGATCGTCCTGATACCACCAACGATAGTCACCCAAATCAAAATGGGCTGTCTCATGGCTATCACCACCACCTGTGTTCATAAGTTCGTCTTCACCCCAGTTGAAAGTGCAGCACCAATAGTTGGATTCCTTATTAGGAATGCAGTTGTATATCTGCTCCACAAATCCCTGAAAGTTGGTGAAGTTCTTGAAAGCTTCCTCTGCTCCCACTGTAGAATCAGGTTCCTTGTCCAAATAATCGGTACATGAGGTCGTTCCCCAAGTAAGCGACAATATGGATGCACCTATTATTATATATTTATTAATAAACTTTTTCATTGTTTCCTTAATGTTTAAAGATTGAACTTGAGACCGAAGTTAATACGCTTCATTGTCGGATAGGCACCATTGCCGCCGCCAAATTCGCCAAGATTGCTCTCACGGTCGTCAGGCATCCTTGTCCAAAGCCAGAGGTTGTTTCCGCTTACGAAAACCTTCAGGTCTTTTACGCCCATCTTATGTACCCATGGTTGTGTGAATGTATAGGCAATCTCGATATTCTTCAAACGGATATAAGAACCGTCGCACAAATACTGCGTACCATAATAATATGTAGGCTTAGTGTTGAAACGTGGAGTTATAACGTCTGCATTATTATGATCTAAGCTCCACCATGTGCCCTGGTCGTAGACATTTGCAAGCATCGGGTCTGCCAAGCTAATCATAGTTACGTCGCGCGTTACGTTGGTAACACCATAGAACTGTGCGAAGAAGCTGAAGCCTTTCCACTCGAAACCGATTGTTGCATTGTAAGTGTTCTGTGGTGTGCCTGTATAACCATAAGGTACATTATCGTTTACGTTGTCGATGACACCGTCACCGTTAAAGTCTACAATGTAGTAGTCACCTGGCAACTTTTGGTCATCGTTAGAGTCATGCTTTGGCGAACCATAAACCCAGTCGTATGATTGCATCATACCCTTGTCGAGGAATGCGTGTGTCTGACCGATGGCATATCCTGCCTGCTTGCGATAGTTTGGCAAGAGAGGAGCATCATCCTTCTGCTCAATCTTGTTTACTGCGTGTGTCATGCTTGCATTCGCCCAAATGCGCATCTTGTTATTGAGCATTTTGTTGAAGCGCACCTCAATTTCATAACCTTTGGTAGAAACCTTACCCAAGTTAGCAGTAGGTGCAGACTGTCCAAAGTAAGAAGGCATAGAGCGGTCATTACCACTTACAAGAATATCTGTACGCTTATCGTGGAAAATTTCGACAGCACCTGCAAGGAGACCGCCAAACAGACCATAGTCGATACCTATGTTAGTCTTTCTAACCTTTTCCCAGTGAACATTTTCGTTACCCACGGTTGATTCACGATAAAATACGTAAGGCGAACCACCTGTTGACATATTATTTGCATCGAAATTACCCGATGGGGTAATATCAAGCGAAGTACGCCCACCATATGCCCACTGTGTCATATAGAGGAAACGCCCACCAACGTTGTCGTCACCAATCTCACCGTATGATGCACGAACCTTCAACATATCAATAATCTTTTTTTCGCGGAGATACTTCATAAATGGCTCTTCGCTGATCATCCAACCGATAGCCCCAGAGTTAAAGAATGCAAAGCGATTGTCCTTGCTAAACTTCTCAGAACCGTTGTAAGCACCATTGTATTCAAGGAAATACCTATTATTATATGAGTAAGTAGTACGGAATACCCAGTCCTCACGATAAGCTGGAATCATTGAGCCTTGTGCATATTCCTGACGGGCGAAAACTCCCATGGCTGTAACATCATGCTTGCCAAACTCACGAGCCCAGTTTAATTGCAACTGATAGTTAAGGTTGCGCTGTGTAGCCCAGTTATTTACTGCACCACCTTGTGTAGACCACTTGTTTCCCATAGAATAGTCGAAACGATCATAAGCCTCGTATGCTGACTTATAGTTAACGTCACCAGTCTCTGGGTCAATCCACTTGTACTGTGGGTCGTTGTAGAGGTCGTTGATACCACGTTGGTCTTCGTTGAAGGTGTTGTCCCATGCTATCATACCTCTTGCACTTAAACCTTTGGTTATGAAACTGAGATCTTGTTCCAAAACAAAGTCGGTGGTAATGCGTGTTGTAGTGATATGGCGTGTTCCACCGAGAGCCACGGTAACCGCAGCGTTGCTCACGTTTGTAGAACCGGGAAGATATCCCCAAGAACCGTCACTATACTTAGGCAGGAAAGCATCAGGAGAGATGTTATATACACCTGCCCACTGCTGTGAAATCTGCCAGTCGCTGTTTACCACATTGTTCCACGGAGTTGTACGTTTGCCGTTTGAACCGGCGATGTTCACCTTGAAAACAGTGGTCTTTGTGATATTGAAATCAAGATTTGAACGCACGTTCACGCGATTATATCCATAACCAGTACTGTATTGACGACCGTTTCCGAAATCCCTGTAAAGGTCACCTTCGCTCACGAAGTCAAGACCAGCAAAGTATTTTACGAATTTTGTACCGCCTGCCACATTGAGGTTGGCGTTATAAGACATTGTGTAGTCCTTGAAAAGTGCATCCTGCCAATCAACGTTAGGATAACGCTCACGCTGCTCCAACGTTGTCTGGTTGCGATAGTTCTCAATGAAACTCATAGGCTTCATATACGACCAGCTTGACGGAGAGAGGTTCAGTTCGTGCTCAACAGCCACGTTACGAGCCACCATTGCATCGTAAGAGTCGTACTTGTCTGGCAACTTTGAAGGAATCTTCATGATAGCGTTTGCAGAAACGCTAATCTGAGCCTTACCCTCCTGTCCGCGCTTGGTTGTGATAAGGATAACACCATTTGCACCCTTCACACCGTAAACGGCTGTTGCAGAAGCATCTTTCAGCACGGAGATTGTTGCTACCGACTGTATGTCAACACTTGACATTGGACGCTCGATACCGTCTACCAACACCAACGGAGCAGAGTTGTTCCAAGAAGAAGCACCACGAATGACAATCTGAGGCTCTTCATCACCAGGCATACCGCTTGATGCAGTAGTAATAACACCTGGCAAGTTACCTGTCAGTGCAGCACCGATGTCGGTGATACCTGCGGCACGCTCCAGAACTTCGCCTGTCGTCTGGGTGATAGCACCCACCACAGAGGCTTTCTTCTGCTGTCCATAACCTACGACAATCACCTCATTAAGGGTGGCGTTGTCGTCCTCGAGAACGATTCGCAAAGAAGATGTGTTGCCTGAAAGACGCACTTCCTTGGTCTGCATTCCCACGTAAGAAACTACCAGCACAGTCTGCTGACTTGGCACTTGAAGGGAGAAGTTTCCGTCGAAATCGGAAATTGTTCCTTGACCTGCCTTGCCTTTAATCATAATGCTGGCTCCAATGACGGGATCACCTTGGGTGTCCATCACCTTTCCTTTCACGGCAATACCATTCTGCTGAGCCATGGCGTATGCACCACCCAGCATAAAGATAAATGCCACGATAAGGATTCGTTCGATAAAGGTTTTTACTTTTTCCATTCTACATGGTCATTTTTTGTTAATTTTATTTAGTTAGTTTATGCTTTTAACCGTATTTCACGATTCTGCACGCAAAGTTATATTATTTTTTATAATACATTATTACATAATATAACACAGGCTTTTTCTCATGTAACATTTGTGCATAAATCTACCATTTATTGTTAAAAAGTATGTTCTATGTAACTTTTCGCATTAACAAATCTTTGTTTTATCAACACATATTTGATGTTTGCCGAGCACATAAAAAGATGTCCTACTTTGACCTTTCTGCTGACGTGAAATATCATATCTTTTGTTAATTTTGTGTTAAATGCAAGTAAAACCTTTGTGCCATTTGCAAAAATGTTTACCTTTGCATAAAATATAAAAGCACAGCAAATGTGGGGATTCCGACGAAAGACGTGTCGGGATTCTATTTTTTTGATTGTCACGCCATCCTATAACAAGGAGTTGAGACAATATATAATAATGTGAATAACTAAACAAAATAAAACAAATTTAAAAACGATACAATTATGGCATATATGTCACAAGAAGGCTACGACAAGATGGTAGCCGAACTTAAACGACTGGAAAGCGTGGAGCGCCCCAAAGCGTCTGCGGCAATAGCAGAGGCACGCGACAAGGGCGACCTTAGCGAAAACTCGGAGTATGACGCAGCAAAGGAGGCTCAGGGCCATCTCGAAGCAAAGATAAACCAACTGAAACTCGCCATACAGGAGGCAAAGATTGTGGATGTGTCGAGACTTAGCACCGACACTGTGCAGATTCTCACAAAGGTGGAAATGACAAATCTCGTGACTAAAGCGAAGATGACTTATACAATCGTAAGTGAAAACGAGGCAAACCTGCGTGAAGGCAAGATTTCCATAAAGACTCCTATTGCGCAGGGATTGCTCGGAAAGAAAGAGGGCGACGAGGCAGAGATAAAGATACCAAGCGGAATTGTGCGTCTGCGCATAGAGAAGATTAGTCTCGCTGAATAACCGGATATAGGAATGTAATCATAAAACAGAAACATTATGTCAATATTCTCAAAGATTGCCGCAGGTGAGATACCAAGTTACAAGGTGGCAGAAAACGAAAAGTTCTATGCCTTCCTCGACATTAACCCATTGGTAAAGGGTCACACTCTCGTGATTCCTCGCGAGGAGACCGACTATATTTTTGACCTCAGCGACGACGACCTTGCAGAAATGACGGTCTTTGCAAAGCAAGTGGCTGTAGCAATAAAGAAGGCTTTCCCCTGCATAAAGGTGGGAATGGCGGTGCTCGGACTTGAAGTGCCCCACGCACATATTCATCTTGTGCCCATGCAGAGCGAAAAGGATATGCTTTTCAGCAATCCGAAACTGAAGCTTACGGAAGAGGAATTTAAGGAGATAGCTGCAAAGATTGCCGCAGAGATGTAAGTAAATCCTTTATATAATATAAATAAGGTGGGGAGTCAGATGTACTCCTCACCTTTTTTCATTTGTATGTCGTTTAAGTATTTCTTTATCATTGCCGACGAATCTTCCTTTGGACAGATAAGCAATACATTGTCGTGCTCTGCCACGATATAGTCGTCCAAACCGTGAATTATAGCCAAACGTCCGTGGGGCATCTTTACTACGCACCCCTTGCTTTCGCGCATCACGGCATCGGTGTCTATTAGTACATTGTCGGTATCTGAGCGTTTTTTGCACTCATAGATGCTGTGCCATGTGCCGAGGTCTGCCCATCCGAAGTTACACTTCATCACTTCCACATCCTCTGTACGCTCAAGAACTCCGTTGTCTATCGATATGTTCGGGTACATCGAATACTTGTCGTCTATGAATGTCTGCTCTGCACCTTGCGCCATATTCAGTGCGTCTATAACGCCCGTGCCTTTCAACTCTGCATCGAAAAGAGCGTTTATGCGTTTCACTAAATATTTTGCATCGGCAAGAAATAGTCCTGTGTTCCACAGAAACTCACCATTGTCGACGAACATCTGCGCAAACTCGCGGTCAGGCTTCTCTACGAACGACTGTACCTTGTACACACTTTCCATCTTCGCCTCCTCGCCCATTTGTATGTATCCGTAGCCTGGCTCAGGGCGTGTGGGTGTTACTCCCATAGCCAACAATACTTCTCGCTCGCCCACATAGTCAAGTGCTCTCAGCACATCGTCGGCAAAGCGTGCCTCGTTCGTAACATGCTGGTCGCTCGGCGTTACAATCACCCTTGCTTTGCTGTTCCTGCGGCAAATCTTCATTCCTGCCCACGACACCGACGGTCCTGTGTTCCTATTCACGGGCTCTATCATGAAATTTCCTTCGGGCACATCAGGTAACTGTTCCCTAATGATGTGTATATATTCCTTTACAGTGCTTATCAGTATGTTTTGCCTCGGCATCAGCCTTGCAAAGCGGTCGTAGGTCTGTTGCAGTTGTGTCCTGCCGTTACCGAAAAAGTCCAGGAATTGTTTGGGCATCTCTGCTCTACTGCAGGGCCACAGTCTCCTTCCCTTTCCGCCGGCAAGTATTATACAATAGTTGTTTTGGTTTGTTTCAAGTTTATTCATAATATTAAATAGCATCTTAGGTTTTAGGGCACTAAATTACAAATAAAAACCGAAATCTCCATAACTTATTAAACATTTTTACGAAAATATTTGGTATTAATAAAAAATATGCGTACCTTTGCACCCGATTGAGACAAAAGTCGCTTTCAAACGACTTGCCCAGATGGCGGAATCGGTAGACGCGCTGGTCTCAAACACCAGTGGGGCAACCCGTGCCGGTTCGACCCCGGCTCTGGGTACAAAGTATAAGAGATCTCCTGTAGACAATACGTTTACAGGAGATTTTAATAAACAAAATAATTATAACTAAAAACTACAGTAGAATGAAAAAACTATTAGTTTCAGCCGTTTTTCTTTTAATGGGAATAGCAGCTTCATTTGCGGAAGCAATAGAAAGAAGTGTAACTTATAATGTAAGTTCAACAGGAGAAATAACGGTAACAGGAGATGAACTATCCGGTAGAGAAGTAGAATTTAAAAACACCTATGGAAATAGTAACCGAATGACAGCAGGAAATAAAACTATATTTAATGTCAAAAATTTCGGTGAATATACTATAACGGGGCTGACTTTACGTATGTATTCTAATCCGAGCAGTGGTTCTGGAAAATTTTATTTTAAGATAGGTGATAAGACAATAGCTGAAATTTCAAGTTCCACAACTTTTAATAAATGGTATGATAATGAAAAATATACAAGTACGCCTACAAATATTAGTGTTTTATTTAATAATGATTATAAAAAAGGATATGATGTTGCAGTAAATGAAAATTTAGAAATAATGATAGAATCAACTGATGGTTCTTTATTTATAGCAGGTTATACTATAATTTATCAAAAAACAGAGGGGATCGTTGATGCACCAATGATAGTATTAGCAAAAGGAGATGTCTTTTATAGAAAACAACAAATCAATGTTTTTTGTGAAGCAGATGTTGATGTAATATATTTCACGACTGACGGCACAGAGCCTACGACAGCATCGCAGAAATATGATGAGAATGTTCCTATATATATAGATAAAGAAACTACTATTAAAGCATTTGCTGTTAAAGGTGACGAGCAAACTAAAGTTAGTATTAAAACGTTTAAAAAAGAACCTATAAAAGCTATTGTTGCACATTATACTAATAATGATGATATTTATTATGGAATGACAAAGACCAATCTTTCTGGACATCTTGCACCCAAAGCATGTACTATATATAATAATGTTGTTCCATGTAATCCAGAAGACTTTTTGACTTATGCCTGGCGATTCAATGATGATGGCAAAATACAAGATTGTGAATCACTCAAATATTTACTATATACAAAAGATAAAGATGATAAAAATACAGATATACAATTAAATGAAGAAAGTGACACAAAATGGATTTTATCGGGTACAGATATCATTCCAACAAATAATAGTGAGAGACTTTTGAGCTATTACAGTTCTTACTCAAATAAGTATTTTGGTGCTTATAAAAAAACTGCATCAGGTAGCTATCCTGCCTATCCTTTAGATTTAGTCAAGGGTTACACTCGTGACGGCTTGTCACCAAACAAAATAGGAACTATATGCCTTCCGTATGATGTATTGAATGATGATAGAATGGGGGCAACATTTTATAATATATTAGGCAAGAAAACGGATGAAAATAACAATGTCGTATCGTTAATTTTGGAAGAAGAAACAGAAACACTGATAGCAGGAAAACCATATATCTTTGAGGCAACGGACTATGCGCTGTGCTGTATGTATTTGGATTATGTAGACAAAGAGGATGCTGCACAGGCAGGTAATCATAACGGACTTTACGGAAGTTTGGAAGGAACAAGTGTAAATAGAGGAATGTATCTTATTACTGAAAATAAGATTGTGAAATGTGGTGATAATTGCTCGATATCTGCTAACAGGGCTTATATCGATATGAGTAAAGTTCCCACATTTAATGGTGTACAACAAGTGTTTAGTCACACGCTTAGTTTATCCGCAGACGACGAAGCAACGGGTATAAGCAGCACAACATTCGAAAACCAAGACAACACAATTATTTACAATATGCAGGGACAACGTGTGGTTACTCCCTCAAAAGGAGTGTATATTGTTAACGGCAAAAAGACAATTATTAAATAAATACTAAAAACAATAGCGAAAATGAAAAGAAAATATGTAAATCCAGAAATAACCGTTATAAGAATTGAAAGCGATATGCTATTGGCAACAAGTCTTGAAACAAAATCAAGAAAAAGAATTGATGATATTGACGATGATATTTTTGATGGTATATCAGGCGACTGAACAAAATAAATAACAAGTATATACTGCCAAGAGAGCAGCCACTTTCCGATTAGGAGGCTTACTTTTCAGAAAACTATCCGAAATGCTTATATTCCAGCATTTCGGATAGTGTTTTACACTTAGAAGAAGTTTAGCGGACAGCAATGTATTTAAATAAAAGTCTTAATACTTCACATTTATTTTATCCTACTATTTCACTTCCCATATGTCATTTGTTTCGAGGAGTTCGGCAAAGTTATGATATTTCTTTGTCTGCTTTACCTCTTCTATCTGTGCCTCCACAGCATCGTTGTAGGTGGGGGCAGCAACATCGCGGATAACTCCGAGGGCAACAGGCCATTCCATCTCAGCAAGTTTCAGTTGCAGGGTGTTGTCCTCGCAGTGTGCATCGTGTACAAGAACATCATCAATGCTATAGCCTTCCTCGCCAAGTTTAACTGCCTTCACGCCGAAGCCTACCTGCACGATGCCATACTCGTTGTTCTCGCCGAAAAGCATCTTTTCGCCGTGTTTCAGATATATGGCATTCTTGGCACGTCCTGCCTTGTCGTAGACATTATCGTGTGTGCCGTTGTTGAAGATTACGCAGTTTTGCAGAATCTCGCAAACAGACGCACCCTTGTGGTTGTATGCAGCCTTGAGGATGTCGATTGTTCCGGGAGCATCGGTAGCCACGGCACGGGCAAAGAAATTACCACGAGCACCGAAGCAAAGTTCGGCAGGGCGGAATGGGTCTTCAACAGTGCCGTAAGGACTTGACTTGCTCACAAAGCCACGGGGACTGGTAGGCGAGTACTGGCCTTTTGTAAGTCCGTAGATGCGGTTGTTGAGCAGAATCATATTGAGGTCTATGTTACGACGGTTGGCGTGTATGAAGTGATTGCCACCAATGGCAAGACCATCGCCGTCGCCGCTAACCTGCCACACGGTGAGTCGTGGATTGGCTACCTTTACGCCGGTGGCTATTGCCGCAGCACGCCCGTGAATGGTGTTCATGCCGTAGGTGTTCATATAGTGAGGCAGTCGGCTCGAACAGCCAATGCCGCTAATCACTGCCGTATCGTGTGGTGCTACGCCTATCTCTGCCATTGCCTTATGCAGGGCAGCAAGGAAAAAGTGGTCGCCGCAACCGGGGCACCAACGTGGCTGCCCTTTCTTGAAATCGTTAGCCGTATATTCCATTTTCTTGTATTCAGTTTTTAATTGTTTCTTCAAAAGCCTCAACCAATTCCCTAACAACGAACGGCTGACCCTTAACCTGATTGAACTGACGGGGAACAAAACCGTCTACCTTCATACGCAGGTATGCGGCAAGTTGTCCCATATTCTGTTCTGCCACTATTGTCTTCTTGTATTTCAGCAACACCTCTGCGGTGTTCTTTGGCAGCGGATTGATGTACTTGAAATGCGCAAGCGCAACCTTCATTCCCTTGGCACGCATCTCGTCCATTGCTGCGTGCAGGTGTCCGAATGTACCTCCGAAGCCAACTATCAGCAAGTCGGCATCGTCGGCATCGCCAAGCACTTCGAGGTCGGGCACGGCAATACGGTTTATCTTCTCTTGGCGCAAGCGCGTCATAAGGTCATGGTTTTCGGGATTTGTGGATATTGCGCCAGTCTTGTTGTCTTTCTCCAAACCGCCGAGGATATGCTGGAAGCCTTCCCTGCCCGGCACAGCCCAATAGCGCACCAAAGAATCGGCATCGCGCAGGTAAGGTGCCCACTTGTCTTTCATCTCAGCAGGCACGTAAGGCGGCTTTATGTCAGGATATTCGGCAAGATTGGGCAGTTTGAACGCACCAGAGCCGTTGGCTACGAATGCATCGGTAAGTACCACTACCGGTGTCATGTGCTCAAGAGCCATCTTAGATGCCGTATAGGCTGTGTCGAAACAATCCGTGGGCGATGTGGCGGCAAGCACTGGCATTGGGCTTTCACCGTTGCGACCAAAAAGCACTTGCAGCAAGTCGGTCTGCTCACTCTTTGTAGGCAGACCCGTGGCAGGACCTCCACGCTGCACATCGAGCACCACGAGCGGCAACTCCATTATGACTGCCAGGTTCATAGCCTCGCTCTTCAAACAGATGCCAGGGCCTGAAGTAGAAGTGACGGCAAGCGCACCTGCAAACGATGCTCCGAGCGACGATGCACAGCCTGCAATCTCGTCTTCACACTGCACTGTGGTTACTCCGAGCGACTTGTGCTTCGACAATTCGTGCAGCACATCGGTGGCAGGGGTTATAGGATAAGAACCGAGATAGAGTTTGAGCCCTGCTTTCTCTGCGGCGGCGATGAAGCCGTAAGCGGTAGCCTTGTTGCCCGTGATGTCCATATAGCGACCGGGCACTTTGTTCTTTGTCTCCACCCTGTAAACGTTCATTGCCGACGAATGGGTGTTATGTCCGTAGTCGTAGCCAGCCTGTATCACCTTCACGTTAGCCTCTGCCACGGCAGGTTTCTTTCCAAACTTCTCCCTGAGGAAATTGAATGCCACATCGAGGTCGCGGCTGAACAGCCAGCACACCAAGCCCACGGCAAACATATTGCGGCACTTGAGCATCGACTTGTTGTCCATACCAGTGTCAGCAAGGCAGTCCTTCACCATCTGCGTTATAGGGCAAGCCACCACTCTGTCGGGGTCTATGCCAAGTTCACCGAGATAGTCCTGCGTCTGGAACTGTGCCTTCTCCAAGTCCTTTGGTCCGAAAGCGTCGGTGTCTATGATTATCGTGGCATTGGGTTTAGAGTAAACAAGTTGTGTCTTGAGCGCTGCGGCATTCATAGCCACGAGCACATCGCAGAGGTCGCCGGGAGTGAACACCTTGCCGGCACCTATCGCTACCTGAAACCCACTAACGCCAGTGAGCGAGCCTTGCGGGGCACGTATGTCCGCCGGATAATCGGGGAATGTAGATATACCATTGCCCACGGTGGCCGACACCGTGGAGAAGATGTTTCCGGCAAGTTGCATACCATCGCCGGAGTCGCCTGAGAAACGCACCACGACTTGGTCAAGTTCCTTGATTTCCAAATTCTCTGCCATAATCAATATATATGTGTGTATTATAAAATTATTTTCAACTTTCCTTGAATGCGGCTGCCTCTGCTGCCGCTATTATGTCTTCACGGCTCTGCTCCTGCGGGGCTGTCGTTATGTCGCTTAGGTCGAACTCGTCGACTTCGGTGTTATCATCAGTCACCGCGTTTGTCTGATGAACATCGAAACGCCCGTTATCCTGCTTGCTTATTATAAAGTTAGACTTTGCCTCTTCCTCTGGGTCGGGAGCAACCGACACAGGCGACTCTTCCATCTTGGTACGGTCTGCCTTTGCCGCAAACACCTCGTCAATGAACTTTGGTTCTTTGCGCAGTCGGCTCAACGTATCTTTCGACGCCTCCTGCTGGCTCTCTTTCTTGGTATAGCCCCTTCCTCTTGAGCCTTCCACGCCCTCAAGTACAGCAACATATTCGAACACAGGGCTGTTTGCCCCTTCAATGGTCTGGTTTACGAGTTTGAACTCCATCTGCACACGGTTTTTCTGACACCATTCAAGCAGTTTCGACTTGAAGTTCACCTCTTTATAAGCCACCTTGTCTATGTTTATTATCTGCTCCAGTATACGTTTCTGCATGAACTTCATGCACGCATCATAGCCCCTGTCGAGATACAGCGCTCCCACAAGAGCCTCGAACGCATTGCCGTTCATAAAACTGTTGTGGTGTTTTTTCCTCTGTCCAGCCGCCATTATAAGACGATCTATGCCCGTCTCGCAAGCCAATTTCCCCAGTGTGTCACGAGCAACGAGTTTGCTGCGGGTGTTAGTGAGAAATCCCTCACGTTTGCCGGGGAAGTGCCTGTAGACGATATCTCCCACCACTGCGTCAAGCACCGCATCACCGAGAAACTCCAGTCGCTCGTTGTTCACGGGCTTGCCCTTCTCGTTGCGACTGTGCATGCTCTTGTGCATTAGCGCGGTCTTGTAGTATTCTATGTGGCGCGGATAGAAGCCCGTCACATTGTAAAGAGCGCAAAAAAACTCCTTTTCCTTACGGAAAGGGAGTCTGATTTTGTCAATAATGTTACTTTTATTCAGCATATTTCTTGAAAACCACACAAGCATTGTGACCACCAAAACCAAACGTGTTGCTGATGGCTGCACGAACCTCGCGCTTCTGTGCCTTGTTGAATGTGAAGTTCAGGTTATAGTCAATCTCCGGGTCTTCGTCGCCTGCCTCATGGTTGATTGTAGGAGGCACAACATCGTTCTTGACAGCCAGTATCGAAGCCATTGCCTCCACTGCACCGGCAGCACCGAGCAGGTGACCTGTCATTGACTTGGTAGAACTGATGTTGAGTTTGAAGGCTGCGTCGCCGAATACCTGCTTGATAGCCTTAGCCTCAGAGATGTCACCCACAGGAGTTGATGTACCGTGAACATTGATGTAGTCGATGTCCTCTGGCTTCAGACCTGCATCGTCGAGTGCCATTTCCATTACGAGTTTTGCACCGAGGCCTTCAGGATGGCTTGCAGTGATATGATGTGCATCAGCACTCATGCCTGCTCCCACCATTTCTGCGTAAATCTTTGCACCACGAGCCTTTGCATGCTCAAGTTCCTCAAGGATAAGCACACTTGCACCCTCGCCCATTACGAAACCGTCGCGGCTTGCACTGAACGGGCGGCTTGCCTTCTCTGGCTCATCGTTGCGTGTAGAAAGTGCATGCATAGCATTGAAACCGCCTACGCCAGTAGCGCAGATGGCAGCCTCGGCACCACCTGTCACCATTACGTTTGCCTTGCCAAGACGAATCAGGTTGAATGCATCGGCAAGTGCATTGCTTGAAGATGCGCAAGCGCTGGTAGTGGTATAGTTAGGACCGTGGAAGCCATACTTAATGCTGATGTAGCCAGATGCTATGTCGGCGATCATCATGGGAATGAAGAACGGATTGAACTTAGGACCATTCTCCTCGTTCTTTCCGTAATATGTTACCTCGTTCTCAAAAGTCTTAATACCGCCGATGCCCACACCCATGACAACACCTATACGGTTCTTGTCAACGGTCTCCAAATCCATTGCACTGTCGTCAACAGCCTGCTGTGCAGCAATGAGAGCCAGATGGGTGTAACGATCCATCTTGCGAGCCTCCTTGCGGTCTATATATTCGTTCACGTTGAGGCCTTTAACCTCTGCAGCAAACTTTGTCTTAAAATTCGTTGTGTCGAACAGTGTGATAGGAGCCACTCCGCTCACGCCGTTTACAAGGTTGTTCCAAGTTTCCTCGACGTTGTTTCCAAGTGGGGTAACAGCACCAATGCCCGTTACAACTACTCTTTTTAATTCCATTTATGTGTCATTTTAAAAAGTTGCTGGTCTATGTTTCGTACCCACGGTGGTTAAACCATGGTGACGACAAACACAGACCATCAACTTATGTAAAAGTAAAAAACTTATTTTGTGTTGCTCTCGATGTAAGCGATTGCGTCACCAACGGTACCAATCTTCTCAGCCTGGTCGTCTGGAATAGAAACACCAAATTGCTTCTCGAACTCCATAATGAGTTCAACTGTATCAAGAGAATCTGCACCAAGATCGTTTGTGAAACTTGCTTCTGGCTTTACTTCTGCCTCATCAACACCAAGTTTGTCAACGATGATGTCTTTTACTTTGCTTTCAATTTCTGACATGATTTTTTTCCTTTAAATTGTTAATAATTAAACTTCTAAATTCAAAATTCGGGTGCAAAATAACTAAAAAAATATGAATTGTGCAAATATTTTCTGCAAAATCGACTACTTTTTGCACACATAGGGCTTGTTTGTGCATCGTTTTGCACTGCCTTTTAGCATTTTTCGCGCCTTAATGGATAGTTGCCTCGCAGTTCCTCAAACTGTTCGGGATTGTTTTTAAGTCTTTTGCTGTCGTCTTTCGGATTATACAGTTGCAATGGGTCGCCGTCATACACGAAATCATCAGGCAGTTGCGGCGGCATTATCGTTTCGGGGCACGGCAGCGAGAAGAAATCGCACAGTGCCTTCATCACCATATTGTCGGCATTAACCTTGCCGTCGGCAGAATATCCTGCTATGTGCGGAGTGCCTATATATACCTTATTTAATAAGGAGAGGTTTATATGAGGCTCGTTCTCCCAGGTGTCTACAATTGCCTGCCTCACTTGTCCGCTGTCAATGGCACGCAGGAGTGCTTCATTATCCACCACAGCACCGCGACTGGTGTTTATTATTATTGGCTTGCGTTTCAGTCTGCCGAAAAACTCCCTGTCGGCAAGATGCCACGTTGCATATTCGCCCTCTTTTGTCATCGGCACGTGGAATGTTATTATGTCAGCATCCCTTTCTATCTCGCCGAGCGTAACAAAATCGGGATTACCGAGCAAAGGGTCGTTCACGAGCACCCGCATTCCAAGTCTTTCTGCCACGGTTTTCACCTTTCCGCCAACATGTCCGCAGCCCACTATTCCTATGGTCTGTTGTTGAGGAATCATGCCGTGTTCGCGCCACAACAGCAAAAGACAACTCTCCACATACTGCGCCACGGAGCCTGCATTGCAACCGGGACAACTCGTCCACCATATACCTGCCTCCCTCATATATTCAGCATCTATGTGGTCGAAGCCTATCGTCGCCGTGGCAACAAAGCGCACGGCAGTGTCGTGCAGCAAATGTTTGTCGCAGCGTGTCCGTGTGCGTACTATCAGGGCATCTGCATCAATCACGTCGTCACGGCATATATCGCTGCCGTTCTTATATAACACCTCTGCACCCGTGGCTGCCAATGCTTCACGGATATACGGAATCTTATCGTCTACTACTATTTTCATTTCAAAAGGCAAAATTACTAAAATAAATCATAAAAGAGTTGCACATTACGAAAAAAATATCTACTTTTGCACAAAATCATAATATATTATATAAAATGTCATTTACAGAACAGAGTAACAAGATTTTCAATCAGGCAATACGCGACTATCATCTCACAGATAACATTGATGCACAAATAAACAATCCCTATGCCCTCGAAAGCATAGAGCACCAACTATACACGAAGTGCTGGATTGACACAGTGCAGTGGCATCTCGAGGACATAATCCGCGACCCGAACATACAGCCTGCGGAGGCCTTGCTGCTCAAGCGCCGCATAGACCGAAGCAATCAGGAGCGCACCGACCTCGTGGAGCGCATCGATGCTCACTTCCGCATGGTATACGCCAATGTGAAGTGCCAGCCCGATGCAAGGCTCAACACCGAAAGTCCGGCATGGGCAATCGACCGCCTCAGCATATTGGCGCTGAAGATATACCACATGAAAGAGGAGGCAGAACGTGCCGACGCATCGGAGGAGCACAGGCAGAAGTGTGCCGGAAAATTGGCAATATTGCTTGAACAGCAAAAAGACCTCTCCACCGCCATTGACCAACTGCTCGAAGACATAGAGAACGGCAGGAAATATATGAAGGTGTACATGCAGATGAAGATGTACAACGACCCGACGACAAATCCTGTACTCTACAAGAAATAAACTCTGCGGAAGCCGCAAACAATACATCTCGTTTAATGAACAAGGAATTCATAATAAAGTCGCTGCTTGCCGGATTTATGATTGGACTGGGCTGTCTGGTAAATGTAGTATGTGCCAACAAAATTATAGGCGCATTCCTCTTCTCGCTCGGACTGCTCTCGGTAATTCTCCAGCAATACAACCTCTATACGGGCAAGGTTGGCTATATCTCGCGCGACACGGCAGGTCGCCTTCTCCCTATGTTCCTGCTCAATGCCATAGGAATAGGCATAACCGACTTTCTTGCATCGTTCACACGTCTTGATGTTTCGGCGGTAAATGCGATTGTCGCAACAAAGCTTGCCGACAATTTTTTCTCCATTTTCCTCCTTTCCATTGGTTGCGGTGCCATGATGTTCCTTGCCGTTGACAATTACAGGAAGAACAATCATCCACTCATAGTTATAATGCCGATAATGTTTTTCATCTTGTGCGGCTTCGAGCACTGTGTTGCCAACGTAGGTTATTTTGCCATGGCTCACACACCATTGACCCTCGACCTCTGCGCAAGGGTGGCAATAATGGTTGTCGGCAACGGCATAGGCAGTTGTATTCTATCTAAGCTAATGACAACATAAATAATGAAGCTTATGACATTTGAGGAATTGGGCGTTTGCGGCGAGATACGCCAAGCCATTGATGAGTTAGGATTTGTGCAGCCGATGCCTGTGCAGGAGGCTGTGATACCGTATCTGTTGGGAGGCGACAACGATGTGATAGCGTTGGCGCAGACCGGAACGGGCAAAACAGCAGCGTTCGGTATTCCGCTGTTGCAGCGCATTGCCGAGGAGAGAAAGGAGATGGGCGAGGTGGCAAGCAAGGCTATGGCAAAGCTGCCGATGGCGATAGTGATGAGCCCCACGCGCGAACTGTGCCTGCAAATAACCGACGACCTCAACTCGTTTGCAAAATACTTGGGAGGCATACACATCGTGCCGGTGTATGGCGGTGCGCCGATAGACAGTCAGATACGTGCTTTGAAGAAAGGGGCGCAGGTGATTGTTGCCACTCCGGGTCGCTTGGTAGACCTGATAAACCGCAAGGTGGCAAAGCTGGACTGCGTGAAGAGCGTGGTGCTCGACGAGGCTGATGAGATGCTCAACATGGGATTCTCGGAAAGTATAAACGCCATATTCGAGACCGTGCCTGCAGACCGTAAGACGTTGCTTTTCTCTGCCACTATGAGCCGCGAGATAGAGCGCATAGCAAAGAGTTACCTTAAGAAATACGAGGAGATTGTGGTGGGCTCGAGAAACGAGGGCGCGGAAAACGTCAACCATGTATATTATATGGTGAACGCCAAGGACAAGTATCTTGCGCTGAAGCGCATAGTGGACTTCTACCCGAAGATTTTCGCAATAGTGTTCTGTCGCACGAAGATGGAGACACAGGAGGTTGCCGACCTGCTGATACGCGACGGCTACAACGCGGAGAGCCTGCACGGAGACTTAAGTCAGCAGCAGCGTGACCTTACGATGCAGAAATTCCGCAAGCACCTCACTCAGTTGCTCATTGCCACCGATGTGGCGGCACGTGGACTCGATGTTGACGACCTGACGCACGTTATAAACTATGGCATGCCGGGCGACATTGAAAGTTATACTCACCGCAGTGGGCGCACGGGGCGTGCCGGCAAGCAGGGCACGAGCATAGCCATAATACACAGTCGTGAGCGCAGCAGGATAAAGGCTGTGGAAAAGCAGATTGGCAAGAAATTCGTGGAAGGCGAGATACCATCATCAGCAGAGATATGCAAGAAGCAACTCTACAAGGTGATGGACCAGATAGTAAAGACCGACGTTGACGACGAGCAGATAAGCCCGTTCATGCACGACATAAACAGATACTTTGAGTATATAGACAAGGACGAGCTGATAAAGAAAATCGTCACCCGTGAGTTCGGGCGCTTCCTTGCCTACTATGCCAATGCTCCCGAAATAGAAAAGGTGGCAACCAAGGGCAAGGAAGGAAAGGATAAAGGACAGAAGCAGGGCGGCAAGCGCGAGCACAACGACGAAAATATGGCTTCGCTGCGCATAAACCTCGGCAAGCGTCACGGTTTCTATCCCGGCGAAATAATGCAGATGCTCAACCGCAGGCTGAGCGGCAGGCAAGAGGTGGGACACATAGAACTGAAGGACAACTATGCAATAATAGATGTGCCAAAGGGCGATGTGGGCAGGGTGCAGCACGCACTCAACGGCACGTCATATCACGGCAAGCCTGTGGTTTGCACTATTGCAAAAGGTGGCAATGGCGACAACGACAAGGGTAGGGGCAAGAACGACAAGCCTGCACGAGACGGCAAGGACAGGAACAACGCCAACTTCGGAGGAAAAAGCACAGGAAAAGGCAAGGGCAAGACCAGCAGAAAAGACGACTGGCGGCAGTTCTTCAACAATACTGACATGGGGCTGAAAGGAGAAATACCAGATTTCAGCGAAGAAGGCTGGGCTATGAGAAAGCCGAGGAAGAAGAAAAAATAGTGTTCAGTGTTTAGTTATTAGTGTTTAGTGATATTTTGCTAAACACTATTTTTTTATATTATAAAACTAATCACTGAACACTAATAACTAAACACTGAACGCTAATCACTATTTAAAGATTTCCTTTATCAAATGGTCGGCGTTACCCCACTTATCCATGAGGTAAATCATATAGCGCACGTCCACGCCGATGCAGCGGGCAAGCTTGCGGTCGAAGAAGATGTCGCTTGAAAGGCTATCCCAGTTGCCGTCGAAGGCGAGACCTATGAGTTCGCCCTTGCCGTTGAAGATAGGACTGCCGCTGTTTCCACCCGTTATGTCGTTGTTGGTGAGGAAGCAGAGTTGCATCTCGCCCGTAGTCTTGTCGGTGTACTTGCCGAAATCCTTTGCAGAAAGCAGTTCGTGCATCACAGGCTCGGCAAAATAGTCTATCATGCTGTCGCCGCGCTTCATCTTGTCAACCATGCTGGCAGCGGTGGTATAGTAACCCGATGGCTTGCCGCCCAGATTGTAGCCGCCCACCTGTCCGTAACTGAGGCGCATTGTGAAGTTAGCGTCGCTGTAGTGTGGCAGGTCTTGTTCCATGCGTATCTTGGCATCGCAGAGATAGCGCTCCTGAAGGTCTATGGAGTCTGCTGTGCTGCGCATCACAGGCATAAACTCCGACATTGTCTCCGTGAGGTCGAGTCCCATCTGTACGCCTGGGTCTTTCTTGAAGTTCTTTTTGTTTATGTATATCTTGGCATCCTTCTTCATCAGAATGCTGTTGCTCCACACATAGTCCACATATTTCTGGCAGTCGCCTCCAAACTGTGAGTCGATGGTCTTGAAGAAAGCAGGCAGATACTGTGCAGAAACATGCTTACGGTAGTTGTCGAGCAGCACGGCAAGCACTTCCTTGTCGGTAGCCTCGTCGTAGGTGTCGCTGTTGTCGCGGAACGTTACATACTGCTTTGCAGGCTTCTTCTCCGGACCCTGCACCTTCATGCCGTTGTGTACCCTCATGGCGCGCGAGGTCAGTTCGTTTGTGCCCATAAAGGTTTCACGGAAATACATAAATGGTGTCATCACGTTGATGCGCTTGCTGTAGAGACGCTCCATGAGGTCGAAGTCGAGTTTGCCTTTCAGATAGCCCGTAGAGTCAACGTAGTTGCGTATGCGGCGCTCATAGTCCGCCTTGTCCTTTATCAGTCCTACGCTGTCTATGCACTTGTTCATTCCGATGGAGTTTTTCCAGTAGTTGGCACTCTGCGCATATTTCGAGTCATACTTTATGCGCACTGCCTCGTCGGCACGCATGTGCTTTATCATTGCCTCCTGCTTCACGCCACGCACCTGTGCCCTCGGTTCGTTCTGCGCGTCGCGTCGCTCCTTTATACCATACGAAGATAGATAGCGGCTGGTGCTGCCTGGATATCCCATTGTCATGGCAAAACTGCCCTCTTGGTAGCCTTCGAGCGACACAGGTGCCCAAGATGCCGGACGATAAGGCACGTTGTCCTTGCTGTACTTTGCAGGTCCGTTGGTCTTTGGGTCGGCATAGATTCGGAACACGGAGAAGTCGCAAGTCTGCCTCGGCCACATCCAGTTGTCGGTCTCGCCGCCGAACTTACCCATCGACTTTGGTATTGCGAACACAAGGCGCAGGTCGGTAAAGTCGCGATAGGTGGTCATATAGTACTTGTTGCCCTCGTAGAAAGGCTTGAGTTCCACGCGCAGGGTAGAGTCCTGAGCCTTCACCTGCTTCGACATAACGTTCTCCATGGAGTCGAGAAAAGCCTCCTGCTCCTTCAGCGACTTGGCGAACAGTCCCATGCCCTCAAGTTTCTCGGTAACGTCCTCCTGACTTACCATGAACGACACGAACATATTCTCGTTTGGCAGTTCCTCTTCATAGGTCTTTGCACAGAAACCATTGAGCATGTAGTCGTGCTCTACCGTGGAGTGGCTGCGAATAGCCTCAAAGCCACAGTGGTGGTTGGTAAACACAAGTCCGTCGGGCGACACTACCACGCCTGAGCAAAAGCCGGAGAAGTTAACCACGGCGTTCTTGATGGCGTTTTGTGAAGAGTAGATGTCGGCGTAGGGCAATGAGAAACCCTCTGCCTGCATCTGCCCGTAGACAGCCTGCGGAAGGTTGTAAAGAGTCCACATGCCCTCGTCGGCCTTTGCCGATACAGTTGCTAATGCGGCAGCCGCATAGATAATCAATCTTTTCATCTAAAAAATTATTTTTGTTTGTTCTATAAATTCTGTCTTTTGTGTGTCGTTGTGCTATATGAAATGCAAAGGTACGGTAAAAAAAGTGTCGTACAAAATATGAGACATTTTTTTAATATTTTTTATGCACCAAACCTTATAGTCTCACTTGCTATCGAGACTACTCTCGATAGCCATCGCATATAGTCTCGATGCCCAACGAAGCAGGCTTCGTTTGCTGTTGCTCCTTGCTTCGTAAACTAATGAAGTTAAGTGCGAAAAAAGCTAAGAACAGAAAGGTAGGTATTGTACTCAACTCAAACTCTTCGCTTCAAATTCTGTGTGTATAGTTTCTTCTGGGTTTGTAATAAGATTTATCAAGATGTTATCACGTTCGCCATTGGCTATAATTACCCTTATTCCACTATCAGATACTGTACGTGCAATGTTTGCTTTTGACACCATTCCACCGCGTCCATGCCCGCTTTTTTCCTTTTGTATGTAACGGCTTATGTCGTCTCCCGAGGCGACATGGCGTATCACTTTCGATGACGCGTCGGCAGGATTACCATCATATATACCATCTATATTGCTAAGTATTATCAGCGTGTCTGCCTTCATCATCTGCGCAATCAGTCCGGATAGTTCGTCGTTGTCGGTAAACATCAATTCCGTGATGCATACGGTGTCGTTCTCGTTTACTATTGGTATTACGCTGTGTTCAAGCATTACGGTCATGCAAGTCCTCTGGTTGTCATATTCGCGCTGCGAAAGGAAATTCTCCTTCATCGTAAGCACCTGCCCTACATGCATGCCATACTCACGGAAAAGGTCGTAATAGAGATTTATCAACTTGGCTTGTCCAAGCGCAGAAAAGAGCTGTCTTTGCTCCACACTGTCGAGTTTGTCCTCAACGCATATCTCATGCCTGCCACAAGCCACCGCGCCACTTGACACTATTATTACCTCATAACCTTGACGGCGAAGCCACGCCACCTGATCCACTATCGCCGACATACGCGTTATGTCGAGCTTGCCGTCATCGCGCGTGAGCACATTGCTGCCCACTTTTATCACTAATCTGTTTCCTGCCATGAGCCATTCCTTAATTTGGCTGCAAAATTACACATAATTATTGAAAGATGGAAAATAATTAAAAAAGATTAATAAAGAAACATTTGCAAAATAAAATATGTATCTTTGCAGCCTTGAAAAAATGCACATAATGATATACATAGACTTGTTTCTTACATTCTTTCAGATAGGGCTTTTCGGTTTCGGCGGAGGCTACGGTATGTTGTCGCTCATACAGCACGAAGTTGTATACAGGCACCACTGGATGAATACTGCCGAATTCACTGACATTGTTGCCATAAGTCAAATGACCCCTGGTCCCATTGGCATAAACAGCGCAACATATTGTGGATACACCGCTGCACACAATGCCGGAATGAGTGATGGAATGGCTATGTTAGGTAGCGTAGTGGCAACCTTTGCACTGGTACTGCCGTCAATGATTCTGATGATTCTCATAAGCAAGATGTTTCTTAAATATATGCAAACCCACAGCGTACAAAGCGTATTCAAGGCATTGCGCCCTGCTGTTGTAGGCTTACTTGCTGCAGCCACATTAATGCTTATGACTCCAGAAAACTTTTCCACGCCTAAAGAAAATCTATGGCAGTTCTGCATCAGTATATTTCTTTTCTTGGCAGCATTCTTTGGCACAAAGTTTATGAAGATTAATCCAATACGAATGATTCTTTATTGTGCTTTTGCCGGATTAGTGTTGTTATGGTAAATCCACAATACAAACAAAAAAACAAACGGTTTCACAGTGTCATGAAGCCGTTTGTTTTTATGTATTATATTCTATTTATTCTCCTACAACGATTGTGCAGCGGTTACTGTCGTTGTCCGCGAAAGGCTGTACGGTATCGCCGTATGAGCTTACCTCCATGCGGTCGGCAGCAATGCCCCTATCCTGCAATGCCTTTGCCACCCTTTCGGCACGCAACTTGGCATATCTTGCGTTGACGCGTGCATTGCCAGTGCCCTTATCAGCATAGCCCTTTATGGTTATCTTCTTCGACGGGTACTTGTTGCACCACTCTACAATCTTGTCTAATGTGGCAGAAGACGTAGATGGGTCTGACTCGCGGATAACATAGAAGAATGTTTCCTTCAAAGGCTCGTCCTTGACTACCGGAGCAGGAGCAGGCTTAGGCTCTTCCTTAACTACCGGTGCTGGCGGTGCCGGAGCTGGTGCCTCTTCTACAACAGGAGCTGGCTTTTTCTTCATGCCAAACTTATATGTAACACCAACGAAAGCAGCAACCTGCCAGTCAGGACTGTTACTTGACTTAAGGTTGAAAATATCATTTTTGTAGTTAGCGTCCGCTTCGAGACTCAAAGCAAAATTGCGAGAGAGATTGTACTCTACCTGTGTACCAATGCGACCATTGAAAGTGCTGTGCTTGGTGCTGCACTGTTCAGGACCAACATAATAAATATTGTTGCCGTCTCTGTTTATGGTGTTTACAATGGCATTGTAGTCATCGTAACCCCATGTGTTGTTTACACCGAAACCAGCAAGGAGAATCCAGTTTAGCTTGTTGCAGACACGGTTGGGATTGAGCACGTTGCTCATGTTCACCAAGAGGTCGAGGTCACCAGTCAACGCCTTAAACTTGTAAGGTGAATCACTACCCAAGCCATGAATTCCTGCCTTGAAGCCACCCTTTGCCTCGTAGCCCTGCACATGCAGGCGCACACCAACCATAGGATTGAAGTAGCGACCGAAGGAGAGAGCCACCTGCGGCGTGATGAGGTCAGTGAAACTATAGTTGGTAAAAGTTGCCTGTGCTCCGCCTTGCAACGTTATGAAGTAGTGAGGATAGTCATATTCACCTGCCTTCTCGTTGCTTTGGGCAAAAGCCGTGGCAGACACTCCCCAAAGGAGTGCTGCCAAAGTCATAATATTAAATAGTCTTTTCATAATAGTTACTCAAATGTTAATGTCATTTTTCCTTACTCCACCGTGCAGAAGATGTTGTCAGAAGTCTTGCGGGTCGGGTAGAGCTTGATGGTGCTGCCAGCCGTCTCGATGTTCGAGCCGTCTTGTACAAGTGCATCCAACGCACCACCGAGGTTAATGCTCCAGTCGTTGTTGGCAGTAAATTTCCAACCTGCAGTGGTAACACCTGCACCCGTGATGACATAGCAGTAGTTTTCTGCATCCCACGTCATCTGCTGTGCATCGTCGCCAGCATTCCAACCGTTGAAGTCGCCCACAAGATTCATGTTGTTAATCTTTGTGCCATGAAGCGAACCTGCAGCAAGGTCGAGCGTGATGTAATAGATACCCTCGCCTGCGGTAGCCCTGATGTTGCCGCCGCCGTCCTCAAAGTCGCCTGTGATGCCAGCAGAGAACGTACCGCTATTAATCTCGTCATCCCATGAACCTGCCACTCTCTGGAACTTGAATTCCAAGCCCCATCCGTTAGGGTCGGCAATGTAGATGAAGCCAGTGTATCTGCCGTCGAAATTAGGAGTAGCAAGCTTTTGGTCTGATGCACCCCAACCATCGGTAGCACCGATGAAATATACAAACTGGTTGAATGCCAATTCCTCTATGGTGTATGTATAGTTCATCATATCAATGGTCATGCGGTAGATGCCAGCCTTCTCTATCTTACCTGCCTGCGGACTATTGGTTGTAAGCGAGCCCGACATGCTTGTGTCGCCGTCAACAAGTGTTCCGACAACACCCGTGTCGCCCTCTTTCCAGAAGTCGCCGGCATAGTTGTTCTGCGGAATAATCTTCCAATACTGGTTGTCAGCAGTTGTGGTAAATGTGATTGTGAATGTCGGGGCATCATAAACGCTGCCAGAGCCAACATGAGTGAATGGCAGAGCGCCTCCTGCATCCCAACTTGCAAAGTCGCCAACGAGCCAATAGCCCTCGTCGATGAACGGTGCATCGGGCAATACACTAACCTTGAACGAACCCGACGTTGCAGTCTTCACGGCAGTGTTTCCGTTGCCAAGCCATGCTTCTATCGTGGCATCAATATCGCGCTGTGTAGGAGCTTTTCCATAAACAGTATTAACGTAAGATGTGAGGTCGCCAACCGCCATTGTTCCGTCGCTGTTCACATTGTAGGTCATATCGCCCAGCGTGATGGTATACGAAGGGGTATATGCCTCGTCTGAAGCTGTCGGCGCGGTGATATTGCATACCTTCACTGCTTCCTGTCCGTCTGCAATGTCTGCAAACTTTATAACATCTACAGGCGAAACGCTGCCGCTGCCAAAGCTTACTGCATTTGGAGCCGGCACTACCTGTGGGTCTGCCCAGTCCTTGTAGTCGTCGGTGCAGGCTGCCACCGACGCTACAAATGCTATTCCAAATAATATTTTCTTTGTCATCATGATTTCTTTCGTTTAAAAAGTTTGTTTTTACTGCTTTATAAGACGGATATAACCCGTGATATCGTTGAAGAGAATCAGGTATTTACCAGCCTCAGGAACAGACAGGTCGGCACCGCCATCCACTCCATAAGCATACAGACCGTTGCTATATGTAACGAATACACCACCCTTGTTATAATCCCAAGAACCTAATTGTTTAACCTTCATCTTGTCGCCGGCAGCGAATGTATAGGTAATATACCAGTCGTGGTTCTCTGCACCAGCGTATGTATGGCAAGGAGCCATTTCGGTGTCGCCCCAGTCGTTGAACGTGCCGGAGATTGCCATGCCGTTGAATACGGCAGGTGTACCGTTGTACTTAGTAATGCTGAGCACATCGGTAGCAGTATTGAGTGAAACAGTGTAGATGCCAGCCTCAGGAACTTTAATGTCACCTGAACCACCGTCGTTCTTTACGTATGAACCGAAGGCACTGCCTTGTCCCCATTGTGTTGCCCAATTATCATCCATGCTGCCACGGAGCTTGAAGCCGTTACCTGCCAAGTAGCCAATCCACTGTATTTCGCCGGCACCGCTCTTCTTGTCATACTCTGCACCTTCAATGGTCTGCATAGGAATCACGTTTGTAGCATATTCGCCACCCCATGAGCCGTCGCAGATATCGCCACCGATGAGCCACCATATTTCCGGGTCTGCAGGCTTCAGTTCCATATAGTAAGGAATGATGCTCAGTCCGATGACATTAGAATAGATTGGATAATACTCGTTGAACGAGGCATCACGCACGGCAGCCTTCACACGTACAGATAGCGCAAGAGTTTCAGGCACCTGACCTTCCTCCCATCCGTTGAGCTGAATAAGTGCCTTGTCGATGCTCTCTGCCGTTATGGCAACGTTCTGACCATTGCTATAAGTCTCGTCAAGCGAGATATAGTCAGCACCCGTGTTGTCTTCCTCGTTAGTATCGAACTCTGTATTGAACGAGCCCGTTGATGAAAGCTGCACCGTATAGGTTGGAACAACAGGTGAGTTCATATCGGTATAGGGAACTGGCTGTGACCAAGACAGTACTACCGACTGTGACTTTTGCAAGTCAATGATTCCGCCTGCCTCGGCAATGTCGTTTAGCACGAATTGTGTTGGCTGTACCAAGGTTGGGTTCGACTCATTGTCGTCGCTGCACGACATCATCGCGAACGCACCTGCGAACAGCAGCATTGCATATGAATGTATCTTTTTCATAGTCTTATATACTTCTTAAATTTTTTAATAACCTGTGTTTTGTTTTAGGTTGGGGTTAGCATTGATATCCTCTGCTGGGATAGCAAAGATATTGCGATAGGCTGGGAATCCAACACCATTCTGCGCACCACCTTTCCATTCCCAAACATAGGAGCTGCTGCCATCGCCACCATATAATCCGTAACGAACGAGGTCAGTGCGACGGAAGCCCTCATAGTAAAGCTCGCGTGCGCGCTCGTCAAGAATCTGGCTTGTTGTGTAGCTGTTCAATGTTGTGGTATTGGCACGTTGGCGCAGAGCGTTGACATATCCTGTACCTGCTGCCGTGGTAGTGCCACCATTGAGACGTGCATCAGCCTCGGCTGCTATCAGGTAAGCCTCGGCAGAACGTAACAGGAAGTAGTCCATGTCTATGAACTGTGAGTTGTGACCAGCCTTGCCGTCAGAATATGTGTTGCGGAATTTTGCAACAGCATAGCCCGATGTGTATTCTGCAGGAGTTGTGACAACAAGCTCCCTGTCGATACCAAAGAACAGTGCACGGTCGTCGCCGGCAGCAATAACCATATCCTCTGCGCTTACATTAGGAGCATCTTTCAGGAACTTCTCAACCAACTGGCTGCGCGTGCGGTTACCAGCCCAGAACTCTGTAGTACCATAGTTGGAATTCAGGTCCATATCAGCTTTCCATGTTGATGCCATGAGGAAGAGAGAGCAACCCCATGAAGTTGTTGTGATACCATCTTGCAGGAGTGGCAGGATAGCTTCTTGTGAAGCGCCGTTCTCACCATTGTCGCCCATAAAGAGCATTTGGTATGCGCTCCAGCCGTTTTTGCCTGTTGTCCAAAGCTTGTGAGGACCATTTATCACTTTCTCCGCATATTCCTTTGCCTCGCTCCAACGGGCAGAGCCTGTGTACACCTCTGCATTGAGATACATTCTGGCAAGCAAAAGGTTTGCTGCATCTTGGTCTGCACGACCATATCCTATGCTTGAGCTTGTGCGTGCAACAGGTGCTTCCATGTTGCCGATGCAATCCTTCAGTTCGCTTTCAATCCAAGCAAAAAGGTCGGCACGCTGTATTTGCTCAGGACTTGTGGCAGAAAGCTGTGTAGCAAAAGGCACGTTTCCAAAGCAATCCATAAGATGATAATAATAAAGGGCACGGAGGAAACGAACCTCTGCCATGCGTGTATTGTCTATGCCGGCACACACGTCCAAATAGTGGTTGCAATAATTGATACCTGCATAGAGGCGGTAGTAGAAGCCTTGCAACATTGGGTGTGAAGAATCCCACTGGTTGTAGTTGAACTCAGGGATTCCCGTGTCACCCCATGCACAAATGGACTCGTCGGTTGTAAGCTCGTTTGCATTGAACAGCTGGCGCACGAAACCTGTAGTACCACCGTCCAATCCGTCTATATCGCAATCGCCGTTTGCTCCGCCCTGTCCAGCCAAAGCCATGTTGGCATAGCACTTTGTGTAGAGCGAAACTTCATCGACAGTCATCGTAGAACTTGGGTCAATAGGCTCTACATCCAAGTCGCCAACACAGGAGCTGAGTCCTGCCGTGAGCAATATGGCAACTGCCGGAACAGTATTCTTGAAATATTTTAAATTCATAGTTCTATCTTGTTTTTATGTTGGTTAGAAATTGAGGTTAAGTCCCATTTGAATAGTGAATGGACGTGGATACAGATAGTTGTCGATACCGCCGCCAACCTCTGGGTCTATGCCGTCATACTTTGTGATTGTGAACACGTTTGTTGCAGACACATAGATACGTCCTGACAATCCCTTGTACTTGCTGTCCTTGAACAGGTTGTCGAAAGAGTAGCCCAAGGTGATGTTGTCGCACTTCAGGAAACTTGCATTCTGCACGAAATAGTCAGACAATACGTGGTCGTAGGTAGCCCAGTTGTTGGCAAGTGCCGTCGGGGTTACGTTCTGCAAGTAGCCGAATGAGCTGTCGTATCTCTTTTCTACGTTCACGTAGCCAGCCTGCGTGTCGTTGTATACATAGTTATCAAAGCTTGCACGCAATGAGAAGCCGAAGTCCCAGGTCTTATACTGCAGACGAGAGCTCAAGCCCGCAGTCCACGGAGCGGCAGGGCTCTTGTAGAAATACTTGTCGGACTCTGAAATCTGTCCGTCACCGTTGCGGTCTACATAAACACCCTCGATAGGTCTGCCGTTGTTGTCGTAAACCTGCTGATATACATAGAATGTGCTTGCAGGGTGTCCAACAACGTGAGCCTGAACAGTTCTACCAGTACCAGCCGAAATACCACCAGTGGTAACTATAGAAGACTCGCCCGTAAGCTCGGTTATCTCATTCTTGTTGTATGTAGCATTTGCGGTAATCTCCCAATGCCAGTTCTTTGACTGAACGGGGCGACCTGTGATAGACATTTCAACACCGGTGTTCTCCAATGAACCGATGTTAGATGTCACCTGGTTACGGAAGTTAGAACCTGCCGATACGTATGCGGTGTTGATAAGGTCGGTTGTCTTGCGGAAGTAGTAGTCAACACTACCAGTCAGTCGGTCATTGAAGAAGCCGAAATCAAGACCTGCATTCCAAGTTGTGGTAGTCTCCCATTTCAAGTTCTCGTTGTATGCATCAGGACGATAAAGCAGACCTGAGTCGTTTACTCCCGTAATAGGATAGCGGCCGTCAACGTTTGTCTCGTTTACATTGTATGTGGCAAAATAGTTATAGTTGCCGATACCGTCCTGCTGACCTGTCTTACCCCAGCCAAGACGGAGCTTCAATTCAGAGATTGTGCGTGAGTTCTTCAAGAAAGCCTCCTCGTTGATTTTCCAACCAAGAGCTACCGAAGGGAATGTTGCCCAGTGCTCCTTGAAACGTGAAGAACCATCGCGACGAACTGTTGCAGTAACCATGTACTTGTCCCAAGCAATATAGTTGGCACGTCCGTAGAAGCTGACAAGGTAGCTCTCCTGTTTCCAGAGCGATGTAGACTCCTTGTATGGCTGATTCGGGTTTTCGCTGTTTGTAGAAGGATAAACACCTGCATAGTAAGAGTTGCCCCAGAACTTGTTGTGCGACCACTCGTAACCACCCATTATGTCGAAATGTTGTGTCTTGAGGAAATCCTTGTAATACTGTGCGTATGCACTATATATGAGGTTGTACTTGTTTTCTTTGGTAGAACCTGTGTTGCCATAATAGAAGTTAGATGGTCCCCAGTTAGCATAGTCGGTATTCTGCTTACCGTTAGACCAATCGCCAGAGAAGTTCATGTGCAGGCGCAAATCCTCGAAACCATGAATCTGATAATCAATCTCCAAGTTACCCATATAGTCAAAAGAGTTTGCACGGTCGTTCTTTTCGTTCAGTGCAGCCACAGGGTTATAGGTTGAGTTGCTGTTTTGTGTCAACGGATATTTCGGGTCGTTCAGTGCAGCACCACCGTCGGTCCATGTGAAATAGCCGTGGAAGTTTGCAAACTTCTCATCAGTAGATGTTATCGGCTGTGTAGGGTCGAAACGTGCCGCATTGCTTATTGCAGCAGTGTTTGCATAGCGGTTGTGAGCATACATGAACTTACCGTTGATGTTAAACTTCAAGTGGTCGTCAAGGAACGACGGATTGAGGTTTACGTTAGCTGTTGTACGCTGGAAATTGCTGGTCTTCAAAATACCGTCTTGGTCTGTGTAGCCAACAGAAATACGATAAGGCATATTTGATATACCGCCCGAAACGGTGATATTATGGTCGGAGCTTACAGCAGTGCGATAAATCTCGTCCTGCCAGTTTGTGTTAGCATTGCCCAAAAGCGCAGCTGCATCAGAATCCTCGCCATAGTATGACCTTACGAAAGAACGGTATTCGTCGCCGTTCAGCACGTCGAGTGTCTTTTTCTTCATCGACATGGAAACGTTGCCGCTGTAGCTCACCTGCGGAGCCATGTTCTTGCGGCCTTTCTTGGTTGTGATGATGATGACACCATTAGAACCACGGCTACCATAGATGGCTGTTGCCGAAGCATCCTTCAACACAGTGAAGCTCTCGATATCGTTAGGATTTACCATTGAAAGAGGGTTGGCAAGACCTTTCACGCCTTGGTTGTCCATTGCCAGACCGTCTATCACGATGAGTGGGTCGTTGCTGGCATTAAGTGACGAGCCTCCACGAATGCGTATTGTAGCACCGCCACCGGGAGTACCACCGCCTGTGGTTACGTTAACACCGGCAATCTTTCCCTGCATCATGTCTTGTGCAGATGTTATAAGACCGTGGTTTTTCTCATCGGGCTTGATTGCTGTTACTGAACCTGTGAGGTCGTTCTTCTTTGCCACACCGTAACCGATAACCACAACGCTCTCAAGCGTCTGCGCATCGTCCTGCAAGGTTATCACCATATTGGCGCTTGCATTCACGGTGGCAGTCTGATAACCGATATAGGACACTTGCAGCTTTGCGCCTTGTGTCGCCATAAGGGTAAATTTGCCCTCGAAGTCCGTTACCGTACCTCCGTCTTGTCCTAAAACACGGACAGTTGCACCGATGACAGCCTCACCGGTAGCATCTTTCACTTCGCCTTTCACAGTGATTTGCTGCGCAAAGGCTCCTACCGACAGGAAGAGACCTAAAAGCATAGCCATCAACCTGAGCGGGATTCTAATGTTTACCTGCTTCATCATTTGTTTTTTTGATTTTTTAAATTAAGTTAGTTGTTTTTATTATGCAAAGATATAGACTATTTTTATTACACATATTAATTAATGATGCAAATTAACCAAGTAGTCCGTGCAATCGTTTGCACGTTAAGAACTATTGATAATGAACCAATAGATACAATTACATTATTTATTCTTAATATCTTTGCCAAAGAAACAAAGCAACACACAAGAATTATGGCAGAAAACACTACGCTGACAATGAAAGATATAGCAAGAGAGTTCGGAGTCTCGATTGCTACCGTCTCGCGTGCACTCAACAATTCACCACGCATCAGCGCAGACAAGAGAGAAGCCATACAGAGATATGCGAGAGAGCACAATTTCGTGCCTAATTCCATTGCAGAGTCGTTGCGCCATTCAAAGGTTAAGCCTCTGAAGATAATAGGTGTGATACTGCCAGAGATGGTACATTATTATTTTATGTCGATACTTGCTGGCATAGAGGAAGAGGCTGGCAGGCGCGGCTACAGAATTATGGTGGCGCAGAGTAACGAGGAGTATGAACGCGAGGTGCGAATATGCAAGTCGTTCTATGAAAACAAGGTGTGTGGCATAATAGTGTCGCAAGCTAAAGACTCTCACGACTACAAGCATTTCCAACAGCTCATAGACTCCAACGTGCCCTTGGTGTTCTACGATCGTATATGCACCGGAGTGGAAGCAAGCCGCGTGGTTGTGGACGACTATATGGGAGCATACAATGCCGTGACGCATCTCATTGAGAGCGGTTGCAGGCGCATAGCCTTCTTCGGTTCTCCCATGTCATTGGAGATAAGCAAGAACAGGTTTAACGGCTATAAGGACGCATTGCTGAAACACAAGTTAGAGATAGACCAACAACTTATAAGGGCTTGCGACAATCGTGCCGATGCCGAAGAAATAACCCCAGAACTGCTTGACATGGAGAACAGACCCGATGGTTTCTTTGCCGTTAACGACGACACGGCAATAGGCGTGCTATACACTGCAAAGCGCTACGGACTGCGAGTGCCAGAGGACATCTCTATATGCGGATTCACCAACGGCGACCGTGCAAAGGCAAGCGACCCCATGCTCACCACCGTGGAACAGCGAGGCAAGGAAGTGGGGAAAGAAGCCGCAGGCATACTGATAGACAAGGTGGAAGGCATAAGCCCCAAGGACAAGGTGGAGCGCAGGATTGTGAAAACACGCCTTGTGGTGAGAGGCACGACGCGGCAGACCATGCCACGCAACACGTGACGGAAATGACCATTAAACATTTTCCACACTTGCGCTTGGCTGTATTAAAAACTTTTATTACTTTTGCAGTAACTTAATAGCGAGAAGAACAAAACAACAATAACAATGAAACAAAAACCTAACCTAACGTTTTGGAATCTTTGGAACCTTAGCTTTGGTTTTTTCGGGGTGCAGATTGCATATGCCCTGCAAAGCGCGAACATTTCAAGGATTTTTGCAACACTGGGGGCAGACCCGCATTCGCTTAGCTACTTTTGGATACTGCCTCCGCTAATGGGTATATTGGTGCAGCCCATTGTGGGCACAGCAAGCGACAGGACTTGGTGTCGTTTCGGCAGGCGAATACCATATTTATTTATAGGTGCATTAGCGGCTGTGCTCGTGATGTGCCTATTGCCAAACGCCGGCAGTTTCGGAATGGCTTTCAGCACGGCGATGATATTCGGACTTGTTGCACTAATGTTCCTTGACACGAGCATAAACATGGCGATGCAGCCGTTCAAGATGCTCGTGGGCGACATGGTGAACGAGGAACAAAAGACAAAGGCATATTCCATACAGTCGTTTCTATGCAACGCCGGCAGTGTGGTAGGCTTCGTGTTCCCCTTCTTCTTCACAGCCATAGGCATAGCCAACGTTGCTGCTCCCGGCATTGTGCCCGACAGCGTGATATGGTCGTTCTATGTGGGTGCTGCCATTCTCATTCTTTGTGTCATATATACATCGCTAAAGGTAAAGGAATGGAATCCCAAGGAATATGCCGAATATAATCCGTCAAAGGACGAGGAAAGCGGCGGCAACTGGCTGACACTGCTGAAGAACGCCCCTGCAACATTCTGGAAGGTAGGACTTGTACAGTTCTTCTGCTGGGCGGCGTTTATGTATATGTGGACCTACACCAACGGCACTGTGTCGCAGTGTGTATGGAACACAACCGACGTTACCTCTGAGGGCTATCAGGAGGCAGGCAACTGGGTTGGCATATGCTATGCAGTGCAGGCTCTCGGCTCAGTGGTATGGGCTACAATACTTCCGCAGTTCAAGAACGTTAAGATGGCATACGCCATGAGTCTTGTGCTTGGCGGAATAGGCTTTGCCTCAATGCCGTTTGTGCATAATCAATATGCAATGTTCGTTCCATTCCTGCTCATAGGATGTGCGTGGGCTGCAATGCTCGCCATGCCGTTTGCCATTGTTACCAATGCCTTGCAGGGCTACGGACACATGGGTGCATACCTCGGATTGTTCAACGGCACTATATGTCTGCCGCAGATTGTGGCAGCCGTGTTAGGCGGCAGTATACTGAGCATTGTCGGCAGCGACCAGGGAAACATGATGATAGTGGCAGGAGCAAGCCTTGTGGCTGGTGCAGCCTGTGTGAAAATGATAAAACTTAAAAACCAATAACGATGACACTTTTCTTCAACATAACCTACAAGACTCGCATAGACGAAAGACTGATACTTAACATTGTCGGTGCAAACGGCAACGTGGAGCAACACGACATGCATTCAGGAAATTGCAGGAATTGGGTGTGCGACATAAACATAACATCTACAAAGGTAGACATAGCGGAGTATTTCTACAGCGTGATGAAGGGAAATGAGGAACAACGCCAAGAGTGGCGTATTGTGCCGCACAAGATTGACCTCACCGACAAAAGTACGAGTCGCTGCATCATATACGACCGCTGGATAGACACTCCCGAAGATGCATACAAATACAGCTGTGCCTTTACCGACTGCGTGAACAGCAAGAGCAACAACCACGCAACTCCAATACAAAACTACGTCAAGACACTGCGCCTCAAGGTGCGTTGTCCACAATTAGGAAAGGACGTGCGCCTTGCACTTGTAGGCGACGGAAACATGCTCGGCAACTGGAATCCCGACAATGCCATTGGCATGGAGGAAAGGCAGCCAAACGAGTGGGTGCTGCATCTCGATGCAAGCAAGTTAGAGCAGCAGCGCATATATTTCAAATTCGTGGCAATATCCGCCAACGGAACACCTGCTATGTGGGAAGTGTCGCAGAACAGGTTTGTGGACATTCCCGATATGAAGGACGGTGACTTGCTGAGCTACGAACTGGAACAGGCTTTCTTCCCCATTTGCGACTGGAAGGGAGCAGGCACTGTCATACCCGTGTTCTCGCTTCGCAGCGAAGGGTCGTTTGGTATAGGCGACTTCGGCGACCTGAAGCTAATGATTGACTGGATGGTAAAGACCAACCAGCGCATATTGCAGCTGCTGCCAATCAACGACACGACCATAAACCATACATGGACTGACTCATATCCATACAACAGCATAAGCATATATGCACTCCACCCACAATACACCGACCTGCGCCAACTTCCGATGCTAAAAGACGAAGCACGCAGGGAGCACTATGAAAAGCTGCGCATCGAACTGAACGCCCTGCCGCAGATAGACTACGAGCGTGTGAACAATGCCAAGATGGAATACCTGCACGAACTATACGAGCAGGAAAAGGCAGAGACGATGAAAGGCGAGGAGTTCAAGACATTCTTTGAGAAAAACAGACACTGGCTTGTGCCATACGCAGCATTCTGCCACTATCGCGACCTTTATGGCACAGCAACGTTCAGCCGCTGGCCCGACCACCACACACTGAATGCCGGTGAGCAGGTGAATATGGGCAAGGCCAACACTGCCGTATATAAGAAAGTGGCATTCTGGTATTTCGTGCAGTTCAACCTTGACAAGCAGATGCGTGCAGCACACGAGCATGCACGCAGAAACCAAGTGATACTGAAAGGCGACATTCCGATAGGCATAAGCCGCGACGGAGTGGAAGCATGGGTAGAACCGAAATACTTCAACCTTAACGGACAGGCAGGTGCACCACCAGATGCATTCTCTGTGAACGGACAGAACTGGGGTTTCCCGACATACAACTGGGATGCAATGCTTGCCGACGGTTGCTCGTGGTGGGTAAGGCGTTTCCGCAAGATGTCGGAGTATTTCGACGCATACCGCATAGACCACGTGTTAGGCTTCTTCCGCATTTGGGAAATACCAATCGATGCGGTACACGGACTGCTCGGACAGTTCTCTCCGTCGTTGGGAATGACCGTGCAGGAGATAGAAAACTACGGACTGCATTTCCTGGAAGACCGCTTCACTCGTCCGTTCATTACCGACTGGACCTTGCAACGTATGTTCGGCGACAAGGCTGATGCCGTAAAGAAGAATTTCCTTGAGCCTCTCGATGAAGAGCGCTACAAGATGAAGGAGCAGTACGACACGCAGCGCAAGGTAGAGGAATGGTATAAGAGTGAAGAAGGAAAAGTGAAAAGTGAAGAGTCAGCAAAGATTGACGATTTGCAAAACCTGCGCGACGGACTCTATGCCCTCATAAGCGATGTGCTTTTCCTGCACGACCGCAAGAATCCGCAGCTCTACCACCCACGCATAGGCGTACAGATGGACTTTATCTACGAAAGTCTATGGGACACTGACAAGCGTGCATTCAACAACCTATACAACGACTATTTCTATCGCAGGAACAATGAGTTCTGGTACAAGGAGGCAATGAAGAAACTGCCCAGCCTCACCCAAGCCACCCGCATGTTGGTATGCGCCGAGGACCTCGGTATGGTGCCCGACTGCGTGCCGTGGGTAATGAACGAACTGAAAATTCTGAGCCTCGAAATACAGTCGATGCCAAAGGACGACAAGGTGCGTTTCGGCAATCTCGCAACCAATCCATACCGCTCGGTATGCACCATAAGCACGCACGATATGTCTACCCTGCGCCAGTGGTGGGACGAGGATTATGAGCAGACACAGGCATACTACAACACCGTGCTCTATCGTGGCGGTGCCGCCCCCCATCCACTTCCGGGCTGGCTGGCACGTGACATTGTGACGCAGCATCTCGCAAGTCCGTCGATGCTCTGTCTGCTGTCGCTGCAAGACTGGCTGTCAATAGACGAGAGCCTGCGACTGCCCGACCAAAACGCAGAGCGCATAAACATACCTGCCAACCCACGCCACTATTGGCGCTATCGCATGCATCTCACCATAGAGCAGTTGCTCGCAGCTGACAGCTTCAACGAGGAAATACGCATAATGATTAAGCATAACGGCAGAAACTAACAACAAATACACATTATTATATATATGAAAAGACTGACATTCCTTTCACTTATGATAATGCCGCTCATAGCAGTGGCGCAATCCGTAAAATCGCCCGACGGCAACGTAGAACTGAAATTCTCTCTCGCCGACGGAGGCAAGCCTACCTATGAGATGACCTACAAGCAGAAAGCCGTGGTGAAGCCAAGCCTGTTGGGACTGGAGCTTGCAAAGGACAAGCATGCCAGCAAGGGTAAGGAAGAGACCGACCTCATGGAAGGCTTCGAGATAAAGGATGTGGCAACATCATCATTCGACGAGACATGGACACCCGTATGGGGAGAGACGCGTACCATACGCAACAACTACAACGAAATGGCTGTAACACTCAATCAGCCGTCGAGCAAGCGCAACATCATTATACGTTTCCGCGTCTACGACTACGGCATGGGACTGCGCTACGAATTCCCACAGCAAAAGGAACTGAATTACTTTCTGATAAAAGAGGAACACACGCAGTTTGCAATGGCAGGCGACCACACTGCATGGTGGCTGCCGGGCGACTACGACACACAGGAGCAGGAAACACAAGAGACAAAATTGTCGGGAATAAGGGCACGCTTCAATGAGGCTGTCAACTGGAACAATTCTTCCGTAGCAGTGTTCTCGCCTACGGGAGTGCAGACAGCATTGCAGATGAAAACCGACGACGGCCTATACATAAACATTCACGAGGCTGCCTGCATCGACTATGCCACTATGCACCTCAACCTTGACGACAAGAACATGATGTTTGAAAGTTGGCTCACCCCCGATGCCACAGGATTGAAAGGCTGCATGCAGACTCCTTGTCAGTCGCCATGGCGCACGGTGCTCGTGAGCGACGATGCACGCGACATGCTATCATGCAAACTGACACTCAACCTCAACGAGCCTTGTAAGATTGAGGATACATCATGGATTCACCCAACGAAATACTGCGGCGTGTGGTGGGAAATGATTGTGGGCAAGAGTTCGTGGAACTACACCGACGAATATCCTTCCATAAAGCTCGATCAGATTGACTGGACAAAGGCGAAACCTAATGGTAGGCACGCAGCAAACACGGAGAAAGTGAAACAATATATCGACTTTGCTGCCGAGAACGGACTCGACGAGGTGCTTGTAGAAGGATGGAACGTTGGTTGGGAGGACTGGGCTAACATGTGGAAGCGCGACGTGTTCGACTTCGTCACACCATATCCCGACTTCGACATCGACTATCTTAACGACTATGCACACTCAAAGGGCGTAAAGCTAATGATGCACCATGAAACATCGTCGAGCGTCACCAACTATGAACGCCACATGGAAAATGCATTCAACCTTATGAACAAGTATGGCTACGACGCAGTGAAAACAGGCTATGTAGGCGATATAATCCCTCGCGGCGACTTCCACTTCTCACAGTCGATGAACGACCACTATATGCACGTTATAAAGGAGGCTGCAAAGCACCACATAATGGTAAACGGACATGAGGCAGTGCGCCCTACGGGCATTTGCCGCACCTATCCAAACCTTGTTGGCAACGAGAGCGCACGCGGCACTGAATACGAGGCATTCGGCGGAAGCCGTCCCGACCATACTGTAATTTTGCCGTTCACACGTCTGCAAGGCGGTCCTATGGACTATACCCCCGGCATTCTTGAAACGCAGCTCGAAACATGGAGCGACAACAAGAACTTTGTGCATACCACCCTCGTTGGTCAGCTTGCACTCTACGTAACGATGTACAGCCCACTGCAAATGGCTGCCGACCTGCCCGAGAACTACAAGAAATACTACGATGCCTTCCAGTTCATTCGCGACGTGGCTTGCGACTGGGATGACTCCAAGTATCTTGAGGCAGAGCCTGCACGCTACATTACCGTGGCACGCAAGGCGAAAGGCACAAACAATTGGTTTATCGGCGGCAAGACCAACGAGAATGCCCGTACTGCCGTGGTGAAACTCGATTTCCTTGACAAGGGGCGCAAGTATGAGTGTACCATATATGCCGATGCAAAAGATGCCGACTACGAGAAGAATCCAAAGGCATACACCATAACAAAGAAAACCGTAAAGGCTGACGACATACTGAAGATTGACGAGGCAAGAGGCGGAGGCTTTGCCGTGTCGCTGATGACGAAATAAAAAAACACAATAATGAGAATCGCAATAATCACTGCTATGCTGGCAACGGCAATGACTGCAAACGCACAACAGAAATTCAAGGAGGTGGATTATAATACACAATCCACCACATTCAAGCTCATTGCTCCCGACGACGCAAAAAAGGTCGTAGTAAGACTGTACAATGCCGGAATGAACGGGAAACCTGCAAAGACGGTAAAAATGTCATGCCAAGGCAACGACACATGGATGGCAACCATTGACGGCGACCTCAACGGCAAGTTCTACACCTTCGATGCTGGACACGGCGAGACTCCCGGAGTGTTTGCAACGGCGGTGGGCGTGAACGGCAGGCGTGGTGCAATAATAGACATGGCAGCAACAAATCCCGAAGGCTGGGAGAACGATGTACGCCCTGTGATAAAGTCACCGGCAGACCTTGTGATTTACGAGATGCACCACCGCGACTTCTCAATAGCACGCAACATTAACCTCAATCCGGACGAGGTAACAGTAAAGCGCCAGCCAACGAAATATCCCGGCAAGTTTCTTGCACTGACAGAGGACTGGGCGGTAGACTACCTGAAAGACCTTGGAGTGAACGCCGTACATATACTACCTTCGTTCGACTATGCCTCCGTTGACGAGCTGCATCTGGAGCAGCCGCAGTATAACTGGGGCTACGACCCCGTGAACTACAACGTACCTGAAGGCTCATACTCTACCAATCCCTACGACCCTGCGGTGCGCATTCGCGAGTTCAAGCAAATGGTGCAGGCACTGCACAAGGCTGGTATTCGTGTGATTCTCGATGTGGTCTACAACCACACATTCAACATAGCAAACAGCAACTTCCAGTTGACCTATCCCGATTACTATTTCCGCAAGACAAGTGACGGCAAGTATAGCGACGGCTCAGGCTGCGGCAACGAGACAGCCTCGGAACGTCCGCTGATGCGTAGGTTTATGATTGAGAGCGTTAAATACTGGATAAACGAATATCACATCGACGGCTTCCGCTTCGACCTTATGGGCGTACACGACATTGAGACGATGAATGAAATACGCAGTGCAGTGAATGCCATAGACCCGACAATATTTATTTATGGTGAGGGATGGAGTGCCGGCACTTGCGCCTACCCTATAGAAAAACTCGGCATGAAGGCAAACATAAGCAAGATGCCTGGCATAGCAGCATTCAGCGATGATATCCGTGATGCATTGCGCGGCCCTTTCAACGACGATACCAAAGGAGCATTCCTTGCAGGACTCGGCGGAGAGGAAGAGAGCCTGAAAGCTGGCATTGCCGGTATGACCGCCCATCCACAGGTTGACTACTCAAAGGTGAACTACTCCAAGGAGCCTTGGGCTACCGAACCCACGCAGATGATAAGCTACGTAAGCTGTCACGACGACATGTGTCTTGTAGACCGTCTGACGGAATCAAATCCCGGTATCACCACAGACGAGCTGATTCGTCTTGACTTGTTGGCTCAGACAGCGGTGTTCACATCACAAGGAGTGCCGTTCATGCTTTGCGGCGAGGAAATGCTGCGCAACAAGCACAGGGTGCATAACTCATACAAGTCGCCTGATGACATAAACCAACTCAACTGGAACAATCTCCAACTATATCCGCAGGTGTTCGCATACTACAAGAACCTGATAGCACTGCGCAACAACCACCCTGCATTCCGTCTCAGCACGGCAGACTTGGTAAGGAAGCACTTGGAGTTTCTGCCCGTCGATGGCGAGTGCCTCGTGGCATGGCGACTGAAGGACTATGCCGGACGTGACGACTGGAGAAACATCATCGTGATACTCAACTCCAACCGCGAGGCAAAGACCATAACCATACCGCAAGGCAATTACACCATTGTATGTGCCGACGGCGTAATAGACGAGAAGGGAATTGGCAATGTCAGCGGTGCATCGGTGAGTGTATCACCACAGTCGGCAATGATACTCCACGACTGAACGAGCCTTATCGCTATTCCTTCATTTCCTGCAAGAATTCTTCAATATGCTTGATAATATCGTTGGCACTGCGAATCATTTTGTAGAATATCCATAAGCCCCAACATAAACCGAACACGCCGCCACACAGCAGTCCATAGAACATAGCCTGTTTTTCATAAGGATTAGCAATAGCTATATTGCATTCGTGCAACAGCCAAACAATCCATGTAACAAGAATGGGAAAGGCAATGCACTCGTATCTTATTTCCCGTTTCTTGAAGTCTGCCACCTTGCGGCTTTTCTCAATAAGGGTGCAGTCCATGGCGTTGGCTGATTTCAGCAACCTCCTGTTCAGGTATGTACATATAACCGCAGATGCAAGTAGTATTTCCGTACACACCACGAAAGGCAACGATGTCTTTATCAGCATTGTGAAATTGAAGTAGTTCAGCACCATAGCAATCACTCCCAAAATGAAAATCTTACTCAGTTGGCGCTCCAAGTTGCCTATCTTGGTGCTCACTACGCTCCTCATCAGCTTGTCGTTCACTATGGTCTCGTTGTCGAGTTTCTTTTTCAGCAGTGTTATCTGCTGTTTCATTTCTTCCAGTTCGTCAAAGTTCTTTTCCATTTTTCTTTCCTCCGTTTTTATCATTATTGGTTGTTTATCATTTTCTTAAGTTCCTCCTTTATCCTCACAAGGCGCACCGACACGTTCTTTGTAGATATGCCCACTATTGCGCCAATCTCCTCATAGCTTATACCCTCTAACCATAGCATCACTATGGCACGGTCGAAAGGCTTCAGCCTGTGTATGCGCTCATACAGCATCTTTATCTGCCTTGAGTCCTCGTCGCGGTCTTCATACAGGTTTATGTCCATCGACAGGCGCACCGTCTTTCTTTTCTTTTTCTTCCTGTCTGCCGATATGCAGGTGTTGAAACTCACGCGCCATATCCACGTGCTTATCTTGCTCTGCTCCTTGAATGCTCCCATACCTTTCCACAGATTTATCAGCACCTCTTGGAAAAGATCGTCAGCCTCGTCGGCATCTTTTGCGAACATATAGCACACGGTGTATATGGCACTCCTGTGCTGCTTCACTATTTCCGCAAATTCTTTTTCGTTTGTTTCCATTGTTTCTTGTTTTTCTTCTCTGTCCTTTTAGACGCAAGGACATATATAAAAACTACAATTCTGCGTAATTATTTTTGCACCAAGTATACACAAGTCCATATAGAATGAACAAAAGAAAGGAAAGAGCATGTGGCTCAAATGCTCTTTTATAAAATACAAATAATAATGCTTATAATATTGGCAAACACCAATAGTTTCAACTATACCTCATTTGGCGAACAACCAAACTCCTCCTTGAAGCACTTGGAGAAATAGGATGGAGTGGAGAAGCCAACCTGATATACTATTTCAGAGACTGTGCCGCTCTTGGCAATAAGCAGTTCACGGGCTTTTTCAAGTCGTGCCTTGCGCAATTGCTCGTTAGGCGACAGTCCAGTAAGTGCCTTGATTTTGCGGTAGAGTTGCACACGGCTCATACCTATCTCGGCACCGATGTCTTCAACAGTGAGTTCGCTGTTTGAGAGGTTGGCATTGATTATGGTCTTGAACTTTTCTATGAACACAGAATCCTGCGACGAAATCTGCATCAAAGGCTCGCTGTCTTCCTGAATTGCAGCATTTGGAGTGGCAGGATTCTCTTTTGAGAAAATGTCTTTAAGAAGATGACGGTTGCGCAGCAGGTTGTCTACACGCGCAAGCAGCAACTGGGGTGAGAATGGTTTTGTGATGTATGCATCGGCTCCGCTCTCGTAGCCCTCTATCTGATGCTGTGAGAGAGCACGGGCGGTGAGCAGTATCACGGGAATATGGCTCGTGGCAACATCGCTCTTTACATGCTGGCAAAACTCCAAACCGTTCATCACAGGCATCATAACATCACTGATTATTAGGTCGGGCACTTCCTCGCGCGCAAGGTCAAGCCCCATCTTACCGTCTTCCGCCTCGCGTACATTATATTTATATTGGAGTATGGTTTTCAGATAGGCACGTATATCGGCATTGTCGTCGACGATGAGCAGGTTTGGCTGTTCTGCCTGCGATTCCTGTTGGCTGTCGGTTTCGGGCTGTTCGCTTTGTGTGAGCGGTGGCTCGTCTTGTATCTGCTTCAACGTAAGGTTGTCTATCTGCTCAGGGGTGAAGTTTTCGGCAGGAGCCCCTGTCTGCGCATCGAGTATCTTGTTTATAAGGCGAGTGAGATGAGCGGTGTTCCTGCGTACAATGGCAAACATTCCGGCAGCCTCCTCACCGGCAGTCTTTATTTCAGCAGTCTCTGCCAACTGCGAAAGAGGGCCTTCTATGAGCGTCAGCGGAGTGCGCAGTTCGTGGCTCACCTGCGTGTAGAAGTCGAGTTTCTGCCTGTTCATCTGCTCACGTTCCTTGCTGATTTTCGCTTTTTGCAGGAAATACATATAGACGAACACTATAATTGCGAGCAGCAGCACCGCACAGCCTATGGCAAGCATAGTGACAGTGCGCTGGGTACTGAGTTGTTGCAGGTAGTCGCTTGCCTTGTTATGAAGTTGGTCTACGTATTCCGACTGGTGCATCATCTCTTCGTTCTGCATCAGCAGAATGCCGGCGTTGTCGCTTGTTACGAGGGCAGACCTCAGAAGGGTCTCCTTGTCGTAAGGCTTTCCTTCGAGAATGTCCACGGCAAGTTCCAAGAGTTTGTCGCCGTGGGTAGGATAGATATATGATGCATCGAGTATGGAGTCGCGCACAAGGCGTATGCCTCCGTTTTCACCGGGCAGTCCGTCGATGCCGCAAAACAATGTCTTTGGTGACAGATGTCCGTGTTCGGAGAGTGCTTTCCTTACACCAATCGCCATACGGTCGTTCTGCCCGAACACGAAGTCAATATCCGTAAGCAGGCGGTCGTGTTTAAGCACTGCCTCGTATGCGCTGCGCTCGGTCCAGTCTCCCTGCAACGTAGCGACAATCTCAATATTGGGATAGGCACGCATCGCCTCCACAAAGCCGTTGTGTCGCTCTATGGCAGGCGATGAGCCTTTCAGTCCCATTACTTCAATCACCTTTCCCTTGCCTGCGAGACGGGTTGCGATATAGTTGCCCATAAGCCTGCCCATCTCGTAGTTGTCGGCTCCCATATATGCCGTGTGCTTCTCGGAACTCGTCTTGCGCTCAAACACTATTACGGGAATGCCCTTGTCGTAAGCCCTGTCAATGGCAGAACTTATGGTCGCCATTTGGTTGGGGCATACAATGAGCAGGTCGATGCCCGTTGCCACAAGACTGTCTATCTGATGCACCTGACGCTCGTCGTTGTCGTTGGCAGAAGCAAAACACAAGTCCACATTGTCGTGCAGATAAGAGCCAATGCGCATCTCGGCATTCTGCTTTTCACGCCAAATGTCAGCCGAACATTGCGACACGGCAATCCTGTATCTTTTTCCACCAGTGGAACACGATGCAAGCACCGCAGCCACCATAACAATGACGAGGATTTTCTTCATATATAGGCAGTTGGTCAGATGATTTTGTTGTTATCAGAAGTTAAAGTCCACACCTACGCCAAACACGTGGTTGGTACGAGTGTAGTCGGCGGTGTATGGCAGTTGTGTTGTGTGGTCTACTTCAGATGTCTTTATGTGCCCATAGAGTGTGCAGAAATATGCTGCGTTCACGTCAATCTTCGGAGAAACGTGTAGACACACGCCTGCGCCGATTGAATTAGAGCGAGTGACAAACGACTTGTCTTCCATATATGCGTCGGTAACGCCGTAGTTGGTGTTTTGCCAACCGCAACTAACGGTAACAAGCTTTGATGCGTCGAACTCAACACCGGCATTCCATTCTATTGTTCCACGGTCGAGCAACTTCTGACGGTCGCCATACGTTGTTGCCTGGCAATCGTAGAAATAGTGGAAGCCTGCGTTGATGCGCAACTGGTCTATCGGACTGTAGCCCACGCCGAGAGTAAGGAGGGCAGGAATATCTTGTGCTACCTTCTTGCCGTCAGTAAATTCGCCCGTAGCCTCTTCGAGAGATTCGTCGAACTTGTCGCCAAACTCTTGAAGTGTGGCTTGCATTGTAGGATTTTGCAACAGCAAAGGATTAACACCAAACTCCACCAACTTTGTAGGAAGATTGCCGATGCTCGGTTGCTTGTTCACCGCCGTGTTCTTCAAGCGCATACGTGTCTTAAACTCATATTTTGCAGAGAAATTCCAACGACCTGTCTTATAGTCGATGCCCAATATTGGGGTGAAGCCTATGCCGCTCTGGTCGCAATTGAGTTCGATGTCGGCAGCATCGGTCTTGGTGTTGTCAAGCATCATATAGAGAGGCACGCCTGCAGGATTTGCCTCACTCATTCCCACGGTGATATTCTTAACATATCCATAGTAGTTGCTTGTGGCATAGTTGCCGCGAACACCTGCAAACACAGCAAGTTCCGGGGTAATCTTATATGCCATACCCAATGACAGACCGAAGTAATACTGACGACCACGCATATAGCTGTCGTATTTATAAGAGCCGTTGGGGAACATCTGCGAGAGTCCCGGATTGCCAAGTCCTGCCAACTGCGAAGCCCCGTCAATGCCGGCTGCAAGTTGGTTTACTCCGATAGCGGTGTTTGCCACGATACGCTCGAATGAGCCGAGACCGTTGTCAAACTCGCACTTTCCGCCACCGCCCACGAGGGCAAAGTTGCCTTGGAATGAGAACCTATCCCAGTTGTAAGCATATTGTATAGAAGGAATCACGGGCGCAAAAGCCTTTCCTTTGAAGAAATGCTCATTGGCACTGTTTTCAACATTACCTGCAAAGAGCGGATATGTGTTTGTTACCTCTCGCGTCTGCGTTGCCAACTGCCAGTTGAGTGAGAGGTGATGACCAGGAGCCATAAATGCAACTCCGGCTGGATTGGTATATACACCGTCGATACCTATGGAAGCCTCACGGCTCATCATTCTGTTAAACGCTACGTTTTGGTTGGTGTTGGTAAGCAGTCCGCCTGCCATCGCCATGCCTGCCGACAACATAAGTGCGGCAGTGCTAAACAATCTTTTCTTCTCCATTTTAAATAAACTTAATACATTATTGGCTGCAAAATTACATAGATTGTTCGATACTTCCGGCCATCTTGCGGCTTTATTAAATGTTATTAACATATTTGTATGGTAATATTTAATTTTTTAACTGCGGATAACTCACACGGGTGTGATATATTGTCTTCAACTTTTCTATAAGCACCGTCTTGGCATACGATATATCGCGGAACGTGATGGGGCACTCGCGGAAATAGCCTTCAGCGAGCATTCCGTCTATAATAGCGTTCACCTTGTCGCGTATGGTCTGCTCACGGTAGTCGGGCAGTGAGCGCGATGCCGCCTCAACAGAATCTGCCATCATAAGTATAGCCTGCTCACGTGTTGTAGGATTTGGACCGGGATACCTAAACTGCAAGTCATCTACATACTCGTCGGGGTGCTCGTTCTTGTATTTTACGTAGAAATATTTTGTCTGACTTGTGCCGTGGTGGGTGGAAATGAAGTCCTTTATTAATTGCGGTAATCCGTGCTTTTCGGCAAGTTTCAGTCCTTCCGTTACGTGTGCCATTATTATTGCTGAACTTTCAATGCAAGACAGTGAGTCGTGAGGATTGACACCTGTCTGATTTTCAGTAAAATATGCCGGGTTCATTATCTTTCCAATATCGTGATACAGGGCACCCGTGCGCACCTCTTCGCTCTTCGCTCCGATTTTGTTGGCTATCTCTGCCGCCAAGTTGCCCACCTGTATAGAGTGCTGGAACGTGCCGGGGGCAACTTCACTCATCTTGCGCAGCAACTCATTGTTAGTGTTGCTCAACTCAATAAGCGTGATGTCGCTGATAAATCCGAACACTTTTTCCAAGAGATAGAGCAGCGGATAGGCAAAGAGCAGACCGACACCGCTGACAATAAGGTAGTTATAACTGTTTGTGTCTATCTTGTTTATTGTGGTCACTTGCAACAGGTCTAACGAGAATTTCATCAGGATGCAGGCAATGGTAACGAGCAGAGCCGTGCGGAACAACTGAGAACGGTATTGCAACGAGCGCAGCGAATGTATTGCCACCTGCCCTGCCACAATCTGCACTACAATGAATTCGAACTTGTTCTGCAACATCACCGCACATATCAGCACCATGACGACATGGGTTATGAACGCCGTGCGCGAATCCATAAACACACGAATAAAAATGGGCACAAGGGCGTATGGCAGTATGTAGACATGAATAAAGATGTTACGCATCATTATGGCGGTGGCTACAGCAAACAGCACTATCAGTACATATAGCATCGCAATGCTGCGCGGCTTCTCGAAATAGTCCTTGCGGAACAGACTGAGATAGGTTGTGAAGAGCAACAACAACAAAAGGACAAAAAGAAACTGTCCCCAAGTGGTTGTGCCAAACTGATTGCTGTCGCTGCCGCGTCGCTCATTCTCACGTACGTATGAGTCGATTATCAGTTTGGTGTAGTCGCTCACTATCTCACCGCGGTCTATAATCTTTTGTCCTGCCTGTACCTGCCCCACGGCCATCGGTATGCTGTTGAGCATTTCGTTCAGGCTTGAACGGCTTCTTTCCTCGTCATAGATTATGTTTGGCGTTATGTAGTCCGTAAGATTGCACTTTTGCAACAACTGCCTGTGTGGTGCGAGTGCCTCGTCGTTGAGTACTCTCTCGTATGCCAATTTGGTTGAAAGAAACTGTATTGCCTCCAATTCCACCGCCTGCTTGCCTTTCACTACGTTTATTGTGTTGGTCGTATCAACAACTAATTTGCTATAGTCTTCGGGGGCTATTATACCCTGCTGATACACGGAGCGCAGTCGGTTGGCAATAATGCTTATATAGTCGGCAGGCAATCCTTCTATCCCATCCTTGAAATCGCTTGCAAACTTACGCACCTCAGCACTCTCAATCTCAGGATGATAAATATAATAAGGTATGTGGGCTTTCGTTATACTGTCTCGCTCTGCCGCAAGCGTCGCTTCCGATTTATATACGGGAAAATCGAAAGGTGCAGTGAAATCAGCATACTGCCACGGCTTGCCCTTTTCCATGAGTATGAGGTTGCTGCTATCGCGAGGCATCATTGCCACAATCACAAACGTGGCTCCTAACACAATGGCAGCACGTATCAGCACACTGCGCCAAGTCATATCTTCATTCGTATTGAAATTGCTCATAATCTATGCTTGATATATAATGTTCAGTGTGCGAAAATACACAAAAAATCTCACTTCTACGAAGATAAATCGAAAAAACTATCAAAAAGTAAAAAAAATATAGTAATTTTGCGGCAAAATAAGCAAAAAACAACTATGACAGAAAGAAAAGTAAGGGTGCGCTTTGCACCAAGCCCGACAGGTGCATTGCACATCGGAGGAGTGCGCACGGCACTATACAACTATCTCTTTGCACGCCAGCATGGTGGCGAACTTGTTTTCCGCATTGAAGACACCGACAGCAACCGTTTTGTGCCTGGAGCAGAAGAATATATCATAGAGTCGTTCAAGTGGCTCGGAATAAAGTTTGACGAGGGTGTTTCGTTTGGCGGTGAACACGGACCATACCGCCAAAGCGAGCGTCGCGACATATACAAGAAGTACGTAAACCAATTGCTCGACAATGGCAAGGCATATATTGCCTTCGACACTCCGCAGGAACTGGAAGCAAAGCGCAACGAGATACAGAATTTCCAATACGACGCACACACGAGAATGCAGATGCGCAACTCGCTGTCGCTGCCTGCCGACGAGGTAGAGCGACTTATCAGCGAAGGCAATCAGTATGTGGTGCGCTTCAAGATTGAGCCGGGAGTGGCAGTACACGTTGACGACCTCATCAGGGGCGACGTGAAGATTATGAGCGACATTCTCGACGACAAGGTGCTCTACAAGAGTGCCGATGAACTGCCTACATACCACTTGGCAAACATTGTGGACGACCACCTTATGGAGATTACCCACGTTATCAGGGGCGAGGAATGGCTGCCTTCAGCACCGCTCCATGTGCTGCTCTACGAGGCATTCGGATGGAAAGACACTATGCCAAGGTTTGCACACCTGCCGCTGCTTCTCAAGCCAGAGGGCAAGGGTAAACTGAGCAAGCGCGATGGCGACCGTCTCGGCTTCCCTGTATTCCCATTGGAATGGCACGACCCAAAGACGGGTGAGGTATCATCGGGCTATCGCGAAAGCGGATATTTCCCAGAGGCAGTAATCAATTTCCTTGCGTTCTTGGGCTGGAATCCAGGCACGGAGCGCGAAATGTATTCCCTCGACGAACTTGTGCCGCTGTTCGACATCGGCAAGTGTTCAAAGGCAGGTGCGAAGTTCGACTACAAGAAGGGTATATGGTTTAACCACGAGTATATTCTCGAAAAGAGCAATGAGGAGATTGCCCAGTGCTTTGCGCCGTTCGTTCTCAAGCATTGCCCCAACGAGACAATGGAGCGCATCACTGCTGTCACAGGCATGATGAAAGACCGTGTGAACTTTGTAAGCGAGATGTGGGAACTCTGCTCGTTCTTCTTCATAGCCCCTGAGCAATATGACGAAAAGACAGCAAAGAAGCGTTGGAAAGAGGATTCTGCGGCACAACTCACCGAACTCATCGGCGTTCTTGAAGGCATCGACGACTTCTCAATAGAAAATCAAGAAAAGGTGGTTGAAGAGTGGATTGCAGCAAAGGAATATAAGTTGGGTAACATAATGAATGCTTGGCGATTGTGTCTCGTTGGCGAAGGCAAAGGACCGGGAATGTTCGACATCTCCGCCTTCCTCGGCAAGGAAGAAACAATCAGCCGCATGAAGCGAGCAATACAAACTCTCGGATAATCTAAATTGGTTTCACCCACAAAAAACATCACCCAATAACCCATTAATCCCATAAAATACCCTATGGCAACAACAGACGACAAGAAAATAATATTCTCAATGGTAGGACTCACCAAGACCATCCGCCAAAACAACAAGACAGTGCTTAAGAACATCTATTTAAGCTTTTTCTATGGCGCGAAGATAGGCATCATCGGTCTCAATGGAGCAGGTAAGTCAACATTGATGAAAATCATCGCAGGCATAGACAACGAGTATCAAGGACAAGTTGTGTGGAGTCCGGGCTACACCGTTGGATATCTTGAGCAAGACCCGCAACTCGACCCCGAAAAGACCGTGCGTCAGGTAGTGGAAGAAGGTGTGCAGGAGATTGTCGACATGATAAACGAATACAACAAGATAAACGAACTCTTCGGACTGCCAGAATATTATGAGGATGAGGAAAAGATGAACAAGTTGTTCGCGCGACAAGGCGAACTTCAAGACCAACTTGATGCAACCGACGCGTGGAATCTTGACAGCAAATTAGAGCGTGCAATGGACGCGCTTCGCTGTCCTCCTGCCGATACGCCCATAAACGTGCTTTCGGGTGGTGAGCGCCGCCGCGTGGCTCTGTGCCGTCTGTTGCTTCGCAAGCCCGACGTGCTGTTGCTCGACGAGCCTACCAACCACCTTGATGCAGAAAGTATTGACTGGCTGGAGCAGCACTTGAGTCAATACGAGGGCACGGTGATATGTGTCACCCACGACCGTTACTTCCTTGACGATGTGGCTGGATGGATTCTCGAACTCGATCGCGGCGAAGGCATTCCGTGGAAAGGCAACTACTCTTCCTGGCTCGACCAAAAGACAAAGCGAATGGCTCAGGAGGAAAAGACCGAAAGCAAGCGTCGCAAGACATTGCAGCGCGAGCTTGAATGGGTGCGTATGGCTCCAAAGGCACGTCACGCAAAAGGCAAGGCACGCCTCAACAGTTACGAGCAACTGCTCAACCAAGACCAGAAAGAGCGCGAGGAGAAACTCGAAATATTTATCCCCAACGGTCCGCGTCTCGGCAACAAAGTCATCGTGGCAGAAAGAGTGTGCAAAGCCTTTGGCGACAAGGTGTTGCTTAAAGACCTCGAATTCATATTGCCACCAAACGGCATTGTTGGCGTAATCGGTCCTAATGGTGCCGGCAAGACCACCCTTTTCCGCATGATAATGGGAATGGAGCAGGTTGATGCAGGAACATTCGAAGTTGGTGAAACCGTAAAATTAGCATACGTTGACCAAACACACAAAGACATTGTTCCCGAAAAGAGTGTATACGAAGTAATGAGCCAGGGCAACGAGACAATACGCATGGGAGGCAAGGATCTCAACGTGCGTGCCTACCTGAGTCGTTTCAACTTCAATGGTGCTGACCAAGAAAAGAAGTGTGGCGTACTCTCCGGTGGTGAGCGCAACCGTCTGCATCTCGCTATGGCACTGAAAGAGGAAGGCAATGTGCTGCTTCTCGACGAGCCTACCAACGACATCGACGTAAACACCCTTCGTGCTCTTGAAGAAGGTCTTGAAAATTTTGCAGGTTGTGCCGTTGTCATCAGCCACGACCGTTGGTTCCTCGACCGCATCTGCACCCATATCCTCTCTTTCGAAGGCGACGGTAAGGTAGTATTCTTCGAAGGTGGCTTCTCCGATTACGAGATACACAAGATGCGTCAAAGCGGACAGACAGAAATTAAGAAAGCCCGCTATCGCAAGTTAATGGAAGATTAAAGATTTTTATTAACTATAAACGAAAACTATACTATATAAAATATGGCAAAAGAAAAAGAGTTGACACCGATGATGAAGCAGTTCTTCGATTTGAAGGCGAAGCACCCTGATGCTGTGCTTCTTTTCAGATGTGGAGACTTTTATGAAACTTATTGCCAAGATGCTATAACGGCATCAAAGATACTTGGAATAACACTGACAAGACGCAGCGGTGCGGCAGGCAAGACATCAACGGAGATGGCGGGCTTCCCCCACCATGCTCTCGACACTTACCTGCCCAAACTGGTGAGGGCAGGCAAGCGCGTGGCCATCTGCGACCAGTTGGAAGACCCGAAACTGACGAAGAAACTCGTCAAGCGCGGAATAACCGAACTCGTTACGCCTGGCGTGGCGATGAACGACAACGTGCTCAACTATAAGGAGAACAACTTTCTTGCCGCCGTACATTTCGGGAAGGCTTCATGCGGCGTGGCGTTCCTCGATATTTCAACAGGTGAGTTCCTCACTGGCGAGGGAACACAAGACTATGTTGACAAACTCTTGACAAACTTTCAGCCAAAGGAAGTGCTGTACGACAGGGCAAGGAAACAAGATTTTGAACGCTATTTCGGTACGAAGCATTGCGTGTTCGAACTCGACGACTGGGTGTTTACCGAGCAGACCGCACAACAAAAACTATACAAACACTTCAACGTAAAGAACCTGAAAGGTTTTGGCGTTGACCATCTGCGAAACGGCATCGTGGCGAGCGGTGCCATAATGCAGTATCTCGAAATAACGCAGCACACCAACATCGGGCATATAACGTCGCTCACTCGCATAGAGGAGGAAAGATACGTGCGTATGGACAGGTTTACCATACGCTCGTTGGAGATTGTATATCCCATGCAGGACGACGGTATTTCGCTGCTCAACGTTATTGACCGCACAGTGTCGCCGATGGGAGGACGAATGCTCCACCGTTGGGTGGTGTTCCCGCTGAAGGACGAGCGGCAGATTAACGAGCGCCTCGATGTGGTGGACTATTTCTTCCGCCAGCCCGATTTCCGCCAGTGTGTTGACGACGAACTGCACAGGATTGGCGACTTGGAGCGAATAATATCGAAAGTAGCAGCCAATCGTGTTTCGCCGCGTGAGGTGGTGCAGTTGAAGATTGCCCTGAAAGCCATTCGTCCGATAAAGGAGGCATGTCTTTCTGCCGACAACGGCGCATTGAGGAATATTGGGGAGCGATTAGACATCTGCGAACCGCTCTATGAAAGGATAGAGCGCGAGGTGCAAAACGAGCCGCCGCTGCTCGTGAACAAAGGCGGCATAATAAAGAAGGGAGTGAACGCCGAACTCGACGAACTGCGTAACATTGCCTTCGGAGGCAAGGAGTATCTGTTGAAGATTCAAGAGCGCGAACAGCAGCAGACGGGCATAAACAGCCTGAAGATTGGCTATAACAACGTTTTCGGCTATTATCTCGAGGTGCGCAACACATTCAAGGACAATGTGCCTGCCGACTGGGTACGCAAGCAGACATTGGCACAGGCGGAACGCTATATAACGCAGGAACTGAAGGAATACGAGGAAAAGATTTTGGGTGCGGAAGACAAGATTCTGGCGCTCGAAACACAGTTGTTCGGCGAACTCGTGGAGTATATGCAGGACTTTATTCCGCAGATTCAGACAAACGCCAACCTCATAGCCCGTCTCGACTGCCTTCTGTCGTTTGCAAAGGTGGCGGAGGAACACAAATATATCCGCCCCATAATAGACCAATCGTTAGAGATAGACATTCGTCAGGGGCGACACCCAGTGATTGAAACACAGTTGCCTCTTGGCGAGCAATACGTGCCTAACGACATATTATTGGACAACGAAAAACAGCAGATTGTCATTATAACAGGTCCAAACATGGCTGGTAAGTCGGCACTTCTACGCCAGACCGCCCTCATTGTTCTTTTGGCGCAAATAGGCTGCTTCGTGCCAGCCGAGAGCGCAAGGATAGGACTTGTAGACAAGATTTTCACCCGTGTGGGTGCGAGCGACAACATTGCCCTCGGCGAGTCTACATTTATGGTTGAGATGACCGAGGCCTCGAACATCCTTAACAACGTTTCCGACCGCTCATTAGTGCTTTTCGACGAACTCGGACGCGGCACATCTACATACGACGGCATATCCATTGCTTGGGCTATTGTGGAATATCTCCACGAGAACAGCCGAGGCAAGGCACGCACGCTGTTTGCCACCCACTATCACGAACTCAATGAAATGGAAAAGCATTTCTCGCGTATAAAAAACTACAATGTGAGTGTGAAGGAAATGGATGGCAAGGTGATTTTCCTGCGTCGTTTGCAGCGAGGAGGTTCGGAGCATTCGTTTGGTATTCACGTTGCGGAGATTGCCGGTATGCCCCGTTCAATAATAAAGCGCGCAAACGTTATTCTCAAGCAATTGGAAAACGAGAATACCCAAGTGGGCAAGGCAGGAAAGCCTCTCGGAGAGGTTGCCAACAGCCGCGAGGGAATGCAATTGAGTTTCTTCCAGCTCGACGACCCCGTGCTCTCGCAGATACGCGATGAGATTCTCGGCCTCGACATCAATAATCTCACTCCCGTGGAGGCTCTCAACAAACTCAACGAAATAAAGAAAATCGTTAAGGGCAGGGGGTGATTTACTAATAAATCGTGCTTAACTTTTTACAAGCCTGATAATCTCGCCGACAACCAATATCGGTGAGGTTACTATTATTATGTAAACCCAGTCGCTGAAGTCTATGGGGCACACGCTGAACATCTCGCCGAAGAAGTTTACGATTATTATCTGCCCAATTATTATTGCCGATGCTATGCCGAGGAAAGGCATGCAGAAGTAGTCGGTAAACCGTCCTTTGCCCCTTGCCAACGACAATATGTCCTTTACAAGACTCCTGCCAGTGCGGAAATAGCGGGCATTGAAAAGATTCCAGAACTGCATCATCACGAAGAACGTAAAGAACAGTGCAATGTCGTAGCGCCCCACCTCGTCGTTGTAGTATGTTATATAGACCCAGTAGGCAGCGGAGCAAACGAAGAAAAGCAGACCCACGACGATTATCTGCAACGCCATAGGGCGGTCGATGATATGGCTGTTGGGATTGCGTGGCTTCATCTTCATCACCCGCTCGTCGGGCGGAAGTGCCGACAATGCCATTGCTGCGAATGTGTCCATAATGAGGTTCACCCATAGCATCTGCGTCACCGTAAGCGGCGACTGCTCGCCTATCATTGCGCCGAAAAGCACTATGAGGCACGCACATACGTTGATTGTTATCTGGAAGAGAATGAAACGCCTTATGTTGATGTAGAGCGAACGACCCCACAATATAGCCTTGCAGATGCTTGCAAACGAGTTGTCTATGATGGTTATGTCGCTTGCCTCTTTTGCCCGTGCAGTGCCGTCGCCCATCGACAGTCCCACCTGTGCCTTGCTCAGTGCCGGTGCGTCGTTCGTGCCGTCGCCAGTCACAGCCACCACCTCGCCCCTCTTTTGCAGCAGGCGTACAAGTCGTGCCTTGTCGTCGGGACGGGCGCGCGAGAGAATGCGCAGCGTGGGCAGCACGTCGGAGAGTATCTTCTCGTCGTTCATGGCAGCAAATTCTGTTCCCGTGAGCGTCATACCCTCTTGCAGTCCTAATTGTCTGCCAATTTCCTTTGCCGTGGCTAGCGAGTCGCCCGTGACTATTATCACCCTCACCCCGGCATCGTCGGTGCATCGGTGTATGGCTTCCGCTACGTCGTCGCGCAGAGGGTCGCTTATTGCTGCAAGGGCGTAGAACACAGGCTTTTCATTGCCTCTCTGGTAAGCAAATCCGAGGGTGCGCATAGCCTTCTGCTGATATTCGGCTATCTGTACCGTCATCTCCTCGCTGCCGTTGCACGCCATTGCCATGACAACCTCCGGAGCACCCTTTATGAAACGTATTGGCTCTTCTCCGTCTTTGTCTGCAATGGTGGTCTCCATATACTTGCGCTCCGTGGAGAACGGCACTTGGCTTTCCACCTTGCTGCCGTCGCGCCACTGACGGTAATCCTCGCCCTGCTCGTTCATCCATAGCAGCAACGCAGCCTCCGTGGGATTGCCAATTGTCTCCGCCTTTCCGTCTTCGCCGATGTTCAGTGTTGCGGTGGTGTTCTGCGCTATGCCGCTGTATATTGTATGCTTGTCAATGCTGCCAAAAATTTTCATCTCTGCCACCTGCATCTTGTTCTGCGTGAGCGTGCCGGTCTTGTCGGTGCAGATTACCGTCGTTGCGCCCATCGTCTCACAGGCATGAAGTTTGCGCACGAGGCAGTTTTCGCGCAGCATCTTGCGCATGCTCAGTGCAAGGCTTATGTTGATGCTCATGGGCAGTCCTTCGGGCACGGCAACGACTATCAGTGTTATGGCAATCATCAGCGATTGCAGGGTGTATTCCGCCATGAGTAGCCAACTGCTTCCCCAGTAGTCCCAGTGGAACAGGTAGCAGTATGCCATGCGCGAGATGATGATGAGTGCGCCCACCACGAAACTTGCCACAGAAACCTGCTTGCCGAGCCTGTCGAGCTGTGCGTTGAGCGGTGTCCTCACCTCGCTGCCTTCCTGCGCCAGTGCCGTTCCCTTGCCTTCCTCGCTGTCAATGCCCACTGCCGTCACTTTCATGAAAGCCGTGCCTTCTATCACCATGCTGCCGCGCAGGAGAAAGTCGGACGGATATGTGGCGTTTTCGTCAAACTGGCTTCTGTCGGTTGTCTTTGTCGTGTACGGCTCACCCGTGAATGCCGATTCGTCCACGCTCAGCGAGTTTGCAGCAAGCAGTTCACCGTCGGCAGGTATCTCGTCGCCGTTTTCCAGACTAACGATGTCGCCCACCACCACGTCCTGTTTCTCAATGTTGATGATGCGTGGAGTGCCGTCAGCTGTTTTTCTCAACACCTTCACCCGTCGTGAGTCCTTCACTTTATTGAGCAGCTCAAACTCCCTTGCCGCCTTCACCTCCACAATGAAGCCCACGCCCGTTGCAAGCAGCAGTGCTATCAACACTCCTGCCGGTTCAAGCAGAATGTCGTAACTTGCGTTTTGCGTGGTTATCTCATATACCGAAACGGCAACGGAGAGCACGAACGCCACCAACAGCACTATCATCAATGGGTCTTTGAATTTCAACAGAAATCCTTTCCATAGCGGCTCACGTTCCGGCGGCGGCAGCTTGTTCAGGTGCTTACCTTGAATTACTTGCTCTGATTGGTCAGATAAACAAATGTTGCGTATCTCGTTTATCATCATTGCTTGTTTACTAAATCATCGCCTCTCCCCACGGATAGCTGCCGGGTTTCATGGTTATGTGGATAGTGCCTTGCGGTGTTGTGTATCGCAGTCGGATAACGCCGGGGGCTATCTCGTTTTCTATCTCGAACGATTGCCATTTGAGGTGGTCGAGCAGGGCGAATGCGGTTGCACCGCCTTCTATTACGAGTTCGTGAGGTTGTTTATGGGCGATGAGCGATGAGCAAAGTTCTGCCATCTGACTGCGCAGGCGCAGGGCGAAATCGGCTCCGCCTTCGGAGGGGAAGCCAATGGTGAGGACGATGCTGCCCTGACGGGAATAGTCGGCAAGTGCCGCTTTCTGCCATTGCTCCACACTTGTGCCGTAGAAGGCTTCGCGCGTCATTGGCACTACGTTGGCTTTAACTCTTTGAATATAAGGCTGGGTGCTCAAGTCGCCGCTTTGGGTACTTCCGCATACAATGATTGCCGTTTCGCCCGTCAATCCCTTGAAGGCAGCGGCGTTGTCGGTTTTCCTGTCAAGTTTATCGGCAACGACGGCTTCGAGAAAGGCATTGAAACAGTCGGCAGCACCGGCAGCAAGGGTATCGTCGTCGAGACGGCTTATTGCCGCCTGTACGTCGTCGCTGCTTGCGGCATCGCAGAAGAGCATGTTTTCCTTGAGGTGCAGACGCTCGCTTACAACCGATGTGGTTGCAGGAAACTCAGGGTCGTAGGCAAAACTTGTTTCCGACAACGGAATGCCGTTAATCTTGTATATGCCGTTTTCCACAATGCGACCTTTCGATGGATTGTGCGGCAGGAGCAATGCACGGGTGTAGTCGGTCTCGCCGAGCAACGTTTCAAGTTCTGCCGTGATGTGTCCTCGCAGCGCGGAGTCGGTTTTTTTGAACAAGCGGTGCTTTCCGGGCATTTCCCTTAACGTTGCCGCTATGTGGCGGGTATGGGCACACGCATCAGCTTCGTTCATGCCACGCGTGTCGGTGGCGATTACGAGCAAATCGTAATCCTCGCCGTATCCGGCTATGCTTTGGGGATTGGTGGTTAGCCCCGTCCTCAATCCTCGCCTTATTCCGATGCCGCCAATCTCGGCAGCCCCTGTTATGTCGTCGGCTATGACTATTATCATTGTTTTGCCTTACTTCTTCAGCAACTCGTCGGCAAGTGCCTGCATGGCAGCCTCGTTGAGTTGTGGTTTGTATGTTGATTTTATCGTTACTACGTTTTCGCAGATGGTGATGTCTTTCATCGACTCGAGTGTGGCGCGCATGAAACGTGCTGCCACTGGTGTCCATGAGCCATTCTCTACAAGGGCGACACGACGCTTCTGATAGCCTTTCTTCTTGAGGCGCAGAAGGAAGTCGTCCATTGGCGAGAACATTCCGCCGTCGTAGGTCGCTGCGCAGAGCACCAAGCGGTCGTAGCGGAAAGCATCCTCTACGCATTCTGCCATGTCGTCGCGGCTGAGGTCTGCCAACGACACTTTGGGCGCACCCTTTTCGATGAGCATCTCTTTCAGCACCTCGGCAGCCTTGAGAGTGTTGCCGTGAATGGAGGCAACGGCAATGAATATGCCTTCGGTCTCAGGCTCATATTTGCTCCAAGTGTCGTAGAGACTGAGGTAGTAATCAAGGTTTTCGCTCAATATCGGACCGTGCAGCGGACATATCGTCTTGATGTCGAGGGCAGTCGCCTTTTTAAGCAGAGTCTGCACCTGAACGCCATACTTGCCCACGATGTTGAAATAGTAGCGGCGTGCCTCGCAAGCCCAGTCCTCGTCGTTGTCTTTGAGTGCGCCGAACTTTCCGAAGGCATCGGCAGAGAAGAGCGTCTTTGTTGCACTTTCGTATGCCACCATCACCTCCGGCCAGTGTACCATCGGTGCAGTGACAAAGGTCAGCGTGTGTGTGCCGAGAGCCAATGTGTCGCCCTCCTTAACCTCGTGCTTGCGCTCGTTGATGTCGAAGTCGAAGAAAGCACCCATTATTTGGAAGGTCTTGGCGTTGCCCACAAGTTTTGCGTCGGGATATTTCTCCACGAAACGCTGTATGCCGCCGGCATGGTCGGGCTCCATGTGGAGCACCACGAGATAGTCGGGTTGCCTGCCTTTCAATGCGTTTGCGAGATTGTCGAGCCACTCATCAACCTTACGGTCGTCAACGCAGTCCATTATGCAAATCTTCTCGTCGTCAATCATATATGAGTTGTACGACATGCCTCGCTCCACCACATACTGGCTTTCAAAGAGGTCTATGTCGCGGTCGTCAACGCCGATGTATGTTATCCTGTCTGAAATAATAATGTCTTTCATATTTTTTATGTTTTAAACCTTAATCCTAACGTGTTTTATCTATCCTACTTGTGCTGTTTTACCCCCCCTAAAGGCAGGTCAAGTGAATGAGTGAATACGAAGCGCGCACCGCCCGTATAGCTTGTGTCTACCCAGATTTTGCCGTTAAACTTCTCCACTATCGTGCGGCAGATAGCCAAGCCGAGCCCGGTGCCTTGCCTTGACTCGCTGAGTTTCTCAAAGCGCTCGAAGATAGTTTCCGCCTTTTCCTTAGGTATGCCGCAGCCTGTATCCGTTACGCTGAATATCGCCATGCGATTCTCCTCGTCAACTTTGAGGCAGAGGGTTATGAAACCTGTCTCGGTGCATTTTCCTGCATTCGACAGCAGATTGGTGAGCACCTGCTTCAGTCGGTCGGGGTCGGTCGACATTGAAAGGCTGTCCACCTGTATATCCAACTGATATTCAATCTCTTCGTTCTTGCTATTGTGCTTTGCCGTGGTAAGTATGTTCTTGCAGATGTTCACGATGTCGTCTTCAACAAAGTTGAAACTTATCTTGCCCGACTCTATACGCGACAAGTCGAGTATGTCGTTTATGAGTTTTGTCAGTATGCTGCCGTTCGACTTTATAAGTTCGCCCATTTCTGCCTTCTTCTCTGGATCAACGTCTATGTCGGGCGACGTGATTAGCGACGAGAATCCCACGATGGCGTTGAGCGGCGTGCGTATCTCATGGCTCATGTTGGCAAAGAATGCCGATTTCGTTTGGTTGGCAATCTCGGCCTGCTCCTTTGCTATAATCAGATCTTGGTTCATGATTGCCATTTTCTTGTTCAGTTTCCTTATGCGATGCAGGTAATACAAGGATGTGAACAGTGCTATCAGTATCATTATCAGGACAACGGCGATGATGGAAAGAAGCATCGGGTTTTCCTCAAGGAACGATGGCGGCTGATTTGCTATCCTTGATTCCTCTGGTATGTCGCTGTCGGATATTTCGTAATTCTGCATCTGCACATAGTCGAACAAGTATTCGTTGGGAATTATCGCACAGGCCTCGGCAGAGTCCGATTCAAGGTATCTGATGCAGTCGAAGGCAAGGTTTTTACCGCCCTCTTCGTATTGCGGCACATATCCGCCTATAGCCCAGTGGGCATTGTTGCCTCTCGATTGGGAGATTCCGGTGCCGGACACTGAGAATACCGGCACATTATGGTTGGCATCTGCAAGCGTAAGCTGCGTTGAGCCGATAACATAGTTATTGGTCTTGTCCTGTCGCCATGTTCCCACCACTATTGCCGTCTTGTCGTCATTTATGTTGGCAAATTCGTTTTTCACGTCCCAAAGGCTCATCGTCCTGCCGTCGCAGAAGGTTACCTTCATCAAGCCCTGCTGCGTTGCTTCCTTGTTTATGAGCGCCTTCAGCGATACACCGCCAAAGCTGTTGTCGGTAAGGCACACCACTTTGTAAATCTTGGGATATAGTTCGTGGATTAGCTCAAGGTTTTTCCTTACGTTATAATGATACAATTCTCCACCTACGATGTTGTATGAACTGAAGTCTTCCAAAAGGTCGAGGCTCTCCGGCTCCCAGTCGTTTATGTCGGTGCCTTCGTCGGGCATCAGTATGATGTTGCGTCCTCGGTTGCCGATAAATATGGGCACTCTTGTCAGGTCGCCATTGTATAGCTTAGTGTCGAGCGAGAAAAACACCGATGCCGCCTCCGTGCCTACAAGCACTATTGCTGCCGGCTTCTGGCTGGGGTCTTTAAAGTGCTCGTCGAGTATTTGCTCCATTTTGCCCTTCCATTCCGGCATGGATTGCAGACCGCTGCAGTAAAGACTCTCGATATCCAGCTTGTATTTGCTTTTCCGCTCCTGAAGCACACGCTGGAAGTCGTTTATGATGTTCGTCATCGCCGGCAGGTCGGGATTATACGAAAGCAGCATCAAAATTACATCCGAAGGGCTCTTGCCGTACTCCAATGTAGAGTTTACCACAGCGTCCAGCTCGTGCTCCTGCGTACCCTTGGCGGTGTCTCCCATTGCCGACAGCGTTGTGGCAACGAATATGGCTATTATTGCAAATATCTTTTTGCGCATATAAAATGTTTTTCTCGTTTAATCGTACAAAAGTAAAAGTTTTTTAGCAAACAGCAAAAGAACGGTATATACATTTAATATTTTTTAAAATTAGGTGTGTTTGAGTGGCATATTGGGAAAGTTTTTGTACTTTTGTTCTCAAATTCATCTCTTTCATATTTAAGACCGACAAAGTTGCTGCACAAGTTACATACAGACATTGCTCCGCCGGCACGGTTCACATGGCCTTTCTGCTATGAGCCGCACCCCCTGTGCGTGCTTGCGGCAGGGCATTTGCAGGGCTATATTGAGTCCGTGGAAAAATGGAAGGCGGAGGCCATGCAGGGCAAGATGTTCGGAGTGCTTGTGGCACGAGATGAGGGTGGCACGCTTGGCTATCTCGCTGCATTCTCCGGGCAACTCTGCGGCAGCAACAACCTGCCCGGATTCGTGCCTCCCGTCTACGACTTGTTGCAGCCCGACGGATATTTCAAGACACACGAGGCGGAGATTACCGCAATAAACGGACAGGTGGAGACGTTGGAAAACAGCGAACACCTGAAAGCGTGCCGTCAGAGGTTGGCAGCGATAAAGGCGGAGGCGGAAAGAGACATTGCCGAGTATAAGGCGCTCATGGCGGCGGCAAAGGAGAAGCGAGACGAAGCAAGAGCCGCCGGCAAATCCTGCGACGACGATGCGCTGACGAGAGAGAGCCAACACATGAAAGCGGAACTGCGGCGTAAGAAACAGGCTTACTCATCGTTGACAGCAGAGGCGGAGCAACAATTGGCTGAATATGAAAACCGCATAGCCCAACTGAAACAGCGCCGTCGCCAGATGAGCGACAACCTTCAACGCTGGCTGTTCGACCAATTCAAGATGCTCAATGCTCTCGGTGAGGGGAAAAACCTCAACGACATCTTTGCCGAATACCACGCCGCCACAGGCATCGGCTCTATTACTCCCCCCTCGGGTGCCGGCGAGTGCTGCGCCCCGAAACTCTTACAGTATGCATACATCAGCAACTATAAGCCGCTGTGCATGGCGGAGTTTTGGTATGGCGAGTCGCCCAAGTCGGAAGTGCGCCGCCATCTTCACTATTATCCTGCTTGCCGCGGCAAGTGCGAGCCAATACTTTCGCACATGCTCCGAGGCTTGATTGTAGACCCGGACCCCTTGGCTTCGTATAGCAACCAGACAAGCGAATTGAGGATTGTCTACGAGGACAATTTCATAGCCGTGGTTGACAAGCCTTCAGGAATGTTGAGCGTGCCGGGCAAGGGCATGCAGCCGTCGGTCGCTTCCATCACAGGCTTGCTGCCCGTAAACAGGCTCGACATGGACACATCGGGATTGCTTATGCTTGCAAAGACAGAGTTTTCTCAACGGGTGTTTCGCGGACTGTTTGAAAGAAGAAAGATTACAAAACGCTATATTGCCTTGCTCGAAGGTGCTGTGACTGCAAACGAAGGCGAAATATCACTGCCCCTTGCACCCGACTATTCCGACCGCCCACGGCAAAAGGTTGACTACGACAGCGGCAAGCCTGCCGTTACCCGTTACGAAGTGATTGGCACCTACGGCGGCAAAACCCTTGTGGCTCTCTATCCGCAGACGGGGCGCACCCACCAGTTGCGCGTGCATTGTGCCCACCGCGACGGACTTAACTCTCCCATCGTGGGCGACAGGCTCTATGGAACGCAAGCGAGGCGTTTGTGCCTGCACGCAGAGATGCTGCAATTCTATCACCCAATATTGAAAAAACAAATAACAATACATAATGACAACAATGAAAAAAGTAACTCCCAAGAAGAATCTTGGTCAGCATTTTTTGACCGACCTTGACATAGCGAGGCGCATTGCCGACACCGTAGACGCCTGTCCCGACCTGCCTGTGCTTGAGGTTGGTCCCGGCATGGGTGTGCTCACTCAATACCTTGTCGAGAAGCAGCGTCCGTTGAAGGTCGTTGAGATTGACCGCGAGTCGGTGGCGTATCTTCAGGAAAATTTTCCAAACCTGCGAGACAAGATAATTGGTGAGGACTTTTTGCGAATGGACTTGCGGACACTTTTCGACGGAGGTCAGTTTGTTCTCACAGGCAACTATCCCTACGACATCTCGTCGCAGATATTCTTCAAGATGCTCGATTTCAAGGACATCATACCGTGCTGCACGGGTATGATTCAGCGCGAGGTGGCACAGCGCATAGCATCGCAGCCCAACACCAAGGCATACGGCATATTGAGCGTGATGATTCAGGCGTGGTACAACGTTGAATATCTTTTTACCGTGGACGAAGGTGTGTTCAATCCGCCGCCGAAGGTAAAGAGTGCCGTCATTCGCATGACACGCAACGATGTTACGTCGCTCGGCTGCGATGAAAACCTGTTCAAGCGTGTGGTAAAGGCGGTGTTCAACCAACGGCGCAAGATGCTGCGTGTCAGTCTGCGTCAGATTGTTTCTGGCAACGGCGTATCGCCAGATTTCTTCCAGCACGACATAATGACGAAACGCCCTGAACAACTCACCATCGCACAATTCGTGGAACTCACGAATATGGTGGAAGCTGAACTTGCAAAGAATGCCTGAAAGTAAAAAATCAGCACTTCGCAACTTATAAAATCTGTTCACTGAACACTAATCACTTATAACTAACCAGTCTCGACAGCCAACGCATATAGGAGCGATGTCCATCGCATGCCGTTTCGATGGCTCTTGAAGCTGGCTTCGTTGGCTGTTGAAGCCGCAAGCGTTGGCAGGTGAAACCAAGTGCATTGAAAATATGACATATCCCCCAAAGAAAATGTTTTGCTACATTGCTACATTAAGCATTTTCGACTATGCAAAGAGAGGGTGCATCCTAATATCCTATAATAATATATAAATATATATTATTATATAATTATATTACTTACTATTCATAATAAAATCATTGTATTTTGCTTATAGTTTTTGCCGCACATTGAAAAACCTTAATGTAGCATTTTAGCAATGTGACAAAATTCAGTTAAAGGTGGGTAAAGTGGTGTTGTGGCAAAATGGTTTTTCTAAAAACTTAACAGCATTGATTTTGGTGTTTCAGATTTTTTTTGTAACTTTGCACATAATATAACTACACCTAATCATTCATAACAATGAACTATCCACTCAT